>DAOQRN010000001.1:0-11064 GCA_035355675.1 archaeon
ATGGCTCGTTGCTTCAATATTGTTTTATGTTATTGTTTATGTTGGAGTAGTATTGAGAGACAAACAAGTACAAAAGGTACATAGTGAACTTGTAGGATTTATTTTTTTGGTATCTAAAGAAAAAATAATTCACGCAAATAGAAAAATAATTGTACTAATGTTTGCTGAAATTGTTTTCATTTTTACTCTTGCTTTTAGTATTTACTTATACTTAGACCCTGAAATAAACATAAATTACTCTGATGGAACCCCAATTCCTTTTGAATATAAAATTGTTGCATTCATAATAGTTCTTATCTTTGGTTATTTTATTTTTTCAACCACAAAGGATTTTAGACAAAAAACTTATGGCAGAAGTAAATTACAAAAAAAATTGTTCAAAGAAGAAGGACCACACGCAATTAATAGAAAAACAAAAAAAAAGAGCAAAATCATAAGAATAAGAAAAAAACAATAAACTAAAAGAAATTACTAAAATGTTAATTATAAAAATAACTTATTATAAAAGGGTTTTAAATAGATAATAACTAATATTAATATGAAAATTGAATTAAACCCTATTTTTATATTAAAAAATAAAAACTTTAGAAAAATAACTTTTTTTGATAAAAAAAGAATAATATTTTTTTTAATATTATCAATGATTTCAATAATGATTTACTCCTCATTCCCAATAATAACCCAAATTTATGTAAGATACTTGTTTTTAGAGCCCTCTACCAACCCTTTAATTATTTACACTTTATTTTTTTCATTACTTTATTTATTTAAATTAATCATTGATACAAAAATAGAAAAATACAAAACAAAATATTTTTTAAAGATAGAAAAAAACATAAAAGAGTTAATTTTAGTAAAATACAAAAATAATTTAACAAAATTTTTAGAAACAAAATCAGATATTTTGACAAAAGATATGGGGTTATATTTATTATTATTAAAAACAATGTATAATAATTTATTAGATTTAACAAAGATCATTTTTATTTCAATTATTATTTTTGTTTTTGATATAAACCTATTTATTTACTTTTCAATTTCTATTCCTTTTTTTGTAATTTTTTATTTTCTTGTTAAAGAAGAAAAAAGAAAAAAAGACAATTTACCAAACCACGAAACTGACTTTTTTACAGTTTTAAAAAAAATATCTAAATTACCTAAAGAAAAAGCATTCAAATTAGGAATAACTAACATTGAAATTGACCTTTCAAAAAAAATAAAAAACAAAACTAGCCACATACCAATAAACCAACAAATAAAAAGTTTTGTTGGATTTTACAGATTATTTTATTTAACTTATTTTGGATTTTTTATAATAAATTATGATTTAAAAATATCAGGTTTAATAGTAGGACTATTATTTTTAACAATCTTGATTAGAGCAATGACTAATTTAATACAAACTGTCCCATTTTATACTATTTGTTCAAAATCTTTTTTTAAAATAAATTCTTTAATAAATAAAGAGGATTAAAATGCGAAATAAAATTAATAAAAAATTAATAATAATTATTTTTTCAATGTGCTTAATCATAACCATAATGATATATTTACTTCTAACCTACTTTTCACCAATTGCTGCTTATCATTTTGATCATGAAGAATTAGAATATAAAGAAGAAAATATCTCAATTTATATATTACCACAAGAAAAGGCATTAGAAGAAATGTTTGAAGTAATAACTAATGCAAAAAGTGAAATTCATTGTGCTTTCAGATCTTTAAATCATAAAGAATTAGAAGAATTATTGATAGAAAAAGAGAAGAATATTAAAGTTCGTTTGTTTATCAACTCGGATTATAAGGGGAACAAAAGAATTTATTTGCCTTTTGTTAAATTTGATGATGAAAATAGAGAAGGAATGATGCACAATAATTATTGTATAATAGATAAAAATATTGTAATAACTGGAAGTGTTATTTTTAATGAAAACACGATTGAAAAAAATCTACATGATCTTTTAATTATTAATTCAAATGAATTAGCAAAAGAATACAATACTGATTTTTGGACATTGTATTTGGGGAAAAAAGAAAAAGACAAAAATACCACAAAAACTCAGATAAAAATTAATGATAATACTTTTATTACTCCCTATTTTTGCCCAAGAGAAGATTGTGAAGGACAAATAATTAAAGAAATTAATAACTCTAAAGAAAAAATTTTATTTGCAACTTATGCATTTACTAACAATAATATTATTGATTCAATAAAAAATAATAATAATGTGAAAGTAAATGGGCTTGTTGATTATTATGGATTAACTGAGTTTAGTGCCCCTTTTCAAAAAGTAGAAGGAACTACAATAAATAAATTTGTTGAAACTCTTCATACTAAATTATTTACTTTTGATACTGAAACTACAATTACTGGCACAATGAATCCAACTTATTATGGGGCTAATACAAATGAAGAAAATATTCTAATAATAAAAAGTTCAAAAATAAACAAATTTTACTCAAATTTTATTAACTATTTGTACGAAAAATCAAAATAAATAGAAAGATTTAAAAGTATCTTAAACCATAATTAATTTATCCTAAAAGGATTTTAGTCAGCAATAGCTGATATATGAAAAGGGGCGTGGAGTACCTTAAGAGGACCGCAAGGAAATTGAACGGGAAAACAAACCTGAGTAAGTGAAAAGCTCTTAAAATAAGGATGACAACATTCGAAGTTTAAGTAAGCTTAGTAAAGGCCACTAATTCCGAGAGGAAGAAAATGGAAACAAAAGGGGGGTCTAGTATTAGACCCTCTTTATTTTTGTAAAATATTTAATCAATTAAATGGCATAATTCTAATTTAAAAAAATTAATCAAACTCAAAGTTTATATATAAAAGTAAACATAATCTTATTGCATGAAAGTGAAATCAGATCCAACAAAAGTTATTATCATTGCAATAGTCTTATTTTTTAGTATCCTAATTGGATCAATTATTCTGCAAAGTGAATCTAACCCACTGAATATTATTCCTTCTTGTGGTGACAAAATTTGCCAAGAAATTGAATATGATAAAAACTCTATTTTTTATTGTAATGATGATTGTAAAGGAGTAATTATTGAAAGAACAAAAACTGCTAAAACTTTTATTGATTATTTTTTCGATATCACCCAATTAAAAAAATTAGGAATATTACCAAAAAGCAAAAAGGGAGAATGCTCTGATTGCGGCGGAGGAAGTTGTTGTGATGGAAGTTGTTGTAATAACACTTGTTGTGATGGAAGTTGTTGCCCGCCAGGAAACACTTGTTGCAATGGGCAATGTTGCTCTGGAACTTGTTGCCCTGATGGATATGGAGGAGAAAGTTGTTGTAGTGTATTTGATGTTTGTTGCAATGGATCTTGTTGTGGTGCAGCAGATTGCGGAAAACCAAAAGTTTGTAATTATGATGGAGGATTACCTCCAACTTGTGATGATTCTCCTCAAAAAGATGGAACAAATGAATTTCCCCAATGTAATCCAATTGATGAATGTGATGCTGTTTGTGGAGACACCTGCTGTATGCCCGGATGGGAATGTACTACAATAAGATCTTGTGATAATCAATCTTGTGAGGAGGAAGAAATTTGCACACCCAAACTTGGTCCAGGAGAAAATTGTTGTCAAGATCCTGGAACTGGATTTAGGTTTCCAAGCGATGGGGGTTGTCCTGGCGGAAGTTTTATGTGTGATGGTAGTGAATGTAATAGTGATAGTGATTGTGGATGTGCTCCTGGCGAGATAGTTTGTGATGACGGGGATTGTTGTGACCCTAATGATTGTGTAGTTGAAACTGAATGTCAACAAAATGTTTTTGGTGTTTTAACTTGTATTCAAGTCGGCGGACAAAAAGTTTGTGGAGGAAATAGAGATTGTGAAAGTGCAAGTGATTGTGATCCTTGTGCAAATAATCCTGATCCATGCTGTGGAAATCCAGACCCATGCTGTGGAATAACATGTGGAAACTGCCAAATATGCAGCGGAGGAACATGCATACCAGATTTAACAGACCCTTGTTGTAATAGCCCAGACCCATGCTGCGCAAATCCAGACCCATGCTGCAATGACCAAGACCCATGCTGCGGAATAACATGCGGAAATTGTGAGTCGTGTAGTGCAGGAGCATGTATACCAGACCCAGACCCATGCTGTGGAAATCCAGACCCATGCTGCGGAATAACATGTGGAAACTGCCAAATATGCAGCGGAGGAACATGCATACCAGATTTAACAGACCCTTGTTGTAATAGCCCAGACCCATGCTGCGCAAATCCAGACCCATGCTGCAATGACCAAGACCCATGCTGCGGAATAACATGCGGAAATTGTGAGTCGTGTAGTGCAGGAGCATGTATACCAGACCCAGACCCATGCTGTGGAAATCCAGACCCATGCTGCGGATCAACTGATCCTGGTTGTTATCCAGATTATTGTGAATTAAATCCAACTGACCCAATTTGTCAATGTGAATATCCTTTGTGTAGTGGAGAATGTTGTAGCCCTGAAGATTGTGTTATAGCAAAATATTGTTTTGAAGACACATGCCGATCTGGTCCAATTTGTAAAGGAAAACCTGAGTGTAATGATAATGCTGATTGTCAATGTGAAGAAGGAGAGATTCTTTGTGCAGATGGGCAATGTTGTACTGAAGAAGAATGTTCATTCAAAAAGATTTGTGATATAAGTGGAAATTGTGTGGTGTCTAGTACACAAACCTGTGAACCAGGATGCATAACTGATAATGAGTGTGAACCTGATTGTCCAGCAGGAGAAATTCTTTGCGGCGATGGAGAGTGTTGTAGTAGACTTGAGTGTTCAGTTAAATTGATTTGTAAAGATGGTTCTTGTCAATTATCTTCAACAAGTACTTGTGAACCCCCATGTAACCCAAATACTTGTGGAGGTGGATCAGATCCAGAACCCTGTCCAAGTGGAACTATCTTGTGTGATGATGGAGTTTGCTGTGCTGAAGAGCAATGTGCAATAAAAAATATTTGTAATGATGGAAAATGTATTGATTCAGAAACAAAAACCTGTTCAGCAGGATGTACTAATGATACGGAATGTAATGGAGGAACACCCCCTACAGATAAAGTAGGGACAATTTGGTACAAAGATTGTGGGTGGAATAAAACTGGATTTTTATATTCTATAAATAAAGTTACTAAATTAATTAACACTGAAAATGATATGGAAGGGATATTTTTTGATTTAAATTATAAATGTGATAATTCAAATAATCTAAAAATTGAAATCAATTCAATTGAAGGAGAGAAAAAGAATGTATTTAGTGAAACAACAATTTGTGACACCTCTAATAAAAATTATAATGTTGGAACACTTAATAATTCAGGATTTTATGAATTTTGTTTTACCCTAAATAATGAACCACCCTGTTGTGTATTCAAAAACATACAACCCACAAGTGAAATTAATATTCCTGACAATAATTTGATAACAATAATTTTACTCTTATTAATTATAGTGAGTTTAATAAAAATTAAACCAAAAAAGAAGTAGGTGGTTTTTTGGCGCTTGAAAGAAGTGTTTCTCTAACTCAAGCCACTATTTATGGAGTAGGAGTAATTCTTGGTGCTGGTATTTATGCACTTATTGGAGCAGCTGCCGGAATCACAGGCCCCGCACTTTGGATATCTTTTATTGTTGCAGCAATAATTGCTTCACTCACTGCATTCTCTTATGCTGAACTTGTAGCAAGGTTTCCTAAAAGCGGAGCAGAGAGTGTGTTTGTGTTAAAAGCTTTTGAAAATGAAAGATTAGCTTTTTTTGTAGGATTTGTTTTTCTACTAAGTAATTTATTTTCAGTAGCAACAGTATCTTTTGGTTTTGCCACCTACTTTAAATTATTTTTTCTAATTTCTCCAATGATTGTTGCAATAATAGTAATAATTTTAGCCGCAATAATTAATCACTTAGGAATACAAGAAAGCGTATTTTTAAATAATTTATTCACTTTCATTGAAGTGATAGGATTAATTCTAATAATTATTTTTGGTTTCACCTCAATTGGTGCTGTTAATTTGTTTGAAGGAATTAATCAAGAAACTGGATTTGATTTAATTGCCCCAATTTTTAGTGGAGTGGCTTTAGTGTTTTTTGCTTTTCTTGGTTTTGAAGGAATAGCTAATATTTCTGAAGAAATTAAAGAACCAAAGAAAGTTGTTCCAAAAGCGATTTTATTATCATTAGTTATTTCTACAATAATTTATGTTCTTGTTGCAATGGTTAGTGTGAGTGTGGTTAGCCCACTTGTTTTATCTAATGCTTCAAGCACAACTGATTCAACACAAGGACCACTAGCACTTGTCGCAGAACAAACAATCATGCCAGGTTTTGGTTTTTGGTTAAGTATTATTGCACTATTTGCGACATTCAACACTGTTCTGATTTTACTCATTGTGTGTAGCAGGTACATTTATGGACTTGCAGAACAAAAACTTTTACCAAAATTGTTTTCAAAAGTGAACAAAAAAACAAAAACCCCCACAAACGCTATTGTTGCTTCTGCAGTAATAGCCATATTGTTTGCTGGAGTTGGAAATCTAGAAATACTAGGTAACTTAACTACAGCAGCCATCTTTTTAGTGTTCTTTTTAGTAAATGTATCATTAATCAGCATTAGACTTAAGGAAAAACAACAAGAAAAATACCTTGCCCCAATAAATTTTGGTAAAATTCCAATGTTATCAGTACTTGGAGCACTATTTTGCGCATTTATTTTATTAACCCAATACTGGCAAAACACAATAATCTTTGGAATTACTTTACCCCTAATAATTTGGTCACTACTTGTATACTTACTTGCTTTCCCAATATATGAATATTTCTCAAGAAAGAAAAAAGCAAACAAATTCACTTACGAATAAACGTTAATTGTTGGACAATATTTATCTAATTGAAAATTAAAATTAATTAAGAACTAATAAAACAATAATTACATTTTTTCAATCGTTTCTATTGCGAAGAATGCTTTTGAGAGTGAGTATTTTCCACTGAATTTTCCTTTTTCGATTTCTTTTTTGATTTCGTCTTTTGAAAAATTTGTTTTTGTTTCTTGATTTATTTTCTTAATTAATTCTTGTGCTTTTTCTTTTGGCAGTACTTCTTCTGGATGTTCTTTTAAAAAAGCAACACAAAATTGTTCAATTGCCGGCACTATTGGAACTTCTTTTCTTTTTGGAGCGTCTTGCCATCTACTATAACCAAATTCTTCAGGATAGGCATAAGATTTGATTTCTGCACTTGCAACGAAAAGATCTTTTCCTATTGTTAACACAAATCTTTCATCGTCAGCAAGTTTTGCTATTACTTCAAGTTCTAATTGATCTAAAAATATTGATTGGAGTGAGAAAAATATTTTTGATAATGCATACATTGCGTCTAATTTTTTTTGTTTTGAAGAGGATTGTTTTTTTAGTACTGGAATTAGTGAATGAATTTTTTCAAGTTCTTTTTTTGTTTGAGTTGATTGTTTTCTAAAATTCGCATATTCTGATTTTAGTGCTGTTATTAACATTTTTTGTTCTGCTGGGTCAAGTTTTGATGATTTTTCTAAATAATAATTCTCTATTTCTAAACCATATTTTATTTTTGTTACTACTCCTAATCGTATTGCTTCTTCTACAAGCATTTTTACTTTATCATACCCTTCTTCTTTAACCATTATTTCTTGCAATTTATGTACTTTTGTTAAATTTCTTTCTAAATTTTCTGCAATAAATAAAGAGGTTTTTGATTTTTCTATTATTTTACTTTCAAGTTCAGAAAAATCACCCTCCTCTGTGCAAAACTTTTTCCAGTGTTTAAAACTTTTAGGATATACTCTTCTAAAACACCTCAATATTGAGTCAAGTTTGGTTGGTATTTTTAGTTTCTCAATATCTTCATTTCGCTCATAAGCTGCCCCCTGACTTAATAGGTCTGCTAGAGATCCTCTTTTTTCGTGCAAAGTTTGTCTATCAACAAAATACAAATTCTTGTGTTCGTCAGCTATTTTTAGTACTGATTTTAAGTAATTTGGAGAAATTTTTGGATCTGAAAGAAGTCTTGTAATTAGTTCAGAAGGAACATAATAGTAGATCACTGCTTTTTCTTGATCTTTGTATTTTCTTAATAATCTTCCAACTTTTTGGACAAATGCAGTAGGGTTATGAACTGGACTAGCTAAAATTCCACAAGACGCGTAAGGAAAATCAATTCCTTCCCCAAGAGTACTAACTGAAATTAAAACATTAAATTTGTTTTCCTCAAATTGTTTTGAAATACTTTCAAAATGTCCTTTGTAATTGTACTCTAAACATTGAGAGTGGTATGAGTGTGAAATTGGTTTTTTAAAATTTGCAAGAAGCATTTCATTCAATAGGTCTGCTTTTTTTATTCTATTAACAAAAACTAGTGTTTGAAGAGCTTTTTTATCTTTACTTTCAGAACCAATATTAAATTTTTCACTTAGTATTTTTTGTATTCCTAAAAAATCAACATTTTTTGAAGTAAAGAAATCCTCTTCTCCTGCTTTTTTGTTTAATTGTTGTTTATCAATTTTAATTAACTCTTCATTCACTCCCCCATCTTTTGGATCAATTTCACAGAGTTTTTTGATATCTTCTTTAGTATACTCTTTTTTTGAATCATGCATGAATGATTTGTAAGCTTTATCCATTAGTGCATCTGTTAATTCAGCATTATTTTCGGCTTCCAAGATTTTTTCAAACAATTGTTTATCAATTGAATAAAGAATTAGTTTAAATTCTGGTTCTAAAATTATTTTATCATTTAATGCTTGTTCAAAAGAATAAGTGTAAATTATTCCCCCTAAATTAAAAGTAGAGGTTTTTCCTTTCTTTTTTGGAGTAGCTGATAAACCTAATTTGTATTTTATTGGAGCGTCAGGAAAATTATACCCTTCAGTTGTGTTATGCATTTCATCTACTATTAAGAACCATTCATGGTTTTTCCAACCCTCTTGAGAAAAGAATTGTTTTATTTGATTGAATGTTGAAATAAATACTTTGTATTGAGAGAATTTTTCTTGAGCTTTTTTGAATGCTGCAACCTCGTTTTTTGAAGAGATTTCATAAATATCTTTTTCTTTTAATGTAGTATTTTCTAAAATCTCATTAGTCCATTGTTTTATTAAGGTTAAACGTGGGCAGACTATTAGTACTCGTACATTAGGGTTCTCATCAAGTTTTTGACAAAAGGTTTCAATTGCTAAAATTGTTTTTCCTGATCCGGGTACTGCTTGAATTATACCCTTACTATATTGACTCCAATGAGCAATAGCTTCTTTTTGCCACTCACGCGGAGTAGGACCTTTATAATGAGACATTTTTTACACCAGGCTAATACAAATTTATTAAATATTTTGACCTTTTGACAGGCACTAGGTATGAATAAAGGGAAAAGAATAAATTACTTTGCTTTTTTGAAAACAAAAAGTATCTTAAAAAAACATGAGGAAAAAGAGTATTTCCTTTAGAAATAGAATATTCTAGAACAAATTTTCCATAATTTTTAAAATTTAAAACCCAAAATATTAAAAAACATTATTTGTTGGACAATTCATAATAAATCACTAAATTTAAAATAACTATTAAAACAACGAAAAAATAACTCAATTTATTGGACATTTTTTAGAATTAAAGAAAATTAAAAAATAAAAATAGTTGTCAATTTTTCAATTGACAACAAAAATTGGTTTTTTTACATTAATCCAAAATATCCTGTCGGACTTGTTATTGCTGACCCTGCAATACTAAAAAATGCGGCCCCTAAAACTATCATCAATAATAATCCAAGTACTAAGAAAACTAAGAATATTACTAATCCAGGAATTATTAGTGCAGCAAATCCTCTTATTGTTGATATATTATGTGCTGCTCCAACTGCTTTTGATTCTAAGTATAATGAAATAATTGCAATAGCTAAATATACTGGAATTAAAACTATTGAAATTAATCCTAAAATCATTATCCCTGCAGTTCCTAAAAATCCTAGTAAAAATTGAAGTATTCCTGTAATAATTTGTAGTCCTAAAGAATAGGTTAGTAAAACAGATGCCCCAACTGTCCAAAGTATGGCTGTTGTTTTTCTAAAGTCCCCTTTACCACCAAGCATTTTTGCAATAACATTCACTATTGCAAAATAAATTACTGAAATTACTATTACTCCAGGTATTAAAAAAATTCCTAAAATTATTACTGAAACTATTGTGCCAATTATTGCACCAAGTATTGCTTGAATTGGTGTTCCAAATCCAACCCCTGCACTAATTTGTGATAAAAAACTAATGATTAGTGAAACTATTAACACAATTACAAGCACTGCAATGTAATTGAAAAATCCACTCCCCATTGTTACTTCTCTTGACACTTCTTTTAAATCTTTTTTAAATAATGCGATATTTATTAAATCTCCAAACATTAAATCACCTTTAATTAATTACTAAAAGGTAGTATTTATAAGTACTGTATTTTTTGTAACCGCATTGTTTTATTACAAGGTTGTTTGAAACATATTTATTAATATTAAATTTAATCAAGGAATGGTTGTCATATTATGGTTGAATATGATTCAAAAACAAAAGAAGGGAAGTGTATTTTTTGCGAGATTGCTTCAAAAAGAATTCCACCTTTAGGGAATGGAACGATCTGGGAGAATAAAAAGTACATGGCTTACTTATCCCCTTTTCCTAGCGTTGAGGGATTCACTATTGTTATTCCAAAGAAGCATTTCCCTAGTGATGTTTTAGCGATGCCTGATAATGAATTAAAAGAATTTATTGTTGTGGCAAAAAATGTTGCTAAGTTAGTTGAAAAGAGTTTTAATGATGTTGGAAGAGTGGGACTAATTATGGAGGGTACTGGAATTGATCATGCCCACATAAAGTTAATCCCCATGCACGGGACGGAATATATGAAAAAAGGAGAGTGGAAACAAGTTCTTAGTGGAAAAGAAGATTTCTTTACAACTTATCCAGGTTATCTTGTTTCAAATGATGGACCTAAAGCGGATTTTGCAAAACTTGAAGAACTTGCTAAAAAAATTAGAAAAAATATTTA
>DAOQRN010000001.1:11164-46402 GCA_035355675.1 archaeon
GCCGTTTATTTCTTTCTTTGGCCTACTTTTTGTCTTTCTTTATTTGCCCATGCATTACTCATTTTACTATTGATCCTTGTGGGTTGTCCACTTCTTTTTGAAACATTTCTTCCATCAGTCATAATGCCAAGTTAATATCTTTTGAACTTAATAAGCTCTCGCTCAAATTTTTGTTTTTTGACCAAAATCTTTTCCCACAAAGGACTTTCTTATACATAACTATTTGAGCCACCTTTGGTTTTGTGCCACCCCAAGAACCTAGTGGCACTTCCAGTACTAAATTATTGTGGGTCGTTTTTTCATTTTCTTGTAATTTTCCTTAGGCGAGATTCAATATAACAGGCATTATATTGCATTTTGAGGTTAAATACCCCCCTCTTTTTAGGCCACTTATGAAGCATTATGATTCAAACAGCCAATTTGAGCAACTTTAAGCGTACTTCGTCAGTTGCCACTGAGAAAATGCCCTTAAAATTTATCTTTACTTACTCGCAAGATTGTTTCCTTGCTTTTTTTCAAACCAGGTTAAAGTTTCATTAGAATTGTTATGTATAAAATTCTCTTTGTGAGCGCTAATATATCCAAGATTATTTTCTATTAAAAATTTTATTTCTTCCTTATTTCTTTTATTCTTTGCTTTCCTAAAATTCATTGAATCTCTTAATTGACAAATCTCCAAGAGTCCTTCTTTTTGGATGTGTTTTCCTTGACTAATAAGATCCAAGCATTTTTGCCACTTTTTAAAATCCTCTCCTTTTTGAGTGACAAATTGTAGCTCTTTAAAGTAATCAGCGACTATCAAACATTCTTTTACACTTTGAACCCTATATTGAGCCAAATTCTGTTGGTTTTTTTAGTGTGAGCTGCTTGTTTTGCTAAAAAGTCAACCGAATCAGTGCGTTCCAAGACAACTAAATTACCAGGTTTTGTATGAACCCCTCTTGAACGCAACTCTTTTTGATATTGAGTAAATTGTTTTTCAACAGAAACAACTAAACGACCTTCTTGTTTTTTTAACGCTAAAGCGATTCCTTTCCTAGCACTAGGCCCATCCCCGTGACCAACAACTTTAAACAAACCCCTTTTTCTTACCATAACTAAACTTCATTCCCTATAAAATAAAAGCTTTTGTTTCTACAAAAATAGTGTCCAACATTTTAAGTTATTTGTATGCTTCGTCGTGGTGTCTTAGTTTTTGAAAGTAAATTAGGTTTTTTTCTTTATTGACTTTAAAAAATAGCACATAATGTTTGAGCACATGGACTCGTTTATAGTCACTCAAATCATGGCGAAGGTTTTTGTAATAATCGATTGTTTGAGAATCTCGCGAGATTACTTCACCCATTTTTTTTAAGGTTGCTTCATAGAGAAGTTTATGTTTTTTATTTATTTTTTCAAGAGTGTTTTTAAGTTCGTCCGAGCGTTCGAAAGCAAAAACCATTTTTACTTCCCTTCTATTTCTTTTCTAAGTTCTTGTATTGAAGTATATCTCTTATGAGGGTGTTTTTCAAATTCTTCAGCGTCCTTAACTAGATCACTAATGAGTTCATCTTTTACTTGAGGGGCATATTCAACTAACCTATTAAGAACATCATCAAAGCTCTCCCGCTTATGCTCCTTTAAAGCCTCAAGCTTATCCTTAGTAGTACTAGCCACTCGTAAAGAACTATAATACATATAACCACCTATACATATGCATACCCACATATATTTAAAACCATCTTTTAAGAACATAAAAAGATTTAATTCCTTTTGAATAAAATCCTTACTAAAGTGGCGTGCCGAGAAAAACCACTACAAAGACTAAAGGCACACTAAAAAATAAGTAAAGTCCCACACTAAAGAGTGTGGAACCTAATTAGTTTTACATTCCTAAGAATTTTAGTAAACCGTATACTATTACACCTGGCCAAAATATTGCTTTTATTACTCCAATTATTCCAGCAGTTATTGAAGTTGCTGTTGTAATAAAATAAAAAAGTGCTCCAAGGAATCCCAGCCCATAAATTGCTCCCCCACAACCTGATGCTTGAGAACACCCCCTACTGAACCAATTTTTGTCCTTAACTTCGCATTCTTTTTCAATTTTGTTTCCAATAGCTTCCCCTATTTGATCCCATGTTGGTTCTTTCTTTTTCTTTGATTTAGCCATTTAAAATCAACTCCCCAATTTTGTTAATAACACTCAGATCCCAAATAAAAACTTAACTAAAAGAAAAAAAATCAATCCTCCTGAACCAAAAAAGTTGTCCAAGATTTAATGTTTAATTTCAGAAAATAGTTGTTGTTTTGTTGCGAGTTGTTTTTGAGCGGATTTGAATGCTAGCATTATTTTTCTTTTTGCTTGTACGGGCCCAAAAAAGTTTTGAATGGTCCATTCGCGAGGAGAACTAAAGTATGGTAGTTCTTTTGATAAGTAATGCAAGAATACTTCTTTTGCTTTGTCAGGGTTTATTGTAAACGCTGGTGTGTCAGGAAATAACCCTGTTCTTTGTTCTAAGAGTCTAAGAAATTCTTTCTTTTCTGAAGGAAACAATTCCCCAACAACCATTACATCAAGATCAGTTGGCGCTGTTATTTTTTTCCCTACCCCTCCAAAAAGAATCACTCCAACAAAACGTGGATTTCTTTGCTTAAATTCTTTAACAGTAGAATCAATAGAATTAAACACACCCATTCTTTTTTTCATTACCCGTCTATATTTCATCAACGCTTCTCTATTCTCACCCTTTTTTCTAGCCAAAACTTTTTTGTAAATTTCTGCTCTTTTTTCTTTAGGTGCTTTTATTAAATTAGGTAAGAACATTAGTGCTTTTCTTTCAGGACCTTTTTTTGGAAAATACTTTCTGTACTTTTTAACAGAAGCACTACTTGGAACCATGGTCGGCATAACTAATTACCTTCCTTCAAAAAATATAAACTTTACTAAAAACAAAACCTTAAACTAAAAACAGTTCACTAAATGTTCTTTTCACACCATTTAATTATTTTTTGTTTCAAGGTTAGTTTTATTACTTACTTAATTCAATAATTGTTAATGCTTCAAAAAACTCCAAGTAAAAAAAGTGTAAGAAACTCTCACCCTTTAGTTAAAGCTAGAGGCCGAGATATTAGAAGAAGTAATGTTGTTTCCACAAATTTGTTGTTAAGAAGAGTAATGATGAGAAGAAAAAATAAACCAATTAAAGTAATGTTTGTTTGTGTTCATGGGCTTAGCACTTCAGTTATTTCCAAAGAGTGGTTTATTGATTTTTTAGAACACAAAGGGATGAGAAAATATTTTAAATTCAGTGTTAATGACGAGAATTTTAGTGCTACAAACAAAAGTAACTCAAATGTTGATTATATTGTCCCAATTTTTCCAAGAATAGTGCCAAACCCGACAGATTTTGTAACCCCTAGTCAAAAAAAATTATTAATGTCCATTAATTCTGGAAAATCAATTGTGCTTAGTAAAAACTCTTTACAATACCTTAGTGGAAAAGGAACTTTGAAAGAAACCCAAAGTAGATTTTTAAGACAAATTTTAATAATGGAACAAAAAAGACTCACTAAATAAAAATAAAAAACAATTTTTTCAATAACTTAATTTTTTTAATAATTTAATTTTTTAACAAATTTAAGAATCATTATAATTAAATTATTTCAATAAGGTTTTTCCGTGTTTCATTATAATTCTTCCACCTACTTGTACTGTTGGTTTTCTTAATACAAAATCCGTATGTACTCCACTTTCCCATCGAGCGCGAGTATCTTCAGGAATTGGGTCCCCAAGTGCAACATGCACCCCTAATTTTTTTTCTTCGGATAATATGTTCCCACTGCTTCCTTTTATCCCAGCGTTTGTTCCAAGTCCAAGTTCTCCAATTCTTGACGCATTTTTATCATTAGTTATTAATTTCATAAATTTTTTTCTAACAAAAGAATTTTTACATTGAACACTTTCTTTAACCACTCTTCCCTCTCTTACTAAAAAAGTTATTGGGTTTTTTTGTAGTGTTCCAAAAGTATCCATAAACCCATTAATTACTACTTTTCCATTTACCTTTAATGGAGCAGTGAATATTTCTCCAGCAGGTAAGTTTCCCCAATAATTTTTTGAAACAATTCCCTTATCTTGTGCCCATTTTATTCTTGGACTTAGAGTAAAAACTAATCTTGTTCCATCAGTGGTGCTTACAATTATTGTTCTTGCCCCCTTAACTGCGTTAAATGTTTTTTGAGTAAACCTTCTCATCTCAACAAGAGCAGCTCTGTCAAGAGTTAATGCTTTTTGCACTTTTCTATCAAGCGAGTAAAGAGTAACTAGTTTTGTTCCTCTTTTTGTTTTTCTATTTTTCACTGAAGATTCAATCACATCATTGTAAATATAATCAAAAGAATTTAACCCCATTTTTCCTCTTTTTGTTAATGGTTGATTGGGTTTATTTTTATCAGTCGCTATAAAAACCACTGCTTCTTTTTTAGCAGCTTTTTTTATTGCACTTACTTGTCCACGATTTTCTTTTCCAACATTATCCCTAAATAGTCCAACTTCTTGTATGTTAACCCCTTTTCTTCTAAATTCTTTTGCTACTTGTTGACCAAGTTGGTAATTTGGTTTGTCATAAAATACAGTTGCACTTTTTAGTGGTTTTCCTGGAACAGAAGAAGTTGCAATTCCCTTTACTATCCCTCTTGCAGCAGCTTTAGTAGGGTGTCTTTTTATGAAATCTCTTTGTTTTTGTAATAAAACATTTCTTCTAGCTAAACGTGAAATAGGCATCTATACTAATTAGCGTTTTAGGAGAAATAAAAGATTAACTACAAAAAAATATTACCCAATTGAAACAATTAAATTACAATAATCAAAGTTTGATAAAAAAAAATTCCAGGATTAGTTCTTGAATTGATAGTTTTATATTCTTCCTTTGTGCAATTTTAGTTAATGGCTCAAAAGCGTTTTCCTAAAGTTTTTACTCCTAAAAGAAATTCAATGTGGGTGTCAAAGACCACTAATGAATCAGTAAAACGCGAGGTTGCTTTTTCAGGGCCAGCTCTATCACTTCTTAAAAAAAATCCAAGAATTTTGAAAGATTTTCTTCGAGCAAAAAGATTTTCACTAAGGGTTAATAGAAAGGCAAAAATTGGAGAGGTTTTAGTTGAAAATTTAACAGGTAATGTTGCGGGGGAAACTGGGAGCGGATTTTACAAAGTAACTATAAAGGGTCGATCTTTTTTTGTTAAAGAATACAAGTTTGGAAGAACTGGAAAACACTTTGTCCCAGAATGGGATTTACCCTCTGCCCAAAGAAAAGCATTTAATAGAGCAAGATTATTTTTAAAAAGACACAAACAAAAGTACCCAGAATTTATTGTAGCAAATTTTCACCTATCTTTTACTGGAAGAAGTAGTGCACTATTTGTAACCGATTTTCATGATTTAATTAGTGCAAGAAATTACTTGATGCCAACTTCTGAAAAAAATGTTCATATGCGTGCAAGAATTGATACTCTTGCAGGAGAACTTGAAAAACTTGGAATTAGTGATATAATAAATAACACTTTCTATTCCCCCTCACTAAAGAAATTTGTTTTAGTTGACTTGAGAAACACTAAAGATGATAAAATAAAATTGCCGTCCACAAGTATAAAATAAATAATTTAATTATAAAAAAACAATTTTATTTTTTAATCACATTTTTTCTACTTTTTCCATATTTTCTATTAATATTCCCTTATTTATTTTCCCGGCACAAATCCTTTGTGTTTGTAAGGATTATTAGCCGCTCTAAAATCAGTTATTTTTCCAGCAGCAATTCCTACTCTCACTCTTGCTTCAACCATAGTCCTACTAAGAGAGGGATTAGCCCCAATTATTTCCCTACAAAGTTCATTAGTGCTCAAATAATTGGTTCTTGATTTTTTTAAAAAATCAACTATTACTTTATCTGCTCCCTCACCACCAAATTTTTTTTGATAAAGTGATTTATTCCTTTGTCTGTCCTCAAGTCTTTCCTTTGAAGTTCTAACTTTTCCTTTCTTCAAAGACACTCGTTCTGTCGGGTTAACTCTTAAAGTCAAAAGTCTTTCCCTAACCCTATCTTTTAGTTTGTCACCTGAAAGCATTTTTACAGGAAACCTATTAGCCATTGGTTTTTTTATAGGGTTACTATAAACTAGCACTTTTGGTTTAATTGGAATAGGCATTAACTCCACCACTAAACAATTTCTATAATTAAGTTACTTTTATTCTTTTCCATAGAGATTTTTAGAAAAAAATTCTTTTTGTACACACCTCCTTATATGCTGATGCGCTCTTAATTTTATATGGAAACCAAAAAGAAAAAAAAAGAAAGAATGGCAGCAATGCAAAAAAATTTAGAAGAAATAAGAGCAAGTAATGAAGCAAGATGGGAAAGAGACAAATTGTGTTCAACTGATAGAAACATAATGGATGCTTCAAAAAGAGCAAAAAAGAAATAAAAAAATTAATTTTAAAAAACAAAGATGAGTTAAAAACTATTGTCCAACAATTAGTGGGATTATATTTGTTGTCAAAAATTATTTAACTCTTTTTGTCAGTACTGTTATTTTTGGTAAATTCCTTTTTTTTACCGCTCTTTGGTATATTCTTCCAATAGCCATTTTTGTGGTAAGTGTTCTGTTTTTCTTATACCCTTTTCTTGAGTTTATTCCTCTATCAAAACTTCCTTGTCTCCAATTTAGGTTTGTTCGTTCAATTAAGACATTTATTCTTTTTGCCCCCATTTCTTTTGCTTTGTTTTCTGCAGCATTTATTATCCCTAAAAGTATTTTTCCTGAAGCTAGCGAGTATTTGTCATTTAGTGTTTTGTGTTGATATTTTTTTGCTACTGATAGTCCTGCAAAGTCAAGTGAGGTTTTTGGAAAAAAAGGCAACTTCCAAAATTTTGTGGTTGCGGGATTTTTGAATAATGCAAAAGTCCCTACTTTTTCTCCACTTCCCCTAACTACAAAAAAGAATTTGTACCCTCTTTTTAGTTGTTTCTTGAATGTTTCAATTTTTTTTCGCTCAATTGTTTTTTCATCAAGGTTACTTGTATAAAAATTAAAGTATTCAGGCAATGTACTTTCAGTAACTTGAATTACTCTAAATCCTTCTTGTTTCATAATTATTTTGTGTTTTAGGTCCAATAAAAATCTTTGGTAAAAGAAAGTTTAATAAGTAAAAACCCCTAAATTAACAATATGACTAGTGACTCCGAAATTAAGGCACCTAATATTATAGAAGTAAAATCTGTTACTAAATCTTTTGACACTCAAATAGTGTTAAAGGGCCTTTCTTTTTCAATAAAAAAAGGAGAGATTTTAGGTTTACTTGGACCTAATGCTGCTGGAAAATCAACAATATCTAAAATAATTATGGGAATACTAAAAGCGGATAGTGGAAAAATATTATATAATGATAATGAATTAAATTATAATAAAAATATTATTTCCTCAAAATTTTCTCTTGTCCCTCAAGAAGAGTTTTTTTATAAAGATTTCACAGTAAAAGAGAATCTAAATTTTTTTGGATTGATTTACAATTTAAGTAATAGTGAAATTGAGACTAGAAGTGAGGAATTAATTAGTTGGTTTAATTTATCAAGATTTAGAAATAAAAAAGCTAAAGATATGTCTGGAGGGTATAGAAGATTACTAAATATTGCTGTTTCTTTAGTTCATGATCCTGAAGTTATTTTTCTTGATGAACCAACAGTTGCACTCGATCCCAGTGTTAGAAAAGATATTTGGGACAAAATTATTGAGTTAAAAAGTAAAGGAAAAACTATTGTAATAACTACCCACTATATTGAAGAAGCCGAAGTATTGTGTGACAATGTTGTTTTGTTGATGGAAGGAAAAATTCTTCAAGAAGGTGCGCCAAAAAAGTTAATTCATAAATACAAAAAGAAAAATCTTGAAGAAGTGTTTATTGAAATTACTTCAAAAAAGTGAGTAAAAAAATAGAGTAGTAAATTAAAAAGAATATGAAAAAAGGAAATTGATTTTTATGAATAAGATTTTAGAGCTTGCAAAAAAAGAAATTAATTTAATTAAATCTCAAAAGAGTGTAATGCTACTCATAATAATTTATCCTCTTTTAATTGTAGGTTCTGTTATGCTTGCTTTAAGTGGTCAAGTAGTGCTTGATGAGCAAGTGGATTATTCTGGAGCAAAAACTATTATTGCAGTAACTTATCCCGGAGACAATAATAATTTTGATTATAATTACTTTTTTGAAAAAATGGGGGGAAATGAAAAACTAAAATTACTTGTAGTTAATTCAAAAGAAGAGATGCGTAGTTCAATAAAACAAGGAAAAGGAGATATTGGTTTTTTTGTTGATTTTAATAATGATAAAATGAAGGTGAATATTTACTATGATAATGTTTCCCCTCTTTCTTCAGAAACCATGTTGTTTTTTACTAGTGCAAAAATTCAGCAAATTGGAGAAGATTTGACAAAAACTGAACTTAACAGAATTTGGGAAGAGTTAAGACTAGTTGAAGAAAAAATAGGGACTGAAAAAATAAAACTTGAGAGTTTTATTACTACTTTTGGAGAATCAAAAACAAAACTTGAAAAACTAAAAGTTGATCTTGAAAGTATTGATATTAATTCAATTAAAGAGGATATTAATTTTTTTAAAGAAGTTAGCAGTAATTATAATTCTCAAGTAGATCTTGCAAAAGATGAACTAGGCGAATCAAAAATCAAAATTGACACTTACATTACTGATATTAATGATATTAGAAAAGATATGAAAGAGTATCACACTGCTTTGTCTTCAATTCTTTTAACTATTAAAGCAGCTAAATCAATTTCTGTTGAACCAGCAACTACTGCTTTAGGGGTTCTTGAAATCCAAGTTAATGAACAAGTAACAAAATTAAGTGACGCAATTAACAAAATGGATTCTGCCATGGTTGATCTTAATGAAGCAAAAGAAGGAATTGTTTCTGCAGAAAGTATTTTACTAAACGCTGAAAAAGATTTAAATAAATCAAATTTAACTCTTGAAGAATTCTCAACCCAACTTGAAAGAATCTCACTAACTGTAGAGGATTCAAAAGACATAGTAAATACTACTCTTTCTTTTCAAGAGTCAACAATTAATGATTTAAAAGAGACAAGCGTTTTTTTGAATGAATTCACTCAAAAAATAATTGATATTAGGGAAAAGAGTCCTGAAGCTCTTGTTAGACCGGTTGAAATTAAAGAAGAAAATCTTTATGATGCAACTAACATGGATGTAATGATTATTGTTAGTTTAGTTATAGCTCTTTTACTAACAAGTATTTTGCTTACTGGGGTAACAGTTATTCTTGAAAGAGAGCAAGGAATTGCTTTTAGAGTTAATTTATCAAAAACAACAAAACTTGAATGGTTGTTTGGAAAAATAATAGGTCAATTATTTTTTGTTTTAGTGATAACAATAATTATTTTAGGAGTAGCAATTTTATTTGCAGGAATAAATATTTCCGGAAGCATTATTGATATTATTCTTGCACTAATTTTGATTCCTCTTTCTTTTGTTTGTTTAAGTTTATCTATTGCAAGATTTGCTAATAGTTTCAGTACTGTAGTACTTTCTTCACTACTAATTTTCATTCCAATGTTACTCTTATCCGGTCTTCTTTTCCCAACAAAATTAATGCCCGATATTGTTGCAGCTTTTAGTAGCGCACTTCCATTGACTATTGCAAAAGACTTGCTTTTGGATATTATTCTAAGAGGACTTGCTTTTGACCAAATTTATGGAGGGCTCACAATTTTATTGATTTACTCAATAGTGTTTTTAGGAATTTATTTTTACGGCAAAAAAATATAACTCCAAAGAAACTAAAGACTACTTCCCCCAACTGCTCTAATTAAAAGATGCTTGTTTTCTCTTTGCTTTAAGGTGAAATTTATGTTTATTGATAAAATAATTGAAGAGAACCCTAAAAGTGATGGGGAAGATATTGAAAGTAAGTGCACTGAACTTATTGAAGTAAAAGATGCTATCAAACGACTTAATGGAGAAAGTAAAACCGCAGTTATTTTGAAAAAAAATGATAACAATTACATGATTATTGGCGGAGGAAATAAAGGATATGTTGTTACTGCTATGGTTAATGGAAAAAATTATTCCATGAGTAATAAATTTGATGTAGTGAAAGAATCTAGTGAAATTAGTGTTGGTGGAAAAGTAAAAATATATCCTTCAAGAAAAGTGCATAATTTAGATAGAGTACTTGAGAGTGCAAAACATTTTGCTTCAAGAGGTACCCTTGCTCAAACTTTTAATTGGGAAACAATTTAGTAAAAAAATTATTAAAAATTTTATTTAAGTTGATTTAATATGTTTCAATATATGCTTGCTCCAATTGAAGGGTACACTGATGTTTCTTTAAGGAGACTTTGTTTTAATCACGGAGCAGACCTTACTTTTACTGAAATGAGTAAAATTGATGCTATTTACAAAAAAACTGCTTCTTCTTTAAAAAAAACTCTCTTAATTGACGACACCCCAACACAAATACAAATTTTGCCCGGTAGAGAGGATTTACTTCAAAAATATTTACGAAACTTTAAAGTAAGTACTGGTTTTAGGGGTTTTAATTTTAATTTTGGTTGTCCTAACCCTAAAATAAAAATTGTTGGCAAGGGGGCTGGAATGATTAAAGAAATAACAAAAGCTAATAGGTTAATAAAAATTGTTAAAAGTCAGGGTTTTTCAGTTTCAATAAAAATGAGAGTGGGAGAGACATTAATTGAAAAGAAAGAAAAAGTTTACTTAAATTTAATTAAAGAAACTGATCCAGATTTTTTTGTAGTGCATGCAAGAAGTGGAGAAGACACTTACAAGGATAGTGTGGATTATTCAGTTTTCCCTGAATGTGTTGATATTTGTAAGTCAAAAAAAATTCCTTTAATCGCCAATGGAAATATTGACACAATAAAAATAGTTGATGAATTAAAAAAAGTTGGAGTTAATGGAGTAATGATTGGACGAAGTGCAGTAACTAATCCAGCCATTTTTGATTTACTAAAAGGAAATAATGTTCCTTCTTTTGATAAACTCAAAAAAGAGTACTTGTTTTTAGCAGAGAAATACCACTCTTCCCCTCGTCATAAAAAAAATGTATTAATGCGAATTGGTCAAAACTAATTTTACCCCTCTAAAAAAATCCCAAAATAAATTAATTTTTCATTAATTTGTCTTTTCACTAAAATCATTCTTCCCCCACCACTACCTTTTAACTTCTTTCTTATTCCATTAATTAGTTATGTCATTTTTTGTTTACATTTTAGAGTGTAGAGATTTTTCTTTTTATTGCGGCCAAACTAATGATTTAGAAAAAAGATTAGAATTACACAATAAAGGGGTTGCAAGTAAATACACTTCAAGAAAAAGACCTGTTAGATTAATTTATACTGAAGAATATAATACACGTTCAGAAGCAATGAAAAGAGAATATCAAATAAAACAATTAACAAGAAAAGAAAAAGAAGAACTAGTGTATTATAAAAATAAAAAAATAATTTAAACCAATTTTTTAATTATAAAAATTACTTAAATTATTTTAATTATTAAAAATACCCCAATTATTAAATTGTCTAATAATTTAATAACTTTTTTGTCCTTGAAGTGTTGATTTAAATTTATTAAGTTGAATGCTAATTGCAAAAAGATCTTTATAATTCATGTGATAATCCCTTTCAAGTTTTGTAAGTTTATATTTACCCATACTAGTTGGTCTAAATGGATCAAGTATTAATGAACCTAATTTTTCCGCTTTTTTAATACGCTGCAATTCATTTTCTATTAATGGTTCTAGATCGTAAATAATTCGTTTTGCTTCAATTATTGCTTGCGTTTTTTCAGAAAAAGGGGTTTTTTTGTAAATTGTTATTATATCCATTAAACTATTAAGGCGCATTAATTTTGGGTTCACTTGATTTTCCAAAAATCTTCTTGTATTCATGTTTCCATTTCTTAATTTTTTTAATATTCTCGCTTGTACCATTTTTGGTCTATTTTTGAACCGTTTTGACCGCGGAGAAAAGGTTTTTGAACGAATAGACTTAATTTTTTTGCACCAAATATATTCATAATAAAATAGTACTAATAACAAATACTTTAATCTTCTCTTATAAAACTATAATTATTAAATTTTAAAAAACAACAAAAATTTAAAAATCATTTAATTGAAAGATTTAAATACTTCAAAGGAATTAATTTGTTGTATGAAAAAAGAAAAAATTAAAAATAATTTAAAAAGTGAAATTAAAACTTCTTGGGGAAAAATAATTTTTGCAGTAGTTTTTGGATTGGTTTTAGGTTATTTAATAATGGGGCAAGGTTGGAGAATATTATCTTATGAATCAATTTTACCTCTTGTAATGCTTGCTTTACTTGCTTGTATTTTAGCATTACTTTTAGACATTAGAAAAATTATTTTATCAAAAATTTGCCCTTAAAAAAACTAATTTTATAATTTAACCAATTTAGCAATAAAAAACCCATTAATTAAATCTTCTATCAATTAATGTCAAAAAAACATATATTTAAAAAGAAAATGTTAGAACAATATAACATGTTAGATTTGTCTAACAAAGAGGTTTTTTTATGAAAGCAGAAAATATGTTTAATCTAGGTTTATTACTAATCTTTGTCGGTCTTGGGATCCAACTTTTTGTTAATGAAACATCGATCATAATTGGAAGTGTTTTTAGCACAATGGGATTAATTTTTGCAATAAGAGGGCATTTAATGAAAAAAAGACCTGACAGTGTGAAGAAAGATGAAAGATCAAGGAAAATTGGCGCTTTTAGTGCAAGTTGGTCATGGATAATTACAATATTTGTCTTAATGATAATGTTTTGGATTAACAAACTTAATATCATCCCTCTAGGTGGAAACGAAGTTATTGCTTTAACTTATATTGCCATGGTTTCCTCATTATTAATATTTAAATATCACTTTAACAAAAAAGGAGATGTTTTATGATTACCCATATTAAAGAAGCGAGAATCAAAAAGAAATTAACCCAAGAGGAACTTGCAGATATCGTTAATGTTAGAAGGGAAACCATTGTTTTTCTTGAACAAGGAAAATATATCCCATCTTTAAAATTAGCACATGATGTTGCAAAAGTTCTTGGTTCAAAAATTGATGATTTGTTTGAATTTGAAGATTAAAAAAATAATAAACTTTTTTATTTCTAAATTCCTTTTTTTTTAAATTTGTCCTTTTTAATTTTATTTTTTCACAAATCTTGCACCGTTCCAACTATACCCTGCATTTTTGTTTGGAACAAACCTTAATTTGAATCCTGCTTTTTCTACTTCTCTTTGTGCGGCAATGAATTTTTCTTTAAACAATTTTTCATTTAGTGACCCATCTTTGTTAACAAATTCCCCTCTTGCTACGGCTTTTGCATATCTTGCAATCGCAGGGTGTCTTTTTATTAAAGGTTTTAAATTTCTTGAAGTTTTGATTCTACTTAACTTCCATTGGTTCAAAAATGCTTTTGTTCCTTTTTTTCTTTTAATAAAAGTGTACCCCATTACTTCTGAAACTCCCCCCCTTTGTTGGTCTTTTGCAGCAATTACACTAGTTCTAACATTTCTTCTTTCCCTGTGCAAGTTTCCTAAATCAGCAACACTTGGAAGTGAATTAGTTACTCCTACCCCTTTCCATAAAGGCACATGAGTGTGAAGTTTCATTTTTTCTCCTTTTCTTGTTCTTCTTGATCCAACTCTCCCTCTTTTTTCTGTTAATTCATCACTTAATCTAATGAGTTTCCCCCTTGGCCTTTTTGCCCAAGTTCTTTCAACATTATGAGGAGTTCTTCTTATCCCTTGAGTAGGAGTGCCACGTTCTGCGTCAACTTCACTAAGTGATCGTTTGAACTTTTCAAGAATAAGTTTTCTTTTCGTGTTCCTAGTTTTTGATGATCTAAAAAATCCATGAGGTTTCATAATTAATTATTGATTTGCGGTAGTTAATAAAAGTAACTTTTTTTGAAAAATTTGTTTTTTACAATTTTCCTTCAATTTCTTTATCTATTTGATAAAAGAATTGTTCCATGAATTTGTGTCTTTCTTTTGATAGTTTTTTTCCTTCCTTAGTATACATTTTGTCTTTTATGTGTTTTAATTTCACACTAAATTCTCTAAATGCAGTGTCTTCTGGACCCATCTCTTGATCAGGAGTAAACACTATCCCTTTTTTATTATGTAATTTTGCGCCAGCTTCTCCCGCAAACATAAATGCCCTTCCAATTCCAACAGCTCCAATTGAGTCAAGTTTATCAGCATCAAAAAGACACTTTGCTTCTATTGTTTCTGGAGGATTATTTTTTCTAAATCTATGAGTCTCAATACAGTGAACTACTTTATCAATTTTATTAGTTGAGTATTTATGTTTTGTTAAAATTTCTCTTGCTATTTTTGCCCCAATCTCTGCATGACAAATTGTTTTCTTTAATTTTAATTCTTCTTTTCTCCCAACATCATGCAAAAGTGCGCTAAGAGTCACTATCTCTAAATCGGCCCCTTCTTTTTTTGCAATATGAATTGCATTTTTTAGTACTCGTTCTGTGTGTTCTAAATCATGACACCCATTTTCCCCTTCAAAGTAAGGTATAATTTCTTTTCTTATTTTTGAAAATAATTCCATGAAACAAATTAAATAAACTTTATTTTATAAACTAATCCCTAAAAATATTAATTTTTTAAATTGTTTAACTATAATTTATCTTCTTTCAATTCAATTAGAATTTAATACAAGTTCATTATACAAAGTAGTTATGAAAGGAAGAGAAATTAAAAGGCCAAAACCAGTGCAAAAAAAAGCAACTGATTTAGGTAAAAGACCAAAAGTGCTTTTTGTTGATGATGATCATTTAATTCACAGATACACTTATGATGTTGCAAGAGAGGTTGGTGTAAAACATAGACATGTTTATTCTGTTGCAAAAGCAAGAACTGCAATTGCTAAAAGGTTTAGAGCAATTAGAAAACTTCAAGAAATTAAGAGAAAACAATTGTTAAAATCAAAAAGTCCAAAACAAAAAGCAATTCTTATAAATCAATTAGAGATTTTGCAAAAAATGAGAAAAAAACCTTTTGATTTAATTGTATCAGATGTAAATATGCCTGCGGGTTTTCCAGTAGGAGTTTATTTTGCTAGTGGCCTTAAAAAAAAATATCCAAAACAAAAAGTACTAATGCACTCTGATGATATTGAATCACTAGATTATTTGAGTAACAAATACAAGATTCCTTATGTGTCAAAAATGAATTTTAATGCTGAAGAAAATTTGAGAAATGAAATCAAAAAAATGATCCAGGCAGAAAAGAAATAGTGTCCTAAAATAAGTGTTTATTTTTATAGGATTTTAGTTTATTTAATTAGAGTTTAATTTATTTAGTCCAATATTAGTTGATTTAATTAGAAAAGATTTTAAGTAAGTTTTTTATTGTACTTACTTTGCTAACTATATAACAAGATTGTTTTAATGAAGGTGTTTTTTTGAGGCGAACTAGAATCACTGGTGCTCTTCCTAAGCGTAAAACAAAAGCTATTTTTTCTGGAGTGGTTGAGGGGTTAAAGAAAAACCCCCAACTTGAGCTTTTTGAAAGTGCTCCGACTAAAACCATTTGGAGTAATGATGTTAAATCAAGAACTCTTAGAGAGGCTTTAATTAAATCTTCAAATATTGGAGTGCCTGATTTTGAAGTAAAGAAAGGAATTGGTCTTGTTCAATCAAAAAGACTTGCAAAGAACTTGGCTGAACTTTTTACTTATAATGAACTTTTTGATAGGAGAAGAAGTTTTGCTGCTAAAAACGAGGTTTTTGCTAAATGGAAAGAACTAAGAAATGGAAAGCAAGAACTTGTTAGATTTGGAATTGATAGTAGTATTTATTCTCTTCTTGCTAGTGGTGTTTCTCCAAAAAACACTGTTACTATTGTTCGTGAAATTCTTTTAATAAAACCTGATGTTTTTTATAAAAGCGAGGTTGATAGAAGAAACCTTGGTAATGTTGCACTAGATTATAGTAGGAGAGAATTAATTCCAAAGTTAAGAAGAATGGGTGTTTTTCCAAGAGCTTATCATACAAACCCTGATGTCCAGCACAGAATTGAAAAAGGAATTGACTTAATTATTTATTTGGGTTTTAAGAGAGAATTGTCTTCAAGAAAACAAGATGCTTTTATGAAGAAAAGGTTTCCAGAGTTATCAAAAGAAGAAAAACTAAAAAGACACATTGAGAGAATTAGTTCAAAGAGAGATGTTCAAGAGTTATTTGCAAGAAATACTCCAATGAGCGTAATTTTAGATATGTACCCTTATGTTGAGGGTAAAGTTAGGGGAAAGAAGAAGAAACCAAGTAAAATACTTCGTGTTCTTAATGAGCCTTTTAAAAAGAAAAAAAGACAAATAAAACCAACTGATAATACGGGAAATTTATTTTAATTAGAATCACTAATTAAAAAATTAATTTATTAAAAAACAAATAAAAAAAATTTTATTCTTTTTGTTTTTTTCCTAGTTCTGAAAGTAGTTCTAGTGCTTGGTTTTCTTTAAGCCCACCACGCATAAACATTATTAGTGTTTGAATTGAAGAATTAGATCTTATTTCTTTATCTCTTGCATAGTATTTTTCTGTAGCAGAAGAAGAATAAGTTCCAAGAATTTTTTTCGCTTCATTTAATTCTTTTGCTAGTTCTTGTATTCTTTTATCAGCAACACTTAACCCTTCTTTTGAAGGAATTATATAAGCTAGTTGTGGGTTTATTCTTTTTACTCCTGCAACAATGTTTTGGCTTTTTAGTGCAGTAACACTTTCTGTTTCTTTCATTTCACTTAATCTAAATGCTCTTGCAACAGCTTTTTTTCTAATTATTGGAACACGAGGTTTGGAAGACGTATTCCCATAAATTATTTTTCGATTAACAGCCGCTCTTTCAATAGCCACTCCTTTTGGTATGCTTGATTTTTCTCCCTTTTTTCTAACACTTTTTTTTGGTTCAGCAAGTATTTTATTTAATGCAACAAGTCTTTGTTCTAATAATTTTGGGTTTCTTTGTAACAATAATGCTTTTTGTTGTTGTACATAAGGAACACTCATCCCAATTTCTTTTGCAATTCTTTGAACTGACCAACCTTGAACATACCCCTTTTGTATTGCTTTCATTTTTATGAGAGCTTTTAAGTTTCTAAAATCTCTTTTTGCAGATTTTCTTTCAAAAGGATTACCAGATTTTCCTGCCAAGACGCTTTTTGCAGAGGGAGATTTTTTATTCATTTTTTCACCAAAAATAATTTTCAAAATTAATCTTTAAATATAACTAAATCCTGTTCTTGGAAGTTAATAAATCTAACTTTTTCAAATCTTTCAAATCTACAAGTTATTTATATAATTCTTACCCAACTACTAATATATAGTGGTTTTTGTGCTTGATGATTTTACTAATGATGATAAATCCATATTTATGTGGTTTCTAGTTGCTGTAATCATTTATTTTATTTATATCCAGGATTTTATTATTGCTACAGGAGTTTTTCTTTTGTGGTTCTTTTTAAGATTTTACTGGAAGAGTTATTTTAAGAAAGATAAAAAATAAAATTTAGCAAAATTTAAATTAAAAATAGTATTAATTTTGATTATTTTTTTAATTTTAAGAGAATCTTCTTTTTTTGAATCCAAATTTTTTTGATCCACCAAATTTTTTCCCTTTGTTTCTATTTTTAAAAAACTTTGTGTGACCTTTTCTTTCTCCACCATATTCTGAAGATGAATTTGAATAATGTGAGTGGCTTCTTTCGCTATATCCCTCATTGTCATCATATCTTCTTGGTCGTGGATTAAAGTGTTTTTTTGGATAATCTTCTACTTGTCTAAATGGTTTATTTGCAAAATCTGTATTTTGTGTATAATGTTTTTCTTCATTAATCATTCCAGAAGTAGAATTTGTTCCATAATTTTTTGGAGAGTTTCCTCCATAACTTGGTCTTTCACTTCTACCAAAAGAAGGTCTTGGCCCTCTTGTAAATCTTGGTCTTTGAGAATAATTTCCGCCAGAGTGGTTTTTGTTTCCACCAAATTCTCTTCTTGGGTAGTGACTTTCACTTCTTCTTCCGCCCCTATATCCTCTGTCTTCTCTATCATCCATGTGATCTGTTTTCATTAATACAAGTTGTTCAAATTCAGGAGTTGGTTCTTGTTTTATTTTTGCTCTTTTCATTATTATACTAAACTCTCTTCCCTCTCTTTCTGATACTAGTGTAATTGCTTCTCCAACTGCCCCTGCTCTTGCTGTTCTTCCAATCCTGTGTGTGTAATCATCAGGATCTTTTGGCACATCATAATTGTATACGTGTGAAACGTTTTTGATATCAAGTCCGCGTGCGGCAACATCTGTTGCTATTAGTGCATCAAGATTTCCTTCCTTAAACATACTTACAGCATACATTCTTTTGTTTTGAGAAATATCTCCATGTACTCCCATTACTTCTAGTCCTTGTTTTCTTAAATTTCTTGTAACTTTATCAACTTCTCTTTTTGTTCTACAAAATACTATTGCTGTTCCTTTTTTGTTTTTTAATAAGTGTACTAGTAGTGAGAATTTTTTTTCTCTAATTATTGAGTAAAATATTTGGTTTAATTTGCTTACATCAACGTGTAGTTTTTCTTTTATGTGTTCTGGGTTTTTTAGATATCTTGAAGCCATTTTTTTTGCAGCATCAGGCATTGTTGCACTGAACATTATTGTTTGTCTTTTTTTTGGAGTCATTTGTAAAATTCTATCAACATCTTTTTCAAATCCCATATCAAGCATTCTGTCTGCTTCATCAATTACCACTATTTTTATGTTTGTTAGTTTTATTGTTCCTTGTTTTATGTGATCAAGTAGTCTTCCTGGTGTTGCCACAATTATTTCTGATTGTTGTGCCCCTTTAATTTGCCATTCATACCCAACTCCTCCAAAAACACAAACTGTTCTTACTTTTGTGTACTTTGCCATTGAGTCAATGTTTTCTTTTACTTGTTGAGCTAACTCTCTTGTTGGAGTTAAAATTAGTACTTGTCCTTTTAGTCCTAAAGTAATATTGTTTAAAATTGGTAATCCAAATGCTGCTGTTTTTCCTGATCCTGTTAGGGATTGGCCAATTAGGTCTCTTCCTTCAAGAGCAAGAGGGATACATTTTTCTTGAATGGGGGTTGCTTCTTCATACCCTAAATCTTTTATTGCTTTTAATAAATCAGCACTCAACTTAAACTCTTCAAAATTCATTCTCTTTCACTTTTTTCGTATTCATTTACTATTTATTTATGTATTATTATAATTAATTATTAATACGAGGGTTTAATATACTCGTTAATTTTTTATTTTTTTGATTTTTTGAGCACTCTTTTTTAAAATTTAATTTTCTAATTTGATTTAGGAATAAGTTATTTAACCTCTTGAACATAGTATTTTGTTATTAAGCAGATTGGATTTTGTAATTATTTTTTTGTGATTTTTATGAACAAAGTCGAGATTAAAATTTTTGAAAGTAGTGCTTTGTCTAGTTTTTCTAGTGGTACTCCTGTTGGTAAGCATAATATCCAAATTCGTGCTTTTCTTAATGGTGAACCTAGCGGAACTTGTGTTATGGAAGTATCAAAACTTCATCCAGAATCTCCTGCTTCGGTTGGAATGCATTTTGTTGATTTGCCTACTAGTGAAACTAAAGCTCTTTTGACTGCTAAAAGATTACTTCATTCAGTCGTTAGTGTTTGTAATAGAAGAGGAATAACTAAAGCTACTTTTGTTCCACACAAGAAAGAAAAATTTACTCGTGCTCTTGTAAAATATAGTGCTTTATTTTCTCCACACCCCACTCTTAAAGACCAGTATCGTTTTGATCCTACAAAAAGACCTATTATTAATAGAGAAAAATTTTTTGAGGATTTTAGAAAAAAAACAGAAATTATTCATAAACCTCTTCATCCAAAGTTCCTTAATGCAAGGGTTGCTAAAAATATTCATACCCCTAGACGCCATTAGTTTTTGATTTTTATGTTCAAATATATGCTTGCCCCGCTTGAAAATTTTTCAGGTCCCGCTTTTCGTTCACTTTGTCACAAGTATGGGGCAGATGTTACTTTTACTGAAATGGTGAGAGTGGAAGGAATTATTAGAAATAATAAAGCAACTTTATCAAAACTTGTTTTTCCTGACTCTACTCCTGTTGAAATACAATTACTTCCAGGAAATGAAACTCAACTTGATTCTTACTTAGGTTCGTTTAAAATTTTTGAAGGTTTTACTGGGTTCAATTTGAATATGGGTTGTCCAAGTAGTGAAATTATTAAAGCTGGAAGGGGAGCTGGGATGGTTAAGCGTTTATCAAAAGCGGATAGGTTAGCAAAAATTGTTAGAACTCATAATTTTCCTTTCTCAATCAAACTTAGGCTTGGTGGAACCGAGTTTGAAAAAAGCCACAAAGTGTATTTGAGAATTTTACAAAATGTTGATACTGATTATTTTATTTTGAATCCAAAACATGGACTACAAGATAGTGATGAGAGTGAAGATAATTCAGTTTACCCTGAGTGTGTCGATATTTGTAGGTCAAGAGGAATTCCACTAATTGCTAATGGTGGAATTAATTCAATCAAAAAGGTTGAAGAATTAAAAAAGATTGGAGTTAGTGGGGTAATGATTGGGAGAAGTGCAATAGCTAACCCTGCAATTTTTGATTTGTTGAAAGGAAAAAAGGTTCCAAATAAATTAGAACTAACTAGTGAGTATAAATCATTAAGTGAAAAGTTTAAAGAAAATGAAAAATATTTTGAGAATTATTTAGATTGGAAAAAATAGAACTAATAATAATGAGCCCCAAACACCCAATTTTTGACTTATCAATTTACTAAATTAGCTCACCAAGCTTTCTAGTGTTGAAAAAATTATCCTATTATTCACTAATAATCAATTTGGTTTTCTGTTTCTCTAAACCAATTAAGTAATGTCTCTGAAGTACTTTCGGACACTCTACTTGCTCCAGAATAAATACTTCTCCCAATTCTTGGGAAATTAAGTCTTCCTGGATGATCACTAATAAAATTAACCCAATCCATAAAACATCACTGTACCTATTACACCCTAAGGTATATATAAACAAGTACCTTTAAAAACATTACTAACTATACTATGTATAGTGGTTGTTTTTTATGAAAACTGTTCGCGAAATCTCACCGCTTGAAAATACATTAATGATCGTTGGAAAAAAATTTGATCTTCAAATCATTGATTCTATCAATAAAAATGGCAATAAAGCGAGATTTAACCAAATTGCTAAAGATATTTCTTCAATTAATCCACGTATTTTGTCAATGCGCCTTAAGGAACTTGAAAAAAATAAGTTAATTGAGAAGCACCTTATTTTAGGAACCCCAGTAAAAACAGAGTATTCTTTATCAAAAAAAGCACTATCCCTAATTGAAATTATTGATAAATTAAAAAATTGGGGAGAAAATAATTAATCAAATTAAAACTCCTCTTTCACTTCCACTAACACAATAAAAAGTTCCACTATTTTTCATTTACTTCCACTAATCAAACCAGTACTTCCTTTAAACCCCCCAACAAGACCATTATTAATAGTGATAAAAAAACCAAATATTTGAACTAAAAGAATGATTAGAAATTAGTTTTTGAAGAATTGTTCTACCTCTTTTTCTGCTTCTTTTGTTTTTACATATTCAAAGTGTTTTGGATAGAATTTTTTGTATCTTTCTTCAGCGAATCTTTCATCAAGGAATACACATACTCCTTTGTCTGTTTCTGATCTTATTACTCTTCCTGCAGCTTGGATGGCTTTTGAGAACGCTGGACCATTATATGCATAGTCCCAACCTTTTTTGTATTTTTGGTCATAAAATCGTATCAAAGCATCTGAATAGATACTTACCTTTGCAAAAGGTATTCCTACAACTATTGCGCAAAGTAAGTGTTCTCCCGGAAAGTCAACTCCTTCAGCTATTGATCCCCCAGATACTGCTAGTAGTACTCCTCCAAAAGCACTCCCCATTGCTTTGAATGAGTGGATGGTTTTGTGTTTTTCTTCATTACTCATTTCTTGGGTTTGAGTTAGAATTTTTCTATTTGTTTTTATGAATGGTGAAATCACCCCGAGCATTTCAAATGATGGAAAGAAAACTATTGTGTTTCCTGGAACTTTTGAAATTATTTTACTTACTTTTTCTCCAATTAAAGAATAACTCTCTGTCCCCCTATTTGTGTATTTTGTACTTACTCCTTCAACTACAATATTGAGTCTGTTTTTTTTATCAAATGGACTTTCATATTCTTTCATTTCAGCACTTTTTATTCCTAAAATATCTTTGTACATTTCAAGGGGCAAGAGTGTTCCTGACATTAGGACTCCTGCATGCACTTGGTTTAGTACTTCTCCAGCAGTTTCTTCAATATCAAGTGGATAGATGCTCACCCTAAGTCCGTTTCTTCTTTCAATCACATGAAGCGTGTTTTCTTTTTCTCTTAAAAGTTCATGCATGAATTCCCAAACCATTAAGAGATTACAATTCTCTATTTTTGCTTTTTGCATGAATTTTCCAGCAGCATCAAGCACGGTTTCTTCTTTTCCTTTAACCATTTTTTTAAATGAATCAAAATCTTCAAATGTCAAAATTGCTTCATTCTTACTCAAGGAAAGTTTTTTTCCTAAGGAAATAATCTCTTTCCCAATATCGTTCATTAGAAATTCAACATCAAAATTTCCAGCAGTCCTTGCTTCTTTTGCCGCCTTTTCTATTGAATCAGCATTAAGTGAAGAGGATAACATGTCACGTAATCTGTGTGGAGTGTTGTGTGCCTCATCAACTATCACAATTACATCTTCTAATGTTATTCCGTTTGGTGAAAGTATTCCGCTCCTAATATCTTTATCAAATAAGTGAAAGTAGTCCCCAATTATTACATCTGCTTTTTTTGCCATTTCAAGTGTTATTTCATATGGACAAAGGGCTTTGATTTCGCACATTTCTTTCATTAATAAGTAATTGTTATTGAATTGTGTTAGCGTATCTCTTTTTCTTCTTACATTTATTGCTTTTTGTTTTGGAGTAGTGCCGTGGCAATTTTCGTAAAACCTACAAGTGTGTTCTTTTTTTTTCTTATTGCACGCTTCGTAAAACCCATAATGAACATTTTTTATGAACGGATCAAGACACATTTGTTTTCTTCCAACAAGATCAACAGCAGTTACTCCGAGATCAAATTTTTGGTTAATTTCTTTTATGGTATCAATTACTATCTGGTGTTGGGATACTTTTGGAGTAATAAAAAATATTTTTTTACTGTTTTCCCTTGCGTACGAAATTATGGGTGCAAGCGAAGATACTGTTTTTCCTAAACCAGTAGGAGCATGAGCAAGTAAAATTTTTCTTTTATTCAAGCACTCAACAACGTCTTTGATTAGTTCTTTTTGTTGAGGTCTTACATTTTCATATGGAAAAAATACTTGCATAAAAAAAGAAGAACAATATTAGGGTTATAAAGATTTGTAAAGTGAAAAGCCACTTCAAATAATAAACTAAAATTTAATTATTTCTTATTAATTGAATAATTTTTTCTTCAATGTTTTGCATTGTTTGTTTTTTGAGTGAACCAATTTTATACAAAATTATTGATTTATCAGCAGTAAATATTTTGTTTATTCTAACAAAACTTCTCCCATCAAGTTTCTCCCCAAAAATATCATCATCACTAATTTCAATTACGTAATCATCATTCATAATTTGTCCAGTAATTTGACAAACAATTAAGTCATCACCTTTAAGAGAAGTAATAACAAGAGCAGGTCTTTTTTTAGTTGAAGAAAGATCAGTAAATGGAAAAGGCAAAACTAAAATATCGCTTTTCAAAGGTTTTTCCATCGTTTATCCTCACTTTTTGTGTTCCAAAGTTTCCCTAATGATTTTTCACTTGCAAAAGCAGTGCCAAATTTTTCTTCTATTTCATCCATTTTTCTTATTTCAATATGATCATCATAATTAAGAATAGCAATTTTTGACCCCTCCTCAAAACCTTTCTTATTTCTCAAGGTTTTACCTATTGATATTTGCCCTTTATCAGTAATAGTCACACTCTTTATCTCAATCAAACCCACAATAATCACCAAGTAAGATAAGTAAGAAAAGTAATATAATACTATTTGAACTAAACTGTCCATACAAAAAAAATGAATTTTATTATTTTAAAACTATTTTAAGTGTCTTGCCGGTGGTAGTTAATATTAAATGAAAGTTTATCAATATTATTGAAATGAAAACTAATCTAACTTATGTCACACTCAATCCTTCAAATTATACTAAATTTGAAGATTTTAGACAAAGTGTAGAGAAAGATTTTGTTAAAGAGAAACCTAATTTGAAAAAAAATTCAAAAAAACAAAAAATTCACCCATTAAAAAAAAGGAATTTGAAAATAATCCTTGTTTTTGATAAATCAAAAGTTATTGGTTATGTTTCTTATGGTTTTAACAAAAAAAGAGGATGGATCAGAGGAATTGCTATTAAGAAAAAATACAGAAATCAAGGAATTGGAAAAAAATTGTACAAAAAAGCAATAAACGAAATCAAAAAAAAGAAAATTAAAAAAATTGTTACAAGGACTTGGAGTTCAAACTCTCCTTCAATTAGTTTAATCAAAAAAATGGGTTTTATTAAAACTAAAACAATAAAAAACACTAGAATTAATGGTGATGACACTATTTGGTTTAAGTTAGAAATTAAATAAAGTATAATAAATTTGAAAAAAGTTTCTCAAAAGATCATTTTTTATATAACCCAATATTGATAGTTATTTATGCCTACCCCAAAAAGACAACTTCCTTCTTCACTTGTTTCTCGTTTTAGAAAAGCTTCAAAAATATTAGGTCGAAACTCTTACTTTAGATTAGGTAAATTGAAAAATGCTGATGAGAGGAGACACGAACATGAAAAACATATCATTCACACAAAACCGCATCTAACTGATACTCCCCTTGGAAGGGTTCGTTCTGTTGATGTATCAAGAACTCACCCCGAAGTAGGGAAAGTTATAATCAAAAGACACCATGTTGGAAGAGTAGTAAAAAAAGTAACACGTAACGGAATTCATACTGAAACAAAACATAATGCGGCAGAACTAATTAGGGTACTTAAAAGAAAAGTTCAAAATTACAATAGAAAATTCAAAAGCAAGCATGTAATTCTAACAAACCTTGAAGCTTACGCTGTCGGTAATGAATTAATTTTAATGAAAAAAGAAAACCCAATCACTCTTGAAGAATTAATTAAAGGCAAAAAATCAATCCCCAGATTTAAACCAAAATTCGCATCAAAAGAAAGAAGAACAAAATATTTTTTAGAACTTGAAAGACATTTATTTATTAATACAGGAATTACCCCATCAAATTTTTTAGTGCTTGGCGTAAAAAAAGGAAAACTGATTATTGCACCTGCAATAGATTCTGAATAGGAGAAGTTTAAATAAAATAAAAAAAATTGAACAACTAATAAAAGTTGTCCAATATTTAGTGTTAAATTAGTTGGGGGTTTTTTACTCAATTCTTAGTGAAAGAACTTTTACTTTTTTGCTTGTCACATATTCCCAAGAATTGTTATAGTGTTCTGCTACATAGATTTTGATATCATGTATCCCTTTTTCGACACATGCTTTTGGAAATATATCAAAGTATTCTCTAAATCTTTCTCCTGGAGCCATTGATTCAAATTTTTTTGTTTGGAAATTACTTCTTCCACCTTTATCAAATGCAATGTAATCATCAAGTATGATATCAAGTGAGATCATTGCTGTTTTATTAGTATTATTAATTAATTCAACTAATAGTTCTACTGGTTTTCTTTCACTTAAAACCATTCTTATAGGAGTTAATTCTGCTCGTATTTCAGCCATTTTTATTCCACCCTTTTATTTACAAACACTAATGCATTACTTCTTTAAAAATCCTTCTTTTCCATCCAAAAAACATATTAACTACTACCTTAGCATAATTAGTTATGAGTAAATGATAAACCTAAATTTTCTGCAAACAAAAAAGAGTTTAGAGAAAGTTTTGTTGCAAAAAAGAAAGTTGGTTATGATAGAATTGAACTTGCTGCTTTCCGAGAAGCAATGTATCATGCTTACTTAAGTATTTTGTCCCAAAAACCAACCGCGATTATTGCTCCACTTAGAGGGGCTGAACCTTTAATTAAAGTAATTCAATTGTTTGCTTCTAGTGAGAGAAAGAGTTCTCAAATTCCAATGATTTATTACCCAAAAGTTGGTCAAATGACTATGGATATTATGCCAAAGTATGTGGAAAAAATTCCTCCAAGTTACTCAAAATCCATGGATGAGGCTCAAAAGAAATGTGAGTATAGCAGAGTGCTTGATAGAATTATGTCAAGAAATAAAGGAAAACAAGTTAGATTAATTTTGCTTGATGAAGTTATTGGAGGAGGATCAATTTCTACTAGTTATAAATTAATTCAAGAATTAATTGCAGAAAAAACTAGTAAAGGAGATAGAAATTTTAGAGGAAGACAAATTAATTTTGGAGCAATTGCTATTAGTGATCAATCAAGACAACAATCAAAAAAACCCGATTACTTAAATTTAGTTCATAGAGGAAAAATTAGAGAGTTTAAAGTTCCAAGACTTTTTACTACAGATTCCCCTAAATTTATTACAGGATTAAGTTATATGGAAAAACCTAATTGGTGGAATCCCCCAAGAGTGAAAAGAGTTTTATCAAAAGAAAGAATTGAAGGAACTCAAAGGTTACTTAGCGATATTCAAGCACTTGAACATAATGGGGCTTTTGGTTCTGCAAAAAGAATGCACAGAATAAAAAAAATACCAAAACCAGTTGTTCAAAAAAGAAGAACACTAAGATAAAAAAACTAAAAACGAAAGTATTTAATTGTCAAAAAGCGTGATTTTAAAATGGGTAAATCATTTTCAAAAAACCAAATAGTGGGTTTACTAATATTACTTTCGCTCGCAGTACCATATATTCCAATTGTGTCATCACTTGATCCATTAATGAAAGTATTATTGTTTTTAGCCGCAATTTGGTTATTAATTAAATAAATTTTTTAAAAATTTATTTAAAAAAAGTCAAAAGGTTTTTTTATGCAACAAAAAAGATTAGTTAAATCTGATTTGAGAAAATCATTACCTAAAGGATTGAATACACAACAAAAACTTGATTTATTACGAAAAAGAACTGCTCTTGCAAGTACCATTCATCCAAAAAAAGCAAGAAGACCGAGAACTATTGGTGCGATTAGGGCAGGGCCTTTTCCTTTAAAAAAAATTGAATCGCTTTCTTTTGTAAATGCGCATTCCCCAAATTTTTCTTTTGCTCAAAAAATAGTTAAAATTTTTTGGAAATCACAAACTGGAGAAATAGAACCATCTCCAAGCGAACAACAAGCTCTTGTTAATTTAACAAATAATATTTTGCGTGCAGAAAAAATAAAAGAAAAAGTAAAATTCTTTGGAGTACAAGAACAAGTACTTGAAAAATATTCTAAACTCTAATAATATAAATTCAAAAAATAATCCAAATACTAATAATAATCCAAATTCGATTAATCATCCAAATTCTAAAACTTAAAAATTTCAAAAGAAAGTAATAAAAACAATAAAGAATACTTTATTTCTAAAGGAAATAATTTATTTCCTTAATTTTGAGGGTGTGAGAAAAAAATGATTCCAGAAGCTGAACTTATTAGAAAAGAAGTAATTTTGAGGAAAATGGATTTTCCTGCTAGTGTTTCTTTAACAAAAAATTCTCTTTTAAGGTGGTGTGCGCTTTCTACTGGTTTTATTTCTCCAAAAGAATCAAGAGACAAGGGACTCATAATTCTTGATGCATTGTTTGTTTTACTTTTTACTAAAAAAGAAAATCCCACCACTCTTGAAATTCAATCTTACATTAAAGAGAAAACTAAAGCTGATTTTAGTGAGAAACTAATTCGTTACCACTTGAATCGTTTAATTGATCTTGGAACACTTTCAAGAGACGGACTTAAATATAAAATTAATCCCGCACCTAATTCAGATAATAGAAATTCTCTAGCAGATAGTTTTGATTATTGGGTAAAAAAAGAAATCAACGAAGAACTCGCAAAAACAAAAACTGCTCTTGAAAAACTTCAAGACGCGTACAAGAAATGAAAAATGATTTATTTTAATTATTTTTTCAAATTTTTTTTATTTTAGTCTTACTGAGTCAAGATTTCTTATTGCTGTTGATGTGATTCCAAACTTTGCTGCTATGGTTTTTGAGAATTCTATTGATCGTGATGGGTCTCCGTGGTTTACTATTACTCTTTTTGGTTTTGGTTTTAGTGAGGACATGTACCCCATTAGTTCGTTAAAGTCAGAGTGTCCACTAAATCCGTCGATTGTTTCTATTCTCATTTTTACTTCTATTTTTTTTGTCCGACCATTGTCACTTATTGGGAATGTTTTTAGTCCTTGTTGGATTTTTCTACCAAATGTTCCTTCTGCTAAGTATCCAACAAATACTAATGTGTTTGCAGGGTTTTCTGCCATTTTGTAAAAGTAATCCATTATGGGTCCGCCATTCATCATTCCGCTTGTTGCAATTATTATTGCTCCATGATCTGCCACTATTTTTTCTCTATCCTCTCTTTTTGCTTCTAAAAATATTGGAGAATCAAATGGCGAATCATTTGTTAAAATTCTTTTTTCAAGGGATTGTCTTAAGTATTCTGGGTATGCTGTATGAATTGCACTTGCTTCTCTCACCATTCCGTCAACATAAATTTTGTTTTTTTCTGATAGTAATCCTTTTTTGTAAGCATCTTCAATTACCATACAAATTTCTTGTCCCCTTCCAACACCAAATACGGGTATAATTACGTTTCCACCAAATTGTGTTGTTTCTTGAATAATGTCCATTAGTTTTTTTTCTGAATCTGCCCTATTTAGTTGTGTTGCGTCGTGTGAACCATAAGTTGATTCAACTATTAGTGTTTCTAGTCGCGGGTATCTTACATCAATATTATCAAACAATCTTGTTGATCCATATTTTATGTCAGCACTATATACTACATTGTGTTCTCCTTCTGCAATATTTATGTGTACTGAAGATGAGCCTAGTATGTGTGCTGCGTTGTGGAAGGTTAATCTCATGTCAGGAGCAATATCAGTTACTTCTCTATACTCTCTTGTGATTGTGTGCATTAGTGCATTTTTTACATCAGCTTCTGAATAGGGCGGGTTTTTGTCTTGAGCTAAACTCACATTTAAGAAATCAAATTGTAGAAGTGTTGAGAGGTCTCTTGTTGGTTCTGTTGCGTAAATTGGTCCATCATAACCTAGTCTGTAAAGATAAGGTAATAGTGCTGAGTGGTCTGAGTGTGCGTGACTTAATACAATCACATCTATTTCACTTAGTGGATAACCTAATCCATCAATAAATGGATAAGGATCATCATTACTAAAGTTTAGCCCAGCATCCATTAGTATTTTTGTGTTGTGCGTTTCAAGCAGCATGCAGCTTCTTCCAACTTCTCTAAATCCACCTAGTCCAGTTAGTCTTATCCATTGGTGATTACTTGTAGAAATGTCAGCATATATTTGTTCTGCAGTTTTTAGTAAGAATTTTTTTCGCTCGTCAGTGTGTTTATGTAAATGTTTTCTTATCCCTGAAAGTGTGTCTGATTTTGTTGTTGGTGCCCTAATAATTCGTGGAACCCAACCAGTTTCTAACACTATTTTTTTTGAGATTTCTCCACCCTTCCCTATAACTATTCCTTTTTTTACTGCCTCAATTACTACTTCACTGAAAGGTTCTTCAAAGTAAATGTCTTTTACATCCGCGTCTTTTGGGATTAATTCAAGTATTTTTGCTTTGGATTGTTCAAGTGGACCTAAAAGTGATTTATCAGTCCTAATGTTTACTCTTTTTTTTAATTCAAAAGCTATTTTTGAAACATAATTATCTGCTGAAAAAAATGCGGCCGGATTTTTAGTGTAAATAACTACTTCAGGCCCCTCCATTTCTACTTTTGTTACTTCACAAGAAGAAGGCAAAATTGTTTTTAATTTTTCTTCGATTTCTTGAACTATTCTTAATTTTTGTACTGCCATTTTTTATTTCACCATTTTTTATTTTTTATATTTTTTTAATTTTTAAATTTTATTTTAAAGTTGTCCAAGATTCAGTGTTTAAATTCGTGGGCAATTTTATTTTTTTAAAATAATTTTTATTTTTTCATTGATTAATTTTGTTATTTTTAAAGCGCATTATTTTTTTGTAAAGTTTAATTTTACTTTTGAAATTATTTCTTCTATTTTTTCAAGAGGAACTATTCTTGTCCCGTTTTGATTTATAATTACCATACTAATCGATTTTCCACCACTATAAATGTCTCTATTTTTTGAAGCCACTATTGCTTTTATAGCTAAGGCAATTGCTTCGTCTTCTTTCATATTAAATTTGAATTCCGAATCAAGTGTTGTTATTGCAAATGTTGTCCCCGACCCAGTTACTGCATATTTTGTTTTTGGAGAAATACACCCATATGGAGTTAATTCATATAATTCTGGTTGTGAATTTACTCCCCCAATTATTGGAGCAAAAATAAATGGATAATATCTGTTCCCATTTAACACATTTGATAATAATGTTGTTACTGCTTTTGGAGTTATTTTTGTTTCTCTTTCTATTTCATATAAATTTGCTTGTGCTCTTAAAAATCTTATAACAGCTAATGAATCTCCAACAGCACCAGATATTGTTAGTGATACTTTGTCAGTAATGTTGTATATTTTTTGTGCGTCATCATCCGCAGCCATGTGACCCATTGTTGCTTGTTGATCTGCAGCAAGGACTACAAAATCTTTTCCAATTATTCCGACAGTTGTTGTCCCTGTTTTTTTTGCTTCTGCCATTGTAGCAGCACTCACTGGCCCATTAGGAGTATTAAATTTTACTCTTTCACTAATTAGGCTTATTGGCAATCCTTCTATTTCATTATAGTGACTCATAATCATCAATTTTTATAAAAAGTAGTAATAACTATTCATTTACCACAAACCTTTAAAAAGGTATCAATTTAACGAAATTTTTATCCATTTATTCTTTTCTTTTATTTTATTCTTTTTTTGTATCTACTTTTTGATTTTTTGTTTCATCAATAATTTCTTTTTCAACACTCTTTTTTTCTGGGAGTGGTTTAAATTCTAATTCTATCCCGAATTCTTTACCAAGTCTTGTAATTGAAGCATTTATTTTTTCCAAATTTTTTAAAGTGTCATTAGTAAGTTCTACTATTAATTTATTTTCTTTTATTTCTTTTTTTGATCCTGGGACAAATGAATAATATTTTTCAAATATTATTTCTGCAATTTCTTTTTTATCAGTAATTTCATTTTCTATTTTTACTTCATATTCTATTTCTCTTCCTGCAAGAGCGTGGTTAAAATCTACTCTTACTCTTCCACCACTCACACTTTGCACTCTCCCATAAGCATTCCCAACACTTATTACTAGTCCAGGTATTGGGTTTATTTTTTGATCGTGAAATATTTTTATAGGAGTAACTCTAACTAAATCATTGTTTCTTTCCCCAAATGATTCTTTTGGAGTCATTTTTACTTTTCGCACTTCTCCTACTTTCATTGTTAGTAATTCTTTTTCTACAAGAGGTAATAATTCGTGTTCTCCAGTAATTATACTAAGAGGGCCATATTTTCTTTTTTCATCAAACATATTGTTTTGCTTAGCAATTTCAGCACTAGTTGTATCAAATACTCTCCCTTCAAGTAGTTCTTTTCCATTGAATGTTACTTTCAGTATTCTTTTGCTTTCTTTATTTTTTGATTCATCAACTTTTATTTCAGCCATAAATTCACCCAACAATATAATTTATTCAATAATAAACTCATGATTTGAGAACCTTTTTAAAGGTATTATACCCGCTTTAATTATAAGAAATAAATAGTCCAAACAATAATAAATAATAACAAAAGTAATTGGAATAACAAATAAAAATATTGAATTTTATAAAAAGTGACTTTTATGAATAATAATGATTTGGTCAAATATGTCGGGATAAGTGTTGCAATAATAATGGTTATTTCCACAATTGGGATAGGACTACTTTATGGCCAAGACAATAATTCTTCTGCTTCAACTCCAAGCACTGAACAATTAATTGATAATAAAGAAGAGTTTTCTTATGATATTTCGTTTGAAACAAGTGCTTTAAGTGAACTAAATGCTCTTCGTTTAGTTATTTTAACTACTTCAGTAAATAAAGATGAAATTGATGCATTGGTTACAAAAATTGATGGAGTTAATAGAGTTTCTTCAAGATTAACTAAACTTGCTGATTTTAATGGTTGGTTTTATTATGCTGAAATATACTTAAAAAAAGGTTCAGACCCCTCTATTGTTTCAAATGATGTTTTAGCAATTGATTTATTTTCTCAAAATCCCGAAGATGGACAAATAGTGAAATATGTTACAGTTGGTGCGCCAACAACTGTAAAATTATCTAACCCGGATTTGAATATTTCAAGAGATTATAATTTTGAATCAACTACGGTTAGTGCTTTAGTAAGCTTAGACACTTTACCAGGGGATAGTATTAGTGTTTCTGGAACAATTAAATTAATTGGAAAAGCGATTAGTGGACTTGAATTAATTGAAGAGACTAATTTAACAAACTCTCCTGCCCAATACACTATAAAACAAAAATTAAATTTAAGTGAACTTGAAGAGGATGTAATGTTTGAGGGAGAAAGAGAGATAAACACGTATTTAAATGAAGAAGAGTTAAAAAAAGAAATTAATTTAATTGATAAAAATGCGGATATTTTTGTGTATTCATTTAACAAAACAATAACAATTGATTCAAACAATGAAATTAGTGAAGATCTACTTACAAAACTAGAAAATATTGATGGAGTTAATTCAATAACATCTGAAGACAATAAAAATATTATTATTGATTTTAATATTGAATTGGTTTCTGAAGTTTACCAAAAAATAAAATCATTAATTGAGTTAGAAGATTTTTCAAACACCATAACTTTGCCAAAAGAAACTGTTTATGGAACAACAATTATTTCTAAAAGTAATGATGTTCAAGAATTATTATTACAAAAAGGTTTTTCTCCAATGTTTGTTCAGAGCGCTAATTTCTTTTTAGAAAAAGTAACTATCACTGAACTAAATAAAGAGTTTGATTTTAATTCCACTTTTCCTGCAAGAATAAAAACAAATCACAAAATCGGTGAAGAAGTTGAATTAACTTTAACTATTTCTATTCAAAGAGAAAAAATTGTTCAAATTACTGGAATTGAAGAATAAACAAAATTTAATTAAACTCTTTGACTTTTTTATTCTTTTAATTTTAGAATTGCTTCCGCAATATCCCCATTAGTTTGTTCTAGTGCTTTTTTTGCTTCTTCTTTAGTTTTGCCAGTTTGTTCAGAAACCATATCAATGTCTTCTTGAGGAATACCTTCTTCTTCAATCGCATCCCCAATTAAGGTATAAGTTTTTTTTCCTTGCATTGTCATTGCTTGAATTTGAGGTTTATCAAAAACTAATTTTTTTCCCCCGCCAAGTTCAAACACTACTTTTTCAGCATTTATTTCATCAACTTTTATTCCCATTTGTTTCATCATTTGGGCCATTTGTTTTGGATTTACTCCACCAGGAAACATAATTTACACCTCAATTTTTAAATTTTAATTAACAAACCACTAATTGTGTAATCATTTTTTATTTGAAAAGTCTTTTAAATTAAAAGTCCTATTCTTTATTGTTAATGTTTAGTGTTTTTTATGAGTGATGTTATTTCAGATATAAAATCTTTTGAAAAAAAATTTAAAAAATTAAACAAATCTTCTCCAAGATTTGTATCAATTCAAAGATATTTTTCTATTGGCGGTGTAATCAAAGCATATCCTTGCGAAAAAGAGTGGCCAAAACTTGCATACCCAAATAATGTTGTTCTTGAATCAAAATTAAAAGAAGTGCGAGAAAAAAGAAAAATGTTTAATGAAAAATTAAATTCTTGGAAAAAAACACACAAAAGTGCTTCTAATTACCACTTGACAAATCAAATGCTAAAACTAAAAGAACCACTTTATTGGAAACACATGGCAAAAATGGCGATAGATTCTGATTATAGAAAAGATGCAGAAGCAGTAAAACTACCCGCGCATTTAGTGTCTGATAAAAAATGGCAACCAATGGTGAAAATGTTTGTTAATGATTTAGATTATAGAAAACAATTATCAGAAACTGTGAGAACTAGTATTGCTTACAAGAAAGATAGAAAAGTTGCAAAGTACGCTGATGAATTAAAAAATTTTAGAATGGAAACTTCTGATAAACAAATAAAAGAGTTAGAAAAAAAAATTAATGAACTTAACGAAACCGAAAGTGCCCTAAAAGAATTACAAGTTTGGGCAAAAGAATAAAATTTTTTTAAAAACTAATTAATTTTATTAAATCTTTTTCAAAAATAATACAAACATTTTTCAAAAATTATTTTTTAAAAATACCAACAAACAAATCAACAATTAAAAAACCAATTTTTCACTTGACCACCGGCATTGTACTCTAGCAGCGTTTATAAATAAAAAAATCTGCATAATAATTAGAACCAAAAAGAGTCCAACTATAATTTGTTTTTTGGACTCTATTAGTTGGTTCTTAAAAGGAGGAATATTTATGGTTGAATCAAGATTGTGTAGATTTGTTAGTGTTGAAGGAAGAGAGGCACCAAATTTCTTTTATGTAAAATTATGAAATAAAAGAAAAATTTGGGAAATAAATTATTTTTATTGTTTTGTTAGTTGGAGAAGTTGAATAATCACCCAAGTATTTTCTTCTCCCACTAACTCCATAGCAATAATAAAGGAGGAATAAATATGAAACCAGTTAAAAGTATTAAGGTAGGATCAATTGAGGTTGCGGTTTGGGAAAACACTTCAAAAGAAGGAAATAAGTTTTTCACAACAACTCTAAATAGAAACTACAAGGATAAAGAAGAGTGGAAAAAAACTGATTCTTTAAGAGTTGATGATTTGCCTAAAGCGATTTTAGCACTTGAAGAAGCGTACCACTTTGCTGCAATAAAAAGTGAATAAAAAAAACTTCTCACCAAGTTTTTT
>DAOQRN010000001.1:46502-55327 GCA_035355675.1 archaeon
TTCAAAGACTTTAATCCCATGCAAAAAAAGTGTTTAGATAAACTTGATAAGAGTCTTGTTGTTTCTGCACCCACTGCGAGTGGTAAAACTATTGTTGCAGAATTATTTGTTCTTAATAGTGTCTTAAATAAAAGAAAAAAAGTGATTTACACTTGTCCTTTGCGTGCTCTTGCTAGTGAACATTATAAAGATTTTAAAAAAAAGTATCCTCAAATAAAATTTTCTCTCTCAACAGGAGATCTTGATTCTAGTAGTTCTTATTTAAAAAAATTTGATGTAATTATGACTACTTATGAAAAACTTGCAAGTTTACTTAGACACAAAGCAGAGTGGTTGAGTGAAGTTGGTTGTATAATTGTTGATGAGATTCACGAACTTGATTCTAATAGAGGGCCAGTTCTTGAAATTGCTTTAACTCAACTTAGAAACAGAAATAAAGAGTTAAAAATTTTAGGACTTAGCGCAACTATTCCTAATTCAAAAGAATTATCAGAGTGGCTTGATGCAAAACTTGTTGAAAGTGACTATCGACCAACAAAATTAATAGAAGGAGTGCTGTTTGAAAGTGAGATTACTTATCAAGATCAAAAAATTGAAAAAATTAGTGATGTAGAAGAATTAATCAAAAATTTAATTAAAGAAAATAAACAAGCTTTAGTTTTTTTAAATTCAAGAAAACGAGCTGAAGGTTTTGCAAAAAAAATTACAAAAATTGTTTCAAAAAATTTGAGTACAAAAAGCATTACAAAATTAAATGAAGCATCAAGTAAAACTCTTAATGTTCTTGAATCACCCACAGAACAATGTGCTTCTCTTTCTGATTGTATTAAACAAGGAAGTGCATTCCATCATGCAGGATTATTAAATCAACAAAGAGAAATTGTAGAAGATAATTTTAGAAATGGAGAGATAAAAGTACTTTGTTCAACTACCACTCTTTCTGCAGGAATAAATTTACCAGCAGACCTAGTAATTATCCCTAGTGTTTATCGTTTTGAAAAATTTTCTATGGAATTAATTCCAGTTAGAGAATACAAACAATGCGCTGGTAGAAGTGGGAGACCAAAGTTTTCTAGCGAAGGAAAAAGCATAGTACTTGCTTCTTCAGAAGAGCAAAAAGAACTAATCCTTGAAAAATACATTAATGGGAGTATAGAAAAAATTGAATCAAAATTATCCATAGTTCCAATTTTGCGTACTCATATTTTGGCTCTAATTGCAACAAATGATATTTATGACATTAAAAGTATTGAAACATTTTTTGAAAAAACTTTATACGCAAAACAATTTGGAAACTTTGGAGAACTACTTAATATTGTTTTAGAAATTATTAGTGATTTAGAAAAATTTGGTTTTGTTGAAAACAAAAATAATTTCTATATTTGTACCCCCATTGGTAAAAGAGTGAGTGATTTATTTTTAGACCCAGAAAGTGCATTTGATTTAATCACCGCACTAAAAAGTAAAAAAACATTCACAAATATTTCTTACCTTTATGCGTGGAGTAATTGTTTTGAGTTTTCTCCACTTTTAAATGTTCCAAAAAATATTAAACCACTTATTCAAGAAGAGTTTAGTGAAAGATTAATTGAATTGCCATATAACGAAGAAAAATTAATTTTTGGGGATGACTCATTAAACAAGTATTTTTCTGCACTTATGCTTGAGTACTGGATTAGAGAAAAAAAAGAACAAGAATTATTTAAAGAATATAATTTAGCTCCGGGAGTACTATTTGGTAAAACTAGAATAATTGAGTGGCTTGCTTATAGCACTATTGAACTCTCAAAAGTTCTAGGGCTAGAAAAACACTTACTTCCAAGCAATAAATTAAGTAAAAGAGTAAAATATGGAGTAAAAGAAGAACTTTTATCTCTTGTGGAATTAAAAGGAATTGGAAGAGTAAGAGCAAGAAAATTATTTAATTCAGGAATAAAAAAACCAAGCGAAATAAAATCAAATATTAGTAAAGTTGAAGCACTTTTTGGAAAAAAAATAGCAGATTTAATAATTAAACAACTAATAATAAAAAAATCAACAAGACAAGATTCAGAAAAAACAATCCAAAAAAGCTTATAAATAACCTAAAGCAACAATATTCTTGTAAAATCGATGTATAACTATATTCTTAATATAATTATACATAGTTACTATAATATATTTTATATTAAAAAATTAAATTTTTGGTTGATTTGATGGCGCTTCCCAAGTTTCTTGTTGGAATTTCTGACTCTGTAAAAAATTTTTATTACACTTTAGAAAATAAATGGTACGATTTACTTGATTGGCTTGACCCAAAAATCCCTGTTTACAAAGTAATTGATCCAATCGATAAAGTGATCCCAAGTTTTATTCTATTTTTATTATTCATTTTCTTCATAATAATTTTGCTAACTTATTTAATCAGATTTTCTTCTCCTTATGAATTTGTTTTTACTGTTGCGGACTCAACTTCAGGAATGAAACTATCGGGAGTAATACTTAGTGGATCAATTAATGAAAAAATATTTGAAGAAACACCAACTGATGCTTCAGGGGAAACAAAAGTATTGACTGGTGGCCCAAAATATAATATCTATGAAATGTTTGGGGCAATTCTCTTTGGAGCAGAAGAAAAGTTTATTGCACAAATAACAACTCAAAAAGAAGGTTATGAAAATTGGAACGATAAAGAATTATCGTTTGAAAGCAAAAAAGCAGAAATACAATTAAATAAATTACCAGATCCTCCTAAACCCAACCCTAATCAAGTAAAAATTGAATTATATGATGATTCAACTATACAAAAAATTATTGATGACACGGAATTTGCATATATTAAATATGAATGTGGAAACAAAAAACTTTCAGGATCCCCATTTTTGATAAAAGATGGAGAAGATGGGGCAGTTGATGGAACTTTCACAATTATTGAAAATGACTGTAAATTTATAATTACTGAAGCAAGTTCTCCGGGGTATATCCCCTTAGGAAGTTCAAAAACTATTGATTCTACAAAAGATAAAGATCGAATATACTTAGAAAAATTAGCTAGTGATGAAGGAATCGCAAATGTATTTGTTTATGATTTAAACGGAACTTCAAAAAAACCTTTACAAGGAATAAACGTAACTTTCACTAAAGGTTCAATTATTGAAGAGGCAATTACTAATACTCCGGGACTTGCTACAAAAACATTACCCGTTGGAGATTATATAATTACAATAAGAGATGCTAATTATGAACCAATTACTGAGGATTCAAACAAAATTATTAAAATAGAAAAAGGTAAAAGAACAGAAATTGAAATTAGACTAATCCCATCAAAAAATCTTGGAATGATTTATCTAAAAATAGTTGACAAAAATAATACTCCTATTAATCAAGCTCAAATATTACTAGTCGATTTAACAAATAATTTAAACGGAACATATAGTGCAACTAATGAAAATAGTAATAGAATGATTTATTATTCAGGAACAACTGATAAAAATGGTTTATTCAAAAGAGAAGGATATCATTTAGATGAAAAAATTGCTGCAGTAATTAGCAAAGAAGATTCACAAAAAATATATTCAATTGAAACTATTTTACCAAAAATTGTAAGATATAATGAATCCTACCAAATAGTTATTTTAGAAGAAGCAACAATTGAAAATAGTGCTTTTGCAACAATAACTGTTAAAGATATTAATACAACAAAACCAATTTATCAAGCAAGTGCTTATTTGTATCAAACAATAAATGTCGAAGGTACTGTGATAGAAAATTTAAAAATTTTTCCAAATGGGAAATTAACTGACAAAGATGGAAATGCATATTTTAATTATTTAAAAACTGCAATTTACTCAGCAGGTGCTGATTTAAGAGGGGATTATTTTTCAGGAATTTCATCACCCCTGTCAATTGACAAAAATGAACATAAAGATTTTAACGTATTTTTAAATTTAAATGGAAGTATTTTCTTTTTTAAATTAGTTGATTATAAAAACGAAAATGAATTAACTGGTTCAATAGATTTATATTATTTGAATTCCGAAAATGAAAAAACACTTATTGAAACAATAACTACAAAAGAAAATGGATACTACAAAAGCAAAAATGCTTTTAGAAAAACTGATAAATTAATTGCAGTTGGAAAATCAACAAAGTATGTTCAATCGAGTTTACCCTTAGGCGGGGACAATCCATTCAATTATGGGAATAATATTTACACAATAAAATTGATTTCAAATAATGATTTAGATAACAACAATACTCCTGATGGAAATGGAAATGGAGGAAATAAGAGAGTGAATGTTTTCTTTGATCCTTCAAAAGACATATACCCAATAACAGAAAACTATCTCAATAGTTCTTCACCAACTAATGTTCTTGATTCAAACAAGAGATACACTGCAGTTTTTAGAGCAGTTATTTCAGGGAGTATTGATTATAATGAATTATTATCTTTAGTTAGAATAGTTGGGGCTGGGCAAATAATTAATACACGTCCAGGAATAATTGGAGAAAATAGAACTAATCAAAATAAATTTGATTGTAATACAATTAATCAAGACATACTTAACTCAGTACACCCAGACACATATTATTTTCCTGCAAATATGTGTAGTGAGTCAAAATATATTCAAGGCGGATTTAAATGGGCAAATTCAGATTTAGAAAAAAAAGTATACTTATTTGTAATTGACTTTAATATTGATTCAAATTCTGACAAAAAATCATTAGAAATACATTATCGTGCAAAAGAAAAAGATAACAATGGAACAACTGAAACTGATTTATATAAAGAATATTTTACAATTGGAGAGCCATTTAAAAATGACGGAGTGTATTTTAGAATAAATTACAAAAATGAATATCTAACCATGCTTGGAAATTCGACCCCCGAAAATAATGGATTTTTTTTACTAACAAATCAAACAAATAAATTAAAAATTACTCTCACAAACAAAAGTGGAGAAGATATTATTTCTGGAACTCTAAAAGCATATTCACATCTTGGTGCAACAAACCAATTCAATTTTACTTCAAGTGGAGAAATATATTTTAATCAAGAAAAAAACCAAAAAACTATAACTATACAAAACGGAATAAGATTACAAAAAAACGAATCAAAAACTTTTGATTTAAACATTTTCCCAAATCAAGAAGGGTGGTTAGTATTTGTTCTTGAAGAAGCAAATAAACAAACCAAAAAAGTGTTTGTAAAAATTGATGTTAATGGAAAACTAATGATTTTAGATAAAGCAAATTTTTTGGCTGGAGTAGAAAACCAATTATATGATGCTAAAGTAATTCCAAAAGAAGGAAATGAAAAATTAAAAATCACTTCAGTTAAAGTAACTGTGTTCAATGATTATGACACTACTCAAAGGTATAAAGCCAACATTATTCAAAACCCAATTAATCTTAGTAGTAACAATAGTAGTATTGTTGAAGATACTTTTTCATTAGAAATTCCTGGAATTTATAGATACAATAAAGATTGTATTGAAGTTGAAGTAGATGCTAAAGGTGTATTGGGGGATGTATATCAAACCCTAATAGAGACAATTATCGCAGGAAGTGGAGGGACACTTGATACTGAACTAAATTGTATTGATGTTGATTTTAATGGATCTTTACCAAATAATGAATTTGAACCAGTGGCAACAATGGACTGGGGAACAAAAAAAGAACTAAAAGTTACTAATATTAGGTGTGATGGTAATGTAAGCATTGCTATTGCAACAGGGCTAATTTGTAACATTAAAGGAACTACACAAGAATGCAATGGAACTATTTTGAATCTTGGAGAAAGTGTAATTTTTGATATCACTGCAAAAAATATTGATTATGATTCTAATTTACCTGCCCCTAATTTCAGTGATGTGCTAGGATATTTCCCAATTTATATTAAAGGAAAAATTATTGAAAAATCAAAAAATTATTCTATAGCAAAAACTGCCCACATTAGTGTAATTAATTCAAACCAATGTTTTGCAATTAATAAAAATTATTTTGACTTTATTGCAAACAATACTTCCAGATTACCCGTAGATTTAGTTAACAGATGTAAATATGTGGAAATAGGGGATTACTATGTCCCCCAAGCATTTATTAGTGCATTTGGTTATAATTTAGATTTGAATAAACCAATATATGATGTAGTCCAATTTAGACCCAGTGCAACTGTAATTGGAAGAAACTTTAGTGTTACTTCTACTAATAGAAATGTTACCTATTGGGAAAGTTATATTGATTTAAACAAAAAAAGATTTGAAGAAGTTGACACTACTCAAGTTAATTCTCAAGCAACCCCTAATGATTTTAATATTAACAAAGTACATTACTATAAAAATTTAAGATTTGATTTAAAAAGATTTAATGGAAAAATCAGCAAGTTAAAAATTAATTTCACTGACAGAAATTATGACCCTTCAAGAAACATTAAAACTGGTTTTTCAATTGATGGTGAATTAAAAATAATTTATAGTGATGGAACAAGCACTAGAATAAATCCACAATCAAATTTTAATTTAAATACTGCCACAGTAACATGCAATGGAACTACTGATTGTCAAATAAAAAACTCTATGGCTGATAATGATTTAGATTTGAAAGACAAAGATGGAAATTATTTATCAGGCACATTAACCATAAATTTACCAACATCAACAAAAACTATTGACTATGTTGATATGAATGTTATTGGTAATTTGTGGAGAAAAAATTTAGACATAAGAATAAAACCATACATTGAAACAACACAAACTGAAAACACCTATGTATTAGAACCAAATGAAACTACAGTAGAACTTCAACTCTTCACAAATGATTTTATCATACATGCGGCTCAAGGCACTGAATATGTAATTAAACATCTTGATGATATCCCCATGTTTAAATCAGGAGTATTTGTTTCTATGGGAAATCCAAAATTATATTTAAAATCAAATAATCCTAATGTAGTTGTTTGGATAGAAGGAAATTTATTAAAAGCAAAATTTATTGGACCGGATGTTTCTGAATTAAATTCAACAGAAATAAATGCAGAAGTTATTAGAGATTATGGTCAAGGAATAGGGTATGGTTTAATTGAGATAACAGATTATGTTCAACCAACTGCGGGAAAAACAATAAGTGGAGTAAGGTAAGGTGAAATCATTTTGAAAAAAGCAATATTATTTTTATTATTACTATTAATTAGTCCAACAATATTTGCACAAGATTATTCAAAATGGGATGGATTTATTGTTGCAAAATTATCAAAAGAAACATTTGATGTAAATGAAGAAATAACTGGAACAATAGAAATAAATAATTTAGAAAATTACCCAATTCAAAATGGAAAAATAGTTTTACATATTGCACAAGGCACTTATTTTTTCCCTTCTCATAAAGCAATTAATGATAATATTGTATATCAAACAACAATTAAAGATATTTGGGTATTACCTAATTCTTCAAAAATTATAAATTTTAATTTAACTAATCCTGGTGGAGGAGAATACAGAATTGATGCTTATTCACAAATTGGAAAAACAGAACTTTTTGGATTTAATGGAACATTAAAAAATCCTGTTTCAAAAAGTTTTTCAGTTAATGGAGACATTGTAGAACGAGCAATTATTTTAAGGGACGAATCGTACTTTGAGAATTATGTTTTTGGTCAAAATGGATTTTTTGTTGAAGAAGAAAAAAATGTTCTAGGGAAATTAAAAATAAAAAATAATACAAGCGTTGAAAAAAAAGATTTAATACTTAAATTACTGGTTTGCGAAAATGATTATTCTTATTGTGAAACTGAATTAGTAGAAACTATTCCAATAGGAACAATTTCTGCAGGGTCTGAAAAAGAAATTGATTTATCATTAATTAGTCCAAAAAATGCTTCAATTTATGAAATAAATATGGAACTAAGTGAAAATGAAAAAATACAATCCATATACAAGAGTCAAATGATTGTACTTGGAAAAAAAGCAGTAATACACAAAATAGGTTTTTTAAATTTTAATAATACAAAAAATGAAAATTACACATTTGATATTAGTGTGTCACAAATTAATGACATTTCACAAATTAATGAAATTAAGGAAAACTCTATAGATGAATTAAATATAAAAGTAGAAGTATTTAACGATGACCTAAAAATTGAAGAAAAAAATGAATTAATAGGCACTTTAGATTCAAAGAATCAAATTACAAAAAATATGGAAATCAACAAAAAAGATTTTGATAAACTTTGTTTTACACTTGAAAATAATTCACAAGTATTTGACAAAGAATGTTTTAAATCAAATGTACAAGAAATGATTGAAGAATACTCAAGAATAAATCCTGAAATTGTAAAAGTTAATTGGGTTTATAACGAACCAAACAATATTCTAACAGTTAATTTAAAAAAGGAAATAATTAACTGCAGAGTAATTATTATTTCTGGAGAAAAAATATTATTTGAAGAAACAATAAATAATAAATTAAAAAATCATTCAATGGATTTTGTGATACCTAAACAGTCCTCTTTATTAATAATTGATGATCTTGATTCAAAAAAACAACAAGTAATTAATTTGATTTTAGACTCTGCAGTTGATTTAAGTAACAAAAGCGAGATTATCCCAGAATCTAAAAAAATAATTTGTGATGCTAATTTGTGTAAACAAAACGAAGTTTGTAAAGGAAACGGGTTTATTTCAATGGAGGGTCTTTGTTGTGTTGGAACTTGCGGACCGGAAGTAGTTTTTATTGAAGAATTAACAATACCACTAATATTTATTATCGCAATTATCTTATTAGTTATAGCAATATTTATTTTAAAATCAACTTTTAAAAAGGTGAAAAAATGAATTCTAAAAAAATTA
>DAOQRN010000001.1:55427-86199 GCA_035355675.1 archaeon
AAAAAATTATTCAAATTTTTATTTTTTTAATTACAATATTTTTTATAACCAATTTTGTTTATGCTGAAGTTTATGATGGGACATATAATGCTGCTAGCATGACACCTAATGTCAAATACCCTGGAAGAGGTTGTGCAGCAGTTTGTTCAGATGGGGATAATGGGAATAGAACTTGTTGTTCTTATGATGGTTACACTGTTGATTGTGAGGATAGAGATAATAGTTTTTGTGAAGATGGAGATGATGAGCTTTTGTGTAATGGGGTTTTTATTAAAACATTAGGGACAAGATGTACTCCTAGCTCTACTAGAACTACAACCCCTGTTGAACCTTGTACTGATGAATCTTGTCACACAATTATTGATACAAGTAATGCAAGAATAAACCCTTCAGAAGGCTGTTTTGTTACACAAAATTTAACAATTGATAATGTAAATTATTCAATTTTTGCAACACCCGGAGCAAAATTAAGTGTTACAAATATTGAAACTCAAAGAAGTAATTTTTATGATTTTTATTTATTAGATATAAACCCAATTAATACTGTTGGGAGTTTAGTTAGAAAAACTAATGCAACAGTGGACACTAATCCTTCTGAATCTTCAGGAACTGGGGTTTGTGTTAATGGGGGTGATGGTTGTCTTGATGCAGGAACCACAATTGGTAAAGGAACAAAAAATAATTTCCAATACACCCTACCTTCAACAAATATGGGAGGGTATAATTACAAACTAAAAAAAGTAATTAACCCAAAAGTCGGAACTTATGAATCAAATATAGGAAATATTCAAACAGTAACTGATACAAATATCTTTGTAGGAATGCCTTCTCTAATAATTTCAGGACCAAACGACACTAATGGTGGATTTTATGAAAAATTTGATTATTATGAAAAAGCAATTTATTTTACTTTAATTAACACCTCTCCGTTTGATATTAATTTAAATAAATATTCTGTTAATTGCACAGGCCAAGGAGTTGAATGTACTATTAACCAAAATTATGTTGGTTGGACAATTGATAAATTAACAGGAAAAATGGTAATTTATGGAACTATTAAAGTAAATAAATCCAACTTGCCAATTAATCCAATTCAATTGAAATTAGATGTAAATTATATTGTTCCTCAATTTTTAGGAAAATCCAATTGCACATCAAACTACAACACTTCATCAAAAAATACTTATTTAAGATATGGTTTACTGGATTATCAAAAATTTCAAGTTGGTTTAATTGCAGGAAGAGATTTTAGTGGGTGTGTTGGGGAAGATGGAATGATAGGACAAACTGGGAAAGAAGTAATCCCTAGAATAAATATTGGTTTTGGAGGTAATGAAGATTTAGAAAACAAATTAATCTCCATTGATGAATGTGATATTAAAGATATTAATGGAGAAGAAAATCCAAAATGGGTTTATTGTTCAAAAAAAGAATTATTAGTTGAACTTACAAGAAAAATTATTTCAGCATGGAAAATCCAGGAAGAAATTTATGAAGAAGAAATGAACCCAAACACAAACTATGATGAAATACTAAGATTGCAATCCGAAAAAGAAAAATATTTAACATTTGAAGTTAGTATAAGAAAACAAGGTTTTTCAACAACAGAGATTAATTCAAGCATAGAAAATTTAATCAATAGTAATTTATTTACAAACAAATTAGGTTTAGAAGAATATAACCCAAGCATTCCATCCCAAAAAGAAATGATACAAAATCTTTTTGAAAAAGTAAAATTTACTCAATTTGATGGAGAATTTTTTGAAGAACTTCAAACAGGAACTTATAAAACTAAAATAAAAATCCAAGAAGTTGGAACACTAACTTCCCCAAATTTATTTAATTCCTCAAACGAATTAAATGAAAATATAGAAATAAGTGTAGATTTTTATAGTAACCCAACCCCCCCAAAAATAAATTGGTTTTTCTATAATTTCCCAAATGAAGATTTTAATAATATCCAAACCAACCCAAATTCATCTTTTAAGAATACTAATTTAACAAAAAGAGGAAAATTATTATCATTTATTTATATTGGAGAATCCCCAGTTTTTAATAATTACGAGTTTACTCCAAATTATGCAACACCAATTATGGTTAGACTAACTACTGACAATAATGCAAACATGTCAAAAGCATTTAGTGTTTCAAATAACTTAAATTTAGATTCGGACACTTTTTCATATTGGACTGCTTATGCAAGTTCAGTTTCTGATGGATGTACAAATATTACTTCAGATGAATCTTTACTACCTTATAGAGAAGGGGATAAAAAAAGTAGTACTAATACAAATCAAAACAATTTTTACTTTAATCAATTTGATTCAGAACTGAAACCAAATAGTTCAGTATACTTGCAAACAATATTATTTTGGCCAACAAACTTAAGAGACACTATTACAATTAATGGAGCAAGTTTTGAAATTTATACAAAAAATTTAGATAATAATTTAGGAAGTGTAAAAATAAATGAAATGGACAATAATTTTAGTGTTATTAATTTAGAAGACATAATAGAAGGAATAAAAAACCAAAAAATTTGTGTAAACTATAGCCCTATTGGTACAAGAAACACTTCTTGGACAATTTTTTGGAACACAAAATCTGTTTATGACTCAATAAATGGAAGAAAAATTGAAATATTAAATAGAAAAAAAGATGCAAATTTATGTTTAACTAGAGAAATTCTTGGCGGTTAAATAAAAAAAATTTTTTAAAAAAGCTTATAAATGACAATAACCCATAATTTATAAGAAAAAATATATTTATTAGGTAGATTTGATGGCGCTTCCCAAGTTTCTTGTTGGAATTTCTGACTCTGTAAAAAATTTTTATTACACTTTAGAAAATAAATGGTACGATTTACTTGATTGGCTTGACCCAAAAATCCCTGTTTACAAAGTAATTGATCCAATCGATAAAGTGATCCCAAGTTTTATTCTATTTTTATTATTTATACTATTTTTAATAATTCTTGCAACGTACTTAATTAAGTTCTCTTCCCCTTATGAATTTGTTTTTAATGTTGCGGACTCAACTTCAGGAATGAAACTATCAGGAGTAATACTTAGTGGATCAATTAATGAAAAAATATTTGAAGAAAAAACAACTAATTCAAGTGGAGAAACAAAAGTTCTTTCAGAGGGGCCAAAGTATAATATCTATGAAATGTTTGGAGCTGCCCTTTTTGGTATTGAAGAAGAGTTTATTGCCCAAATAACTACTCAAAAAGACGGATATGAAAATTGGGATAACAAAGACTTGTCTTTTAAAAGCAAAAAAGCAGAAATACTACTAAACAAATTACCCGATCCACCAAAACCACCCGAAACAAGGGAATTAACTATTGAATTATATGATGAGGATAGTTTTGAAAGAATTTATGATGAAAGCGGATTAGCTTATATTGAATATGAATGTGAAAATAGATTTTTACCAACTGGAGCAATAACTATTACTGATGCAGATGATGGAGCACTTGATGGAGTATTCACTATTCTCCAAACAGAATGCAATTATAAAATAACAAAAGCTTCCGCTCCCGGTTATGTCCCACTAGGCGTTTCAGTAACAATTGACACTAGAAAAAGTAAAGAAAAAGTTTATCTAAAAAAACAACCCGCTGATGAAGGAACAGCAAGCGTATTTGTATATAGAACCATTAATGGAGTTAAACAAGCTTTACCAAATATTTTAGTTAAATTCAATAAAATTGCCTATAACTTAGAAGCAACAACTAATTCTTCAGGAATAGCAAACAAAGTTCTTCCTTCAGGAGAATACTTTATTACAATTGAGGACACAAATTATTATTCAATAACTCTTGATTCTAACAAAAAAATAACAATTACTAAAGGAAAAACATCCGAATTAGCAATAGAATTAATTTATATGCCTCCTGAAAATAGAAGAATTGTTTATTTTAAGGTTGTTGATTCTAATAATGAACCAATAAAAAATGCGATTGTTGAATTAATACAATTATACACTGATGAGAATAACAATTATTATGCAGTAAACCCAAAAACAAATAATCAATATTACTTCCCACTAAGACCAAATACTACTGACATTAATGGTTTATTCAAAAAGGAAGGGTTCTCAAATATTTCAGAAAAAGTTTTAGCAGTAATAACCAAACCAAATTATTACACAAAGTTTTTTATTCCAAAATTTTTGAATACAAAAGACAATTATGAAATAGTAACAATGGAGGAAGGAATTGCTAATTCTTCTGCAACAATAAAAGTAAAAGAAAAAGATAATAACCAAATAGTATTTGGAGCAAATGCACATTTGTTGTACTATACAATTATTGATGGAATAGAAATTTCCCACATACCAATTAAAGATGGTGGAAAAAAGACTGACATTAAAGGAGAAGTTACATATACCTCGCTAAACCCTGGTAATTATGCGGCTTCAGCTGATCTTGACGGACATCACGCATCAGGAGTAACTGAACAAAAAACAATTGATTCTAACGAACACAAAGAATTTGAAGTATTTCTAAATTTAAATGGAAGTATACTATCCTTCAAACTAATTGACCAAAATAATAATTCACAAATTCAAGGAAATGTAGAAATTAATTATATAAATTCAGCAGGAGACTTAACTTTAATTGAAAATGTTCCTATTAGCGCAGTAGGGATTACAAAAAGTTCACTTTCTTACAAAAAAAATTCTGATTTATATATTGTAGCAAGTTCAACTAGTTACTCAACTGCTTTCTTATTCCTAAATGGCAGTGTTAATAATCTAAAAGTTGGAGATAATTTTTTCGAAATAGCATTAAGACCAAAATCATCACTTGACCCAGATAATGGAGGAGAATTTGATCAAAACACTTACACAATTGACACTAATAATTTATGTCTTACTTTGAAAGGTGTAAAACAACCTTGTAGACTCATATTGAATTCTGATAAAAATATTTCTGACGGAATAATTACTTCGGATAAAAATTGCGTTTTACTAACAAATGATTATTCAATTAGATGTACTGATAATGTAACTTACAAACATTCTTCAAGAGTGAATGTATTTTTCAACGAAGTATATTCAATAAATGATGATTTAACTGGCCCTTCAACAGCAAATTCACTGGATAGTGATAAAGAATATGTTGTAAGTATGGATGCGGTTATTGATGGAAACACAACTTACCAAGAATTATTATCAATGATGAGAATTAATGGCCCTGCAGAAGTAAAAAATGTAGTGATTTCTTCCCCTCCTAGAAAACAAAATAATAAATTTTCATGCAACTTCAATTTATTAGATAATATAATTAAGGTAAAAGAAAATAATTATTATTTCCCAATAAATGATTGCGGTCTTTCAAAAAATATAATGTCTGGTTTTACTTGGAGTAAAACAACAATTCCAAAAGGAACTTATACTTTTGAGACATACATAAAAGTTGATTCAAACTCTGATGGAAATTTGTTGAATTTACAATTTAGATCAAAAGAAAAAGACACTATTGGTTCAACTGAAACATTAATGTTTACAAAAGAATTTATTGTTGGGGAAATATACAAACCTGGAATTTATTTTGATATTGAATCAACAAGCAATAATGAAAAATTCACTTTAAATGAAACAGATAGTCAAGATTATAACATAAAATTAGATAACAACATTGTTAATACAGTAAAAATACAAATCACTAACAATACTTCACAAAACCTTAGCAATGCAACACTAACAGCATATTCTCATTTGCATTTAAAAAACAGTTTTGATCCCGCGGGGGATGGTTCGGGGGATATTTTCTTTAATGAATCAAAAACTTTACAAAAGAAAAATATTGCAACTGGAATAAATTTAGGAACTTACCAAAAAACTGGAACAATTGACCTAAACATGTACATGAATGAAGACAAAAGTTCGTGGTTAGTTTTAGTTTTAAGCGTTGGAAATACTCCAATAAGCACAATCTTTATACAATCAAATAGTAGTGGTGCTTTAATGAAATTAAAAGATGCTTGTTTTTTAGCTGGAATTAATAAACAAAATTTTACATTAAGTGTAATGCCAAAAATCGGGGTAGATCCAAGTTTAAAAATTTCTTCAGCTACTTTAAGAACTTATAAAAATTGTAGTACTTCTAATTTAATTGCAGGCCCAATAAATTTAGGAGAACAAGATTCAGATTCATTAAGTGTTTTACTTGAAGGTTATGATTACAATTACAATAGTGATTGTTTAACTTATAGTATTTATGGTAAAAGTGATAATTACAAATACTCAGAATTAACTGGAACAATTAAAGCTGGTTCTTGTGGAACTATTGATCCTACATTAACTTGTATTGGGGTAGATATAGACAGCGGTCCTACTTCTGACATTATTAAAATGGATTGGAATTCAAGAGCAATATTGAGAGTAATTAACAATAATTGTGACGGAAATATTGAAGTAATTCTTGAAAGCGGACTTATTTGTAAAGTTGATGGAAAAGATTGTTCTGAAAGCGTTATTATCCCAAAAGAATCAACAAAAGAATTTGAAATAAAAACAATTAATCTTAGTTATAATCCATCTTTACCAAAACCAAATTTTAGTGATATTATTGGATATTACCCAATTTATGTGAAAGCTAAATTATCTAACAATGTTAGAAAAAAATATTCAATAGTTAGAACAGTTGAGTTGAGTGTTGGTAATAGTAAAGAGTGTTTTGCTATTGAAAAAGATTACTTTGACTTCCTTGAAGAAACAAACCAAAGTGTTTTATTAAGAAATGATTGCCAATATACATTAATTGGAAATTATTACATCCCAAGAGTAAACTTGTATGCTTTTGGGTACGATTTAAATTTAGATAAACCCAATTATTATTCAACTCAATTTAAACCAAGTATTGTGGTTAAAACTGACGGACAATATTCAATGCAAACTATAACTGAAACTTCAACAACATATGGTCAAGACAATACTGTAGAGGTAACAAACGGGGTTGAAATAGATGGAAGAGATTATTATTTATATAAAAATTTACATTTTGATTTAAATAATGAAATTGGATTATCAGATAAAATACAAGTTAGATTTATTGATATTAATAATTATTTAACACAACCAGGATATCCTGCAATAAACAAACCTTATGGAGCAGCTATTGATGGAAGAATTAAGGTAACTTATATTGATGATAGTATAGAATATATTGATCCAGTGAATAATTTTAATATTGAAACACACCCCAAATGTATAGGGACTTGTGAAATTGGTTCAGAATTAGGTGCCGATGATATAATAGTAAATGAACCCGGAAACCCATTTGTATTTGGATTAGTTTATTTAAATTTACCAAGCAAAAAAGACATAAAGTATATTGATTTTAACATTATTGGAAACAAGCGAAGTTCAATCCTTGAAATAAATGTTAAAGCGCATTTAGAAACAACTAACACTTATGAAAGATTAGTTTATAGTGCGGATGCAAATGTGCAAAGAATTTACTTAACTGACAACAATTTAGAGATTCTCGCACTGGAAGGAATTGATTTTGTTGTAAAAAGACTTAATGAACTAGAAAATTTAAAACAAACAGGGTTTGTAACTTCAGTCAATCCCGAAATTTCTTTAGAATCAGAAAATCCATTTGTAACAGTTTGGATACAAGGGGATTTATTAATGGCTAGATTTATTGGAAAAGATGTTGATTCATTTAATGATGGAACTATTGAAGGAACAATAATTAAAAACTTTGGACAAGGAAAAGGACTAGGAATAATTGAAGTAACAGATTATGTAAATCCAGCATCAGGAAAAATAATTAGTGGGAGATAATTAAATATTCAAAAAATGAAAGTATTATATTAATTAAAAATTAAAATAAACATAATTGTAATAAAAAAAGTGATTAGATGAAGAAAAAAATATTAATTATTTTAGCAGTACTGCTATTTTGTCAACAAGTTTTTGCAATTTACACCACTAATGACATTACTTGGGATGGAATCATAAAAATTGATGTAGACAAAACTAGTTTTTCTTCTGATGAAAACATAACCGGAAAAGCTTACATAAACAATATTGAAGATTATCCATTAATCGGCGGAAGGCTTATCCTAAATATTAGTGAAGGAGCATATAATTACCCTTCACAATTTGCAAAAGATAATATTCTAAGTGAATATTCAATAGATAATATTTGGGTTTTACCTAATTCTCAAAAAGAAATTTCTTTCTCAATTCCAAACATTAATGGTGGAGGAAATTATAGAGTAGATGCTTATTTTTGGGTTTTAAAATCAAAAATGGTTGGATCAAGTTCAATATTGTTTGGGCCAATCTCAAAGAATTTTTCAATAAATTCAAACCCTATAAAAAAAGTAGTTATACAAAGAGATAAAACATTTTTTGGAGAAAACATAATTGGGCCCCAAGGATTTCCTTCTACACCATTAAGTGAATTTAGTGGAAAAGTATTTATAAAAAATGAAGCAAATTATGAAAAAAAGAATTTAGTTTTATTAGTCTCAACTTGTGATTGGGCAAGTGCTTTTTGCAAAACTTCTGAAAAAACAAAAATAACAATAGGGAATATTAAATCAGGAGAAGAAAAAGAAATTGAAGTAAAAATGATTTCTCCAAAAATACCCTCAGCTTATGAAATAAATTTAGAATTATTAAGCAACGAAGGGACAGAGTCAATTTATAAAAGTAGAATTATTGTTACTGGAGGAACAGCAAAATTAAGGAAAATATTTATGAATGGGGTAAGAGATGAAAATTATTCATTCAATATTACTTTTACTGGAAGTCCTGATCATTTTACAAAACCAAAATTTGAAAACTTTGATATAACTTTAGAAATTTTTAGTTCAAATAAATCTTTAGAAAAATATAATGAAAAAATAGATAAAATAGATACTGATGAATTAATCTCAAAATTTTTCAAAATAGATTCAAAAGATTTTGATAAGGCTTGTGCAACTATAATGAAAGATGGTGAAATATATGAACAAGAGTGTTTTGATATTGATTTAAACTCTATTAGGGCTGCGTATAAAAGCAAATACCCCACTGTTGTGAAAGTAAAATGGAATTATGATGAAAAAAATAATCTTTTAAAAGTAGATTTAGAGAAAAAAATTATTAATTCAAGAATAATTATTCTTTTTGGTGACGAAACAATAGTTGAAGATAATTTTTCAGAAGAAATTAATTCTATTACAAGAAGTTACACTGTACCAAAAGAAACACTAATATTAATCGTTGATGATTTTGATGCAAAAAAACAACAAGTAATAGAACTTTTATTAAATAAAAAAACAGATTTATCAAAAACTAGTGAAGTTGATGAAAATTTAAGAAAATCAAACTGCACTGGTATAATTTGTGAATCAGGATATGTTTGTAATCAAAAAACATATGAATCAATTCAAGGTAATTGTTGCACAGGGACTTGTGTTGAAGAAACTAAATTTGGGGACGTTGAAAAAATGATTCCATTAATAACTATAATCGCATTTATATTATTAATAGTTTCAATATTTTTTGTTTCAAACACTTATAAGAAGGTGAAAAAATGAATTTTAATTTATTAAGAACCACATTTTTTCTAACAACATTCATTAGTTTATTCCTATTAGTGAGTGCAGACTGTGAAGTTGCACATTGTTGGTATTTTAGTAATGAACACGCAAGTTTAGTTAGTGAAGAATATGACGGATGTATGGCTGCATTTGATGGAAATATTGACGGAGTTAATTATAAAATTTTTGTAAGCCCTGGAACAAAACTCACTAATTCTAATTTTGGAAGTTATAATCTAACTTGTGATAATGGAGCTGGTGGTTCATCATACAATTTTTATACTCAAAATATTTATTCAATGCCAGAAAATACATTAATCCAAAGCAAAACTAATGTAAATAATAGTGATGTACCTGCAGGCGCAGGAGGGAGTTTATGCAAACTAGAAGGCGGGTGTTATTTTAAAACTTCATATAATGCAGGAAAAGGAATAAACTCAAGCATTCAATATGTTTTCAATGAAAATGGCGGACACAAGTATGAATTAATTCAAACAGTCAAACCTGTTGCACACAATTCAGGAGTAATTAATGCATTTGGAGATTTAGGAGCACACAATTATCCGGAAACAGTAAAAGGGGGAGATTCCAATACTAGAAATATTTATGTAGGACTACCTTCACTAATTGTGATTGGACCAAGTGATATTAATTCAGGTTTTTTTGAAAAGTTTGGAACTTATGAAAAAAATGTAACTTTTACTCTACTAAACAAATCACCTTTGGACATAAATCTTGAATATTACAACATAGTTTGTAGTCCTGGTTCTACTTGTGAGATAGATAGAAACTATTTTGGTTGGCCTGTAGATAAGTTCAACGGAAAACAAATAATAAGGGGAAAAATAACAATTGACAAAAATAAATTACCATTCACCGGCCAAGTTTATTTAGATGTAAATTATAGCGCTGTAGGAATAAGCGGATCAGATTGTGCACTTTTCAATAAAAATAAAGTTTCCTCAAAAGCAAGTAATTTTAGTTATGGATTATTAGATTATCAAAAAATTCAAATCGGATTAAATTCAGATATTGACTTTAATGGATGTATTGGAGAAAACGGAATGATAGGACAAACCGGACCCTCATTTGCTCCAAGAATTAATATTGGATTTGGGGGAAGCGTAGATTCTGAAAGTAAATTAGTTTCTATGGATGAATGTGATTCTGAAGATTTAAATAAAATCAATAATCCTGATTGGGTTTATTGTTCAAAAAAAGAATTATTAATTGAACTTGCAGCAAAAATTGATGCAGCATGGAAAATTCAAGAAACAATTTTTGACGCGAATGATGATTTAATTGATGACCTTGAAAAAACAAAAGGAAAATACTTATCATTTAATGTAAATATTAGAAAACAAGATTTTAGTGAACAATCAATAAGTAGAGGAATTGATTCTTTTAATTTATTAACTCTAACAGGAGCAACAGGACTTGAAGGAATAGCAACTGGGAGAAATGATCAAGTTAAAGCATTAATAAATTTATTTTCAAAAGCAAAGTTTACTTATAGTGAAGGAATTCAAACTGAAGGTTATTCAGGAGTTTTAGGTGCTGGAACTTATCCTGTAAATATAATTATTGAAGAAACTGACACTTTAACTTCCCCAAAATTATTTGATTCAAATTTTGAATTAAACCCAAATTTATCAATTACAATTAATTTTGGACCAAAAAAATACGCACCAACAGTTAATTGGTTCTTTTATGATTATTCCGATGAGGATTTTAATAGTTTAACCTCAATTCCAACTACAGAACATAATTTTTTAAATACAAATATTTTATTTAGGGGAGAATTACTTTCTTTTACTCAAAACTACAACAAACCAGAATTTGAAATAGGAGATTATGCTTTTTCCCCAAGTTATGCAGTTCCACTTTTAGTTAGATTAAAAACTGATTCAAGCGGGGATATGAACAAAGAATTTTATGCAAATTTACAATCAACACAAAACTTTGAACAATTTAGTTATTGGACAGGATTTGCTAGTTCAATTGATAATGGTTGTACAAACATTACTACTGATAGTTTAAATCCTGATGAAGAAAGCCCAAAACTACCTTACCGGGAAAGTGATTCAAAAGATGGCGAAAATTTTTACTTTGCTCAATTTGATGAAAATTTAGTCCCAAATAGTACTATTTATTTACAAACAATATTGTTTTGGCCAAATATTCCAGGAACCACTACAGTTAACCTTACAAATACCCCAAATTTGTTTTACACAAAAAATGCAGATAATAATTCTGGATCAATTTTGATTAGTCAAAAAGATAGTACTTTTTCAGTTAATACAATTGAAGAACTATTTAGCGCAATTAATGAAGAAAAAGTTTGTGTGCATCAAGGAATTAGTCAAGGGGGAACAAAATGGACATTATTTTGGAATACAAAATCAATTTATGATTCAATACAGCAAAGAAAAACAAGTATTTTAACTAATAATTCCGATGCTAATCTATGTACAATAAGAGAAATACTTGGAAGTTAAATTAAAAAAAATTAATATAATTAAAAAAATATTTTCACTTTATATATTAATAGTATTTTAAAAAAATTATTTCTAAACAAAAAGTGCCAAGTAAATTAAAAATAAGGCTAGCAATATAATTAAAATTAAAACTGCTTTTGTTGAAAATATACTTAAATCAAAACTTATTTTTTTACTTACTTCTTTTTTATTAGACTCTCCACTAACTTCTTTTTTTTCTTTTCTTTTTGAAGAAATTGATTTTTTTGTATCAACAAATAATTCTTTTGAATAAATCCACCAATTTTTTGGTTTTTTTAAATCACTTATTGTTTCTTTTGTTAACTCTATTAGTCCTTTTTCTCTTGAAGGTATTTTTTCAAGACCCATTATTTTTTCATTTAAGGCATTAACTTTTATATCAAATTCTTGATGGTCTATTTTCACTTTTGTTAAATAAAATGCGAGTAATACTTTTCTCACACTTGTAACTATCACGTTTTGTTTTGGAACATCAAAGTATTCTGCTGTTTTTAGTTGTATTACTTCATGTTGTTGTTTTCTATCAATATTATTCCATTTTTCTTCAAATTTTTCTTTAGGGGTAGTTTGAACAGATTTTTTCCAAGTGTGTTTTATTAGTTCAACTAAATCTTCTTCTATTTTTATTGTGTGCCCATTAATTACTAGTATTCCATCAAATGTATCTTTGATTATTCCTTTCCCATCATCTTTGTGTTCAGTATAATAATGATAATTGTATAAAAAATACGGCACAAGAATTAGTGTTGGTTTTTCTATTTCTATTTCGCGCCAATCTTTTTTGGACAGTGCTTCTTTTATTTGTTGATTTATTTTAGGTATTGAAGCATTTATAGGTAACAAAGGACTGCTTAAGTACATAGATTCACAGCCCTTTTTGTTTTACCTCAGAAGTTTATTTTTTCTTTATGATTTTTACTTTTGCTGGAGTTACAAGTAATCTTTCTTGTGATATCGCAGCCATATCTCCATCAATTTTTTTAATTTCTCCTTTAATTACTGAAATTAATTCTCTTAGTTTATTTGCATTTCTTTTCTTTAAATCAGCAATATTAACTAAAACAATATTTCCTGCTTTTGCTTCGTTTATTACTGCACTTGCATCTGCGTCAACTATAAGATCCATTGGTTTAACAAATGCATCAGCATTTTCGTAAGATTCCTCTTCAATTTGATCCATGTTGTTTAATACATCTTCTAAGTCAACCGACTCAGATTTTGCCATAACATTATTAAAAAAACCCAAAATAACCACCCCGCTTTAAAAGCGACTCTAATACAACTTCTTATCCAAAACATATAAAAAGCCCTCGTTAGATAGTTTGGATTTCTAACTCTAAAAGTATTAATCAACCAACCCCCACATATTAGTGGAAGTTTGGTTATTTGATGGACACTTCCATTAATATTTGTTTGGGAGAAAGAATTATTTTATAAAAATAATTAAAAAATTTTATAAAAAATTTAAAAAGCAAAATAATTTTTTGAGATTGGGTGGTTTAAAATGGAAAATATTTTTGAAAAACAATTACTTAAAGGAAGTGTTTTTTCTAACAAAGATATTATTTCTCCCCACTATATTCCAGACAAACTTCCTTTTAGAGAAAAACAAATTGACTCAATTACTCATTCACTTAGTCCTGTATTAAATAATTCTAAGCCCAATAATTTATTTGTTTATGGAAAAACTGGTAGTGGAAAAACTTCTACTGTAAAGCATGTTCTTGAGCAACTTGACGAATTTGTAAAAAAAAGAGAAATGAATGTTGTTTCTTGTTATATTAATTGTAGAAGTCATTCTTCAAAATATAAAGTGCTATTAAAATCACTTAGAAATCTTTTTCCTGATAAAGAATTTTTAGGGTATAGTGCTTCTTTTGTTTATGAAAAAACTCTTGAGTACTGTAATCAAAAAAAATCCCACATAATTTTAGTTCTTGATGAACTTGATAAAGTTAAAGATATTGATGATTTGGTTTATTCCTTAAGTAGGGGAAATGATGAACTTGAAAATGGTTCAATTACTATGATTGGGATTTCAAATAACTTAATGTTTAAAGAAAAACTTGATCCTCGTACTCGTAGTTCTCTTTGTGAGAGAGAAATGGTTTTTGACCCCTATAATGCCACTGAACTTAAAGAAATTTTAACTGAAAGATCAAAAATTGCTTTTAAAGAAGGGTGTGTTGCAGATTCTGCCATTTCACTAGCTGCTGCTTTTGCTGCGCAAGAATCAGGAGATGCAAGAACTGCAGTAATGCTTCTTCAAAGAGCAGGAGAAATTGCAGATATTGATCAAAAAACTATTGTGACTGATGGCGAAGTATCAAAAGCTAAAGCAAGTGTTGAAGAAGAAATTATTCTCTCAATGGTTTCAACTCTCCCAATGCAACAACAATTAGTACTTTACTCTATTTCTCAAATGACTCTCCAAAAAAAAGGAGTAAAAAAAGTTACAGGCGAAATTGAAGAAGGAGTTTTATTTAGTGGAGAGATTTTTGAAAACTACCTTGATCTTGCAAAAAAATTTAATGAAACAACAATTACTAGTAGATGGTATCGTCAATACATTAATGAACTTGAAATGTATGGACTTATTCTTGTAACAAATTCTGGGAAAGGAATTAAAGGACAAACAAGACTAATCAAACTTGGTTTTGATGCAAATAAAATAAAAACCGCTCTTGAAAAAGAACTATTCAAAAAAGAATAAATACAACCACAAAACAAAATACTATAGACAACACTATTTGTTGTCACAAAAAAAGTTGTGATTTTATGAGAATGAATTACGAACAAGCAAAAGCAAGAGAAAGATACAAGATTAAAAGAAAAATTGCATCTTCTCTTGGAAGTGGTAGTGAGTCTGAAGTTTATAGATCTGATCTTGTTTTTAAAAATGGGACAAAAAGAAGAAATGTTGCAGTAAAAGAAATGATTAGAAGAAGAGAAGTCAAATATAATTCAGACATAATTAGTCAACTATCATTAAAGGACAGAATTGTCAATGCAAAAAAGGCTTACACTTCAATTAAAAGCGCTGGTTTACCAGTCCCTTCTTTTTTTGTTCCAAGAATTAGAACATATTCTGGAAGAGAAAGTATAATTATGGAAAATCTAAGAACTAAATATGGAAAATTATATTCAATAAATCCAGGGCACAATAATCCTCGCCCTGTTTTTTTAAAAAAATTAAAAATAGAAAAAGATTCTGTTTTAATAAGAAATTTAGGATCAGATCTTGCAACAATTCTAAATCTTGGTTTTCTTCCACACGCAATGGATTTTTGGTCTTTTTATAAAACAAATGGGAGTTATGAAAGAATAATTAGTGATTTAACTTTGTTTACTCATAAAAGGGATTCATATTACTCAAACTATTCAAAAGATTATTTTTCAAAAAAAGTAAAAAACATGTTAGTTACAATTAGTGCAGAACTTGGATCAAAAGAGTATGATGCTTTTATGGATGAGTTTCTTCACAAAGTGAATAAAAATACTGTTTCTTGGAATGTTAATCCAACTTATGCGGGTCATGCTTATTACTAGAAAAATAAAAAAAGCAAAAAAATATTATAAAAAATTAAGTTTAATAATTAAGCAAATTCAAATAGTGATTTTTGTTGCACTTGGTCACTTTTGAATACTGAATCGATTTCTTTTTCTACCATGTCAAGTCTTTGAATTAAATAAGAAGATAAGTTTTCTTGTCTTGCCATATTTTGAGCAATTTTTAAGTATTTTCTAACGGAACCTTCATGAATTGTTAAAATTAGTGCTTCTTTTCCACATTTGTAACATTTTCCACTTAATGGGATTCTTCTATATATCTCATTACAAGTAGTGCATCTAAATGTTTGTCTTGAAAATGCTCTTGCGTTTCCAATAATGTCAGGCAAAAAATGAGAAAGCATTACTCTTTCAAGTGCGTCTTTTGAATCAATTGCCATTATTTTTTTTTGTAAATTATTTTGTCTTTGTAATTTTTCATCCATTGTTTTTAGTTGAATGTAACGTGACATTTTTGGTCCTTCATCAAAAATTTCGGTTTCATGAGTGTATCCAATTCCAGAGTACTGTTCTTTTTTTTCAAGTAAGTCTTTTATTAATTGAATTTCTTTAACATCAGGTTCACATATTTTTTGTGATCGTTCATATAATTCTAAAGGGTACTCCCAAGTTCTCTCCATTTTGTGTACTTCATCATCAACTTCTGATGGATTAATTATTATTGTTGCAACTAGAGGGGCATCCATTTTTCCCCCACTTCTATTTGCTAAAAACTTTTGCGAAAAATTAAGTAATCCATCCATTAAAAGTATTACTGAATCTTGATCCCCATCAACATTTCTTCTTTTCGCACAAACAAAATAGGGGTGACCAAATCCTAGTCTTGCTTTTGTGTATCCTATTACTCTTGAAACTACTGAAGCTGAAGTGTGAGGGGCTAGACCCAACACAATTTCTCCAATTAAATCTTCTTTTGTTTTTGCATTATAAAATCTCTCAACTCCATAATATTTTTCTAGTAAATCATCAACAAATTTACTTACTTGTAGCATCCAATCCCCACAAGTATCATTTACTATTATATCTTGAGGAAAAATCTCAACTATTTGATCAATATTTGTTATTTCTTTTCCATGAATGTCTTTTTCATACCCCAAATCTTTTACTTTTTCTATTGTCAAATTTATTTCTTTTGGTTTGAAATGAGTAATTGTGGCATTAAGTAATTCAAATCTACTTGTACCATCTCTAAAAATGTGCACATCATGTTTTGCCCTAAGTATTCCTTTTTCTAGAGGTTCAATTTCTTTTGCATCAGAAATCATTGTTTTTACCCCTTTAATTAAATCAGGCAATGGTTCACGTAAATTTGCTTTAGCTTTTTCTAATTCTGTCCTTAAACAAATTTCATGTTCTCCGGAATAAATTGTTTTATTTCCACATGAAGGACACTTCTCCGCAAGAACGCTTTTTTTACATTCCCAACAATATTTCATTATTTTTGTTCTAACTTTGCATTCTTCACAATAAGCATGGAAAGATTTTTTCTTGCATTTTGGACAAACATATTCTGCAAGTTCTACTGAAACATTCCCTGTTTCATTATTGTACTCTTCTGTTGCTTTGATTATACTTCTTGTACTCCCCCCCTTTAGTCCAATTGGGTAAAGCACATGAGGATTTCCTATCATTTTTCTTGGTTTTGCCTGTTCAGGCCTACCCATTCTCCCCCCAACAAAAGAACCCGCTTTATCTCTAATAATTAATCCAGAAATTTCTGACAAATATTCAAGCACATTAGTTTTTTCGCTTTGCGCATCTTTTTTTTCAAGAGCAAATGTTTCAATTGTTGATAAAGCAAATTCATCAATTAATATTTTCCCATCTTTTATTTTATGAGGAAGACCAATTTTTTCAAGAAGTTTTTTTACCTCAACATTGTTTTCTAAAAATAGTTTTTTTACAAAAATTTCTTTAGAATTATTATTTTCATCACCTAGCATAGTTATTTTTTCATTAATTATTTCTCCTTTTAATAATTCAGTTCTTAAAAATTTTATTTCTTTTTCAGTTAATGCACGGTAGAAATGAATGTAATTAGAGTGAAGTGGAACAAAAATTATCCTAGAAATTGTGATTGCTTGTTTTTCTGTTACACCCCTTGGATTTTTTATTATTTTTTCTAACTCAATTTTTTCGCCAAATAATTTTTTCATCTCTTTTTCAACACTATTTTTGTCTTTTCCAATTAGTGCTTTTTCTACCTCTTTTACCCACCATTCTTCACAGTATCCTACTGGTATTAATGGATGTGATGTTTTCTTAAAATCCCCATATGTTGTTAGTATGTCTCCTAAATAAATTATTTTATCTATTTGTGCTTTCAAATTTTCTGCTTTTTCTCTTGTATTTATTCTTTCTACTGATCCATCTTTTAGTAATACTATTGGCCCTTCAATTGTTGTGCATGGAAAAAATTGTGTTGCTTTTCCCGGTCTCTCCATTCTTCCGTGTGTTCCTACTGCAATGAATTCATCTGTTAACACCATTGTTGCAGGGTTTATTGCTTTTGCCATTATCCCTGTATTTCTTCCTCTACCATATCTTAATCTAAATCCGCCCCAAGTACTTGGGTATGCTAAAATTGGTCTTCCTGCTGCAAGTCTATCAAGAAATGCTTTGTTTGGTTTTACTTCTATTTTTGTTTGTGTTTTTTCTACTTTCACTATTTTTTCTAAAAAACTCCAATCAAGCCCTAATGATTTTGCTGTCTCCATTACCCACATTGCTTTTAGTGCAAGTCCTTCTGAAATAACTAACCCCATTCCACCCCTAATTCTATTTGTTGGAATTCTTTGAAGGTCTCTGTGCGCTGATACTTCTAGTAATTCTGTTGGTACTCCATTTACACAAACTGGACACCCCCTAATTATTGTTCTTATTTCTTCATCTTTCATAGTATATTGTCTTGAAATTACTTCTGTTTGGTATAATCCTATTTCTTCAACGTATCTTTCTATTTCATCTTCTGTTGGTTTGTATCTATCAAGCCCCAAATATTTTCTTGCAAAGTCTCCTAAAATTAGTGGTATTACTGTTGAAGATCCTCCAGCTGCACGAATGGGCCCTGCAAAATAAAGATCAATATATTTTGATCCATCAGGATTTTTGTTTATTTCAATTTTTGGTATTCCATCCAAGGGTGCAACAACCACTCCCTCAGTTTCAATTAGTAAGCATGCTTTGATTGCTATTTCTACTCTTTTTTGTTCATCAGGAATACTCCACCATTTTTGTGCTAAAATTTCTTCAAATAATTTGAAATATGCTTTTCTTCTATTTGGTTCTTCATGCGAGATTTCTCTGAATCGTTGAGATAATCCTTTTAGTCCAATAATTGTTTCTGCTCGGTCTGCTAAATCAAGTGCAGGAATAATTTCTACAACTTCATTTACATCAATTCCTTTTTCTTTTGCCTTTTGAGCAAGCAAGTATCCTTTTTTTGTTTGAGCTTGAAGTATTTTAAAATATTTTTTTACATGTTCTTCTGCAGCAAAAGGAACTTCTTTTTCAAGCATCGCAATTGTTTCTGAATTATTCATTTATTTCACGCTCTGTGGCTTCTCTTAAAAATTGCACTTCAACTATTTTTCTATTTTTTAAATTAATTATAGGTATTGCACAAGGGGTGGGTACGTGGCCTAATTTTTTTTGAAAATCTGTTTGCCCTTCCCAAGTCCCAGTATTAATTATTGTTGTCCCCCTATATGTTGTGTATCCATTACAATGCATATCTCCAAACCACACAAGGTCTGGTTCTTCTTTTATCACCATATAATCTTTTTTTTCAGGAACGTAAGGATTTTTTCCCCCATACTTTGGCATTAGATCTCTTTTTTTTAATAACTCCACCATCCCCTCTTGAGGCTTACTCATTTCAAGAAAACTTACTGAACTAATTAAATCGTGAACACTGGGCCCGTGATAAACTAAATTTTTTAGTCCTTCAGTTTCTACCCAAGAAGGAGAAGAAATAAAGTGAAAGTTTTTTAATTTACTTAATCTTGGCACAAATTCTTTATCTATCCCTGGTTGAGGTTCTGCTCTTCTTACCGCATCATGTTGTCCTGGGCAAATAAACACTTGAATATACTCAGGTACTTGTAGCATAAAATCTTCAAATCTTGTGTATTGTGCATAAACATCTTTTATTGTTAAATCATCAAATTGTCCAGGATAAATTCCAATTCCTGCAACATTGTCTCCATTAACAAATAAGTATTGTATTTTTCCCACTTTTTCTTGTTGTTTTGGACTCAAATTTTTTCCGTTCAAGTAATCAAAAAATCTTTGTAATTGTTCTTCGTAACAAAGTTTACTTCCAATATGTAAATCACTTATTCCACAAGAGTAAATTTCTTCATCTAACAATTTAGCCGGTTTTATTGGCAAGTCAGGCCAATAAACATCTTTAATTATTATAAAATCGTCGCCCACTTTTGCCCCTTTTACTCCCACAACATTATCTTCTAAAATTCTTTCAGCTTTTTTCATTATTTCTTTATCCCTCTCCATTACAAGCACAATACACTTTGCTTCCATGTCTTCTATCTCATAAGCGATGTGTCCTTTTTTTGTTATCCATTTTCGATTAACTATTCCAATCACATCAACTGATTCATTTTTAGGTCTTGATTTTAGTTCTTTTATTGGAATGGGTGATAAATTGTGTCTTTGTTTTAACATAGTAGATAATAAATCAAATTTGCTTCTAAATAATCTCAAAAAATCATCCACAGTTCCACTTGACAAACTTTTTCCAGTAACATCATTTTCTTCTATCACTCTAAAATTTGGTGTTCTTTGACTTGCGAGTGCGACAAAACTTTTTTTTACTACTTCTACTTTTTCTGGAATAACTTGTGCAAGTTTTGTTCTTGTAAGTTTTTTTTCAAGTGCAAGTGGTTCAATCATGAATGCCCCCTCAACACTAAACTCTTCTAGTATTTCTTTCCAATTTTCTTCTTTTGAAATTAATTCAATTGATTCTTTTGATAAAATTAGTCCTAAATTTTCTGCACAAGTAAGTACTTCTTGGGTTCTTGTTATATCTTTAAGCAAAAAAATCTTCCTTGCAAAAAATAGTAACTTTTTTCTTGAATGCAAGAAGTTAAAGTGTTGAAGTTTTATTTAATCCACTTTTTATTTTAATTTTACTTTTTATTTTAGTTTTTCTTTTGCTGATTCTATCATTGAGATTGATTGCCAAATATCTGTTCTTGTGTGATCAGGCATATTAATGTCTGAACTAATATCATCAAGAAGATAAATCGCTTCACTAAGAGTAGTTACTGTGTTTTGTTTTATTTTAGAAAGTGCTTCTTCAACTTTAGCTCTGATGTTTCTTGGAACTACCCTATCATTGAGAATACTTTCAAGCATTTCAATAATATCTTCATTCATACCCAAACACCTTGCATCGAAAAAATTTATTACTATTCGAATGCTACAAGAAATTAGTATACAAATCCTTTTAAATAAAACTTCTTTAACAATTAAATAAATATTAAAAAATCAAAAGAAATTATTAAATTTTATAATTTTTATAATTTTATTATTTTTTTAATAGTAATTCTTCTTTTAGATTATTTAATCCTTGCCCTTCTAGGATTATTTTTTGCCCTTCAAAAGATTTTTGAACTATTTCTATTTCTGCTTTTGATGCAATGTCATTTTTTGTTATCACTATCCAAATTGGTTTATCGGAAAATAATTTTTTTGTTTCATTAAACAAATTCACTTGTGCTGTTAGATCAGATAAAGGATCAACTACAAAAAGAATTGTTCCTTTTAGGTATTGAAATGCAGCTATTGCTTTTAGTTCAATTTTGTTTCTTTCTTTAATTGGTCTATCAAGTAGCCCGGGTGTATCAATTACTTGAGTTTGTAAGAATTTTTTTGTAAAATAACCAACATTTAGTCCTTGTGTAGTGAATGGATAGGGAGCTATTTTTGGTTTTGATTCGGTAATTTTATTCATTAGTGTACTTTTTCCAGCATTAGGAAACCCTGCTAAAATATAACACTCTTGAGTAACATCAATTTTTGGCAATTCTCTTAATTTTTTTGTAGAATCATTGTAAAGTTCAATTGGAGCATTTAAGTTTTTCATTATTGAAGATAATCTCCCTAAAAATTTTTTTGAAACAGTTAGTGCTTTTCGTTCATTACCAAAAACATATCTCATTTCTTTGAGTTCAACTATAGTGGTTCTTCTTAAATTTTTTATTATTTTTGCACTTGAAAAAATTGATGCGAGTGCTTGTCTTGTTTTATCAACATCAATAATACACTCATATAATTCTCGATTAAATGGATCAAGTTCTTCGACATTAGGAAAATTTGTCACTGCTTTTTCTAACTTTTCAATAATATACTCAGACACTACATCAATTCGCCCTATTTCTTTTCCTTTAATCGTGTAAAATAGTGTTTTTTGTTTTGGATAAAGTGAGGCTTCTTTTCTTCCTCTTGATAAAGCAAAATCAAGTAATTTTTGTGGTTTTTCTATCATTGGTAAATCCATTTTAATTCAACTCTTTTATTATTTTTTATAACACTAACTATATTTAATTAACTTTAATTATTTTTAATATTCTTTTAATTTTCTTGAAAAACTGACTATTTTTTAGCCAAGACACAACATATTTAAGGTTAAGGGGTTTTTTAATATGTACTAAAGATAAAATATTTAGTTTATGCCTTTTGATTAGAAAATAGTTGATTTTTTATGAATGATTTATACACCGGAAAATACAAAAAATTCATGATTATTCCAATTTTAGTACTAATACCAGTATTATTTTTTGCTTTTGTTTCTCCAGGATTAAAACTTGGAATTGAATTAACTGGAGGAAATGTTTTAATTGTTAGAGCGGATAAAGAACTTGACTCCGCAACTGTAGAAGATTTGTTAAAATCAGAATTTAATTTACCCCAAGTGAATGTTTCAACAATTAATTCACCAAATAGTATGGGGGCGTATATTGAGTATAGTAAGGACCCTAAATTTATTCAAGCTGAAGAATTAATTAACCTAGCACAAATAGCAGTTGATGAGGAAAAAGATAGTGAAGCAATTGGATTTTCTACTCAAGCAATAAAATTACTTTCAGGAAGAGATGAAACTTTTACTAACCCTAAAGTAGCATTAATTACCGCTCAAGATGAATTACTTTCTGCTAATGAAAATTTTTCAGAACAAATGAAAACATCACTTATTAATAAATTCAATTTAGGGGAGAATACTGAATTCCAATTAAGAGAAGTTTCTCCAACTCTAGGAAAAGCTTCACTTGAATCAGGCGGGCTAATTGGACTTGTTGCATTAATTTTAATTACTTTAGTTATTTTTGTTTCATTTAGACAATTAATTCCAACTGTTGGAATTGTTCAAGCAATGATTTTTGATGTACTTGTAGCCCTTGCAGGAATGGCTTTATTTAATATCCCAGTTTCACTAATTACTCTTTCAGCACTCTTAATGATTGTTGGATATTCAGTTGACTCGGATATTATGCTAACTTCAAGAATGTTAAAAGACAAAACTGGAGCAGCGGGAGAAAAAGCAACTAACTCTTTAAAGACCGGATTAACTATGGCAGGAACTACAATTGTTGCATTAATTTCAATGATAATTATTTCTTACCTTTACCAAATTGATGTAATTTTACAAATATCCTTAGTACTATTCTTTGGATTACTAGGAGATTTAATTTCAACTTGGATTACTAATGTTGGAGTATTAATGTGGTTTGTTGAGGGGCGAAAGAAATGAATCCACTATTAAAACACTGGAGATTTGTGCTTGTCGCAATTTTCTTAATCATGGCAATCGCCTCATTACTATTTTCAGGAATAACTTTTGGAATTGATTTCGAAGGAGGAACACTTTATCAAATAGAACTTCAAAGAGAGGTAACCCCTACTGAAATTGCAAGAATTAGTACTATTATTCAACAAAGAATTGATCCAGGCGGACTTAGAGGAGATATTCTTTCACCCGTTGGTGGAAAATATATTATGATTCAAACTGCAGAAACTAACCCCCAAGAACTAGAAAAAATCGAGTCAAGAATAAGACAACAAGGAAAATTTGAAGCAATACTAAACGGAGAATTATTATTCACTGGAGATGAGATTAGAAGAATTTCAAGAAAAGACGGATATGGGGTTTCAAAAAATGGTAATGTTTATGAATGGAGTTTGCCTTTTGTATTAAATGATGAAGCAGCAAAAAGATTTTCACAAATGACTTTCCACGAGTGTACTGCAGTTTCTTTTTCTCCACAAGGAAAACCAATTTATGATTGTGAAAAGACAATGTTTTTTTTAGACAAACCAAGCGCATTAGTTGTATTAACACAAGAACAATACGATTTTGATGAACAAGAACTATTACTTGGAAATACTTTACTAAACATCCCACAAGAAACAAGTATTGAAGAAGTAATTGAAGATTCAAGAGCAGAAGTAATTGTTTATAATGATGAAGATTTTAATTCAATTTATTTAGAAGAAATACTTAAATTAACTGATCAAGCAATTGTTTCATCTGATTTAAGTGAAAAGGCAGTGAATGATCTTAACATTGCAGGTTTTAGTGTAACAAAAACAGAAAACAAAGAAGGAACCCCTTGGATATGGCAAACATTAAATGCAAAACAAATTATTAGATTAAGTGAAGGAATAACTAATGAAGATGTAACTGATCCAGCACAAGCAAAAATATTTACTCAACTTAATATTAGTGGGTCAAGAGAAACTGCAGAAGTTGCGTTCATGGACTTGGAAGAACTAGCAATATTACTTGAATCTGGTTCTTTACCCACCCCAGTTAAGAGTATTTCAAAAGAAACAATTTCTCCTACGCTAGGAACCTCTTTCTTTTCAAATGTTGTTTTAATGGGAATAGTTGCAATTATTCTTGTTGCACTTGTAGTAATTATTAGATACAAAAATCTTCTTTTAGCCGCTCCAATTATTCTTACATTAGTAAGTGAAGTTATTATTCTTCTTGGAATATTATCTCTTCCAATGATAAAACAACCACTAAATTTAGCTGCATTTGCAGGAATTATTGCTTCAATTGGAACAAGTGTTGATTCAGAAGTAATTATTGTTGATGAAATGATTGGAAAAAATAGAAAAGAACACCTTTCTCTTGTTCAAAAAATTAAGGAAGGACTATTCATTATTACAACTTCAGCACTAACAATGATAGCTGTAATGGGTCCAATAGTACTATTATCAAGAACAATGCCTGGAATTAGTAACTTATACGGATTTGCAGTAGTAGCAATACTTGGAGCACTAATTGGAGTACTTATTACACGACCTGCATTCACAAAAGTAGTTGAAATGATTTCTGACAAAATAGAAAAAAAGTAAAGACAAATAAACTAATTTAAACTTTTAATTAAACAACCACAAATGCTAATTAATATTAATTATACTAGTGCATTTAATTCTTTTTTGTAATAATACTTGCTCGCTAGTAAAAAAATTACTAAAACCACTAAACTCATAAAAAACCAAGTTAACGTATGCACTAAATCTGGATCAAAACCAATTATTTCAGAAAAAACAACTACTACAAGACGAGGAATATTAATTAAAAAAATAAACCCCGCTCCAAAAATAAATAAACTCATTTTCTTAATTAATTCTGGTTTTTTTAGTGAAAAAATTAATGCAAAAAGAATACTAATTGTTGAGAATCCAAGACAAGCATTACTAATAACAAAAATTTTTTCATTTAAAAAAATTTGATTATCCAAAAAAGGTAAATTCAAGATAGAAGAAACAATTATTGTTAAAAAATTTGACATTATTGATAAATCAAGAAACTCAATAATAAAACTTAATGTGAAAAAAATTAGAAAGAATTTTATTGAAAAAATCAACAAATCAAAATTGGTCAGGATTTGTTTTTTTTTACCAATTTTTTTAGTACTTTGATTAAGAGTATTTTTTAATTTTCTTTTAAAGTTAATTTTTAATTTTTTATTATTTTTAATATTTAATTTATTTTTAGTTTTATTTTTTAAGGCATTATTTTTAATTTTTGGTTTACTCAATTAATTCACCAGGGAACTTTTTTTAATTTTAATTTGTATGCTAAAATATTTGTTATTGAATGCATAAAAATTGTAATAATTAATAATACTAACACTACCTCAAGTTCTGGTATTCTTACCAGTGAACTTAAAATTAATCCACCTAAAATAAAATCCCACTGATCAGCAATTGCCCAATGTGACCCTCTCTCAAGCCCTATTCTTCTTTTTAAAAAACTTTTAAAAATATCTCCAAACATTGCTCCGCTGGATAAAAATACAACAAAAGTAAAATAATTATTTATTAGTTGTGCCTGTGGAATTAAAAAATATATTAATGCTCCTGCTGAAACTCCTATTAATATCCCACTAAATGTTCCAAGAATTGTTTTTCCATCCCCAAATATTCTCTTACCAAATAATTTTTTACCTAAATCAAGTGGAACTTCCCCATGCAAAATTATTGGTGCGGCATTTGCAAAATACATAGGTATTGCATAAATTAAAAATAGAAAAAATATTTCTAATACTTCCACCAAACCATCCCCAAATTAAATAACTATATTAACTAACAAAAATAAATAAAACCTCAATTAAACTAATAAAAAATAAACAACTAACAAAAATAAATAAAACCTCAATTAAACTAATAAAAAATAAACAACTAACACAAATATTGCTCCTGATGAAGAACCTATTAAATTAACTTGCATGTTGTTTAAAATTTTTCTTGTCTCAAATATTGCACCAAATATTGAATCAATATTTGTTCCAACAAGACCCGCAATTACAACTAATCCTGCTAAAACAATATTATGATAAGTAAAATAGTAAATTATCGCAATTATTAATCCCCCAATTAGAGCTGCTCCCTCCCCAAGTAAAGTCACTCCACCATCAGTCCCTCTTGGAACTTTTTTTAAAGTGGTAATCATTATTGGGTCTTTTTTTGAATAATACCCTATTTCTGAAGATAAAGTATCTGCAAGAGCTGCTGATACAGCTGCAAAGAAGGCTAATTCAAAAGCTACTGCATTTTCTGGAAAAATTACTATTAAAATTATTGATAAAAGTGCAGGAAGTGAATTCCCAACAACATTAAACACATTTCTTTTTTCATGTTTCTTTTTCGGATAATTACTGGCAATTTCTGCAATAATAAAAAATACAACTACCGCAAAAAAAGAAATTAATGGATTAGGCGCATAACTTATAGCGGCAAGACCAACAATGTTTGCTACTAAAACTCCTTCAAAATCAAGTAAATGTTTATAGTAGGAAAATAAAGAAAAAATTACCAAGAAAATTATTACTAAAATTAATTCTTCTAAATACATATAATCTCAATAGTAATTAGTTAAAACTAATTTATATAGTTTTATATTAAAATAAAATTTATTGAATAGGCAAGGCAAAATTTTAAAGAAAGGGAAATAATTATTATTAATTATTTTTTTCAGTAAATATTCCTTTTGCAGGGATTACTTTTTTTACTAAAAATACCTTCGCTGTTTTTTTAGCAATTTCACCAGGTAAATTTCCAAGTAATAAATCTTTTGAAATATCTTCAAACTCTTTTCCGCTTTGAGATAATAATTCTTTCTTCATAATATCTCTAATCCCTGCTTCTTGTCTTCTTGTAGCTTTTTTGTCAGTAATTGCTACAATTGTAAACCTTGCTTCCCCACCAACTACAGAAATTTTTTCAGTTAATGCGATTTTACTATTTCTTCTTCTAACTGATCTCCCTAATGATCCTTTATTCATTTCAAATTTTGATAATTTTGTTGAAATGTTTTGTCCTTGTATATCATTTGTTTTTAAGTAAATATACCAATCTCTTTTCATTCTATTCCCAGTTAATGTATCAAGAGTTGTCCTTATTGTTCTATTTACGAGATTTTTTGGTTTTTCTGCAGGTGTTTCTGCTATTGGTTTTTTATCAAATATTCTAGAAGCATTAATAGTAAACCATTTTTTCTTTTTCCATTTATCAACTACTCTTCTTGATCCTTTTCCTGCTGCTGCATTTGTTTTTACTTGTTGTTCTGCCATAAAATCATCTCATTTATTCATTTTTACTTTTTTAAAAAATCATCAATTTTTTTTAAACCAATAATTCCTTCCTCTTTCAATATTACTTTTTCCCCATCATTTGTTTTTTGTTTTAATTTTACTTTAATCTCTATTGTCATAAAAATTACTTCACTAGTAATGCTGCTTGTTCAGCAGAGTATTTCCAACCAAGTGGCAATTTTCCATTTTTTGAATAATATTTACCTAATTTTCTTATCTTTGACACAGTTATTTCATAACCTCTTTTTGCTGAAAAGTCTTTTTTATTTTTATTTAAATGTTTTTCAAGTATTACACTTCGTCTTATTAAATTTAATAAATCTTCCGGCATATCCCCTAAAAGTTTATTTTCTAATAATACTTTTTGAATTGTTTTTCCATTAGATAATTCATAAAAGTTTTTTACCCCAAATTCATCCCTTAAAATTAACCCAATTTTACTTGGAGAATGACCTGCATTTGCTAAAGACACAATATTTTCTTCAATTTCTTCAAGAGATAGTGAATTAGTATCTTTTTTTTCCTTCTTTAATTCTTTCTTTTTAGCCATTTTAATCACTTTAACCTTCCTACCCATTCCGGCGTAGAAAAGAACAACAAAATTATAACAGAATTCTCATAGATAAGGTTTAAAAAGCTTGAGTCAAAGTTTTTAAAAAATAAAAAAAATAGTTTAAAAAAAGTTAATTAAAATTAAATATAAAAAATTGGTTAAAAAAATAGAAAATTAGTGATATCTGGATCTTTTTTCTATCTTCTCCATTTGCTTTATCATTGATTCATTAGGAGAATACCCCCTAAGCACTAATTCCCATCCGTTTTTTAGGTTAGAATGGGTAGAATTGAAAGTTTTCTTAAAAACAATTAAATCTGTTGCTAAATCTTCAACTTTTTTTGAAAAATAACCTAATCCAAAGTCAATAAAAAATATTTTTCCAAAATTATTTGAACTTTTGTCATTAATAAAAATAATATTTGATGTAGTTAAATCCCCATGTATTATTCCAACAGAGTGTAACTTTTTTATTTCTTTTCCCATCAATTCACACAATTCTTTTTTTTCTTCAATTACTTCCTTAACTCTGACTCCCCCCAAATATTCCATAATTATTTCAAACGAATTTTCATCAACTTTCAACACTCTGGGAGTGTTTACTACTTGTGATGCTTGCTTAATTAATTTAGACTCACTTTTAGTCCTTTTTTTTCTTATTTGTAAATCAAGTAAAGGATTTCGATATTTTTTTTCAACTCTTTTTTTGTTAATTGCTTTTGATTTGTCAAAAGTTATTTGAATTATTTCAGCTTCAGCGCCTTTTTTATAAAAAGTTTTTTCCATATTAATCAATCAAGTTTAATAAAATTAGTCTAAAGATGGACAAAAAGTTTTCATTTCATCCTGTATTTTCTTACAAGTATTCAAATATTCCATCACTAATTCTTTTTGGCCATAACGCAACAATTCTTTTTCATTTGAACTTAATAAATCAAATTTTGAGATTGCATTTTGTGAAATTGTCTCACATAATTTTGCTATTTGGTAAGTTTTTATCACTGATACTGATTTACAACTTTCCTTTGACATATCAAGAGTCATTGTTTGTTTTGTAAGTACTAAAATTTGATAAAACGCTTGTGCGGAGTAAAGTTCGGCATCAGCAAGATTGGATGCCAAGTTTAATCCTATTAATTCATTAGAATAATCAAGCATTATTTTTTCATCAGGGACAAATGAAGTCGATAAACCATATTTTTCTTGTAATTGATTTATTTTTTTCGCATCACTATTTGAATCAGTGCAACCAAACAGCATAAAAATTCCAAATAATAAAAATATAATTACTACAATTTTTTTCATAATAATAATAATAAGGGTTAGTTAGTATTAAATTCTTTCTTTTAATAAAAAAAAGAGATTTTTTTATCCAAAAATTTTTTCAAATAACCCTTTTCTTTTTTTTGATGCATCTTCTTCTTTTTGTAGTAGTTCTAATAATTCTTTTTGTTTTTTAGATAATTTTTTAGGGGTTTCTATTATTACTTTTACATACTCATCCCCTAGAGAATCTGAATCCAATTTTTTTATCCCTTTTCCTTTCATTTTAAAGATAGTTCCTGTTTGAGTTCCAGCAGGTATTTTTAAGTCAGCTTTTCCTTTTAATGTTGGAACTTCTACTGTTGCACCTAATGCAGATTCAGAGAAACTGATCGGTATTTCTGTATAAATGTCTTCTTCATCTCTTTTGAATAGGTCGTGTTTTTCTACAAGAATTACTAAAAATAAATCCCCACTCCCGTGTTTTCCTTGATTTCCTTTTCCTTGAAGTCTTAAGTGATTTCCAGTGTTTATTCCTGCAGGTATTTTTACATTTAATTTTTCTAATTGTTCTTTAATTCCAACACCATTACAACTTGGACATTCTTTTTCTGGTATTTTTCCTTTTCCTTTACATTTATGGCAAGTAGATTGCATCTGAAATATCCCAAAAGGAGTTCTTTGTTGTTTTATTTCAACCCCCCTTCCATTACAAACAGAACAAGTTTTTAGTTCACCTTCAGCCCCACTACCACCACATTTTTCACATTTAACAAATCTATCATATTTAATTTCTTTTGTTGCCCCAAATGCTGCTTCATCAAATTTTAAGTTAATTGAAATTTTTATGTTTGAACCCATGTCTTTACTTTCCCTTTTTCCTCCTCTTCTTGAACCAAATAAGTCCCCAATATCTTCAAATCCAAATCCACTAAACCCTGAAAAATTATTGAATAGATCTTCAAAGTCAAAATCAGTTCCTTGGCCAAATCCTTGTTGGTTGTACCCTGAAAAGTTTTTGTAAGATTCACCATAATTATCATAATTTTGTTTTTTTTCTGGATCTGAGAGTACTGAATATGCTTCATTGATTTCTTTGAATTTTTTTTCAGCACCATCTTCTTTTGATACATCAGGGTGATATTTTTTGGCTAATTCTTTATATGCTTTTTTTATTTC
>DAOQRN010000001.1:86299-90288 GCA_035355675.1 archaeon
TGACTTTCGGCTTCTTTTTTCATTTTTTCTATTTCTGCTTCGTTTAATTTTTGTGATGCCACAATTTTGATACTTGTTTCTTTTCCGGTCCCTTTATCTTTTGCTGTTACGTGTACTATTCCGTTTGCATCAATATCAAATGAAACTTCTATTTGTGGTACCCCCCTTGGTGCAGGTAATATCCCTGTTAGTTGGAATCTTCCTAATGATTTATTGTCTTTTGCTAAAGGTCTTTCTCCTTGTATGATATTTATGTCAACTGTTGGTTGATTATCTGCTGCTGTTGAGAATACTTGACTCTTTTTTGTCGGAATTGTTGTATTCCTGTCAATTATTTTTGTTGATACTCCTCCAAGTGTTTCTATTCCTAAACTTAATGGAGTTACATCAAGTAGTAAAACATCTTTTACTTCTCCTGCTAGTACTCCTGCTTGAACTGATGCCCCAATTGCAACACATTCCATCGGGTCTACCCCTCTTTCTGGTTCAAGTCCAGTAATTTTTTTTACAAAATTTTGAACTATAGGCATTCTTGTTGGTCCCCCTACTAGAATTACTTTATTTAATTCTGCCGCTGTTATTTTTGCATCAGCTAATGCTTGAGTTATTGGTTTTTCACATCTTTCAATTATTGGTTTTATTAATTCTTCAAGTTTTGCTCTATTAATTTTCATAGATAAGTGTTTTGGTCCACTTTGATCTGCAGTAATATATGGTAAATTAATATCAGTTTCAAGTACTGTTGATAATTCTATTTTTGCTTTTTCTGCCGTTTCTCTTACTCTTTGCATTGCCATTGAGTCTTTCTTTAAATCTACTCCTTGTTCTTTTTTGAATTCTTCAATAATATAATTTAGAATAACTTCATCCATATCAGTTCCGCCAAGTTCGGTGTCTCCTGATGTTGATTTTACTTCAAACACCCCAGAACCTAGTTCCATTATTGTTACATCAAGTGTTCCTCCACCTAAATCAAATACTAAAATTTTTGCATCCTTATTTTGTTTATCAAGCCCGTAAGCTAAAGCAGCTGCGGTTGGCTCGTTAATTATTCTTATTACTTCAAGTCCTGCAATTGCCCCTGCATCTTTTGTTGCTTGTCTTTGATTATCATCAAAATATGCCGGAACTGTAATTACTGCTTTTTCTACTTTGTCTCCTAAAAAGCTTTCTGCATCTCTTTTTATTTTTTGTAAAATGAATGCGGATATTTGTTGAGGAGTATATTCTTTTGAATCGATTTTATATTTGTGGTTTGTCCCCATTTTTCTTTTTGCTTTTGTAATTGTTTTATTAGGGTTTGTTACTGCTTGTCTTCTTGCGGGTTCTCCAACTAACACTTTTCCGTCTTTTGAAAACGCAACATAACTAGGAAAAGCTTTCCCATAAATAGTATTCCCTTCTGCAGAGGGAATTATTTTTCCTTTTCCTCCTTCAAGTACTGCTGCTGCACTATTACTTGTTCCAAGATCAATTCCAATTATTTTACTCATAAAACCACACTCCGTTTTTTAAAAATAATTTCTTAAAAATAAATTTTTTATTATTGTTTCTTTTCAACCTCTTTTTTTAAATTTAAATTATTTTTAATTTCAGAATTTTCTTTATTCTCGGCCGTATTTTCTTTTTTTCCACTTGAAATACTTACTTTCACTGGCCTTAAAATTTTTTTATTTAATAAATATCCATTCAATAGTACTTTAACTATTTTATCTTCAGCAAATTCTGAATCCTCTTTAATCAAGCAATCCATTTTTTCATGATCAAAACTTTCTCCTTCGCAAATATTTATTTTTTCAAGCCCGTTTTTTTTCAAAATTGAATAAAGTTGTTCATAAATTAATGCAAATTCTTTGTTATGTTTTACTCCCTGTTCAAGTGTATCAAGCACCGGCAATAATTGTTCAATTAATGACGCATTTGCAAATTCTTTGTATTCATTATTTGTTTTTGTTGTTCTTTTTTGATAATTTTCAAATTCTGCTTGAAGCCTTTGTAAAGTTTCTGTTAACTCTTTAACTTTTTCTTGATCTTTATTTAATTCAATTTTATTTTCAACTTTTGACTCAATTTTTTGAGCACTAATTTCTTTAGCCCCATTATTCTTTAAATCATTAATTTCTTGCTCTTTTTGACTCATAAAAATACACTAATCAAAAAATAAGCCAAAATATTTAAAAAACTTTCTTAATTGTCCAAACAATTTGAACAAACAATACATAGTTTAGACAAATTTATAAATTGTTTGGAGTAAAATAGTTATTATGAAGAAAGAAAATCATTTTAATCAGATTCATTCATCTGAAGAAACACAATCACTTCCAATTTTGAAAAGTTCTTTAAAACTTGAAACCCCAAGGAGAAGTAAATTTAAACTTACTATTCGAAAAGTAGATTTTTCAAAACAAAATGACTTTGATAGTAAAATTGCTTGGATTTGTTCATCTCTTGGTTTTTTTGAAATGATTGATAAGAACAAAAATGCTGCTGCAATTTTTAAAGAAATTTTTTTAGCAACCTCAATGGGCCAAGTATTAACTAGCACTACAATTGCTCAAAGAATTGGGATGAGTCGAGGAAGCACAATTAATCACTTGAATAATTTGGTTCGTTCTGGATTGATTGAAAAAAATGGTAGATATTATTATGCAAGAAATAAAACAATGGGCGGCACCATTAATGAAATTGAAGATGATTTATTACACATTTTTTCTAGAATTAAAAAAGTTGCTGAAAATATTGATGCAGAAACTGGGAACATTATTAGAATGAAATAAAAAATTATGAATTTAAGATAAAAAAAAATATAAATCCACTAATAATTAATTTTTACTAAAAAAAGTTGTTTACAAAAAAATTAATTATTTTAAAAAATTATTTTTTTAATTTTTTGTTTTGAACAAATATAATTCCAACTATTAAAACAAAAAACAAAACTAGTGAAATTAAATTATTATCAGGAATATTAATGTCTTGTTTTAATTTAATATTCTTAAACACACAGCAAGGCATATTGTTACCTAAAGTAAAACATATTTCATGTAACCCTTCAAGATTAGTAGACTTTATTTTAATTGAATTATTATTTAAATTACAACTTAAATTATCCCTCAAAAATATATTTTTCTTAGGACTTGATGCATTATTTAATTCAAGCGACAAAATATTTGGTTTTGAACAAATATAATTTAAATCAAAAAATATTTCTCCAGAAATTTCTTCAATATTATTAATATTAAATAAAAATCCGGGCGTATTCCATCCGCAAGAATTATCCCAAAATTTTCCTGAACCAATTATACATTCAGCATCACTTTCACAACCAGGGAAGCAAGTTTTTGTCAAGGAAGGTTTACATTTGTCATCAATACAAATATTTTTTATAGCACATTGATCAGGAGAACAGCAACTTCCATCTTCACAAACTATGTTAGGCAACTCACACTCCTCCCCACCAACACAAACACCATTAACACACTCACTAGCCAAACAACAATCATTACCACACTCAACTTCAGGCAACTCACACTCCTCCCCACCAACACAAACACCATTAACACACTCACTAGCCAAACAACAATCATTACCGCAAATAATTTCTGGAGAGGAACAAATACATTCACAATTAATGCAATCAAAATTATTTGATGGACAACTCAATCCCGGTTCACCACACATTTCTCCGGCGTCAGCTTTTCCATTACCACATTTACCAAGCACACAAGTGGAATCATTAAAACAACCTTTTATTGGATTACACACAAGAGTGTCATTATAATAACATTTTTCCCCCAAACAGTAAGAAGAGTAACCACAATTATCTGGGCATTCCTCAGGACAATCTGGTGGTAGAGAAGAACATTGTGCATCCACCCCACACATTATTGATGGATTGCATTCATCATTTATTGAATAAACACATAAACCTAATGCAAAATCGCAGAAGGAACTTTTCCCACAACTACCAGCACAACAAGAACCATTACACA
>DAOQRN010000001.1:90388-106605 GCA_035355675.1 archaeon
AAATCGCAGAAGGAACTTTTCCCACAACTACCAGCACAACAAGAACCATTACACATCACTTGCCCACTAGGACAAGGACAACTAGACCCACAAGTATTAGAAGGATTACAAACATCATCACCATCAGCAACACAAACCCCACTAGCATTACACAAATAATTTTTCCCACAAGTTCCAGCACAACAAGAACCATTACACATTATTTCTCCATTTGGACAACCACAATCTATTGAATTGTTACATTGGTTTATTGGATTACAGACATCTTGTGGAGTTGTTAAACATACATTAAACCCAAATACTGTTGAGCAAATTTTTTGAGGCCCACATTTACCAATATCACAACAAGAACCATTACACATTTCTTGCCCATTTGGGCAAGAACAATCATCATTATTATTACAAGAATCAATCGGTTTACAAACTAAATCACCACCAATATTACTTGAAGAAACACAATACCCACTATTACAAATTTTTTGATAATCACATTCTTCATTTGGCCCACAACAACTATCTCCACAAATTACATCCCCTTCACTACAACATTTTTTTCCACTAGGTGTGTCTAAACAATCCCCTGCACAACAAGAACCATTGCATTCTTCTTCATCAGGTTGGCAAATTTCTTTGCAAACTCCTTTATTACAAGTTTGACCTTGTGGGCAACAATAAGAAGATGGACCAGATCCAGGGGGTAGCCAAGAATAAGGGGGGCCATCATTACAAACAGTATAACTATTATGGCAACAAATACCAAGATTTGAATTTGCACATTGGTGATTTTCATTACAACAAAATGTACCACAGCAAGGATGTGAACTATCACAACAAACAGAACCACAAGAAGTGGACCCGTCAGGACACCCTCCAGAACCACTTGACCCGCTAGAAGCAAAAAATATTTTTTGATATGTTGAATCTAAAAGTACTTCCCCAACTCCAGCATTAGATTCAAACCAAACTTTTTCAATTGGGTCAAAAGAATACTTAATGGATTCATCATTAATAATTGGAGACAACCTAACATTTTGAAAAAATATAAAAAAAATAATTAGTAAAAAACAAATAACTATTGCTTTAATTTTCATCTAAATAATAAAGAAATTACTAATATTTAAGAGTTTTCAACATCATATTTTTATGAAATTAGAAAAAAATAAATCAAAAAAAATAAACAAAATTGTATTTATTTCTTTAACAATTTTAGTTCTAATAATATCAATACTATTCTTTAACAATAATTTACTTGGTTGGGATCATGGAGGGCACCTTGACTCCTCAAAAACAATTCTTGAAAATAGTTGGCCAAATCCAACAACCTGGAATGACAATTATTTTAGTGGATATCCCCAAAATTATTTTTATCCCCCTCTTTTCTCATGGATTGTTGCAACCACAGGAATATTTTTAGAAATAGAATTAGCATATAAATTATGTTCAATACTAATTTTCATTTTAACAATAATTGTATTGTATAAATTATCAAAAATATTTGAAGAAAATCAAAATCAATTAATATTATTTTTATTATTTCTTATTATCTTATTTTTAAATGACAAAATCTATTATGGTTCCCCAATCGGTTTAGGCGGAACAATGTTTTCAAGTTTTTTTATTGGACTTTTGCCAAATGCTTTAGGATTATTATTAGTATTGTATTTTTTGTACTGTATTGAAAAAAATAAATCCTTACCTCATTTAAGTATCATTTTTGCACTAGGAATGTTATCGCACTATATTTTTTTAGTCACAATACTATTTGTTTTAATAGATTTTTCAAAAAAAAATTATAAAGAATTATTAGCAATAATAATTGGTTTAATTATTTCTGGATTTTGGTGGATTCCGGCAATAATAAATTTTTTTATACCAAAAACTAGTTTAATTATTTTACCAATTTTTAATCTAACAACAATAGTTGTTATGGGAGGATTAATTTTTTACTATTTTAACAAAGACAAAATAATTAATAAAAAACAATTAAAATATACGAAAATTTCCATTTTACTTTATTTTTTAATTATCATTTTTACACTATTCGGTGCGCCTTTTCAATTATATAGAATGTTCCTAATTATAATATTACTCACAACTCCACTTATTTTTTCACAAATAAAAATAAATTTACAAAAAATAAATAATAAAAAAATAAATAATAAAAAAATTTATATTATAAAAAATTTAATTATAATAACTTTATTAGGACTAATTTTTTATTTATCAACAAGTATTGATTTTAGCACCATAACTAAAGTAAATTTAAATTTAGACTCTTTAAATGAATTAGATTATTATGTTATTGGGCCCACAAGCAACATGGAAAGCCATCATGCTTTATTTTATGAAGTTGTTAAAAAAAATGGTAATGTAGTTAAAGGACTTTTTGTTGAACAAAGCCAAAATAGCACTTTCCTTTCAAGTTTGGGAAAATTAATTAATCCTAATGAATTTGTTTGGGGAGTTCAGTGGGTTAACCCAAATGAAATTGATAAAAATAATTTGATGAACTTAATGTATTTATTTGGAATTGATGGAATTATAACAACTGAAAAAATCTCAAAAGATATCAAATACATTGAGAAAATTGAAATAGGATCACAAATATTAAAAATTTCCGAAAAAAAAATATTGTGGTATGCGTATGATCAAAAATTAATTGAAAAAAAAATTTATTTGTATAAATTCATTGAATCTCCAAAAATAGAACTATTATCTTATTGTCCACAATCCTATATTGGGAAAGATTGGGGAAATTTTTCATCAACATATTTAACAAAATATTCTAAAATTGTACTTAATGAAACTAGTCCCAGTTGTGAAATTGATAAAAATGCAAAAATTACTAAAATAAATGATTCCCCAGTTAAACTTTCATTTTTTGTTGACTCCAATAAAATTATCCCGATTTTAATAAGAAAATCCTATTTTAAAAATTGGGCCGTTTATATTAATGGAGTTAAAGATAAAATATATCTAGCAACCCCAAATCAAATGGTTATTTATGGAAAAGGGGAAATAGAATTAGTTTATGAAAATAACCTTGTTGAATTTATTAGTATTATTGTTAGCGGAATAGGAATAATTTTTTTAATTATTTTTTTTATAAAAAAAATACACTAAAAAACAAAAACTAACATTTTTAAATCCCAAAAACCTTGTTTTTGTTTATGAACAGGAATTTGTCTAAATTATTTTCTCCAAATAGTGTTGCTATTGTTGGAGCTAGTAATACTCCTGGAAAAGTGGGTTATTCAATTTTAAAAAATTTAATTGAAGCAGAGTTTATTGGAGAAATTTATCCAATTAATATTAATGACAAAATTGTACAAGGAATTAAATCTTTTTCTAGTTTAGTTGATGTTAAAAAAAATATTGATCTTGCAATAATTTGTGTCCCATCACAAGTCGTAATTAAAATTATGCAGGATTGTGTTAAAGCAAATATAAAAAATGTAATTATTATTACTTCAGGTTTTGCCGAAATTGGGGCAGAAGGAAAAAAATTACAAGAAAATCTTGAAAAAATTGTTTTTGAAAATAACATTAATGTTGTTGGACCAAATACTCTTGGAGTAATTAATACAGAGAATGGACTTAATGCTTCTTTTGCTTCAACTTTCCCAAGACAAGGCGATATAGCCATTGTTTCTCAATCAGGAGCACTTTGTACAGCAATTCTTGATTGGGCAAGACAAGAAAAAGTAGGTTTTAGTAAATTTATTAGTACTGGAAATAAAGCTTTTCTTTCAGAGTGTGATTATTTTGATTATTTACAACACGATCCAAAAACAAAAGCAGTTTTTGTTTACATGGAGTCGGTAAAAAATACTAAAAAGTTTTTAAAAGAAGCTAGTGAACTTGCAAAAAAGAAACCTGTGATTGTATTAAAATCCGGTAGAAGTACCCAAGGGCAAAGGGCAGCATCTTCTCACACTGGAGCACTTAGTGTGGATGATGATATTTTTTCAATAGCCTGTAAAAAAACAAATATTATTAGAGTAAATTCAATTGAAGGTTTTTTTGATTTAGCAAAAACTTTATCTAAAATAAAAAAAGTTAAAGGATTTAATTTGGCTGTTGTAACAAATGCTGGTGGGCCAGGAGTAATAGTTGCAGATAGTGCTTCTGCACATAAATTCCCCCTGCCTGAATTTAGTCAAAAAACTATTCAAGCAGTAAAAGAAATAAACCCCCATTCTTCAAATCCTTTAGATTTAATTGGAGATGCAAAACCCATTAATTATAGAACTGCACTTAAAGTTCTTCAAGACGACTCAAATATTGATTTAATATATTGTCTCTTAACACCACAAAGTATGACTAATCCCGAAAGAGTTGCTGATATTATTATTTCTTTAAACAAAAGAAAACCAATTATTTGTTCTTTTATTGGAGGAACAAGCGTTTCACATCCAAGAAGATTTTTAAAAGAAAATGGAGTGCTTGAATTTGAAACTCCTGAAAGAGGAATTAAAACACTCGCAAGAGTAAAAGAATATTATGAAAGAAAGAATTTAAAAAAAATATTTTATCAAAAAACTAATCCAAGTAAAGAAATCAAAAAAATCCTAAATTCAAAACCAAAATTGAATTTAAAAGAATCATTTGAGTTACTAAATAAACACAATATACAAACTACGCCAACTATTTTTATTTCATCATTAAGAGACATTGAACAAAAAATTAATTTAATTAAATTTCCAATTGCTCTAAAAACTGCATCAGGACTTGCTCATAAAACTGATTTTGGTTTAGTTAAAGCGAATATAAAAAATAAAGAAGAACTATTACAAGAAGCAGAAAAAATGTTTGAGGCATCTAAAGAAAAAAAATTAGAAGAAATTTTAGCAATACAAGAAATGATTATTGGACAAGAAATATTAGTTTCCTCAATCACTAATGAATTTGGAAAAGTCATAACATATGGACTTGGAGGAATTTTTGTTGAAGTAATGAAGGATGTTTCTCAAAAAATTGCTCCAATAATTGAAAGTGATATTGAGGAAATGCTTTTAGAAGTAAAAGGAACAAAAGTTCTTCTTGGGGCAAGGACAAAAAAGAAATACAACATTGACTCTTTAAAAAAATTAATTAAATCAATTTCAGATCTTGCATTAACCTATCCAGAAATTAAAGAAATTGAATTTAACCCAGTTATTGTAACAGAAACTGGATCTTATGCAGTGGATTGTGTAATAACCACCATAAAAACTAATTAAATAATTGTTTAACCAACAATCATAAGAATATTTCTTATAATAAATTTTATATGAATAAAATTGGTTCACTAAAAATTCAAGAGGGGGCATTTTTAGCTCCAATGGCTGATTACACCAATGTTACTTTTCGTACACTTTGTAAAGAATATGGTGCCGCTTTAGTGTACACTGAACTTGTTTCAGTAAAAGGATTAATACACAAAAATAAAAAAACTCCAAAATTACTCAAAGTTAGTGATTCAGAAAAACCAGTTTTTTTACAATTATTTGGAAATGACCCAGAAGATTTTGAAAAAGCAATTAATTTTGTTGAAAAAAATTATTCAGAAAACTTTGCAGGATATGACTTAAATGCAGGGTGCAGTGTACCTAAAGCAAAAAAAGGAAAGTATGGTTCTTATTTACTCAATTATCCCAAATTAATTGGAAACATTATTAAAAAAATGAAAAAAGCCACTAACAAACCAGTAACAGTAAAAATGAGACTTGGATTAAATGAAGAAACCTTTTTAGATTGTGCAAAAGAAGCTGAAAAATCCGATGCTGATGCAATATGTTTACATGCAAGATTTGGTGAAGACGGGTATAGTGGAAAAGCAAATTGGTTAAAAATTTATGAATTAAAAGATGAAATTAATGTTCCAATTATTGGAAATGGAGACATTATTTCAGCAGAGAAAGCTCTTGAAATGAAAAAACAAACAAGCTGTGATTTTGTTATGGTTGGCAGAGCAAGTATGGGAAATGCTTTTATTTTTAAACAAATAACAGAAGGATTATTGAAAAAGAAAATTAGTAAAAGAAATTTAAATGATAAAATTATTGAAGCAAAAAGATTTGTTGAATTGAGTAAAAATTCTAATCTTGAAATTAATAATATTAAAGGATATTTTATAAGTTGGGTTAGGGGCGAAAAAAATGCGCCTAAATTAAGGAATGAGATTGTTATGGCTAAAAGTTTTGAAGAAATTGAAAAAGTTATTGAAAAAATTTAAACAGGAAAAAATTAACTTTTTCAATTAAAATCAACTAAAAATTCTAGGATACAAAATAGTTGAAAAAAATTATTTTTCTTTAACTTTTGACAAAATATTTTTTTAACTTTCAATATAATTTTTTCTTGGTTGAGTTGGTCTTTTTATAAAGGTTAAATTTGATTGTTTAAATTTGTGTTTACACTTTTCTGAACAAAATTTTGAATCATCTTTTACCTCAAAAATTATTCCACAAGAAGCACATATTTTTTTCATTAATCCACCATCCACCACTAATTATTCAATTTAATAATTAGTACATAGTGAAATAAGGAACTTCTTTTAAATTGCGCGAAATTTGTTAAAAAAATGAGATATTTAAACCTTAAAGTTATAGATTTATTGTATGTCTATTGAAAATAAAGTTAATGAAAAAATGGAAATAAAACCCATTACTCAAATTATTGAAAAAAATGACAAATTGGATCAAAGAGAAAAAGAAATTAAGAAAAAAATTTTTAATGAGGCTGAGGGGCGGTTAAAAAAGAAACAAAACATGCTTAAAATGTCCCAAATCACTCTAACTCTTGATACTTATGATGATTTATTTTCGGACTTCGACCCAAGACCATATATTGAAAGAGCATTATCTATTGATTTTTTATCAGAAATAAAAGGAGCTAGCAGAGAAAAACCAAATGGCGCAATTGAATTAAAGTTACTTGTTCCAAAAGTAAAACGAAATCAAAAAGATGAAACTCTTATTATAAAAAGATTAAGAAATCATTTTAGAAAACATTATGAAATGCTTAGAAAAGAGGTAAAAAAAATCAAAAAAATAGGTGCACTAATGATAGGAGTGGGTTTTTTTGTAGGAATACTCGTTGTTTTAGTAATTGAAGGAGTAACCCATAATATGGATCATTCAATGTTTTTTCAAAACCCTTTAATTTGGCTAGTTACAATTTTTCCAAGCGTAATTTTAGTATTAATGGAACCTGCATCATGGTTTTTAATTTGGGAAGGAATGAATAAAATTGTTTTTGATTGGCAAGAAAAAAAACCAGATCTTGATTTTTATGAAAAAATGACAAAGTGTGAAATTGTTTTTGAAGAGTATTAAAGTTTTTTTCAAAATTAATTCTTAATTTTTATAAATTTAATAATTAAAAAATAAAATAATTTACACTGCCCTATTTTTTGGGCAGCGTTAATAAAAATAGATTTACTTTTTATTCTTCTTCAGCAAATGCCTTTATTGCATCCATATTTTCTACTATTAACTTTGCTTTTCCTTTCCCAAATTGGAACGGAAAGTTATCTGTCTCATTTCTCTTTAAAATTATCATTTTGTTTCCTTTAAATTCACCATATTCTACTACCATTTTTTATCACCTTTTTTGATTAAACAATCAATTTAACTAAAAAGATTGTGTTTCTTAACATTTAAAAAACTACTTAAAGTTATGTGCCAAAATATTATATATGCCCCAAAAAATTGCTATTGTTTGTGCTTTAGAAGATGAAGCAAGCGTTAATATTTTAAAAGAGTTAAAAAAAATAGGGGTGCCTAATTGGGCAAATTTATATGAATTTAGTGAAGACACTATTTTTTTATCATTGGATAAAGTTCTGGAAAATCAGATTATTGTTTTATCAAAACATGAAAGTAAAGCTGGAAAAAAATCCCTCACAGTTCATTATTTAGGTAATTTTGGAGAAGCAAAATTTGGGGGAGAAAATAAACTGCTTTGTGGAGCACTTGCAAAAATTGGAACTAATTATATTCGTGCATTAAATAATGAAAAAGAAAAGTTAAAAAATCAAACAAATAATTTAAATGATTTTGAAATTTGTTTTGAAGTTACTCATCATGGCCCACATACTGAAAAAAATGTTGTCCTTATTGAAATTGGGAGTTCAAAAATTGAGTGGGAAAATGAATTTTTAGGAAAAATTATTGCAAACATTGTACTAAATTCAACTTTAATAGAAAATAAAGATATTGTTGGAATTGGGATTGGAGGAATTCATTATGCTACTGAATTTACAAAGTTCACAATTAGGGAAAATTTCTCAATAGGTCACATTTGTCCAAATTATAACTTGGAAAATCTTGATTTAGACTTATTGAACCAAATGATTACTAAAAGTGAAGCAAAAATCATTATTTTAAATTGGAAAGGGCTAAAATCATTTAAACAAAAAATACTAGATCTTTGCCAAAAAACTAATTTACCAATAAAAAAAATATAATTCAATTTAATTAACAATTGTGATTAATTAAATTTATTTAAAATAATTAAAAATAGATAAAAGCGAAAAGAATATTACCAAGTTTGATACTATTAATTAGAGGGATTTATATGATATCATCAAAAATAATAAGTAAACTCGATATTGCAGATATAGGATTAATCAAATTTGGAGTACTATTTTTTGCTTTTTGGTTAGTATCCGCATCGGCTTCAATTGCAAATTGGGTCATATCAATTAATCATTGGATATTTTTGAGTATTGGAATAACTTGTATGATTAGGCCAATTTACAAAATGTGGGTTAAAAAAGAGAAAAAAGAGATTGTACAAAAAGCTCAAAAGAAAAAAAGAAAGTGAGGAACTTTCTTTTTTTAATAAAAAAGCGGGTTTTTAATAATTTGTTTTCTCTTAATTATTAAAGGTGATCATTAATGGGTGGAACTTTAACTTATAACTCTCAAAAACGATTTAAAACAGCGAATGAATCAGTTATTTCTTTAGCGGGAGAATTTCCTAAATGTAAAGGTTTGTATCCTGATTGTCCAAATGAACCATCTTTAATGAACCCAATGTGTAGGACTTGTCCTAAAACTGAAGGGTTAAAAAAACCAAAACTTGATGAAGTTGAAGAGGAAGTAAAGGAAACTAAAGTTGAAGAGGAAGTAAAGGAAACTAAAGTTGAAGAAGAAACTGAATCAAAAGTTGAAGAAGAAGTCAAAGAAATAAATAATGAAGAAACTAATACTAAAACTACTTCAAGTGAATCAACTACAGAATAAATCTAATTATTGATGGAGAACTTTGATTTCTTAAAAATCAAAGTTATTCTTTTTTATTTTCCAAATAGTATTTTTTAAATTTCTCTAATGCTTTTTTTCGGTGACTTATTGAATTTTTTTCTTTTACAGTCATCTCTGCGAATGTTTTTGTTTTTCCTTCTGGAACAAAAATTGGGTCCCAACCAAAACCACTTTCTCCTTTTTGTTTTACTATTTTTCCTTTTATTATTCCTTCGAAAAAAAGTACTTCTTTTCCATTAGAGTAACCTACCACTGTTTTTGCTTCTGCTCCAAAAAGACCTGCTTTGTTTGCGATTTCAAAAATTCCTTTTCTATCAAGTGCTTTAACAAACCATTTAATTAGTGGGCCAGGTAATTTGTAATTTAGTGCTTCAAGAGTTAGAGAAGTGTCTTCCACTAGTAATTCTCCTTGTTGATATTTTGATGCTTCAATTAATTTAAATCTAATAACTTCTCTTGGATCAATACTTTGAATTTCAGGTAAATCAATGTCTTTTTGATAAACTTTTATTTCAGGAGATAAAATTTGGGTGAACTCTTCAAATTTATGTTCGTTACCAGTAATAAAATAAAGTTCCATTTTTACCACCAAAATATTGTCCAACAAATAGTGTTATTATTTAAATTTTCATAATTTTATTTTTTGTTTTTAAAAAAGTGTATCAAATATTTTTTTACCATTTGATTCGATTAAGTATTTCCATCTTTCATCAACATATTTTTGTATTTTTTCATTTATATCAGGAGTAATGTGTTTAAATCTCCCTTGCATCATTAAATAATTTTCTATTGGTTTTTTTTCTGTCGGAGTGTAATTTAGTTTTAGTACCCCATTTTCTATTTCATATATTGGGTACGCACATGTGTCTTGTGCCATTCTTGATACATCAAGTGTGATTGATGAATCTATTTTCCATCCAGGAATACATGGAACAAATACTGAAATGTATGATGGTCCCTCTGTTGCTAAGGCTTTTTGTACTTTGTTTTTTAAATCAAATAAATTTGCTACACTTGCTGTTGCCACATACTTTGCCCCATGTGCTGCAATAATAAAAGGTAAGGGTTTTTTTGGTTGAGTCTTTCCATGTATTAATTTTCCGTTTGGACTTGTAGTTGTTGCTGCGTAAGGGAAAGTTGCTCCGCTTCTTTGTATTCCTGTATTTTGGTATGCTTCATTGTCAGTTGAAATATATAATATTTTGTGGCCTCTTTCTACTGCCCCACTTATTGCTCCAAATCCAATATCAAACATTGCTCCGTCTCCGCCAATCGCAATTACATTTGTTTTTGTATCCCCTTTTGCTAATAGTGCTGCTTTTACTCCGCTTGCAACAGCTGCTGCATTTTCAAAAGCACAGTGTACCCAAGGTAATTCCCATGCGGTTTCCGGATATGGAGTTGATACTACTTCCATGCACCCTGTAGCCATCACAATCATCGTTTCAGTTCCGGCAGCTTTTAGTATGTGTCTTATTGCTAATGCTTCTCCGCACCCCGCACAAGCTCTATGTCCACTTGCAAAAAACTCTTTTTCTTCTAAACCGAGTATACTCATAATAATCAATCCAAAAATAATTTTAATTTTTTAATTTAATAATTTTTTCAAATTATTGTAACCAAACTCCTTCTTCTCCTTTTTCTATTATTTCAAATGCTTTTTTTATCATCTCTCTATTAATGTCTCGCCCGCCAAGTCCTGCAATGAATCCTGTTACTTTTGTTTTTTGTTCTTTTAGTGCGGCTTTAATATCAGTGCATAGTGGTCCTTCATATCCAATTGAAACGTGTCTATCTATTACTCCTAAATTTTTTATTTTTTTTGTTGCGTTAATTATTTCTTCTTTTGGGAATGGTCTCATTGATTTTATTCTCAGTATTCCTGCTTTTTTTCCTTGTTTTCTTAATTCTTCAAGAACCATTCTCGCAGTACCCGTTGCCCCACCAACTGTGACAAGTGCATATTCTGCATCCTCCATTTCTATTAATTCAATTAGTCCTCCGCCATATTCTCTTCCAAATGTTGTTGCAAAATCTTTGTGCACGTTTTGTATTTCTTTTAGTGCTTCTTTCATTGCGTCTTGTTCGGCTTCTTTAAATTCAAAATATGTGTTTGGTTGTGCAAATGCTCCGAATGTTTTTGGATTTTTTGTGTCAAGATAGTGTTCAGGTTTGTATTCTGGTAAAAATGAATCAACTTTTTGTTGATCTTCAATTATTACTGGTTCATAAACATGGGTTAAAGAGAATCCATCCATGCAAACCATTACTGGTAAAAGTACATTTGTTTTTTCTGCAATTTTGTAAGCCATTATTGTTGTATCAAATGCCTCTTGCACATCTTCGCAATAAAGTTGTATCCACCCTTGGTCACGCTCACTCATTGTATCTGAGTGATCATTCCAAATATTTAGTGGGCCCGAAAGTGCTCTATTTGCTACTACCATTACTGCTGGCATTCTTGATGCTGATACTATTGGAATTATTTCATGCATTAGTGCAAGGCCTTGACTTGCTGTTGCAGTAAATGTTCTTGCTCCTGCAGCATATGCCCCATATAACGCACTTATTGCTGAGTGTTCACTTTCTACATGAATTAGTTGTGCATCCATTTCTCCGTTTGCAATAAATTCTGATAATCTTTCAGGAATGAGCGTACTTGGTGTTATTGGGTACATTGGTAAAACTTTTGGTTTACAAAGTTTTACTGCTTGTGCTACAGCGTCAGATCCTGAAATTACTTTTGTTTCGGCCATAAAAATCACACACTCTTATTTTTTTAAAAAATTATTTCTCTTCCACCTTGTATGAAATACATTTAACAGGACATTCTTTTGCACAAATTAAACATCCTTTACAGTAATCATAATTTACTTGGAATTTTCCATCTTTGTCTTTGTATATTGCGCCATCAGGACAATTAAGCCAACATTTTCCACATTTTATACATTTTGCCTGATCTATTTCTGGTTTAAATGTTCTCCAATCACCTGTTTTATATTTTTTTGTTGAACCAGGCTCAGTAATCATTGCCCCAATAGTTAGTGGTACACCACTTGCAGAGATTTTTATAGAATCTTTCTTTGAACTTTTTTCTATACTCATAAAAATCACAAATCAATTTATTAATTATTTTTATTCTTTTAATGAATCTTTATATACTTGTTTTATTGCCATTAAATTTTTTTCTAGTATTGGTCCTTTTGAACCCATTTGTTGTTTGATTGCGTTTTCAAGTGAATTTATACTTACTTCTTTTGTTAGTGCACTAAATGCCCCTAACGAAGCAATGTTTACAAATGGTTTTCCTATTTTTTCTAATGCAATTTTTGAAATATCCACACATTTTATTTTTGCTTTTGTTTCAATTTTAAATTCTTCTGGTTTTTTATTTGAATTAATTATTATTAAATCAGTAATGTTTTCTTTTAATCCGTTCATTAAAGTTGCGTCAAGTACTATTGCGTAATTTGCTTCATACACTTGCTCTCTTAGTGTTATTTTTTTGTCATCAATTCTTGCGTAACTTCTAACTGGGGCCCCTGTTCGTTCCACTCCAAAGTTTGGGAATGCTTGTGAGTATTTACCGTCTAAAAATGCTGCTATTGCTATTACTTGTGAACTTGTAACAGCCCCCTGTCCTCCTCTCCCAAGCACTATTATTTGTTTCATAAAAATCAATAATTATTTTACTTAATTATAATGAAAAAATAACAACAAATGTTTAAAAACCAAATCAACGAAAAAGACTTCGTCAATTGTACTAAACAATTAGTTGATTTTTTAGTTAATTATTTAGTCTCATTGTAAAGTAAGTGTCTCCAAATTGGTGTCTTTCTTCAAATCCTAGTTTTCTATAAATACTGTGCCCCCCAATTGCTTGAAACCTGATTGTTTTTACTCCTGCTTTTTTCATTACATGAATTGCTTCTGTAAGCATTTGTGTGGCAAACCCTTGGTTTTGAAATTCTTTTTGTGTTCTTAACCATCCCCCGGAAGCATTTATTTCTCCGCCATACCCGTGGAGAGTAAAATCAAGTGCGCTTTTTACTCCACTTTTTCCAACTATTTGAATGGTTAGATTTTTTTGTCCTGGAGAAAAAAAAGTTCTTTGTTTTAAATTAATTCCGGCAGGGGTTATTATTCTTTTTTCTGTAAAATATTGTAATTCTTTTGAACCAGTTGGTTTGCCTAAATTCCACCTTGATTTTGTTTCTACTATAAAAGAAGATGCATTTTTTAGTGACTTTTTTTGAGTAGCAGTAAGTAAGGGTTTTTGTCTTTTTTTAACATCCATATAATTTATTGGCATAATTATAATTTGATTTTTGTTGAATTTAATTCTTTCCCAAGTAGTGCTTTTTCTAGATTTCCTGAAGTTAATAAATTAAATATTTGTGCTTCATTTCCATTTAGTTGTTCTGCCAGTTTTTCTAATTTTCCTTTCATCCCACCAGTTACATCAACTGCTTTTGATTCACTCGCCATTTTTATTACACTTTCAAGATTTTCTTTATTTATTTCTTTAATTAATTTTGCATTAGAATCAATTTTTGGATCCGAAGTGTATATTCCATCAACATCAGTCCCTAAAATTATTTTTTGTGGTTTCATTTGTTTTATTATTTGTGCAATCGCAGTGTCACCACTCATTACACTCCATTTTAGTGTTCTGTCTTTTACCATTATACCTGTAGTTATTGGAACCTCTCCTCCATGTAATGCTTTTTCATATTCTTCTATTTCATAAGCAATTACTTTTTTGTTGTCTTGCTTGCAAACCCAGTATCCCGGAACATGTCTTGTTTTTATTTTTTGTTTTTCTAGTGCATCTATTACTTTGTCTGCTACAAAGTCACAATCTTTTATTGTTTTTTCTGTTCCCTCTTCTTGTTTTTTTGTTTTTATCCCATTATTTAAATCATATTCTTTTACATTTGTGTGTCCAAATGGACCCACTCCGCAAATCACGATTAAATTAAATTCTTTTTCTTTTAGTGCTAGTGCAATTTCTTTTGCTGAATTATTTAGTACCTCTTCATTCATTTCAAATTTGTTATCAGCTTTTTTTGTTATTGAAGAGCCTCCAAGTTTTAATAAAATTAGTTCTTTCACTTTTTTCACCAAAAATTATTTTAAAATAAATTAATTAATTTATAAATTAAAATTTTATTTAATTGAAATTTTATTCAAGTATTATTTTTGCATTTGTTGCATCAACAGTTATTTTTTGTCCATTTTTTATTCGAGTAATATCAACCTTATCTACACAAGGTATTTCTGATATTATTGCTCCAACTGCAACTATTGTTTCGCATTCTTTGTTTATTAAAGCAATTGGGGCTGTGCCTTGTTTTTTCATTCTATATAGTGCATAACTTCCAACAGTTGATCCTTTTCCTTGCGGGAAAACTAATATTTTGTCTTTTATTGATTGTCCTTCTAGTTCGTGTCCTTTTTCAGTTATTATCCCTGTTGCTGGGTCAACTCCGCCAAAAAAACTTATTCCTTGTGTAGTAACTAGCGCTTCGCCTGTGATTTTTCCTTGAGCAATTTTTCTTCCATTTATTTCCTGCATTTTTTCTCAACTCTCTTTTATTTTTTATTTAACTTATTTTTATAACTAACTCATTTTTTTAATTAACTTATTTTTTATTTTATTTTTTTAATTTTAATTATTTTTTATTTTTTATTTTTAAAATTTATTTGCATGCTTCTTCCACTAATTTTTCTATTGGAAGTATTTTTGTTTTTGATTGATTTTTTGAGTATGCATAGTAACATCCTTTTGCTGAATCTGTTGCTAGACACTTAAATCTTCCTTTTATTGGGGCAACTACACAACAAGTATCTGCTGCAAATTTTGCCCCTGCACTCTCAATTATTTTTGAGTATCCCGCACTATCAGCTATTCTTTTTGTTGGCCTTGCTGTTGTTATCCAAAATTCTTTTGTCACTTTTTTTCCTTTAATTAATTCGGCTATTTTTGCTATTTCATTTATACTTGCGTGTGGACAACCAACACTTACAAAATCCACTTCACAGTCATCCATTGTCATTTCTTTTATTGCTTTTTCTATTTCGTTTTTATTAATTATTATTTCTTCACTTGGAACCGGGGTTTTATTTGGAGTTATTCCTTCTATGTGAAATATTGCTGCCCCCCCATAAGTTGCTATACTTGCTGAAAAGGATTTTAATTCTTCAATTGTTGCTTTTTTTATTCCAGTAATTAAAACTGGTTTTGCTTTTACTTTTTCCCCAATTACTTTACCTAGTGCTCCAAATTCATGTGTTCCTTTTATTTCAACTTCTAATTTTATTTTTATTTTTGCGTTTCTATTTTCTTCTAAGTGTAATCCATATTCTGGCGTTTTTCCTGTAATTGCACTTGCAAGTGCACTTGGTCCACCTTCTCTATTTGTTTTTGCTCCAAGAACTGAATTTGCATAAGATACTGCACTACTTTCACTCCAAGCAATATTTTCTCCAAAATGAGGATTATTTCCTATTAAATAAGGAGTACAAGTACAAGTGGGTATTACACCCATTTTTGTGAATGCTTCTATTACTAGTTTTTGTTTTACTGCAAAGTCTTCACTAATTCCAAGTGTAGCATAATTTTCAAGATCCATTCCTGCAGGATTTAGTGTAGTTAATACTTTTACTTTTCCGTCTTTTGCCATTTCTGATAAAAATTCTAGACCCGCATCCCCCAAATTATCATAACTTACTCCTGCTATTTGTACACTTGTTACATCAATTAGTTTTTCTGCCCCATAAATTTCTCCAAGAGCAACAAGTATTTCCATTGATTTTTTTACGGCATTTCCTTTTTTTCCAATAAGCATTTCTTTTTCATCTTCTGTTAAATACATTTTTTCACCAACTTTTTTTTAAAAAATAAATTTTATTTTTCTACTTATTTTTTTTATTTTCCTATTTATTTTTTATTTTATTTTC
>DAOQRN010000001.1:106705-111494 GCA_035355675.1 archaeon
TTTTATTTTTCTACTTATTTTTTTTATTTTCCTATTTATTTTTTATTTTATTTTCACAAATATTCTTTTATTTCATATTTTGGAAATTCTGTTCTTGTCATTTTTGCAACTTTGTCGAGTCTCATTGTTAGATCAAATCCTGCTTTTGCAGTTTCTCTTGTTATTTGATCTGCACTTGCATCAAGTGAGGATCCTTTTTGTTTTGTAAATAAATAAAAATTTTTGTCAGCTTGGAAGCGTGTAGCCATTGCCCATTCCACTTCTAGCGGATCATAAATGTTTATATCTTTATCAACAATGAAGAAGTGTTTTCCGCTTGTGTGTCCTTTCATTGCAGCCTCAATTGCTTTTTTTCCATCATCTTCACTTTTTTTATTTATTTTTACTATCACATGAAACCAACTTGATCCTCCAGGGTTTACACTTACATCAATTACATCTACTCCTGCTTTTTTTACACAATCAAACACTGTGGGTTCTCTTGGCATACCCATTAAAATTTTGTGTTCAAATCCGCCTGGTAAAAGTGCATGATAAATATAATTTGGTCGTGTGTAAATTTTTTCTACTGTGAATACGGGTTCTTGTCTTATTATATCACTTGTTCCTGTTAAATCAACAAAAGGCCCTTCCTCGTGTTTTTCATTTAGTGATAAATTTCCTTCCATTATTATTTCACTATCTGCAGGAAGTATTGCGTCAAAAGTTTTTGCTTTAATTACTTCAATCGATTTAATTGAGTTTGCTATTTCAAGTTCGTTTACTCCTAAAGGTGGAGCCATTGCTGATGCAAGTGCTGTTTCTGCACCTATTCCAATACAATATGCTGCTTTTAGTGTTCCGTTATTTTTTTTCAAAAGTTCCATTGTATTTCTTTCAAGTATTCTTAGTGCAATTTTATTTTTTCCTATAATCATACCTCTATGATAACAAACATTTTGTCCAATTGTTGAGTCTTTTACAATTATTATACCGCTTGAGACATAAGCCCCCCCATCTTTCTCTGTGTGTGTAAGAATTGGTAATTTTTCTAAATCAACTTCAATTTCAGTATGGTCTGTTGAAGTAACTTCTTTTGGTTTTGTTGGATTATTGAGTGCTTTAGTCATTATTGGCACAAGGTCTTTTACTTCACAAGATAAATATTTTGCCACTTTTTCTTTTGAAGCAAAAACATTCGCAGCGATTTTATTTTTTGATTCTTTAATATTTTCAAAAATAATACTTTTATCCCCTGCAGAATAAATTATTCCACTCGCTTCTAAATTTTTTGAAACTGGTTTTTTTATTACATAGTCTGTTTTTTCTACAAATTCTCTAAAACTCATAAAATCACCTTTTTTTATTTTTATAAATTTTTTTGTTCTTTTAATTACCAAAAAAATCAAACATTATTTATTTTTGTTTCTCCCACCTAGTAAATTTTGTATTAGTAACCCCTAATAAGTCTAACGCTTTTCCAACAATAAAGTTTTCTAAATCAACTATTTTTTTGGGCCCATGGTAAAATGCTGGACTTAGTGGAAAAATTATTGCCCCATAAAGTGAAAGTTTCCATAAGTTTTCAAGAGTTGGACCACTAAGTGGAGTTTCTCTAAGCCCAATCACAAGTGTTTTTTTTGTTTTTAACATATTATCTGCACATCTTGTAGTTAGTGTTGAAGTGTGTGCGTGTAGTATCTCTGAAACCGTTTTTATTGAAGAGGGAATTATTATCATCCCATCCACTAGAAATGAACTTGAAGAAATACTTGCTGCAAGATCATTATTGGAATAGTTTTTTGTTGCAAGTTTTTTTATTTCTCTCACAGTTGTTTTTGTTTCTTCTTTTATTACTTCATTAGCCCATTCGCTAATAATTAAGTGTGTTTCTATTTTTTGTTTTTTTAGTTCTTTTAAAAGTGAGATTGCATAATTTGTTCCGCTTGCACCTGTTATTGCGATAATTATTTTCATAAAAATAATTTTAGTTTATTTTTATTTTTATTGATTTATAGTTTTTTACGGAGTACATTGTCATTAATTTATCTTGCTGTGCTTCGTTGTAACACAGAATTAGTACGTTTCCGCCCATTCCTGCTCCAGTTATTTTTGCTCCGCGTGCGTTTTCGTAACTAGCAATTTTTATTATTTCATCTATTTCTTTTGTTGAAATATTTAATTCTTTTAATAGTAAGTGGTTTTGATTCATTAGTTTTCCAATTTCTTCTACTCCTCCAAATTGTACTTCTTTTTTTGCTTTTGTTACAATGCTTTTGTATTCTGAAAACAATTTTTCATATTTTTTTGGATTTTTTTCTTTATCTTCTTTTACCATTTGTACTGCTTGTTTTGTATCGTGCTTTATTCCTGTATCCACTAGTAAACATAATAATGATTTTCCACACTTAAATGGCCTGATTGTGTTTTCTCCTCCTTTCATGTTTTTTTCAAACCATATTACTGTTCCATAAGTTGCGCATGAATTGTCTATTCCACTTGGAGTTCCATGATTTATTTTTTCTGCTCTATATGCTGCTTCATTAATTTTGTCTTGTTTCCACCCTAAATCAAATATTTGATTTAGTGCTCCTGCCATTGCTACTGATAGGGCTGCAGAGTAACCTAATCCTGCACCAGCAGGCATATTTGCGTTAATATTTATTTTTAGTCCTTCAAGTTTTACAAATTCTTCCCCTTCCAGTATTGCTTTTAGTATTTTTGATTTTATATTGTCTGGTTGTTCTTTTAGTGAAATTTTTTCTTTGAATATTTTATCATCAAATATAACATCAGTTGAGTCTTTCACTTGTTGTATTTCTACTTCAACAAATTTGTCAATTCCTGCAGCAATTCCTGGTAGTCCGTACACTACAAAGTGTTCTCCAAATAGTATTACTTTTCCATATCCTCTTGATTTTGCGCTAGCCATGAATTGTTACCTTCTATTATTATTAAATTTAAAAATGTTTATAATGGTGCCTTTGAAAAAATTATTAAAGGGAAAATAATTTTTGGAACAATTTTTTAAAAATAATTTTAGAATTTTGGAATAAATTTTGTCCCATAGTGAATTATTCCTTTTTGTCCACTTTTATAAAATTTTCTAAACACTGCTTCTACTTCTTGTCCAATTTTTAGTTCTTCATATTTGCAGTCAATTATTTGTCCTGTTATTTTTGCTCCCTCTTTTAATTCAATTATTGCTATACAATATGGTGCCATACTAGAAAATGCTTCTGGCCCCGAGTGGACTTGGGTGAATGAAATTATTTTTCCCATACCTGAAAAATCCATTTCTGCATAATCTAAATTTCCACAAGTGCACACTCCTTTTTTTTCAAAGTATGTGGTTCCACATTTTGTGCATTTGTATCCACGCAATTTGTATCTGTCGTTATAATTTCTCCATCTTAGTATTGGGCTTTCTCTAAACATTTTCATTCACTCCAAATATTTCTCAAAATTAATTATTTTTTTTATTTTAATATTTTCTTTTGTATTCACTTCTTTTTACTAGTGGTTCTTCGGCAGCTTTTGCTTCTCTCCATTTTTTTGCTTTTAAATATAATGGCTCGTTGTCTTCTTGTTGTTCTTTTTCCTCTTGCGTTTTTCCTAATCTAACTACTGGTTCCTCTTCCTCTTTTTTTGATTTGAATGCTGATTTCACTCTGTCTAGTATTCCCATAAAATCACCCTTTATGAAAATTTTGTATTCATAAAAATAATTTATTTTTATTTTCTCCACATCAATTTTTTTAATTAAATATTTCTTATTTTCTTATTTTTATTTCATTCTTTTGAATACGTGAACAACCGCAGTTGCTCCGCTTCCTCCAACGTTGTGTGTTACTCCTACTGTTGCGTTAGGTACTTGTCTATTTTTAGCTTCTCCTCGTAGTTGCATTGTTGCTTCTATTGCTTGTTTTATCCCTGTTGCTCCTACTGGGTGTCCGCATGCTTTTAGTCCGCCTGAAGTATTTACTGGATGTTTAGCATCAAAGTAGGTTTGTTTTTCTTTGTAAAGTTTTCCTGCTTCCCCTTGTTTTGCAAGTCCAAGTGCTTCTACTGCGTAGATCTCTGCTATTGAGAAACAATCATGCACTTCTGCGAAATTAATTTCTTTTGGAGTTATTTTTGCTTGTGCATATGCGTTTTGTGCAGCAAGTCTTCCTGCTTTTATTTCTAAGAGTGATTTTCTTCTTGCAAGGGAGAGAGTATCTGTTGCTAGGCCTGAACCTGTAATGTAAACTTCACTATTCATTTTTTTTGCTATCTCTTCATTTGCTATTATTATTGTTGCTGCTCCATCAGTTATTGGGGAACAATCCATTAGTGTTAAAGGATCTGCCACCATTGTTGAATTTATTACATCATCAATTGTTAGTTCGTTTTTGAATTGTGAGTAAGTGTTTCTTGCTCCGTGGAAGTGATTTTTTACTGAAACTTCTGCTAGTGTTTCTCTATCTAACTCATACTCATTTATGTAAGCTTTTGCTAGTAATGCATAAAGTCCAGGAAAAGTTAAACCATTGAATCCTTCTAGTTCTTCATCCCCTGCACCCATTAGTGCGGTTGTTACTTGTTCGGTAGAAACATCCGTCATTTTTTCTACCCCATTAACCATTACAATTTGCGCGCTTCCACTTTCAATTGCTGCAATCCCTTGTCTTAGTGCGATTGATCCTGATGCGCATGCTCCTTCTACTCTTATTGAGGGTTTGTCCAGGTTTAAGTTTTCGCTAGCCATTGCTCCAATGTGTAATTGTCCTGATAGTGAATCTCCACACATGTTTCCAGTAAACATTGA
>DAOQRN010000001.1:111594-119456 GCA_035355675.1 archaeon
TTTTAGTGTACTTGCTCCATGTGTGCTTCGTATTCTGGGTATGTTAGGTATTCTTTTCTTTTTACATAGTCTTCTGTTGTTTTTGCTTTTTTTTGTGCAGCAGTGATTTTGTCTGTTGCTGTAAAAATAAATGCGTCTGATCCTGAACCTGATCCGTAGGAGGTTACTAAAATTTTGTCTCCGGGTTTTGCAATATCAAGTACGCATGTTAGTCCTAAAATTGAACTTCCTGAGTAGGTGTTTCCTATTTTTTTTACAATTAGTCCTGGTTCTATTTGTTCTTTTGTTACTCCAAATATTTTTGCTACACGCAAAGGAAACTTTCCGTTAGGCATGTGGAATACTACATATTTAAAGTCAGTGATTTTTGAATTTGTTTTTTCTAAAATATTTTTTGTTGCACTTACTACGTGTTTAAAGTAGGCTGGTTCTCCTGTGAATCTTCCCGCATGACTTGGATAGGGTTCTAGTGCTCTTCTCCAAAAATCAGGAGTGTCACTTGTAAAAGATAATGTTGCATCAAGTGTTGCTACTGCGTCTTTGTTTTCCCCAATTATAAATGCTGCTCCGCCTGCTGCGGCAGAATATTCTAGTGCGTTTCCTGGTTCTGCTTGACTTGTATCGGACCCTATACTTAACCCATATTTTACCATTTTTGAATCAACAAGTCCTGCGTTTATTTGTATTGTTGCACTTCCAGCTTTACATGCAAATTGAGTATCAAGAGCAGTGTAATTATTTCCAATATCAAGTGCCTCTCCTACAATTGATGCTGTAGGTTTTACTGCATAGGGTGGTGATTCACTCCCGACATATACTGCTCCAATTTCTTTTCTATTAATATTTGTTCGTGCAAGTGCATTTCTTGCTGCGGCTACTGCAATTGTTGCACTGTCTTCGTCTTTTCCTGGAACTGATTTTTCTACAAGTCCAAGTCCGTTTTTTATTGAATTAGGGTCTGTGTGTTGTGTTTTTGCTATTTCTTCTACAGTTATTCTGTATTTAGGAATGTATGCTCCCCAAGATATAATTCCGGCCATTTTTATCACTTATATTAATTTTCAACGCTTATAAAAACATAACTAACTAACTAAAAATTAAAATTCACTCCATTGTTTTATTAATTTTTTTGCACTTTCTGGATTCTTTTTGTATGCTTCTACAAAGTCTTTCAAGTATTTTCTATCAAATCTACTTTCAACAAAAGCAGATAGTCTCAAAAACTCTGTTTTGTTAGCAGAATTTATCCCAATACTATTTTTTGGTCGAGTTATTTTTCTTGCTTTTCTTTGAATAAGTGTTGGCATATTTTTCACCAATTAATTTTTTCCTCTAATTTTTTTTAGTATTTTTTCTGCATTTATTTGATTTATTTCTTTTGTAAAAATCATTTCTTCAGCAACTTTATCTATTTCGTTTTCACTTGCTCCTGCACTAACTGCAATATTTTTTGCGTGTAGTTTCATGTGTCCTGCTTGGATTCCTGTTGTTACAATTGCTCTCATTGATGCAAAGTTTTCTGCAAGACCCACTGCTGCAATTATTCGTGCAAGGTCACTTGCTTTTTTTATATCCAAAATTTTTAAACTAAGTTTTGCAAGTGGATGTATTTTTACTGCCCCTCCAACAAGCCCAATTGCTAAAGGAATATCAATTTCTCCAACTAAATCTCCCTCTTTATTTTTATAATATTTTGTTAATGGGGAGTATTTTTGTTCATACGCTGCAAATGCGTGTGCTCCTGCTTCAATTGCTCTAAAATCATTTCCTGTTGCGATTACTACTGAATCAATCCCATTCATTATTCCTTTATTGTGTGTTGCCGCTCTAAATGGAGTGGCTACTGCGAATTCATATGCGTCAAGAATATTTTCTATAACTTCTTCCCCTTTCATTAATCCTTTAGTACTTTTTTCAAGACTCTCTTTTGTCCAAATTGCTTTAGCTTGAGTTCTTCTATACACTGCTAAATTTGAAATTATTTTTAGTAATACTTTCCCTTTTGTTAATTCTTCAATTTTTGGGGTTAATTTTTCAACCATTGTGTTTATTGCATTAGCCCCCATTGCATCTTGTACATTTACTAGTAAATGTATTTCAAGCATTTTTCCTCTTTTTGTTTCAAGAATGTTTACTTGCAAATCTTTTGGGCCCCCACCAAATTTAACTAAAATTGGGTCAATAGTTTCTGCAAATTTTAATAATTCGTTTTTATTATTTTCAATATTTTTTTTTGCAAGTTCTGCGTCTTTTAATTTTGTTACTTGTATTTGACCTATCATTATTGGTTCATCAGTTGAGGTAATAAATCCACTAGATAATTTTGCTGAATTACTCGCTGCAGCTACTACACTTGGTTCTTCAAGAACGAAAGGAATTATGTATTCTTTTCCATCAATAATAAAATTTGTTGCAAATCCATAGGGGAGAGAAAAAGTACTTACTACATTTTCCACCATTCTATCCGCAGTAGTTATTGGTAAAGAACTTTCTTTTTTTATTAATTCAATCTCTTCAGAAGTTAAATTAAATTCACTCGCAAGTATTTCTTGTCTTTCTTTTATAGATTTTTTATAAAACCCTTCAAAGTTTTTTGAATTCATTTTTTCACCAAAAATATTTTCTAACAATTTTAATAAATATAATATTATTTTTTATTTTTCAAAATTCTTTATTTACTTTTCATTAAAATTTTTTTATTGTTTATTATTTTTTTCTTCATTTCTTTGTTTTTCTTTTGCATCATCAATTAATTTTCTTTGTTCTGCTTCTGCTTTTTCTTTATCTTTTTTGTCTAAATATTTTATTATTGCTTTTGCTGCATCTCTTCCTGTTGCTATTGCTTCTATTACTGTTCTTGGTCCATGTACACAATCTCCTGCCGCAAATAGATTTGGAACTATTGTTTGTTTATTTTTGTTTACTAAAATGCATCCATCTGGACCAATTTTTAATATATCTTTTAGAGAATCATTGTCGTGTTGTTGTCCTATTGCTACTATTACTTTGTTTGCTTCAATTATCCCATTTTCCCCATTTTTGTAACGTACTTGTTCTACGTGTTCTTTTCCCTCAAATTTTTCTACTTCTACTCCAAAAATAAATTTTACTCCCTCTTCTTCTGCTTCAATGTAATCTTTTTCCACTACTGCTGCATATGCTTCTTCTTTTGTTGCTTTTGTTATGCAAGTTACTTTTCCACCTAACCTTATTGCACTTCTTGCTGCATCAATTCCAACATATCCTGCTCCAATAACCACTACTTTTTCATTTGGTGAAATCATTGGGAGTGAACTTTGGTTTAAGTTTACTAAAAATTTCATTGCATTCATTATTCCTTTTAGTTCGTGTCCTTCATTATTTAGCATTCTTGGTTTTCCCACTCCTGTCCCCATGAATACTGCGTCGTATTTTTTTACCATTTCTTCTAAAATATCAGCGTCAATTTTTACATTTGGTTCAAAGTCTACTTCTAAATCATGTAAACTTGCTAGTTTTCTTGCAACTATTTCTTTTGGTAATCTAAATTCTGGCACCCCATATTTTATTACCCCTCCAAAAGTGTTTGTTCCTTCCATTACTGTTACATTCATTCCTTGTAATGCTAAAAGAGCAGCTACTGTTAATCCGCTTGGCCCTGATCCAACTATGGCTATTTTTTTTCCATTTTTCTTTTCTTTTTTTGGAAAAACTGTATTATCCCCAATGTATCTTTCAATTGCCCCTATTGAAATTGGATCTTTTTTTGCATTTAATATACAGTGGCCTTCACATTGTCTTTCGTGTTGGCAAATTCTTCCACAAATACTTGGAAAAAAATTGCTTTCTCTTATTATTTCTCCAGCTTCATTTGTTTTTCCCTCTCTAAAAGATTTAATGAATGCAGGAATGTTTACTCTTGCAGGACATCCTTCTACACAAGTAGGGTTTTTGCATTGAAGACACCTATTTGCTTCTTTAATCGCTTCTTCAAAAGTGAATCCAAGTTCTACTTCTTTAAAAGAATTTTTTCGTTCCTCAATAGATAAAAGTGGCACTTTCATTATTTATCCCTTTTTTAAAAAATTTTACCAACCCTAACTAAAAAATTGGCTCAACAGTAGAGAATGATTAAAGAGTTTAAGTATAAAAACCTATCCAAACAACGAAGAGCAAAACGACAATTGACGAAGGATTGTGTTTTTTTATTAAATTTAATAAAGTTTATGATTGATATTCAAATTTTCTTTTTAATTTTGTTTTTTTCTCTTTTTTTAATAGTAATTTTTTCCAATCAAACAAAAAAAACACTAAAATTGATACTAATCCAATTATTTCAATCATAAGGGTCCATAGTGTTGCGCTTCCTGCAAGAGTCGTTTCAAGTGAAGTGAATATTTTTTCTGAAGTGAATACTAAAAATAAGTAACTTATTGTTCGTCCTACAAAAAATCCTGCTATTATTTCTTTAAGTCTTATTTTTGTGGTTCCTACAGCAATGAATAATGAATTTGATGGAAATGGACCTAGTGAGAATAATGTGCTGAAAATAAATTTTTTCCAACTTCCTTTTTTTAATTTATTTCGAATTAGTTCCATTTCTTCTTTTTTTTCTTCACTTGCAAATTTGTTAAATACTTTTCTTGATAAAATTGCAAGCACATACCTACCACAAGTTGATGCGCTCACCCCAATAATAATCAGTAAAATTAAATTTTGTGGACGAGTAATGTAAAAGTATGCAAGTACAATCCAATTAGGGGGGGCAAAGGCAGGAATTACATTTAACCCAAATATTATTAGCCATTCAATAATTAGTTGAATTAAATCCATAAAAATCAAAAACCAAAAAAACTAAGTGTTGTCTCTTACTGCTTTAACCAATCTTTTAATTTTCCAAGAACTACATATTCTTGTTTTTGTAATTCTAAAATGTTTTTGCACCCTAAAAGGAAAGAAGTTATTTGCATTTCTTTTTTGAAATTTTCTAAATAATTAATTACTTCTTTAGCACCATTTTTGGTTTGTGCTTTTAAAATCGGTAAAGCATTTCCAACCATGTCGGCTCCAAGAATTATTGCTTTTGTTGCTTCTACCCCATTTCTTATTCCCCCACTTGCAACTATTTTTTTCCTCACACCATTTAGCGCATTTTTTGTTTCAATTATTGATACTGCGGTAGGTATTCCAATATCACGAAATTCTGTTCCAAAACTTTTTTTGTGTCTTAGTGAATCAACTCTTGTCCAACTTGTTCCTCCAGCCCCTTGTGTATCAATTGCTGAAATTTTTGTTTCACGTAAAAGCATTGCTGTTTCATAACTTACCCCATGACCCACTTCTTTTACATAGACTGGCACACTTAATGTGTCTGCGTATTCTGTTATTTTTTCAACTACTCCTCTAAAATCTAAATCTCCTTCTGGTTGCATTGCTTCTTGTGCAGCATTAATATGAATTGCTAGAGCATTTGCTTCAATCGCGCTTAATGCAGCATCCACTTCTTTTGGAGAGTATTGTTTTAATTGCGCCGCGCCTAGGTTTCCTGCAATAAAAATATCAGGAGCAACATCCCTTACAAAATATGTTTCTGTGAGCGAGGGTTGTTCAAGCATTGCTCGCATACTCCCAAGCCCCATTCCAATTTCAAGTTCTTGACACGCAGCAGCAATTTCAATATTTACTTTTTTTGATACTTGTGCTCCGCCAGTAATTGCAGAAATTAGAAAAGGGAAAGAAAAATTTTTTCCTAAAAATTCTGTTGATAAGTCAATTTCATTAAAATTTATTTCTGGAAGGGCTAAATAATTTAATTCTATAAATTCAAGCAAAGTAGTTTTTTCTTTAAATAAAACATCTTTTTTTGCGCAAAGATCTAAGTGTTCTTTTTTTCTTTTTTCTATTTGTGAAATCATACCATCAACCAAAATTAATCATTATTTTTATATTCTTTTTCTTTCTTTTCCAACAATTTTTTTAAATGATTCATATTTTTCCCCAATTTCATTTTCAATCATTCTTCCAACAAGATCACTCATTGCAAAAAATGTAAAATAATTATTAAATGGAACTAACCTTGAAAATCTTTTTGGATCAAGATCTGGTTTTAGTGCTATTTGTGCTTTTTGTACTTCTTCAACTAATGAAGAATTTAGTGGGTTATTAATTATTTTTCCTAGTTGTTCTGAATCAACATATTTTAATGAATTTTCAAAAGTGCTCGCAAACATTTTTATTGCGGATTTGTTTCCACTGAATAATTTTATTAATTTGGGTTTATTTTTTTTAATAAATTCACTAAACTCAATTATTGTTTCTTTTGTAGCAAGCCCTCTTGCATTTGCAAGAATTGTTGCGGCTTTCCTTAACCTAAATAAATAAAGTATTTTTGATAATTTTTCTCCTCTAAAACCTAAATCTAGGAGTGCTTTTTTTCGAACATTCATTAATCGTTCATTTTTTTGTAAGAATCCTTTTCCTCTTAATTGTCGCACCATCCCATTAGGCGCACTCCTTAAAATAAATTCTTCTGCTTGTCTTTTTCTTAAATTTTCTATTTCTTTATCCAAAGCTTGTTCTTTTTTTATTTTCCTTACTTTTTGCAAAAGAGTTAAATTAATTTTTTCTCTTACCTCTCTTCCTTGTTTGTTTCTTGTAATATTTAAAATATATTTATCAGAAGATGGATTTCTTGGTCTTAACCTTATATTAGGATTTATTTTAGGTTTTTTGTATATTCCCATTAAATCACTTATTTTATATTTTTCTTTCAACTAAATATTCAGCGAATTTTTGTAGCATTATTTTTGCATTTGATTTAGGTAATTGTTTGTCAAGTTTTTTCCAAGCACTCTCAACTAATTTTTCAGCTTTGTTTTTTGAATATTTTATCCCATCATATTTGTTTATTATATTTAGTGCTTCTTCAATTACTTTTTCTTCAGTAGTGTGGGAATCAAGTATTTCTATTAGTCTTTTTTTGTCAACTTCATTTGCTACTTGTAAAGTTCTTATTACTATTAGTGTTCTTTTTCCTTCGTGTATGTCTCCACCAATACTTCCTTTTTTTTCTTTAAAATTTGTTTCTGTTAATTCTAATATATCATCTTGGATTTGAAATGCTACTCCAATTATTTGCCCAAATTCTGCAAGAGAGTCTTGTTGTTTTTTATTTGCTCCACCAATTATTGCTCCTAGTTCGCAAGCAAATCTTGTGAGTACCCCAGTTTTACATAAACACATGTTTAAGTAGTGTTTTTCATTTGGAGTATACCCTCCTCTGTGCCATGCTATGTCCCATGCTTGTCCACAAGAAACTCTTAGCATTTCTGTTAAATAAAGATCAACTATTGCTGCTTTCTTTTTTTCACTTAATTTAAATTCATTCGTTACAATCTTACTCATAGGCCAATAATACATTATTGTTCCTGTGTTAATCGCGGTATCTACTCCGTAAATTTTGTGAGTGCATGCTTTTCCTCTTCTAGCATTTGAGTCATCTTCTACATCATCACACATTAGTGTTCCGTTGTGAATTATTTCAACAATTGGTGCTAGTTTTTGTGCACTTTCATAACTTCCCCCAACAGCTTCTGCGGCAAGACAAGTTAATACTGGCCTAAATCTTTTTCCACCCCTATCAAGTAAATCCCAAATTGGTTCATTCACTCCTTTTGTATAAGCATCTAAATCTAGTTCAAAAACAGTTTTTCCTAAAATTGATTCTATCCATTTCTTGTTGGCACTTCGAGGGATAAAATTTTCTATTTCTTTTTCTATTAGTGGAACTTTTGTTTTTAAATATTCTTTAATTTCCATTTTTGTTTCTTCAACACTTACTTTTTTTGCCAAAAAGAACCACCTCATTAAATAACAATATTTGA
>DAOQRN010000001.1:119556-149573 GCA_035355675.1 archaeon
AGAAATTTCTTTAAAAGCAGCCCCTAAATTTATTCCTTTTCTTAAAAGTGAAGAGGTTGCTCGTCCCGATACTTTTATTGTCCCGTCAGTATTTCTTGCAAGGGATATTATTGGTTTGTCTTCTTTTATTACTGACCCATAAAGCATTCCTGCAATTATTCCTACTAGTGAATCTTGTATTTCTTTACCTGCATCAAAAAAATAAAAATTTTCCTTCTCTTCCACTCCGTGTTCTGTTACAAATTGTATTCCTTTTGCAAGTGCTGCACGATGTTCTTGAATTAGTCCAAGTAACTCTCCATACGCTCCGTCTAAATTTCTATCCCCTAAACAGACAGCTAACCCAATTTCTGCCCTTGCGTGTCTTCCGCAAGAATTTAGAGCAGTAGCAAATTCTTTTGCATCGCGAAGAGGTGATTTTTTTTCTTCAAGTAAAAGAGTGTACACTTCTCCAATCATTTCTTTTATTTTCCACTCAGGAAAATTGTGTTTTGATAAATGAAGAATTAGTGATGAAGAAAGTTTCTTTTTTTGGGATTCATTTAAATCTTCATAACTTAACCATTGCTCTGTTAGTGAATCTTTTAGTGGCAAACCTAATCCTTGTAAAAAAGAAACACAATTTTCTTGCTCTGCTGTTAATTCTGGAATTATTGGAGAGGAAGAAAAACATAAATATTGTGTTAAGGGTCGAGAGATTCTTCCATATAATCTTAAATCAATTTTTTTCTCAACTATTTTAGCATTAATTGATTCTTCCAAAATTTTTGAATTAAGCCCAATTAAATGGCCCCCAAAATCTTGCATATCACCAACAGCCCCAACTATCGCAAGTCCTGACAAATCAATATTATTTGAATTAATTTCTTTTGCAACTAAATAAGTAAGCCCGGAACCAGAAATTTCTTTACCCCCATCAATCCCAAATAACAATGGATTTACATGATATTCAATTTGGATTATCTTATCTTCTAACAATACAGGTTGATGGTGATCAATTATGAAAATATTTTCTTTACCAAGTTCGTCCACTAAATAATCCATTTGACCCGAACCAAAATCAACAAACACATATTTATTTCCAAGAGACTTTATTTGATCAATATTTTCTTTATATAATTGTTTTAAACAAAGAGAAGAAACTTTTTTCCCCTCCCTCTCTAAAGCTTTAATCAATATTGCACCACTACTTAATCCATCAGCATCATAATGATGAACAACTACAATTTTGTCAAGAGTTTTTATTTTTGAAGCCATCTTTTTTATTTCTAAAAAAAAATTAATTTCATCCCTTATAGAAGAAAATTCACTATTCATACAAAATAAATAATTAAAAGAGCATTTAAAGGATAGTTAAGTGTGATGCCAACGCTAAGAAAACCCCTTACAAACTATTCACTCAAATTAAAACATTAAAACAAATATTTTTTAACAAAATTTATTTATCACAATAAGGTTTAAAGTAAGGTTATACTTAATTTTATTGATAAAAATGAATTCTTTAAGCAATATTTTTTCAAGTATTTTTAGTAAAAAAAGTAAAACTAATGTTTATTCTACTACTGAATTAATTAATGAACTTGAAAAAGAACTTGCTAGTAAAAGGAAAGGACTTGAGTTTAGTAGTGCTAAAAAAATGGCAGAAATAAAATTTTTGCATTCAAAAATAATTACCTTAATTAAAGATGTTCAAAAAAAGGAACTACAAGGGAAAGAAAATGAAAGATTCAATAAAGCTGCAATGACTGCAAAAAGTCATATTGAAATTCAATTAATGAGAATGCTAGAAAAAATTGATCCATCCACACGTGGAAATAATTTAAATGATGCACGAGCTTATACTGAAGAAACAATTGCGGTTTTAATGAAAGAAATTCTTCACTTTCGAAAAAATATTGTATATACTAGCATTTATTTAAAAGATGAAATGAAAAATTTGGGGGAAACCCTTCAGGAATTATTAAATAATTTGCAAGAACTAAAAAAAGAATTTGATGAAAATGTTAGTTATTTTGAATTTGAAAAAATTAAAGAAAAAATAAAAAATGTGGATAAAATAAACAAAGAATTAGAAAATCAAAAAAACAAAGTGGGTGCTGTTAAAGAAGAAATTAACAAAATAAAATTTGATTTAAAAAAACATGAAAACAGAATTGATGAATTTAATTCAGGAAAAGAAATTAAAAAGTTAGAAGAACTTGAAGCAGAAAAACAAAAAATACTTAATGAAAAACAATCACTAAAAATTGAATTATCTTCCCTTCTTTCAAGTATTGATAAACCTTTACAACGATTTAATCAACTTGTTGAAACTGGAAGATGGAAAATGCCTAATGAAAAAAAAGAATTACTCAATGCTTTCATTACAAACCCAATTATTGCTCTAAAAAGTGACCCTAAAGGAATAGAATTTAAAATAATTTTAACTGAAATCATTCAAGCAATTGAAGAGGGAAAAATTGAATTAAAAGAAAAAGAGAAAGAAAAGAAACTTGCATCATTAAATGAAATAATTTCTTTTGATTTTTTTGAAAAAATATTTTGGAAACTTAACGAAATACAGGTAAATCAAATTGAAATTGATAAAAAAATTAAAGAGTGTAGTGTTTTTGAAACAAAAAACAAAATGGACACAAAATTAAATGAAATAAATAAAAAAATAACTATATTAAATGATGAAAAAAATAATGAAGAAAGAAAAGAAAAAGAATTATTCAATAAAATAGAGCAAGAGAAATTAATAATAACAAACTTTGCTTCAAAAATTTTAGGAAAAACAATTATACTTAAAAATGGCGAATATGAATAATATTTGAGTGTGAAAAAATGTTATCTGAAATAGTTATTTTAATTTTTGGACTTATTTTTCTCTACTGGGGAGCAACTTTTGTTGTTGATGGAGCAACTAATTTAGCAAAAAAGTTTGGAGTATCTAAACTATTTATTGGAATGACTCTTGTAACAATTGGAACAACCACACCTGAACTTGTAGTTAATATTTTTTCAGCACTTAATAAAACACCAACTATTGGATTAGGGAATATTTTAGGAACTAATTTAGTAAACATTTTAGGGATTATTGGAATTACTGGTTTATTATTCACGGTTACAACAAAAAAGGATATTAATAAAGAAGCAATTTTTGCGCTTTGTGCAGTAACTTTAGTATTTATTCTTTCAATGGTTCAAATTATTGGCCCAATTAATACTATTTCAAGTTTTGAAGGATTACTAATGCTTCTTTTGTTTGTCGGGTATCTTTATTTAGTTTACAAAGAAAGCCCAAAACCAAAAACTTTCTCTATTAGATTTTTTGAGGAAAAATCCACTAAATATTTATTATTAGGGTTCTTTTTACTTATAGTTGGAGGAAATTTAACTGTTAATGGGGCAACAATGATAGCAAAAACCCTTAGTATTAGTGATTTTATTATTGGGGCAACAATTCTTGCAATTGGAACTTCACTCCCAGAACTAAGTACAAGCATTATTGCTGCGCTAAAAAAACAACAAGAAATCAGTGTAGGAAACTTACTTGGGAGTACAATTTACAACACAATTTTTATTTTAGGAGTGACCTCCATAATTAATCCAATTGATACAAAAGGGTATTATAAATTTTTTATTTTTAATATTCTTGCAATAATTATTCTAATTGTTTTCCTTTATAATGGAGAAAAAAACAATATTAGTAAAACTGAAGGAGCATTAATGCTTTTAGCATATCTTATCATAATGGGATCAATATTACTAAATTTTTGATAAAGGGCCAAAAATCTATAAAATAAGCAATTTTTTAACCTTTTCCACAAGAGTTATGTATAGAGAAGTTATGGTTTCTTACGAAAACGAGTATAAATTAGCAAAATTCTTGCTTGAAAAATATGGAGAAATAATTAATGAGAGAGAACAACGAACTATTGGAGAAATTAAAGAACTTGCAAGTGGAAATGATTTAAGTATTCAAGCACTTGTAGAAGAATTTAAAGAAAAACCCTACTCTTTTGAAGAAAATTATGAAAATGCACTAAAAAAGGTTTTTGAACATATTAAAAAAGAAATAACTTTTGTTGATTCGGATATTAGTTTAAATTATTGGATGAGTGGAAAAGAAATACTTGAAATAAAAATAGCTGATGATGAAGATTTAGCAGTATTTTTATGTGCATGTATGAAAGCCCTTGGTGATGATAAAGCAGAAGTAATTATTGCTGAACTTGACAACTTAAGAACACACTCTTTTGTGATAACTGAAATAAATGGAGAATTTTTGTTACTTGACCCAACTCAAGAAAATGAATTTGAAAAATACAAGGGCTCAAAAATTGAAGTAATTAAAAATTATGAATACCAAAAACAAAAAATAAAAAGATTCCTTTATCGATTCAATTCTTCAAAATATGAACAATTTTTAGAGTGAAAATTATGCCTTTAAAAAGAACTCTACCTAAACAAAAAAAGAAACAAAATAGGACATTAACTAGGTATGGTTATTTTTTGAGACATGCCTCAAAAACGAGAATGGGAAAAAGTTACAACCCTTATGGAAGAAAATTCTTGAATCAATTTAAACCAGTTTTTTTAAAAGGAAGAAATAGCACTTTTTTAATTGATCTAAAAAGAAGTACTGCCACTAATCCAATCAGTATAGCAATAATGTTTAATGAAGGAAAAAAACAATCATCTCTTTTTGAAGCAAGTTTAAGATTTAGTCAAAAAACAATTTCGGTAGAGTATTTACAAGGAGGAAGTGACCTTGTAAAAATGAGAGAATTTGATTCAATTGTTAGTACTCCTACTTCAAGGTACTTAATTAGAGAAATTTGTGCACAAGGAAAAAAGTTAGGTTATTCTACAATACAAATTTCAAATCCAAAAACTCAAGCATCCTATTTTGAACCAAACTGGGCAACTAATTTAAATGGTAAAGAAAAAATGTTAATGGAAAAAATTATGTGGAATGAAGCGAGTGGAGAAGAAATAAAACAATTCCAAAAAATGAGGGACACAAAAGTAAAACAAATTAGAGAAAGAATGGAAAAATTATATGATGTTGTGTCAACTAAAGAGGGATTTGTTTTAAAAGGAAATTATTATGTTAAAAATCTTTAACAAAAATCACCCCCCAAGAACATTTTTAAATTAAACTAACTAAAATTGATTAAAACGTACTGGTGATTTAATGGTTGTAAAAAATAATCCAAACAAGTGTCTTTATTGCGGAGCATGCGTAGGAGTATGCCCAACACAAGCAATAACCCTAAAAGACACAAGAATAGAAATAGATGAAAATAAATGTATTTCTTGCGGAGCATGTGTAAAAATTTGTCCTGTTGGCGCAATGAAAATTGAAGGAAAAAAACAATAAAATAAAAAATTAAAAAATATGAAAAACTTAAAAAAATAAAACAGAAAATAAAAACAATTATTATTAATGGTGATAAAAATGTTTGATGCTGAAAATAAAATATGGGATGTTATAATTGTTGGAGCCGGCCCCTCTGGACTTGCTGCAGCAACTGAAATTGCAAAAGCAAAAGTAAGTGTACTTGTACTTGATAGAAAACAAGAAATTGGTTGCCCAAAAAGATGCGCTGAAGGACTTGGAAATGGTTGGTTTAATAGATTAAAATTAAAACCAAAAAAAGAATGGGCAGTTCAAGAAATAAAAGGAGCACAATTATATTCGCCAAACGGAAAAAGTGTAAAAATGAAAAACAAAAAAGTACTAGGTTATGTACTTGAAAGAAAAATGTTTGAAAAAGATTTAGCAATTAACGCAGTAAAACTTGGAGCAAAAATATTAATGAAACACCAAGTAATAAACGCAACACGCGAAAATGGAATAGTAAAACTTGAAGTAGAAGTAAATGATGATAAAAAATATTATCAAACAAAAATGATAATTGCTTGTGATGGAATCGATTCAAAAGTAGCAAGAATGCTTGGACTTAACACAAAAAACAATCTAAAAGACACTGATTCAGGATACCAATATGAAATGACAGGGATTAGTGGGTATGATGAAAATCTACTACACTTGTTCTTTGGAACTGATGTTGCTCCAAGAGGATATGTTTGGATATTCCCAAAAAGAGATGGAACAGCAAATGTAGGAATTGGTATTGGGGCTTATGAAGAAAAAACTGCAAAATATTATTTAGACAAATGGATAGCAAGTCAAGAAGGAATGAAAAACGGAAGTATCATAGAAGTAAACGCAGGTGGAATACCAGTAGGAGGATTCCTTGACAAAATGACTGCAGATAATTTAGTAGTTGCTGGAGATGCGGGACACATGGTTGACCCAATTCACGGAGGAGGAATTGGAATTGCGATGGAAGGAGGAAGAATTGCAGCAAAACACACACTCCTTGCAATAAAGAAAAATAATTTCTCAGACACACAACTAAGCGCTTACACAAAAGATTGGTTTGACTCAAGAGGAAAAGAATTAATGAGAAGACTAAAAGGAAGACACTTATTAGAACAACTAAGTGATGGTGACTTCAATTACTTAGCAGAAAGTATTACAATTGATGAAGCACTAAAAATAGGGAACGGGACACTAACTCCAAAAGACAAATTAATACTAGCAACAAAAAAACTAATCAAAAGACCAGGATTACTAAATATAATGGTAAAATACTTTAATGATAAAACAGAATAGTTTTATCATTAAAAAAATACCTAAAAAAACTAATCTTTTTTAAAAATAACTCAAAAGCGCTAATAAACCAAAAAATAATCAAAACTTACTAATTAAATATACTTCTAAATAAAAAATAATTAATACAAAACAAAAAACTAAAGGTAATAAAAAATGGAAAAATTAATTAAAGAAAAAAGTATTACACTAAGTAACCTTGCATTAAAACACTTAATTGAAGAATTACAACTACTAAAAAATGGTTTTATCAATAATATTCAAACAACTAATGAAGGATTACTAAAAATGAAAATTCACACAAAAGAAGGAGATAAAAATTTAGTAATTTTACCAAATTATTTATTTATTAGTGAAAAAAGTGTCCATGCAAAACAAAATCCGGGAGGATTTTCAGCATTACTAAAAAAATATCTGAACAATCAAAGAATCATTACACTAACTCAAAAAGGGATGGATAGAATAATTATTTTTGAATTTCCAGAAAAACTTTTAATTGTTGAATTATTTGCTAAAGGAAACATAATATTGTGTGAAAAAAATTATAAAATAATTAAAGCAATGAAAAAAGAAGAGTGGAAAGATAGAAAACTAGAAAAAGAAGAAACTTACAAATTTCCTAGTTCAAAAGGAAAAAATCCAATAGAAGAAACCCCTGAAAATTTTTATAAAAAACTTAAAGAAAACAAAAAAACTTTATTTGGTGCAACACTTGATGAATTAAACACTTTTCCAGCACTACTTGAAAAAACTTTTTTGGAATTAAAACTAGAAAAGACAATTAACTCAAATGATATTGATGAAAAAACTTCAAAAAAATTAATTGAAAAAATAAAAGAAAAATATAATTCAACCACAATTAAACCTTACATTAATCAAAATATTATTTACACAATTGAACTTGATTTAGAAAAAGAAAAAGAATTTGAAAACTTAAACAAAACTCTAAATGAAATAACCTTCAATAAAGAAGAAACTTTAATTAATAAGGAAATAATTATAAAAAAAGAAAATAAAAAAGAACGAACCCAAATTATTCTTGATAATATTGCAAAAAAAGAAATTGAAGAAAAAGAAATGAAACAAAAAGGGGATAACATTTATTTGCATTATTCAGAAATTAGTGAACTAATTGAAACAATAAAAAAAGGAGAAAAAAAAGGGTTAAATAATAAAGAGATAATGGAAAAAATAAATTCCATTAAGCCCCTAATATTACTTCTTGATCTTGAAAAGAAGCAACTCAAGTTAAGGCTTTGAAAGGAATTTATTCTCGTTTAGAAACATCTTCAAGCAATTCTCTTTCGTCAACGATGAAAACATCACTAACTGCAGTAACTGCTGCGTAAGGAATTTCTATTACTTTTCCTACTTTGCCTAGTTTTGATAACAATCTTGAGGTTCTATCTACTTCAACAACCAAGAACTCTATATCCCCACCAATTTCAGAAACGATTATGTCAGACAATTTTCCAACCTCATCCCCTCTATTGGTGATTACTCTCTTTGATGCAAGTTGTCTTGCGATTGTATATTTGTACATATTTTTTTCACCTATAAAAATTACTAATAGAATAGAATTGCTTTCATATTTATAAACATTTCCCCTATGGAAAACAAACAAAAACTTGTTATGTTTAAAACAAAAAAATTTATAATTTAAAATAAATTAAAAAAGAAATAAAAAACCAATTATGTATATATTGGCCCAAGGCTCATTAAAAGACTATTTTAAATCAGATTAATAAAATTGTTTTATTTGATTCAAAAAAAATGAAAAAATCCATAAAATAAATTTTTTTTAAAAAAAAGAAAGGTTTTTTAACTAGAAAAAATAAATGTTTGATGATTGGTATGTCCCTAAGAAATCCTGATGAAGAATACGATGATTTGATTCAAGATAAACCAAAATTATTTAATTTTAATACAAAAAAAATACAACCTTTACTTATAATTTTAATAATTGGAATTGTTATAGGCATATTTATCACTAACCAATACATTGACCCACTATTAAATAATTCAAAAGATACTTCAAACTGTTCAAAATATATTCAAACAAATGAAATATTAAATAAAGAAAATACTTGCTTGTATGAATTATTAAATAATTCAAAAGACATTAATAAATGTACTTTTAAACAACCCTAAACTAAAATCCACTCGACAATTGACTAATTTTTATAAAGATTTTTAAACAACTTAAAGAAAAATCTTTTTAATGAAACAATTTCACCACAATTTTTTTATAATTATTCTATTACTTGGAATAATCTTTCTTTCGGGTTGTGGGGAAATGACAAGAACTGAAAGAACTTTGTGTTACAATTTAACAAGTAAAAGTTTTGCATACATCCCAATTTGTGAAACTGAAAATAGTTGTTATGAAAAAGTAAGTGAAATGTTTAATACTGAACTTGGGTATGAACAAGAAATCGAAATGTACAAATTAAAAAATAGTTTAGCAAGAAGTTGGTTCTTTTATAATAAGGCAGTAAAAGAAATAAAAAAAGCGCCCAATTATTGTTTAACTGGTGAAGGAGGAGAATTAACAAACACTATAAGTCAAACCTCCCAATATCTTGATTATTCTTTTATAGAACTTGATAGTGCAGTAAAAAAAAGTTTTGAAATTGTAATAAATGAAGAAACCATACTTAATAACCAAGAAATAGATTTAGTTAAAGAGGAAGAATTGTTTGATTCATTAATAGAACTAAGACAAATATCCTCTGAAATTGAAAATGGTTCAACAAATAGTGGAACATATTATTCATATTACTTAGAACGAGTAAAAGAATTTAATACACTTGGGATAAGAAAAGGGTTTAGCAAATTAGTTGAGGAAGACTCAACCACACTAAAACTTGCAAAAATACTCGGCAAAGAAGTTTACACGGGTTTTGATATAAAAGAAATAAAAATCCCCCTTATTGGATTAAATTACAATAACATACAAAATACAATGGAAAATATTTTATTCAAAGAACAAAATTTAAAAGAACTTGAAAAATTTCCAATATACGAATTTACAAAACTTTATTCAAGTGTAGGAGGAACAGATAATTCAGCAATAAAAAGATTTAGCGATCTAATAAACAAAATTAGTAAAAATAAGAAAAAAACTGAAAACAATTTATCAAACAACTGGAAAAATATTGAAATAGAAAAGAAAAAATTAAATGAATTAAAAAACAATCTCAAATTAATTAATAAATACAAAATAATACAAGAAGAATTATTACCCCAAAAAATTAGTGGAGAAACTCCAATTGAAGAAATAATTGTAAAAATTGAAAATGAATATATTAATTTAAAAAAAGAAAAAAACTCCTCAAATATTTCTTTAGGCAAAGAACTTTCAATAACCAAAAATATTTATGAAAATTTAGTTATAATAAACAACAAAATTGATTTTGGAAACAATTCTGAAATAAAAAAAATGAGTGACGCTTGTGAAAGTAAAGCAAATAAAATAATTTCAACCCCTCTGGAAATAACTAATTTTGAAAATATTTACTTAGATTTAATTTTTTACTCAAAAAAAGTTATTTCTACAAATAATGAAGAAAAATTAAATTATTGTGTAGAGATGATAAAAATTAACAATGAATACAATTTAGGTCTAACAGATTATGAAAAATTTAAATCTCAAAAAACTATTGAAATTAAAGAGTGTTTTGATTATTTAGAAAAATTATTTAATCAAATAAAATTACCAACACTTGAAATATATTTTGAAAATCTAAAAAAAGAAAAAGTAACAAACGAAAATCTCAATTATTTTAACAATTCTTGCAAATCCATAAAAAATCAAGCAGAGAATGAAATTAAATCAGACGGAGAAATAAAAAAATTAATTGAAGAACAAAAAGTATCAGAAAAATTAAAAGAAAAAATAAATAAATTAAAAGAACACTTAATTGAAAATATTGAAGAACTTGAGAATAAATCAAAAGTGTTTGACATCTATTTTATTCAAGAAAATTTATTAGAATTATACTTAATAAAAAGTGAATTACTAAAAAAAATTATTAAAAATAATAATGAATTAGAAAACTTAATTGAAACAAAAGCCATTAATTATTTAAAAAATAATTATCAATTAATTAATTTATCAAATGAAATTCCAACTATTAATAACGATAATAATTCAACAACAAGATTAATTATTTTAAACCCTTTTTGGGAAATTAACACTCCTTTTAATATTGAAATAAATCAAATTTTAACTCCAAAAAACACAACTTCTTGTATAACTACTCAGGCTCAAGAAGAGAAAACAATAATTTTATTCAACTGTTTATTTTTTGGAAAAAACTATATTGATTTTTATTCAAAAATAAAAGTAGAAACTATTGAAAAAGAAAAAATTATTTACGCAACGAACGAAAAAAGCCTCATCCAAAAAAGTATTAAATTAGTTACCGAAAATATTTTTCCAAAACTTTTAATTATTACAAATAAAAAATCTGAAAAAAATAACATAATTGTTGATGGAAAAGAGATAAACTATTTTTTTGAGGAAGACAAATTAAAATTTTACGTTGAAAATGCAAAAAATACAACAAACATAAATGTTTACTCTTATTTATCAAATCTTATTACACTACAATCAACTATAATTTCTGAAAAAGAGATAGGGACGAATAAAGAAATTAATTACAAAATAATATTAAAAAACAATTATGAAAACGATTTGATTGCGACGATTATCTTGCCCATTTATGTTAATAATTATGTAAATGAAATAAAAGTTTATGATGATGAAAAAGTACAGAAAAAAAATGAAATTATTGAAAACAAAATTGTTTTAAAAAATATTAATTTTTTTGGGAAAGAAGAAAAAGAATATCAAATTAAAATAGTGATAGTAAATAAAACAGAATATTACTTTAAAATTTTAGAAAATTTAATGAATGAATTAAATATTAATGGAGAAACAAAAATTAGTGAAGAAATAAAAAAAATGTTGGAAAACATTGAAGAAATTGAAGAAAAAAAAATTATAGACATAATTAAATCTGCAGAAAATGAATTAAATAAAATAAAAGACAACCTTGATGAAGAAATTAACATTAATTTAATTAAAGATAATTTAATTGAAGAAATAAAAAATTATGAAGAAAAATTAACTGATTTAGAAAAATATGGACTAATTGAAGAAAAAGAATTATTATTAAAAAGAATTAATTTAGTAAAAACCTTATTAAATTCAACAAAAAAAAGTGATATATTAAAAGGAATTAGCATATTACAAAATGAAACTCTTTCAATTAGTGAAGAAATTAAAAAAGAAGCAGATAAATTAGAAAAAATAATTAAGGAAAGTGTAGGAAAAGATCACACACTTATTGAATTATCCCAAAGCTTCTTTAATAAAAAAGAAGAATTTGATCAATGGAAAGAAATTGACATAGTTAAATCAAAGGAAATATTTTTAGAATTAAAAGAATTATACAAAAAATATTTTGAAGATAAAAATAAAATTGATAATAGTAAAAATTCTTTAAGAAAAAATGAAAAAATAGAAGATATGTTAAATGAATGTAAAGAATATTTTAATTTCCTTGAAAAAGAACTTTCAATTGAAGAAAGTGAATTAATTATTGCTAAATTTATTCAACCAATTACCATAAGTAGATTAAAAAAATTAAAATTAAATTTAACTGAAATCGAAAATAATATTTTTACTATCGAAAGTGAGGAAGAATTGTTTGAAATCAGAGGTGAATTAAAATCCGCAGTAGATTCAATAAAAAAACAAACTATAAATTTATTCAATAAATCAATTGATGAGAAATTAGATGAAACAAAACTTCAAACAGCAAAAAAATATATTGATACAAATAATTATGTGTTAGCATTCTTATCATTAAAAAATTCGTCAAAAAAAGAAGAAACATTTCAATTTTTAGGATTAATTCCAATAGGAGTTATTGCAATTTTAGCATTAGTTCTAAAAAAAATTTTAAGAAAAAAAGAAAATGAAGAAAATAAAAATAAAAAAATTGTTTTAGAAGAATGGGAAAATTAATAAATAAAATTATATAAATTAAATTTTTTTAATTTTTTGATTTACTTTTTTTGAATTAATTATAAAAAATACTGCTGTTGCACAAATTATTCCAAAAATTGCCAAAATTATTCCAAAAGATAAATCATTGTTTTTAACTGAATAAGACACACTATTTGAAGAGTAAGAATTATTAGTATCTTTAATTGTAGCTAAAAAAGTATAATCCCCAGGTAACAACTTATCTGTAATTAATATAATTTCTTTTTCAGATTTTGGAGAAATTTTGATTTTTTGTACTGAAGAAACAACTAAATCTGAAGGAGTAATAATTAAATCCCCTTCAAATAATTCATCCCATTTATTCTCTACAGAAATTACTAACTTTAATTTTTCCTCTAAATCAAATGAAGTTAAATTTAATTTTATTTGTTTTGGATCAAGCACTAAAAGTTGAGGGTGTTTACTTGTAATTATTTGTTCTTCTCCAAATATATTAGTAAATTTTACTATAGAATTAGGTAAATTGTAAGCACTAATTTTTGAAGGAATTATTGCAAACTCAAATTCTTGTGTCTCTCCCGCCCTTATTATTCCAGTAGCACTACTACTACCATCAATTATATCAAAACTTGTGATATCAAGTAATGTTCGTAAATCCTTACTTACAAATTGGACAAAATAATTTGCATCTTTAGAACCATTATTTTTTAAAAAAATTTTCATTCTTGCTTTTTCTCCTAAAAAAATAGATTCTGGAGAAACTGTGTCAATTTCTAAAACAGGAGTATCATAAAGCCCCACAAAAGAGGTTTTTAGGAGTTCTGCTTTTTCTGTTGCTCCCCCAGTGACTAAACAAATTTCAAGATCAATTTTTTGTGTAGAAAGATTTGGCAAAAATACTCTCGCGTATCCGTTTTTAGAAAAATACTCTGGCCAAAATATTAATTCATCATCCTCATTTATTTTAACACTAATAAATGAACTATCTCCCTCCACTCCATCAAATTTTGCGTTCAATGATAAAATTCCTTCCCCTTGTTCATTAAAAGAAGATAAATCAATTGAAACTGGAGCACATACTTTTTTTGAATGATTCTCTAATAATAATCCCTTAAACCCAAACTCTTCAAGATTTGCTTGATAAGCAAAATTAAAATTAATTAAAAATATAAAAAAACTTAATAAAATAAAAAATTTAATAGAAATATTTAATTTCATAATTTCACCCAAAATATACTAAAATCAACTTTTAATTTTAAGTTGTATAAAATAACAATTATTGAAATAAGTTTAAAACCTTGATTGAAAGACTATTTTGAAGCATTAATTAGGGATATTGCTTGAATTAACGTTGAAGTGGGGGTATTTTTTGAATTTAATATAAAAAATTTATTATATTTTTTTTGTATCCTTTTTTTACAATAATCTATCCCTTCACAAAAAACATTATCCATAATTTTTATGTCAGAATAATTTCTTTGCTTGAGTCTATCTTGGAGTAATTCTGGATCAATTTTTATTAAAATGACTAAATCAATATTTAACTTCATTTCACAAAGAGTATGGCCTTCAATTATAATATTTTTTTTTGATTTTAAAAAAGAATTCATTTTTTTTTCAAACTTTTTTATTGGTATCTCAAGTTCATTTTCTTCATTAAATTCACCAATAGAGTTTTTTAAAGCAAAATCTTTCTCATTAATATACTCACATTTTAATTTTTTTGATAAACCCCTTGCAAGAGTGGTTTTTCCAGAACCCGGGGTCCCAGTAATTAAGATCTTCATAAAGAAATAATGTGAAAAAGTAATAAAAATAGATAAAATTGGCTAAAAAAAATAATAATCGCAGTAATGCAATTAAATTTACTTAATTTATCATAATTTTGCTTCAGAAGACAATTTTTTTTGGAATGCTAAACAATCATCAGTTAAGCATTTTCCACCTTCTTCTAACAATTTTGAAAGCAAAACTACTCTATCACAAACAATATCAGAAGGCATTTTTCAACACTAACCAATAACATAATTTATCTTATATAAAAAGGTTGTGTACAAAAATATGTGAAAAAAACTATTTCAAATAAATTATACAGAAAAACGAAAAAAGAAATCAGGCAAATTTTGATTAAAAAAAACAGAAAAATTGTAAAAAAATTGTAAAAAACTAATAAATTTTAAAAAATTAGTTATTTAGTTACATGTAAAAAATATTCAATTAAACTTAAATATAATAATTCAAAAGTAAATTCCTCTTCACAATACTTTTTTATTTTGGCATAATTTTTTTTTGCATAATATATTGAAACATCTTTGCCAGAGTCTTCTTTTATTGGAATATCAAAATATGAATTAATTACTTTTTGAGAAATACACCTAAAATCGTTTGCTTCTTTTGTTTTTTCAGAAACTAACATCCCAATTTGAGCCATGTCAACATGACGAGGAAGGGAAATTAATAAATCAAATATTTCTTTTTTTGAAGATATTTCATGAAAAGACATTCTTGCAAGTAAATAATTCAAATCATATGCTAGATGATTAAACCCAATTATTTTCAAATTTGGGTCAGATAAATAAATTCTTTTTATTGTTGAGAAAAACTGTGAAAGAAGTTCTTTTTCTCCGCCAACTTCCCATTCGAAAAGAAATGTTGGTTTTTTTATTTGATGTGCTAAAGGATACATATTTTGAGGATAATAATTATAGGAAATTACTATGACTTTGCTATTTTTATAAAAAGGATTTAACCCTGAACGTTCTTCGTCTGGATCAACAAATGATTCTATGTCAAAAAATAAATAACCCATTTAAACTATTTTGGGAAAGGAAATTAATTTAATTGTTGGTTTTAAAGAATTTGTTTAGTAAAAATTATTTTTAATTAAACAATTTAAATTAAACTGAAATAAATCCAAAATTAGTTAAAAAACTTTTTTTTTCAATTTGTGGCTCTAAAGAGGCTTTCTTGTTTTGAATAGCCTCTTTTTCCACATCCATTAATATAATTAAAATTGTGATGAGCATTAAAAACATTACATCAGTGCTTTGGGCTTCTTCTACCACCCAATGGTAAATCCCAACAAGGCTTGTAAATACTCCAATTCCTTTAAGCACTAGTGTTTGATTCATTATATCTCATCACCTCTTCATTAGAATATTATTTTTTGTAATTAATTAACCAGAGTATTTAAATGCACAAGTTTTTATAAAAAAACTATGCAAAAGTAATAATTATACAACAATCCATTAACTTTTGTTAGTTAATAAGAAATATTTATTAACAAAGAAGATGAATAATATTTATGGCCCATAAACACGAACTTAGATATAAATTTCTAAAATCCGCTTATCAAAACGGGCTTGTATCTACAAATAGCACTATTGAAAAAGATCTTGGAATTACTAGAGAGACAACTAGATATTTACTTGAACGATTAAAACAAGAAGGATATTATTCAGATAAGCGACTTGAAATAAATACTGCAAGACTTGGGCTTAATGTTTTTGCATGGGTTTTTGTTTCAATTAACTGGGAATCTATGGAAGAAAAAGAATTTATAAGAAAAACAATTTCTCATTCTTATGTCCATACAATCGCTAAAGTCACAGGGGAATATGATTTCGCAATCAAAATTTTTGGACCAAGCATGCAAAAACTAAATTCTTTTTTAATGGTTTTTGAAAAAAGTTTTACAGGAGTAATCCAGGACATCACTGTAATTTATGCAATTACAGAATTCAAAAGACATTATTCAATTGTAAAAAAAACTAAAAAAGCTGAATTAAAAAAAATTGATTGTGTTTTAATTGAAGAAAAAAATAAAAATCCAGAAAAATCGCTAATGGAAATTGCTAAAGAACAAAACTTACACAGAAATACTGTCGCAAACAGGTGGAACAAACTTTGGAAAGAGGAAATAATACTTAAAGAAAGTATAGATCTGACTGATAAAGGAGTATCAGAAATTAAAATGAATCTTAAATGTTTTATTACAATAAAATCAAGGCCAGGGAATGAATTAAATGTAATTAGAGAACTTGTAAAACTTGATTCATCACAAGATGTATTTTTAACTTTATCAAATTTAGTAGTTGTAGTTAATAGACTTGAAAATAGTTTAGAACTTGCAACTTTTCACAAAAAAATAATGAGCGCAAATAAATACATAAGAAAAACTAATACTATTCTTTTCCTAGAAAAAAAAAGTAGAAATTACTTAACCAAAGAAGAACTTAGAAACATTCTTGGTGTAAATTGTGGAAAGTGAAGAATATATTAATTGTTTGTAAAAATAATTTTCTGAGGTAGTAACATGTTAATTAAAGATTTGAAACCAAAAATGTCTTTTGACTTAATTGAATTAGAAATAGTAACAAAAGGAGAACCAAGAGCATTTAGTAGTGCAAGTGGACAAGGAACGGTTTGCTCATCTGCAGCAAAAGATAGTGAGGGAGAAGAAGTGTCTCTAACTCTTTGGGGAGAACAATACAAACAAGTAAATGATGGGGATAAAATCGTTATTAAAAATGGTTGGACTTCTGAATATAAAGGACAATTACAAATAAGCACAGGTAAAAATGGAACATTAGAAGTAATTAAATAAGTAGTTAAAAAAACGACTACTTAACTTCTATTATTCTAACATTAAACAAATACTGTAATAAATTGTTTATAAAGAATTAGAATATTTAAATATTAAAGGAAAGCAAAATCTCATTCCTTTATCTCTTCAAAATCAATAAAATTAGGAAGGATAGATTAACTATCCTCCAATTAATTCTAATTAATTAAATCATTTTTTTGTTTTTATTTTAGCTAAGTTTGTTGTGTCAGTTCTTGTTGAAGTCAATCCTAGCAATTCTTCAGCTGTTTTCTTCCTATTTCTTCCAAAATTAGCGTACTTTCTGAATTTTGTTTTTGTCCAAGCTTCTGGTTGTTTTTGTCTCATTTTTTTTTCTTGAGCTAATAACTCAAGTCTTAATGACTCATCCACATCCATATTTAACAAAATATTACTCATAGACCCACCTTTTACAAAATAACAATTTTTTAGAAAAAGCTATAAAAATTGCTTTCCTACATATTCCTGCAGAAGTAGTATATAAGCTTATTTGAGGAAAAAATTAACTAAAAACATAAAAAAACTTTGAAAAAACAAGCAAAAATTACCCTAAAAAAACAACCATTTTTAACCTTATTTTCCGAAATGGATTATTTTTTAGCCTTCTTTTTTGGTTTTTCTTCAACTGGAGCGTCTCCAATTAATTCTTCTTCAAGACTTTTTCCTGATCGCATTTCTTTGAACTCTTCTAAATCTTCATCATCAAGTCCAAGTTCCTTCATTTTGGCTAAATGATCTGATTCTTTCATTTGTTCAAATTCTTTTCTCCATGCAACCATGTCAGGAGTTTCCCTTAATTTTGCTCCTTCAGGAGGCTTTACTGGTTTACGCATCATAATAGAAAATAAGGAGTTACTTATTTAAAAACCTTTATTCAAAAAACGAAAAATAGATAAATTATAAAACCATTATAATTACATGGAAAACAAAATGCAGGATAACCAACCCTCTGAAATTTCTCAAAAAAATAATGAAAATTTCCAAAATCAAACTCAATTTCTTGGACAAAATTTAGAAAAAAAAATAAATGAAAAAAATATTTCTCTTGCTCCACAAAATGAAGATAAAACAAATTCTAAAATGATCAATAATGAATTTGAAAGCGCCCTAAAAGAACTTAAACAAAAATTAATTATTGAAGGGTATTCTACTAGAACAATTAAAATGTATACTATTTACAATCATGAAATTTTGTATTCAATAAATAAACCAATTAATGAAATTTCTTCAAAAGATATGATGGGATATTTAGCTAATAAAAAAGAAAATGGTTGTGAAAATAGTACTCTTGCTTTAATTCATGCTGCTGCAGATTATTTCTTTAAAAAACATCTCAAAAAAAATATTTTAGAAGAAATAAAAATTCCAAAAAAATCAAAATCTTTACCAAAAATTTTGTCAAGAGAAGAGATTAGGGACTTGTTTAAAGCAACAAAATTTGGAAGAAATAGATTAATGCTCCAATTTATGTATGGATCAGGATGTAGAGTTTCAGAAGTAGTAAAATTAAAAGTAAGTGATATTAATTTTAAAGAAAGAACTGCAATTATTAGGGGAGGAAAAGGAAACAAAGATAGAATGATTATTTTGTCAAAAGATTGGTTAAAGGATCTAAAAAGATACTTAGAAAAAAAGAAAATTAAAACAGAAAATGTATTTACTAAAAAGAATGGAAAAATTATTAGTACTGATACCGTACAAAGAATTGTAAAAAAAGCAGCTTTTAGTGCGGGGATACAAAAACATGTCACCCCTCATTGTTTAAGACATAGTTATGCCACACATTTGCTTGAAACTGGTACAAATATAAGATATATACAATCCTTGTTAGGACATAGTAATCTTAACACCACTCAAATTTACACAAATGTTGCAAATGAACAACTAAAAAAAGTAGAAAGCCCACTTGATAAACTCTAATTGCTCTCTGACCCCATAGTTCCATTAAAGAAAAATTTTTTGATAAAATTATTGAAACTAGAATAATATAATTAATCAAAAGAAAATTTACCCACTTAATTATGTATAATTCAAAGTTTTTCATTAAATAAAAACTAAATTAATTACAATTGATTTTTTTGCTTTTACAAACAAGAAGATTTAAATATAGGGTTACCATTACTATGTTAACCAAAAAGGAGGAAGAGTTATGAGCGTAAGAATTTCAAAATTATTCGGCATGGATGTGTATGATTCAGAAGCAGGGTACAAGGGAAAAGTTTATGATTTAATAATTAACCTTGAAAAAGGGAAAATCGAAACTATTACTACTGAACCTTTAAAAGTAAAAACAAAATCAGATGCTAAGAAAATTCTTATGGAGAAAAGTATTCCTTACAAAAACGTTAGATCTGCTAAAGACATTATAATTGTTTCAAGTAGAGCAATTGACGCAGTTGAAGAGGCTCCAAAAGAAGAACCTGAAGACAATAAATATTCATCAGCATACAACAAATACAGATACGGAAGAAAGTAAACCTTTTTTTTATAAATTGTTGGACATTTTTTGCCCAACAATTTTATTTAATTTATTTAAAAAAAATATTTATTTTTAATTAATTTTTCTAATTTTTAATTTTTTAAAAATAGATTTATAAAATCATATAACTTTTATGTATATAAATAATACATAAGAAAGTTTTAGTTTTTTATAAAGAGTTATTAAAGGAAGTGTGGGGTATGAGTGTAAGAGGATATTTTATTCAATATCGTTTTATTTTACCTGAATCAATTAAACATTCTTCTTATACTTATCAAAAACTTTTTAGGGCAATTTATGGGTACACTCAAGCAGTACATAAAGGAACGGGCAAAAATTACAATTATCATAGGGAAGGAATTCTTTCAAATTATCCATTTATACGCCCTGGTAAGAATTGTGTAATTATTCCTCCTGTTGCATTCCAATCCTTACAAGATTTCTTTAAAACTGGACACAATCCTACTCATAATTGGGAAACTAAAGGGGAGTGGAAATGTACTTATTTTTTGAATGAAAAAGATCTTTCAGAATCTGAAGTAATTAAATCTCTTAATACTTTAATTTCAAAAAAGTTTATTGAAGGGGTTGAAGGGCTCGCTTTGCTTCAAAATGAAATGAAAAGGGCATTAACTCTTAAATTAGACCAAAATTATGTTACAAAATTAGTTCAAGAATCACAAAAAATTGTGGATCTTGAGTGGTTTAAACAAGTATATTCCCAATCCTCTGAGTTAAATGAATTTTATGAAAATTATAAAAAATTGAAAGGAATTTAATTTGCATCTCTAATTAAAACAACTCAAATCTCAATTTGTATTCATTATATTGAATTTTCCTAATTTTTTTATTTTCTTTTAATATTGTCCAAGAAATTGAGTTAATTTAATAAGAATTTTAAAGTTGTTTTTTATGGGTTTGCGGTTTGTTTTAACTCTATTTCTTCTTTTTCTTCCTCTTCTTTCTCTATTTTAATTAATAAGTCCTTTTTCCGCCATTTTCTCTTTCCTCCAATGTTCATGCTTTCAATTAAGCCGATGTCTACAAGAGTTTTTAAGTAAGGATATAAACTTCTTTCATTTTGGTAATCTATTTGAAATATTTCAAAAATTCTTCTTCTTATTTCGTCCATTGTGACCCATTCATCAAATCTTATTACACTTGATAAGTGGAATGCTTGGGTGTTGTCATTAAATTTTAAAACATCCCATACTGATAGTACTCTCACTTCTTTATTTTTTATGGGTTCTTGAGAGTATAATTGATCCTTTGGATTATTGTCTATGTTTTCTGATTTTTTTCCAAAGATTCTTTTAAAAAAATCTATTATTTTCATCATTAATATAATGATAGTAATTACTTATAAACTTTACGGTAATTAATTGTAGTTATTGTAATTACTTAAATTGATGTGTGTAATTACTCATTATGCATGTAATTACAAGTAATTACTAAAAATGTATTTTTTTGGTTTTTTATATAGATGTTTTTAATGATTTTTAATTTAGTTGGTCAAATTTGTTTAAAGTGATGGGCTATTTTTATCATTTTTAAGATTGTTAGTCATTTTTTAGTTTTAATGTTGCAAGTGGATAGTTAGTTTTTATAATTAATATTACTTTGAATTTCAACTTAATTAAATGAGTGGTTATTTTTTTGGTTTTTATTTTGCCTATTTATTTCTTTTAATTTGTAACTTTGGAATATTCGTTCCAATTTTTAAGTCATTTGTCGAATTTTTTTTAAAAAATTAGTGGAATAGCGGGGAGTGGATTTGAACCACCGACCTTCGGGTTATGAGCCCGACGGGCACTCCAGGCTGCCCTACCCCGCTAGTATTTTAACAATTTTAGGTTAAATTTAACCTAAATTAGGTTTTTGTGTCAAAATAATGCTTATTTATTTATATGAATCAATTTTATTGATTTATATACGTTTTTAATACTTATTAATCTTTTTTTAATTAACAATGTTTTTGTTTCTATTTGTCCAACTTATTGAGTTTTATTGTACTTTTGTTAACAACTCTATCTCTCCTTTTAATTTTTTTATTTTTTCATCTAATTCTTTTTGTTTTTTTGGGTCATCGGTATTACTCATTTGACTTCCACATAGGGGACATAGAAAATTGTATTCTGCAGCTACTTCAAATGGCATTCTTTCGCTACATTTTGTACAATCAAATTGATTATAATCGGACTCTAAATTACGCTTTTTTACTAATTTTTCAACTGTTTCTTTCTCTTTTTCGAGGATTAAGGCCGCAATTCTGTCCTTTTTTATCTCCCATGTATAATTATACCACCCAGTTTTCTGGTTTCTGCTCTTTTGGTATACTGCTATTCCTCTATAGTGCAATCTGTTTAAGGTTGCTCTTATTTCAGTTACTTTTTTTTTCATTTTTTTTGATATTTCTTCGTCAGTAAAACATTTTGTTTTGTTTTCACAAATTTTCACTAGGGTTATTGCATCTGTTCCTCCTACTGTGTCAAGGAACTCTTTTACCAAAACTAAATCAACTATTGATTTTTTAGGCATACTTATCTTCTACCCCCTTCTCTTTTTAAATTAACTACTTTTTTACCATTTTTTTGGCCTTCAATACGAATTTTGCCATTTTTAAATTTTTTATTAAGTTCGGTTCCATTTTGACAATGGTCAAGGAATATTGCTAATGCAGCAATTTCGCTGTGTGGTTCATGGGTTATTGCAATATTATAATCCACTTTTTCATAAACTTCTCTTTCTACTTTTTGTGATCCTATTAGAACCGCTATTTTTTGTTCTTTTTTTAATTTTTTCTCAACTTCTGTAATACTTTGGCCGTACATTGTTAAGTGCGCGATTTTGAATCTTTTTTTTCTTAGTTTTTTAAAAACAACTCTCCAATCCTCTTCAAATCTTACTTTAAATGGTCCTCCCCATCTTTTTGTAACATCATCTACACTTTTTTTCATTGATTCATCTTTGTCTCCGCAAACAATAATTTCTTTTGCTCCAAGTGCTCTTGCAACAAGTGCACAATGTGAGGTTACACGGTAATCTCTAACGTCTCTGTGCCCATACCTAATTACTATAATTTCACTAATTAGTCTCACCAATTTTCTAAATTATTTCTTATAATTAGTCTTTTTAAGAAGTACTTTTTTGGTTAAATTATTTTTTTTATAAGTTTTTGTTGGTTTTCTTTTATTTTATTGTTTTTTATCTTTTGCAAATCTTTAAAAATGCTTTCAAAGGAATTTACTTTATAATATCCTTAATGTTTTATTCGAAAATTTGATTAAAACATTAGCCTGAAAATAATTAAAAATTTTGTTTTTTTGGGCCCGTAGCTCAGGGGTAGAGCACTGGACTTTTAATCCAGGTGTCTGGGGTTCAATTCCCCACGGGCTCGTTTTAACTTTTTTTTTAATTTTTCTCTTTTATATTTGTTTATTAAAAAACCTTACACTTTTAAACTCTCTTTTTGATTAATTTTCTATTTGTTAAGACAGGGCCCGTAGCTCAGTTGGTAGAGCACCAGACTCTTAATCTGGGTGTCTGGGGTTCAATTCCCCACGGGCTCGCTTTTTGTTTTAGAGACTATTAAAAAGCTTTTCATTAAGTTTTTATTTACTCAATGGGACTGTAGCTCAGCCTGGGAGAGCACACGGCTGAAGACCGTGGTGTCGGGGGTTCAAATCTCCCCAGTCCCATTAATTTTTTCTTTTTTTATTTTTTTCTGAATTATTATTTTTTTAAAATTTTTTTATTAGAAATTGTTTTTTTAAAGTGGACATTTTATTTTTTAATTTGTTGAAATTAGATTTTTTAGAAATAGTGTTTGTCCGGAGCAAATACTCCGGACTCACAAAAATTATTTACATTCTTTTTTTCTTTGCTGCTTTTTTCTTAACAGTTTTTTTCTTTGTTACTTTTTTCTTTGCTGCCATTTTTGTTTCACCTCCAAATTTTTTTTTCTAAATGTATTTTATTTTTTCTAATATTTAAACATTTGTTTTTACTGAAAAATAATTTTTTCAAGAAAATAATTATTTTTTTTGTAAAATTTATTTTTTTTATTTTTTATCAATTAGATTTTTTTAATTATTTTATTTTTAATTTTTTTATTCAGTTATATTTTTCAAAATTCTTTATTTACTTTTCATTAAAATTTTTTTATTGATATTTTTCTAATTTATTTTTTTTTGAATTTAAAGTTCGTAATCTTCTATTTTTTGTATTTTCATTCCATTTTCTGTTATTTGTAATGGGTGTAAGTCTTCTGAATGTTTTGTTGCTCTCATTTTTCTTATGTGTAGAGTTCTATTTGATTGTGTTCCAAGCCCCATGTAATGTAGTATTATTACTCCATCTGCAACAAATTCTTCCACCCCATATTTTCCATATTGTTTTGAGTCTTCATTAATTTCGGTAGTCATTACGGTTGTTACTCCTGCTCTTGATAGTAAGTATACTAATTTTAATATGGCTTTTCTTATTTCATGTTCATTTTGAAAGTTTAATCCTAGCGCTGGGATTGAATCAATTACCACTCTTTTCGCTCTTATTTTCTTTATTGCTTTCATTATTTCAAGTAGTAATTTATCAAGATCAAATCCTGTTGCGGGTAGTGTAAATTCTTCATCACTTGGTATTCCTATTTTTGAAGTTGTTCCATCAATTATTTTTATTAATTGTTCATCTTCATATTGTCTTAAATTCCATCCAAATCTTAACATATCTTCTCTAATTAGTTCTGGTCTTTCATCAAGGGTTACATAAATCCCTGCTTCTCCCATTTTTGCTCCGTTTATTAAAAATTGTGTAGCAAATATAGTTTTTCCAGTCCCTGTTCCTCCACTTACAAGAAAACTTCTTCCTTCTGGGAGTCCTCCTTCAATTAATTCATCAAACCCGGGGATATTTGTTTTTATTCTATTCATTTTTACCAATTCTATATTGTTTTTTGTTATTTATTAATCTTTTCTTAGTATTTTTTTATTTTAAAAAATAGTTTCCCTTGTGTTTTTTCACAAGGGAATTTAATCATATTTCTACTTTTTATTTTTTCTTAATTAATTTTTTGTATCCTATCCAAATTATTCCAATTATTATTACTAAAATAATTAGATTTATTATTAAATTTGGTTCTTCTGCTGTTTTTTCCTGTGTGGGTAAGGTTAATTCAATTATTTTTGTTTTTGTTTTTGCATCACTATCTTGGTAAGTTATTTTCAAGGTAATGGTTTTTGTTTCTTCGTTTGAGGTTAGTTTTGTTTTTATTGAATCAACATCATTTGGTTCTATACTTCCTATAAATTGTTTTGGTTTGTCTATTGTTCCATTTCCACTTATTTCTATCATTGTGTATTCTGCTTTTCCTTCTCCACTATTGAATAATTCTATTGTTGCTTCAGTTAAATTTCCCGTAGTAGTTATTTCTTTTATTGCTGCATCAAGTTTTACTTCTCCTGCGATTTTGAATCCAATATAGGATGTGTCAGTTGTTCTTGTTCCTGAAGAGTTTCTATATGAAATTTTTACTGGAAGGGTGTAGTTTTTGAGTGTTGCATTTCTATTTACACTTATTTTTAGAGTTGTTGTCTTTGTTTCACTTGGCATTATTTTTTCAATATATGTTGTTGCGGCTCCAAGGGGGGTTATTTCTCTTTCAACTACGGCCCCTGATGCAGTAATTGTTCTGTCTTCTTGTAATTCCGTTATTACATCATAAGCGGTACTTGTTCCTACATTTTGGATTGTTATTGTTATTTCTTTTTCTTCTCCAGGAATTAGTTTTTCTGTAGAAATGTTAGTAATTTTTAGTGTTGGTTCTTTTCCACTAATTATGATGGGATAGTTACTAGTTATTCCATTTGGTTGATTTTTTGTACTAATTGTTATGGGTATTTCATAGGTTGTATTTTCTGCAGAAGGATCAACATAAACAATAAATTGAGCTAGCGCTTTTCCATATTTTTGAATGTCTCCAATAATTTTTACGTTTTCTTCTTTGATTGTAAATGGATATTCGTCCTTTATTTCTAAAACTACGTTTTCTTGTATTATATTTTCATTATTTTCAATTTGGATAAAAATTGTTATTGTTGTTCCTGGTATTGCGGGGCTTGGGTTATAATTTAATTGAGTGATGTCAGGCGCTGCTGCAAAAACACTCCCTAAAATTAGAATTATCATTAAAACCAACATTTTTTTCATTTTTCTCACCTTTTTTCTGTATTAATTTTGGTATTAAAGGTTTATATTCTCTCGGCTTGTTGAATTGAAGGAATTTCTTGTAATTTTTCTAATAATTTTTCAAGTTTTTGGTAGGATGATACTTCTATTTTTAAAATTGCTTCAAGGTAACCTGATTTTTTTATTTTAAAGTTTGTAGAATTTAATGTTGCCCCTCCTTTTTTTAGTTCAGTTAGTATTTCTACCAAAAGTCCAGGTCGTTCTATTGCAGTTATTTTTATTTCTGTTGTTCCTTTTTCTTTTTCAAAAGCAATATCTACTAACTTGTTTTTTGGTAAGTTTTGAATATTTTTACAATCTTTTTTATGAATTATTATTTTTCTTTTGGTAGTTTTTACTCCAATAACATCTTCTCCGGGTAGTGGGTGGCAGCATTCAGCCATTTTTATTTTTTTGAAAGATTGGTTTGTTTGTGAAAGTGATGATTTTTTTGGAGTGGTTTTTATTTTAAAGTAATTTTTTATTTTTGATTTTGCTTTTTCTGAAACTACATGGTTTAACCAACTTTTTTGAATTGTTGGTTTTAATGCAGTTATTATTTCTACTTTGTCAAGATTTTTTAGTTTTGTTTCAATTGGAGCCGCTTCACCGTTTATTTTTATTTTAAATATTTTTTTTCCGATTTCGGTGTGTACTGCGTATGCAAAATCTATTGGGGTTGCTCCTTGGGGTAATATTATTGCTTCATTTTTTGGAGTGAATACAAATATTTTTTTCCCCAAGTTTCTTTTTTTTAATTGATCATCTCCAGCATCTTTTTGCCACTCTATTAGTTGTCTTTCCCAACTTATTTCTTTTTCTAATTCTTTAAATTTTTTAACTCTTTTATATTGCCAATACAAGCTTGACTCTATTCGTAAGTGTTGGTCCCATGTTCTTATTTGAAATTCTATTATGTCTTTTCCTCTAAAAACCGCGGTGTGTATACTTTTGTATCCATTGTTTTTTGGTCGTGCAATATAATCATCAAATGCTTCTTGTATTATTTCATACTTTGAATGAACTATCCCAAGTGCTTCATAGCATTGTTTTTCTTTTTCACAAATTATTCTGATTCCATATAAGTCATACATTCTATTGAATGAGACTTTTTTTAACTTTTCATAAATGGATTTAAAATTTTTTGGTCTGCCATATATTTTTATTTTAATTTTTTCTTTTTCAAATATTTTTTCTACTTCTTTTCTTATTTCATTAATTAATTCTTCTCTTTCTTCTCTAGTTTTGTTTACCATTTTTTTTATTTTTTCATATCCTTGCGGATTTTGCAATTTAAACACATAATCTTGTATTTGCCAATCTACTCCGCTTATCCCAAATTTTATTGCGAGAGGCGAATAAATATTTTCTGCAATTTTTATTGTTTTTTCTTTTTCTTCTGCATTTATTTCTTTTAAATTTACTGCACACTCAGTCACTTTAATTATTATTGGTTCAAGAGTGGTTGTAATTGTTATGATTAGTTCGCTTAGTGTAGTGTTTTCAATTTTGTTAATATTTTTTTCAATAATGTCTTGAATATTTGCGCATTCTTTTGTTATTTGTGCAGTTTTTTCACCATATTTTTCTTTTATTTCTTCATAAGTTGTTTTATTTTTGTATAAAGTGTCTTGAAGTATTGCTGCAAGTATTGTTTCTTCTTCAAGTTGTTTTTGTTTTAGTATTTTTATTATTTTCTCAAGTTGTTTTTGATTTTCTTTTTCATTTCTTTCTTCAACAAAGTTTAATGCATTTTGTTCCAAATCCATATTTTATTGTGAGTAGTTCTTTTTTTAATAGCATTTTCTTCTTATCCGATATGGTTTTAATCTAGTTTAGTTATTGTTTAGTAAGGTGATGTGTATGAGTGTTCCTGTTTTTGAAAATGTTGAATTTATTAAATTTCCTGATGTTGATGAATCGGATATGGTTGTTTTACAAAAAGCATTAGTTCATTTTTTTAAAAAAGTTCCTGAAGGTAAATTGAATTTAACTCATAAAAGTTATAATAAAGGTGGGCTTAAGACCCAACATGAAATTCATGGGCGATTTTTAGTTAAAGGAAAAGATTATTTTGCAAGTATTGTTTCGTGGGAGTTTTTAGATTCTGTCCAAAAGGTTTTAGATAAATTAGAGAGGGAAGTGCGTAAAGAGCACTCCCAAAAATAATTAATTCCTTTTCTTTTTTACTGCTTTTTTTGTAGGTTTCTTTTTTGAAACCTTTTTTGTTTTTTTTGCAGGTTTAGAATTTTTTGTTTTAACACTTTTCTTTGCAATACTGTTTTTTGAAGGGGTGTTTTCTTCTTTTTCTTCTTGGAGTTCTTTTCTCATTTGTTCGATTAGCTCCTTTACTGACATCTTTTTTTCAAAAACCATTCTAGTTCCTCCAGAATCTCAAGAATCTACGCTTTCTTTATATAAAAACCTTTCCAAAAAAGTGGGTTTTATACATAATATTTTTCTTTTTTGCATTTATCCTTGTTTTTTTTGATTTATTGGGGAATTTATGTAGAAGTGGTGGTATTTTTTTGTTGTTTTTTTTATTTAGTGGACGGGGGAAAAATGGACTTTTAGCCACTATTTTTGTTTCAATAACTTAACTCCACTCCGCTTCCCTCCAGCGCCTTTTAGCAAGATTACCGTTGCTACCTTCCGGTCCTGGCGGGGTTCATTTTACAAAAAAGCCTGTGAGGACAGAGCTTCGACGTTAAATTACTGGCATAAATAATTGCATCAAAGCCTCTTTCTCCTTTTCGACCCCAACATAAAGCGGATTTTTGGTTACAAGCCACCGCTAGCGGCCCGGTCTAGTCCAAAGTAATTATGTATTGTAATAATTAAAAGAGTAGTGTTTGTTTATTTCTTTAATATGGGTTCTTGTTTTGAAGTTAAAATTAGTGATTCTAAAATTGGTCCACGTACTGGTCTTCTTTCAACAGGGCATGGTGAACTTAGGACCCCTTTTTTTATGCCAGTTGCAACAAAGGGTGCGGTAAAATTAGTAACTCATAGAGAGTTACAAAAAGAAATGAATGTTGAGTGTTTGATTTCAAATGCGTTTATTAATTATTTAAACCCGGGATTGCCTTTGATTTCAAAAGCTGGCGGACTTCACAAGTTCATGAGTTGGGATAAAGGTCTTTTTACTGATTCGGGGGGTTTTCAATTAATCCTTGATCATTTTGTTCATAAAATTTCTGACAAGGGGGTAGTTTTCAAAAATCCTTTTGATAAAAGTTTAGAACTTGTTTCTCCTGAAAAAGCAATCCAGATAGAGAATACTCTTGGGAGTGATGTTGCGATGTGTCTTGATCATCAACCAATTTTTGGAAAGTCTCGCGCAGATTATTTAGATTCACTTATTAGAACAATAGAGTGGGCAGAAAGGTGTAAAAAGTTCCATGATGAGAATGATGCAAAAATAAACAAAAAACAATTACTTTTTGGCATTACTCAAGGAGGAACTCATGTTGATCTTAGAATAAAAGCAGCAAAAGCAATGGTTAGTATTGATTTTGATGGGATTGCAATTGGAGGTTTTGGTATTAGGGAAGCACAAGGGGATATGTATAATGTTATTTCTGCTTCTAAAAAAGTTATTCCAGAAAATAAACCTGTGTATATAATGGGGATTGGGTCTCCGCTTGAACTTTTAAATGGAGTTAGTAACGGAGCAGATATTTTTGATTCAGCATACCCTACAAGAATGGCTCGGCATGGATTAATTTTTACTTTTAGTGGTCCAATTAAAATTGATAGGGGAATTCACAAAGAAAGTTTTGCTCCGCTTGATAAGGAGTGTAATTGTTTTGTTTGTAAAAATTATTCTCGTGCATATTTGCATCATTTATTTAAAACTCATGAACAAAATGGATTAATGCTTTTAAGTTACCACAATACTTTTTTTGTAACAAATTTAATGAAAAACATTAGAACTTCAATTAATGAAGGAACTTTTGGAAAATTTAAAAAAGAATTTGAAAGTAAATACAAAAAGAAAGAATAA
>DAOQRN010000002.1:0-106873 GCA_035355675.1 archaeon
ATTTAATTTTAGTTTATTTTTGATTTAATTTTAGTTTTGATTTAATTTTAGTTTAGTTTTAATTCATTAATTACTTTTTTTATTTGTTCTTCAATTTTGTATTTTTGTTTGTACCCTAATTTTTTTATTTTTTTTATGTTATAGTTTCTTTCTTTTCCTAAGTGTCTTATATTTTCTTTAGTTAATGTTTTTGATTTAATAATTTTTCCAAAAACCTCTCCAAGCCAAGTCGGAATGTGTTTTATTTTAGTATTTTTCATCCCTAAATGTTTTTTTGAAATTTCACAAAATTTATTTAATGATATTTTTTCTTCACACGCAATAAGGTATATTTCTCCACATTTTCCTTTTTTGATTAACAATTCAATGGCATTTATTAGTTCATTAATGGGAGTAACTTGGAAAGTATTTTCTCCTTTTAGTGGGAGTGGAAAGTCTTTTTTTAGCATTAAAAACATTTTTTGCCAGTAATTGTTTGGTCCAAATATCATAGCACTTCTAATAATGTTTATGCAGATTTTTTCTTGTTGGGCGAGGAGTATATTTTCCGCTTCTAGTTTACTTTTTTCATAATTATTTTCTGGATTTGTTTTTGATTTTTCATTAATTTTTCCGTTTGGACAACCATATACTCCGGTTGAACTTAAATAAATTATTTTTTTTACTTTTTGTTTTATTGCTTCTTCCACTAAATTTTTTGTTCCTTTAACATTCACTTCCCACAAATTTAGGTTATCATTTTCAACAATTGCAGCTAGGTGTATTACAATATCAATTCCTTTTAAGGATTCAAATAATTCACCCCTATCAAGAATGTTTTTTCCTTCCGTAGTATCATATTTTTTTACTATGTGCTTTTTTTTAAGTGCTTTTATCACTTCTTTTCCCAAAAATCCACTAGATCCAGTAACTAGTATTTTCATAATTAATAATGGTTTTTGGTTATTTTAAACTTGTTTATTTAGTTTTTTTAAAGGTTTTAAAAAAGCAAGGTTATTATTAGGGTGGGGTAATTTAGTGCTATTATTGTTCCTAAAAAAATGAATGGTCCAAATTTTGGTAAATTTCTTAACACAATTATTTCTTTGATGTTATGTTTTTTTAATAATGCAATTTCTTTTTCTTCAATTAGTTCTTTTCCATTAACAATATCTAATATTTTTTGAGGATTATTTTTTGATAATATTTCATCTTCTTCTGCATCTTTTAGTTTTATTTTTTTTTCAAAAAAGTTTTCTTTTATTCCATTTTGTAGCGCTATAAAAATTAATCCAAGTAAAAATGGTATTCCAAGAATTATTGCGATTTCTATTTTTATCATTCCAAAATTAAGTAAAATTGCCAAGTATCCTACTAATATTAGCGAGAAAAATATCGCTTTTTTGATTCCTTCTTTTTCTTTTTTTAATTCAATTCCTTTCTTGAGGTATTTTATTATGTAATTTGTAGAGTAAAATGTCATTGATAGAAGGGATGCTGTAAAGATTAGTGTAATTATAAATTCAATATTGTTAAATGGGTTTAGTAAACTAATTGCAGTGAATAATTTTACATCTCCTCCGCCTATTTTTCCAAATTTGTATCCTATTAGTAGTATTACAAAAATTATTCCAGCGATTAGAAGGTTGGTCATTTGTCCTTGCATAATTGAAAGAATTAGTCCTATTATTATCATGGGGTAAGTTATCCAATCATAAATATACCCTGTTTTGATGTCAGTTATTGCTCCGCTTAGCGTTCCAATTAATAGTATTCCTTGTTGTATTAGTGTTATCATTATAGTAGTTTAGTGTTTTTTGTTTTATTAATTGTTTTCTTTTTAAAAAAATAAGAGGGGATCAATTAACCCCTCTAATTAATTTATATCATTTCCCCTATTGAGATTTCTTCGTTTTCACTTATTGTTTCATCAGGAATTTCTTCCACCTTTGTGTTATCAATTATTTCTCCAGTATTTACTTCAGTCTCTTCTTCCCAACTCTGATTAATTTCGTTTGTTAATTCATCAGGGGTTGCTTCGTTGTAATTCGTTTTTTCACTTTCAGTGCAACCAAAAAAAAGCAGGGCACTTAAAATGACTATTCCAATTATTGCTATTTTTGTTTTCATTTATTCACCCTTTTTTCCAACTTGGTTAGATATTTCTTGAATTCTTTCTGAATTTTGTCCTAATTTATCAGATAACCCTTGTATTCTTTCTGCTCTTTTTTGGTATCCATTAGCATTTAAGTCGCTTGCCCTATTTTCTAACCAGTTACTTAGTCTTTCTATTCTTTGTGATTCCATTTGAAGAAATTTTTGAACCCCATTATTTTTTGCTTGTTGAATTAGTGCTTTTTCAGAAATAACTCTTTTATTTGTTTTTTCTTTAATTTCTGCATTAACTCTTTTTCTTTCTTGTATATTCATATCTATAAATTCTTGATGAATTCTATCTCTTACTTGTTGTTTTGTCATATTTCCGTCAATTATTCCTTGGATGAATTCTTCATCATTCACTCCAAGAATCTCTAACATGGTTTGTGTTCTTTCAGCGTTGTGTTGTCTTATTGCATTTATTGTTTTTTCTTTAATTGAGTTTAATTCATTTAATTCTAATTCTTTTACTTCTTCATGAATTGTTTGTATATCTTCACTTGTTAGTATTTCTCTTGTTTGTTCTCTAAATTCTTGTGTTAGAGTTATTGCTTCTTTTTTTATTGCAACATAATCAGTTACAATTGTGTTAGCATCTTTTCCTTCAAACACATACTCTTTTACTTCTACAAGTAGTGCTTCAAGTTCGTTAAGAGTGTTTTCGGATTTGTTTAAATCAAACTCTGGATGATTTTCTGTTATCACTTCTAATGTTTTTGCTCCAACTAAAATATTTCTAGTTATACTTTTTTCAAGTTGTAGTAATCTTACTTCTGCTCCGTGCGGAGTAGCAAGTATTCCTACTTCTTCAAGAGTGTTCGCATCAATTATATTTTGATCCTCAGCAAATACTCCTGGAAGTATTCCTATTACTAACAATAGTGCTAGTATTTCAAACATTTTTTTTATCATATTAATTCCTCCGTTTGCTCATTTTTCAAGCATTCTAAAGTAATTACTTCCGGAACAATTATTATATATTTTCCGGAAAAAGGCGGAACAAGTAGTTACAATTTTCAAAAATTAGTCCTTTTGATTTTTTTCTTTTATTTTTACAAGCATTGTCATTCCTTTTCTTTCTTTACTAATTATGTCTTTTTTTTCAAGAGAATTAAGGTTTCTTGAAAGTGCTGCTTTTGGGTAATTTAGTGTTTTTTGTAGTTCGCTTTGAGTAATTTTCCCATCATTTTTTTCTAATAGTTCCATTATTTTTAATTGTCTTTCAGTTAATGCATCTTTGTCATAAGTTATTTTATTGTTGTTTTGCTTAGTTGAGTTTTTCTTATTTTTTATAATATAATAAATTCCAAAAATTACAATTATTATTCCAATAATTAAAATAAGTGTGTCCATAAAATTAATTCCGGTCTTGTTTCCATTAATTATATAATTTACTTTAACATTAATTGTTTTTCATTCCCAGTTCCAATTATTGTTATTTGTTCATTTGTTGTTTTTATTCTGTAATTTGAATTGGTTTCTATTTTTTCTATTTCAGTCCCAGTTGGTAATATTATTTCATATACATATTCAGAAAAAGTATCAGTAATATTTATTTCAAATATCCATTTGGGTCCATTTTTTGTAGTTAATTCTTGAGTTGTTTTTGTTTCAAGTTGAGGGTGGTTTGTTGTTCCACTAATTATTGTTTCTCCGTTTTCATTTATTTGAAAAATTATGTCAGCATAATATTCACTAGCATTCGCTTGTGAGATTATTAAAAGAATTATTAAAACTAATAATATTATTTTATTTTTCACATAATATTTTTGTAAGTTTGTAATTAAATAAGTATTTGTTTGGTTTTATTTTTCTGGATTGTATAAGTTTTAAGTTTAGGTTTTTTATTTTTCTTTTTTTATTTGTTTTTAATTAAAATTTATTTCAGTCTGAATTTTTTCATTGCCTTTTTTCCTTGCATTTGTTTGAACATGTCTCCTAGTCCTTTTTGTCCAAAGTTTTGTAGTGCTTTTTCGCTTTGCATTCCTTTGAATTTTTTAAACATTTTTTTCATTTGTTTGAATTGTTTTATTAGTTCTCTTACTTCTTCAACGTTTTTCCCGCTTCCTTTTGCGATTCTTTCTACTCTACTCCTACTCATTAGGTCTGGGTTTATTCTTTCTTGTTCTGTCATCGAGTCTATTATTATTTTGAATCCGTCCATTTTTTCTTGTCCTGTTTCCATCATTTCTTTTGGTAGTTTCATTCCTAGTCCTAGCATATCAGCTACTTTATTTAGTGGTCCCATTTTTTTTGTAGCTTCTAATTGTTGATAGAATATTTTAAAATTTATTTCTCCTCTCATTATTGCTTCAGTGTCTAAGTTTTCCATTTCTGCTTCTTTTGCTTTTTCTAGTAGTCCTTCTAGGTCTCCATATCCCATTATTCTTGAGAGGTATCTGTTTGCATCAAATGCTTCAAATTCGTTTTGTTTTTCTCCTGTTGAAATAAAGTATACGCTTGCCCCTGTTTCGTTGCATGCAACAAGTGCTCCTCCTCCTTTACTTGATCCATCCATTCTTGTAATTATTACTCCGTTCACTCCTACGGCTTTATGGAATGCTTGTGCTTGTTTTTTTGCGAGGTTTCCAATATCTGCCCCAATTACAAGCCATTTTTCTTCAGCGTTAAGGGCGGTGTCTATTTCTTGTATTTCACTAACTAGTTCTTCATCAAGTCCGCTTCTTCCTGCAGAGTCACAAATAATTATATCACATTTTTTTTCTAGTTCTTTTATTCCTTCTTTCACTACTTTTCCAGCGTTTTGTTCTTTTTTTATTCCAAAAAATTCTGCTCCAGCAAGTTTTGCATTTGTTTCTAGTTGTTCGTATGCAGCAGGTCTAAATGTATCAGCAGCAATTACTCCTACTTTGTGTCCTCTTTTTTTATAATAGTGTGCTAGTTTTCCTGCAGCTGTAGTTTTTCCTGACCCAAATAATCCACAAAGAAGTATTTTTTTTGGTTTTTCTGGAGCACTTTTTCCCCCCAAAATTTCTACAAGCGAATCATAAGTTACTTTAATTATGTATTCTCTTTGTGTTACTCCTTTTGGTGGCTCTTTGAATGCTCTTTCTTCAATTTTTTTACTAAGTGTTAGTACTGTTGTTACATCAACATTTGAAGCAATTAGTGCTCTTTGCATTTCTTTTATAGCTTCTTTAACTACCTCTTTGTCAATTGCACCAGCATTTCCGATTTTGTCCATCGCTTTTCTAAGTGCTTCTCCAAGTCCCATATTTATCAAGTATTTTTTGTAAGTTAATTGTTTTAAATGATTCTGAATTTGGTTTTTGAGAAGATTTTTAAACTAATAATCCTAAGTATTTACAGGTGATTAAGAGTGGATATAATTATTTTATTATTAATTGGGTTTGTAGTAATAGTTGTTATTGGAATTTTATTTTTAGTTCTAACATACAATTCTCTTGTTACAGTTTCAAAACAAGTGGATAATGCTTGGGCTCAAATTGATGTTCAATTAAAGAGAAGAGCTGACCTTATCCCTAATTTAGTTGAAACAGTTCAAGGTTATGCAAAGTTTGAAAAAAGTGTTTTAACTGAAGTTACAGAGGCTCGTGCGGCTTTAATGTCTGCAAAAGGTCCAAAAGATGCAGCAAAAGCTGATAACATGTTGACTGGTGCTTTAAAATCAATTTTTGCGGTTTCAGAAGCGTATCCAACATTAAAAGCTAATGAGAATTTTAAAGCTCTTCAAGAAGAATTATCAAGTACTGAAAACAAAGTTGCTTTCGCAAGACAATTCTATAATGATATGGTTATGAAGTGGAATACAATGGTTGTAACTTTCCCTAATGTTGTGATTGCACCAATGTTTGGTTTAAGTAAGCAAAGAGAGTTCTTTGAAGCAACAGTTGAGGAAAGAAAATCAGTTAAAGTTGATTTTTCAGGAATGTAAATTAGTTTTGAATTAATATAGTCTTTGAGCAAAAGCATAAGTGTGCTTTTGCTTTTTAATTTTTTTAGTTGTGATAAAATGCCTATTAATTTTTATGAACAAATTTCTTCAAACAAGAAAAAAACTTATCTCCTTTTTTTAGCATTTTTTCTTTTAGTTGGAATTCTTGCCGCATTAGTGTCTTATGTTCTTGGTGGATTTTCAATTATTGGCGGATTTTTTTTAACAATTTTTGGGATATTAATAATTTTTTTCGCTTTAATATCATATTATACTTGTGATAGTATTGTTACTTTCATTTCCGGTGCTAAAGAAGCGAATAAAGAAAAGTACAAGCAATTAATTAATGTTGTTGAAGAGATGAGTATTGCTTCTGGCCTTCCCCTGCCTAAAGTTTTTGTAATTGAAGATACGGCAATTAATGCTTTTGCAACAGGAAGGGACCCTGAACATTCAGTAATTTGTGTGACAACAGGTTGTTTGACTAGATTAAATAGAGAACAACTTCAAGGAGTAATTGCTCATGAATTATCCCACATAAAAAATTATGATATTAGAACTATGACTATTGCTACAGTTCTTGTTGGGGTTTCAGTTTTGTTATCAGATTTCTTTTTACGAGTTGCTTTTGCTGGGTTTAGGGGGAATTCTAACTCTAATAATAAAATGGATATTTTTATTTTAATTTTTGGAGTAATCCTTGCTCTTTTAACTCCATTTATTGCTGAATTAATTAAATTATCAATTTCTCGTAAGAGAGAATTTTTAGCAGACGCTTCCGCAGTAGAGTTAACTAGAAACCCTGAAGGGTTAGCTAGCGCTCTTGAAGTAATTTCAAAAGACACAGAACCTCTTGAAGCCGCAAATAAAGCAACAGCACACCTCTACATTTCTGATCCTCTAAAAAACACTAAAGGAATGTGGTTCGCAAACATGTTTAATACACACCCACCAATTAATGAAAGAATAGCAACACTAAGAGGACAAGTACAATCTAATTAGTTTGAATTGTTTTTTTATTTTTTTTTAAATTAATTTCTTTAAATTAAATTATTCTATTTATTATGTATTCTTCACTGAATTTTTCAAAGTCTTTGTATTCTTGTCCTGTCCCAATATAAAGAATTGGTTTTTTTAATTTGTATAAAAGGGAGATTGTTGTTCCCCCTTTAGCATCTGTATCTATTTTTGTTAAAATAAATCCATCTATTCCGATTGCTTCGTCAAATTCTTTTGCTTGATCAAGTAGTCCTTGTCCTGCGTAAGCTTCTCCTACGTATAGTTTTAGATCGGGTTTTGTTACTCTTTCTATTTTTCGTAGTTCTTCCATCAAGTTTTTGTTTGTTTCTTGTCTTCCTGCTGAATCCATTAGTACTACCTCTATTCCGCTTGCTTCTGCTGCTTTTATTGCATCAAATGCTACTGCTGCAGGGTCTGCTCCGTATTGGTGTTTTATTACTCGAACTCCAAGTCTTCTTCCGTGTTCTTCTAGTTGGTCAATTGCTGCTGCTCTAAAAGTGTCTCCTGCTGCCCAAATACTTTTTAGTTTATTTTTTTCAAGCATATAACTTAGTTTTCCTAGACTTGTTGTTTTTCCTGCTCCATTTGGTCCAAGTAGGAGTATTTTGTATGGTTTTTCTTTTTTGTTTTTAATTTCACTTAATAAATCAATTTTTTCTGTTATCATCATTTCTTTTAGTATTTCTTTTATTTGTTCGTTTAAGAATTCATCAATATTTTTTGTGTTAACTTTTTGTCCTAATAATCTTTTCTTGATTTGTTCCACTAGTTCGTGTGCTGCGTCTTGCTCTACATCACTTTCAAGTAAACTTAGTTCTAGTTCCCATAAAAGATCACTTATTTCACTCTCTTTTATTTCTACTCCTCCAAAAATTAGTCCTGAGAGTTTTCCCCCCACTCCAACTTTTGCTTTAAGTTCTCGTTTATCTTCGCTTGCACTTTTAATATCAAAATCTTTTAGTGATTCTCTTTTTTCTTCCATTCTTTGTTCTTGTTCACTAATTTCTTCCCCTATCTCTTCAACTTCTTCTTCCTCTTCTATGAGTTGTTCTTCAATTTCTTTGATTTCTTTTTTTTCTTCAGGTTTTAGTACAACATTTTCTTTAATTTCTTCAAGAGTTTCAATTTTTTCTTTTTTAGTTAGAACTTTTTCTTCTTTTATTTCTTTTAAGTGTTCTTTTTGTTTTTCTTCTAATTTTTTTGTTTCTTGAATTTCTTTTTCAATTATTTTTTCTTGCGATATAGTTTTTTCTTCTTTTTTTCCAAAAGAAAATATTTTTTGGAGTATTCCTTTCTTTTCTTCTTTTTTAGTTTCAATTATAGGTTTTTTTTGTATTTCTTTTTCTTTAATAATTATTTTTTTTGTTTCTGGTTCTTTTGTTTGTTCTTTCTCAATTTTTTTTTCAATAATTTTATATTGTTTCATTTCTTTTGTGTCTTCTTGTTTTATTTCTTCTTCAATTTCCTTTAACAGTTTTTTTTCCATTTCTTGTGCTTGTTCTTCTTTTGTTTTCTTTTTTTCTTTTAAGTGTTCTTTTTTGCTTTCTAGATTTTTGTGTTCAGTTTTTGAAGTGATTTTTTCTTTTTGCTCTTTTTTTTCTTCGGGCATTTTTTTTGTTTCTTTATTTTTTTGTGTTGGTTCTTTTTCTTCTTTTTTAGAAATAGTTTTTTTTAATTTTTCACTAAAATTATTTAGTTTTTCTTTTAAGAATCCAAACATTGTTTCTCACTTATTAAGTAGTGTTGGCTTAGTTTTATTAATTGTTTTTAGTGGTGGATTTTTTTGTGATTTATTGTTTTGTTGCTTTACTAAAGTTTTTTCTTTTTTCATTTTGTAACTGTTGAATAATACTAACTATTTGTGATAATCTTTGTTCCACTTTAATTAAATCGTTGTTAACTTTTTGTGCTTGTTTTTCTAAATCTTCTTTTCTTTTTTCAAGCATTTTTATTGTTTCCTCAATATTTTCATCAATGTATCCGTCTTCTGCAAAACTTTTTTTACAAATGTTTGTTTTTATTTCACTTTCAATGAATATTCCTGCCCCTAATTTTACTAAATAGGTTCCTTTTTGTTTTTTTATTTCTTTTAGTGCTTCCATTGCCCCATTTGTTTCTTTTATCACTTCTGTTATTTTTATTAGTGTTTGTTGTCTGTTGTTTAGTTGTTTTTCTTCTTGTTGAGCCATTTGTATTAATTGTTGTTCAGTTAAGTGGTGTTCAGTCACTTAATCACCTTTATTTCATCAACACTCATATGTGCTCTTAGTATTCTTTGTTTTCCCCCAATTAGAGAGTATGCTTTTTCTTTTGCTAGTTTTTCACTTGTTGCTTCTATTGTTTTTGTATATTTTTCCTTAACTCTACTTTTAGTATATGTTCCTTTTACTTCATACATAGTCATTTTTCTCACCTTTTTCTAAAATTAATTGTGGTTGGTTCTTTATTTATTCTTTTTGTTCTAGTGCTTCATCAATTCTGTTTAGTTCAAACCCTGTGGTGTTTTCTCCTGCAACAAATCCTTTGGTGTTTGCAAGAATAGAATTTCTTATTAAATTGTCCCCAGTATTTGCGGTTGATGATCCGCCTTTAATTTTTAAAGTTTCTTCAATTTGAGTTATTTCTTCTTCTGTTGCATTTGGACTTACTACAAATCCTTTGTTTGTTAAAAGTATTGCTGATCCTATTGCATCAGTTCTTGCTAGATTCATTTGAGTTACTTTTAGATTTTCTTTTTCTAGTTCTTCCACAATATTTTTTTGAGCAGTTTTTGAAATTATTGCACCATTATCGTTTAGTTCAATTAGGTTCCCTATTGCTTGTTCTGTTTTTATTATTTTTACTTTTATTTCTTTTTCTATTTTTTCTATTTCTTTTTGGCTAGCAAAATTTGGTATTACACAGAATTTGTTATTCATTTTTGCAAAAACTGATAATAATTCACTACTATACAGGTTTGTTGTTTCTACTTTTACATCAAGTGTTTTTTCAATTAGTTTTTTTGCTTTTTCTTCAATTCTTTCAGGTAAAAAGCATAAATTATCATTTGTTATTCCAAATAACCCTATGTAGTTTGACCCTAAAACTTTTGTTTTTGCTGCATCCATATTTTTTCACTTATAAAAATAGTTTCTCTCTCAAAAGAATTATCTTTTGAGGGAGAGTTAAATCAAATTATTTCTTTTCTTCTGTGTTTTGTTTTTTTTCTTCATTTTTTGGTTTTTCTGTTTCTTTTTTTGCTTCTTCCTTTGTTGCTTTGTTTTCAGTTTTTGTTTCTTTTTTGTTTTCCACTTTCTTTTCAACTATTTTTTCATCAGGTAAGTAAACTCTTGCTGTATCTTTTTCTGCAATTATTTTTACTGTAATTTTTCTTGGGCAATTGAACAATCCTCTTCCCCATAATGTTTCATTTACCCCATTACTGATTTTTATTTTTTCTATTCTTGTTTCTTTTGTTATTGCTTGTTTTAGAAAGTGTTGTGCTGATTTTGCTCTTTTTGTTTTTGGTTTACTAAATGTTTTTATTAAATTTACCGTAATTATTTTTTCTTTAAATTCTTTAGCCATTTTTCTTCAACCCCTATTTCTTTTTCCACTTTCCGTGGCTTCCTTTTTTTATTGTAACTTTTGCTTGTTTTCTTTCGTGTTTGTTAAACCTTGTTTTGATATCAATGTTTTTCCAAGTTCTTTTTTGTCTTGAATTCCAGATTCTTTTCCCCGCTTTTTGCATTACCCATACTGGTGCGTTAGTTAATCCTGAACCTACTTTTTTTCGTTCACTTATTTGAAATTCCTTGAATTCTTTGTCTTTGTGTTTTGCCATTATTGATCACCTTCTTTCTTTTGAGGTTTTTTTGATTGTTCTTTTTTATTATCTTTTTTTTGTTCTTGTCCTTTTAGTGCATCATGCACTTCTTTTTTCTTTTTATCATCAATGTCATGTTTTTTCTCTTTTTTATTATATTTTCCTGCTTCAATATTTTTCACAGCAAGTTTACTTGATTCGTTTAATAATTTGAATCCTTTTACAGTAATTTTTCTTCCTTTTGGTTTTGCTTTTTCTAAGTATCCTGCTTTTTCTAGTGCTTGTACTGCAGATCTAATAACTTTTCCACTTGCTTTGTAGTGGTGTTCTCTTTTTACTCCTCTATTTTTTCTTCCACCATAATAAGATCTTAATTCTTCAGTTCCAATTGTCCCTAATTTATATGCTCTGTAAAGTATACTTCCCATTCTAACATAAAACCAGTCTTCTCTTTGTGGTGCACGTTCTGTGTGAACCCCGGTTTTTACGTATGGAACAAATTCTGGTTGTTGTATTTCTGTTTTTAGTTTTTCTGCAACTTCTTCAATCGTGTAGTTTGCAGGTACATCATATATTCCCATTTTTTTTCACCTTTTGACATTTCAGTCATAATTTGCTTAATCCCAAATTTTTGGGAAAGCTAACAGACCTAATACAAAAATACCCTAAAAAAAGGTTTATAAATGTGGGGTTTTTAACAAAATCTTAGTAATTTAATTTATTCATAATAAGTTGATCCATCAAAAACTTCGATATCCTTTATTGTTGTTGTTAGAGTTTTAGTGTAAGTTGTTGAAGATGTTCCAGATTTAGAATAATCAAATGCCAAAGTTATTGTTACGTTTTGTCCAACGGATTTATTTAATTCAAATCGAGGGTTGTTTCTTGGTTGGAGTGAAAGTAAAACTTGTTCATTTGGTGCGAGAATAACTTCAGTTGAACCTAATTGTGAGTAATTTTTAAAAAACAGCACTCCTTGCCAATTTATTGTGTTGATAAGTTGGGTTTCATTAAATTTTACTGTTGTTATTTGAACATTTTCATTAAATTTATTTTTTATTATTACATTAATTGTATCATCAAGTATTTTATCTGTGGCAGTAGTATCAGAATTATTTCTTCCATAATATTTAAAATCAGTTATTTCAAGTATCCCTTCTTCAATAAGTTCACTTACTTGTACTACTTCAGTATTTATTTTAAAACTTCCAATAGGAATAATGGTTGCTTTAATTATTCCTAACAATTTTTTGTTTGTCCAACTTTCTTGCCCTTTAATATGAGTATAACTCGTTTTTCCTTTTTTATATCTTAAGGTTGTTCCATTTCCAGCTTTTGGAAAAATAATATCTAAACTTGTTTCTTCAGGGATTGATAAATCCATTTGATAACTTTTTCCTTCTTCAAGTCTTACTCCAAGTAATCCACTTAATGGGTCTTTTATTGTGTCTACATTGTTTTTATCAGTGCTCTCTTGTCCTGTTGTTAGCACTCCTGTTAGTGCTATTATTACTACTGCTACGACAAGTATTGCTGCACCAATTATTAGCAAGTACTCAATTGCTCCTTGTCCTTTTTTTTCAATCATGTTGTTCACTATTTAATTATTTTTTCTATTTATATTCTTTTGTTTTTAGTTAGTTTCTCCAAATTTTTTTACTAGTCCGCATTCTTTACATTTTACAATAATGAATGGTTTTTCTTTTTTTATTTCAACATTTGTGTTTAAACATTTTTTACAGTATTTTGTTTTAAGTTCTTTTGGAATACTTACTTCGCATTTTTTACCAATTTTTGTAGCAATAGTTAAGTATCTTTTTTGTAATTCTTTGTCTTTTGTTTTTTCAGTAAGTTCAAATAGTTTGTATATTCTTTCAGTAGCTATTTTTTGGTAAGGTTTTAGTTTTTTTTCAAAATTTTTTTGTTTTTTCATAATAATTAATAGAGTTAGAAGTTAATTAAAATTAGTGTTGTTGAGTTAAATTTTAAGTGCGCCCGCGTTGTTTTGAACGTCGAGTTTCGGCACGACAAAGCGAAGCAATATCTTCGTCCTGTTAGGACTCAATATAGCGGTTTATTTTTTTAAGTGCGCCCGCGGGGATTTGAACCCCGACAAAAAGCTTGGAAGGCTTTTATGCTACCATTACATCACGAACGCTGTTTAATTTCGACTGGACGGTTTATTGATAACGTGGCGTTATTTTCAGTAACGCTTAGTGGCTTTGCCACTTTATTAAATATTTGTCCTTAAATTGCTTTTTTAAATCTTGGCTTTTTCATTTTTTTCTCAATTTTTTTTGAGTAAGGTTTTATTAAGTAGTTTCTACTTTCAATTTATTATATTATTTTTTGGGGTGATTTTATTGGTAAATGGTTGTTTTATTGTTTTTGATGGGTTGCCTGGTTGTGGAAAGGGGACAATGATTAAGAGGGTTTTTGAGTATGTTTATGAAAAGAGCAAAAAGTATGACAATATTTTGATTACTGATGAACCCACTAATGGGCCATATGGGTTAAAGATTAGAGAAATGTTTTCAAAACAAAAATCTTCTGCTGATTTTGCTGACGAGTTATTTCAAGCATTTGTTGATGATAGGGCGTGGCATATTGAGAATGTAATTAATCCTTGTCTTGAAAAAAATTTTGTTATTTTGTGTGATAGGTATAAGTATTCAAGTATAGTGTATCAAACTCTTCAAGGGAATGATTTTGAAAAAGTTTTTGCAGCACATAAAGATTTTTTGGCACCAAATTTAGCTCTTATAATGGATGTTGATCCAGAAGTTGCTTATAATAGGATAAACAAAGCAAAAGAAGAAAAAAGAAAGGAGCAAAAAGATGGGTTTAGGGAACTTGAGTTTATTACAAATTTAAGAAAGGGTTTTTTGGAGTTGCCAAGTAAATTACCTAATGAAAATATTAAAATTATTGATGCAAACAAAAGCGTTGATAGTGTTTTTGAACAAATAAAACCTTTGTTAGATGAGGTTCTTTTCTGAAATAATTTTGTTTAGTAATATTTAAATTTAACAAAATCCTTAATTTTGTATGGATTTTGATAGAATTGTTGATGCGGCTTGCAATTTTTTTTCTTTAAAGAAATTTTTTTGGTTTTTAACTCTATTTTGGTTAGCATTTCCAGTTCTAGTTTTTATTCCTTGGGCAATTAGTAAGAATTATTTTTCTTTAAACCTTGAACCGATAGTAGTTATTTTATTTTTTTCAATGTATTTTTGTTTATTAACTGGGTTGATTGTTTTACTTCAATATTTTTGTTTTAATAAAAAAATTAATTTTAATGTTTTCGAATTAAAAAAAATACTATTAATTTTTCCTTTGGTTTTTATTGAATTGTTTTATGTTTTTGTTTGGAATCTTCATAAATCCTTAAGGTTCTCCCAAATTTTATTGTTATTGGGAATTCCTTTGCTTAATTATTATTTAAATTTGAATCCAAATAATTTGATTAGATCTTTTTTTGTTATTTTTGTATTTTTTTATATTCTTATGATTATTTATAATTCTGTAAGATTAATTTTTACTATTCCTATATTTTTTATTAAAAATGAATCTATTTTCCAGTCTCCAAAATCCTCTTGGGCTCTTACTCATAATAAGTTTAACTCAGTTTTTATGGCATTATTTTTAATTTTTGGAGTTTTGCTTATTTTATTTTTGATTTGTTATATTATTTCTTCATTCTTTTTCCATATTGTTTTTAGTGTTATATTTTTGCCAAGAATTTCTTCTGAATTATCTATTGTTGCAGGCACCTTATTTGCTTTGGGCCCGGTGTTAGTTGCTTATTATTCTTCATTTACTGAATTATTTGATCAATTGTTAAAGGATAATGAATCTTCAAATATTATTAAGAAAATTTTATCCAAAAAAGTTTTATCTACAAAAAGTAATAAGAAAAAAATTTTAAAAAAGAAATTAAAAAACAAAAAATAATTTTTTATTAATTAATTTCTTTTTTATTTGTTTATCGTTTTCCAAAGCTTCCTGTCATTATTGATCCTACTGAAAGTATTGCTGCTGCAAGTACTGCCCAATTTGGATCTGGTGCTATTCCAAACACTAAATTACTTGACATACTTACAATGAATAGTGTTGCTGTAAAAAACACTGTTGCAATTATTACTATAATTATTGATGTTAGTACTGTTCCCATCAAGAATCCGCCTATTACTGTTCCGACTATTCCCATTGTTCATCAACTCCTTTTTTTATTGAGTGCGACCGCCGGGAATTGAACCCGGGCCCCGTCCTTGGCAAGGACGAATCATAACCACTAGACAACGATCGCTTTTAATGAATGTGTTTTAAATTTTAAGTTTGTTAAGTATTAATTTTCTTAGTTTTATTTAAAATTATATGTATTGTTTTTTTGTTAAAAATAATCCAAAAATTATTATTGCTATTGCAGGGAGTAGTGCAAATAATATTATTTGAGGGTTTTCGATTATTGTTTTTGTAATGTCTTGGTTGTTTTCTTTTTTTGTATCTATTTTTTGAACTACAGTAGTTTCTTTTGGTTCTTCTTGTTTTTCTATGATTTGTGTTAGTGGGTAAAAGGTTTGTGTCACTTTTTCAGTTTTTGTTTCAATAATTATTTCTTGTTTTTGTTGGTTATTTTCAATTTTTTTTCTAAAGTTTTGTTTTGTAAATGGGGATATTTTTTCAATCCAATAATAATTTTTATCATTATTATTAACATTGATGTCGATATTGTTTTCTTTGCTGCTGTAATTTGTTGTTGTTATATCAATTAATATTTCTTTTTGAGTAGTTATTGGAGTGATGTCGTTTATGACAATTTTTTCATCATCTTTTTGATTTCCTTGGGTGATAGTTATTTCTTTTGAGTAGGGGTTTGATAAACTATTAAAAGTTATGTTTCCTTTTGCAAGTTCATTTAGTTTTAAATTTATTATTGGGTAAATTGAAAAAGTAATATTTCCTTTTTCTTTAGGGTTTAAAATAATTGATTTACTTTTGTCTTGAATTAAAATTTCTTTGTAATTTTCTCTTATTGTTAATGGAACAATTATTTTCTTTTCAGTAAGATTTGTCACGTCTAAAATTATTTCATTCCATTGATTTGTTTTAACATCAGTATTTTTTGTTTCAATTTTTACTTCATTAAAATAATTAAAATCAATTATTTCTATTATTGGGAGGGTTTGTGTTTGAAAATTAACGCTAGTTGTTTTTGGGTACGTTGCTTTTGCAAGGGATTGAGTTATGTCTTTAAATGAACCGATTTTTATGTGTGTTCCATCTACAAATCCAATTTCTCTAAATGTTGGATCGCTTGGCACCCACCCTAAATCTTTATGGAATATTTCTATCCATGCGTGATTTCCCCATTCAATTCCATCAAAAGTGATTCCAATAATGATTCTTGTAGGAATATTTTTTGATCTTAGTATTGATGCCGCAAGGTTTGCAAATTCATCACACACTCCTTTTTTTTCAAGTAAGGTTTCTATAGCAGATTTTTGCAACAAATAATATGTTTTAAAATCATCTCCTGTTGCGTATTCAACATATTCATTTACCCAAAATATTGTTTTATTTATGGAATCTAAAAAACTTTCATTAATTAACTTGTTTTTTGCAAGTGTAAGTATTTCTAGTGAGTTACTTTCAACTTTTTCACTATCTTTTGTAAATTCTGTTATTTTTTCATTATAATTAGATATATTATAATCTGTTATTTCATGAATTTGTGCACTTGTTTTTATTTTGGCAATTATTTTATAATTAAAGTCCCCGTTTTCTGTTATTGTGAATAGTGCGTATTTATTATCAAATTCATCATAAGTGTAAATTGGTTTTATTTTATTTCCGTTTATTATTAATTCTTCATTTATTTCAAGTATTTTTTGATAGGGTGTTTCTTGAAAAGTTAGTGTTTGAAATTTAACTTCTTCTCCTTTCTCTAATTCACTTATTCTTCCATTTCCTCCCAAAGTTATTTGTAAAGTCATTTCTGAAATTGTAGTCGGATAAATATTTTGTGCATAAATCGTGGTTGTTAAAAAAATCAAAATTGTTAGTATTTTTAAAAAATTTTTTGTATGTTGCATAGTTAATTGAAGTATTTAGTGTATTTAAAATTAGTGTTAAAATTTAGTGGGCCCGGTCGGATTCGAACCGACGACTCTCACCTTGTAAGGGTGATGTCATAGCCGCTAGACCACGAGCCCATTTACAAATTAAAAAGTGGTGGTGTGTTTTTTTAAACCTTAACTTTTCTTGACTTTTAACTATTTTTATCTTATTTTCGCTTTTTTCATAATTTTTACTTGTTTTCTTCATTAAAAAGGTTTATATATTAGTTTTTTGTTTTTCTAGTAAGAGGGTGATTTCGTTGAAAAGGCTTTTTTTATTTAAGATTGGGGACTCGCATGTTGAGCTTCCTAAGTTAATTGGTGGCTTTTTGATAATAGTTGCAGTTTTAATGTTAGTAAAATCTGGGGCTGTGATGTTTGATTCTTGGCAATCAGTTAGGGATTTTGATAATTGTGTAATTGATGCAGTTAGTTATGCTGATGATGGCAGTATAAATCCAAGTATTGATTATTTGGTTTCTGAATTAAAGGTTCAAGAATGTAAAAATTCTTTGTATCAAATTACGGGTGCACAAATTCCGGGGGGAGTTTATAATTTAACTACTCGTCAGGCTTGGACTGCAGTTTTGGGTCCAATTGTTCAGTTTTTTATTTGGACAATAGTTTTGTTGTTTGCATTATTTTTGTTTAACAATAATTCAATAGTTGTTCCTATCGAGCAAGTGGAATTACCAGTTAGAAGTTTTAGTAAAAAGAAAAAATAATTTTTTAAAAAAGTTTTGAAGGGGAATTTTCCCCTTCATTTCTAATTTTTTATTCTATTGTGTATATTGATACTTTTTCATTTGGAGTAATATTTCCTTTTCTTACCCCTATTAGGTTTTTGATTCCTTTTTTTTCAGCAGTTTCTACTAGTCTGTTTGTTACTATTCCATCAAAGAGGATTGTTGTTATTTTTTTCTTTGATTTGTCGATTGTTTCAAGTAGGTCTTTTACATCTACTTCTTTGATTTTCTTTTTCTTATCGTCTAATAGTTTTGCTTTTGATTTTCCTTTCATTTTTGAAAAATCTTTTTTTAGTTTCTCAAATTCTTTTGGTAGTTCTACTTTTTGTTCCGGTAGTTTTATTGGTGTTTGTGCGTTTATTTGCGGTGCTCTATTGAAGTTGTTTTGTCCGAAAGGTTGTCTAAAGTTGTTACCAAATTGTGGTCTTTGTCCAAATGATCTTTGTCCATAACTTCCTCTTTGTCCGAAACTATTTTGTTGTCCAAATGGTCTTTGTCCAAATCTTTGGTTTGGTTGTCTATTGAATCCACTGTATCTTTGGTTTTGTCCTTGGAAGTTTCTTCCATATTGTGGTTGTGGATTAAATCCTTGTTGTGGGAAAGGAGTTGGTTTTGTTCCTGGAACATATTTTTGTTTTCTTTTTAATGCTTGTAGTATTTCTTTTTGTGTTAATTCTTCAACTTCTTTTCCGTCAGGTGCTTTTGCTACAAAATCTATTTTTGTTAGGGATCCTAGTTTTGCTATGTTTAGTTCTCCGCCTCTGTCTCCATCAGCAAGTACTGTTACTGTTTTTTCATTACATAGTGTAATTAGTTCTGCAGTAATGTTTGCTCCGTTCATTGCGATAGCATTTTTGATTCCGTATCCAAGTAACTTCAAAACATCAGCTCTTCCTTCAACTACAATTATTTCTTTACTTGTGTTTACTTCAGGTCCTGCTGCTAGTCCTTCGTAGTTTATTATGTCGTCAGCTCTTGCATCTTCTTTTATGCCTTGAGCCATTTCGTCACTTTCTACTCCTTCAAATTTTTGCATGTGTTTTAGTAGTTCTTTTGCTCTTTCTGTTATTGTTTCTCTTTTTTCTTTTCTAGTATCAGTTATTTTTAGTACTCTTACTTTTGCTTCAAATGGTCCAACTTTTTCTACAGTTTCCATTGTTGCTGCTAGAATACTTGTTTTTACTTGGTCTAAGGAACTAGGTATTACTATTTGTCCGCTTGTTGTTCCTTTTCCTTTTATTATTGTTACTTCTATTCGCCCTATTTTTCCATTTTGTTGTAGTTCTTTTAAGTCCATATCTTGTCCTAGTAATCCTTCGCTTTGTCCAAAGATTGCTCCTACAAGATCTGGTTTTTCTACTACTCCTTGTACTTCATAATTCGCTAATATTTCATACTTTATTGTGCTAATATATGTTTTAGCCATAACTTTCACTTCTCCTTTTTTGTGAATATTTTTATTTTTTTTAAATGATTTTTTTCAAAAAAGTTTTTTTTGCTTTTTTTACTTTACCATTTTTTATTTTCTAAAGTGTTTTTTTAGAATTAGGTTTGTTAGCTTAAACTTGTTAGTTTTTCTTTTAACTTTTCACTATCAAGTTCTATGCTTACTATTTTTTGTTTACTTTTCAACCCTGACACTATTAGTGTTTGGGCTTTAAATATCCGTGTTAATTCTTTCAAAATTTCTTTATTCGCTTTTCCTTTATCAGGAATGCAAGTGGTTTCAACATATAAGATACTGTCACTATCAACCCATTTCGCTTTAAATTCTTTTTTTCCTGTTGAAACATTTAATTTAATTTTTGTTTTGCTTAACACTAAACAAACCTTTTTCACACTTTATAACAAAATTTATTAACTGGAAGGCATTTAAACCTTGTGATGGAACCAAAATCTCGCGGCTTGTTCATTAATGGTAAGGCAAGAATTAGTGGTGTTTCTACTAATAAGAATGCAAGAATAGTGGATTTATTGAAGTTAAATAAAAAATGATTAATTTTTGGTGATTTTTGTGGCTCATTATAATAAAGGTGCTAATGCTGAAAGGGAATTAATTAAAATTCTTGATAGTAAAGGTTTTGCAGTTCTTCGTGTTGCGGGTAGTGGAGTAAATCCTATTCCTTCTCCTGATGTTGTTGCATTAAAATGTGGTAAAATTTTTGCAATTGAGTGTAAAGCATGGAAAGGAGATTATTTAGCAATTCCTGTAAAAAACATGGTTGATGAGATAAATTGGTCTAGTGTTGCAGGGGCTGAGTTTTTTATTGGGTGGAAAGTGCCTCACAGGGGTTGGTTCTTCTTAAAACCTGAACAATTCAGGGTAACAGAAAAAAATTATATGGTTTCTCTAGAAGATGTTGAAAAGTTAGGTAAAAAACTAGAAGAAATATTTATCTAGTTTTGTCATTTTTTCTGATTTTGATTCATTTTTTAAAACCTCTTTTTTCTATTATTAGTATGAGACTAGGGAATGATGATATAATTAGTGAACTAAAAGTTCGTTTAGAGAAAGAAAAATCTTTAAGCAAGAAAGTTCAAATAAAACAAGTAATTGATTTAATAAAAAAACTTTAAAATTTTTGAGTTTTATTAATTTTATTTTTTAGTAAAATAAAGATAATTTTATTTTTTTATTATTTTAATTCGTGTTTTTGGTATTTTTCAAGTATATATCTCGCTGCTTTTTCTGTATCTGGTCTTCCTCCAGATTTTATTAGATTTTTATTTTTGGCTATTTCGTCAAGTATTTCTTCTTCGTCCCAATTTTCATTAAATTTTATTTTAAAAATTTGGCACATTTTTTCTTTTCCTGTGTATTGAATTAATTTTAGTGCAGTTCTTTCAATATCTTCGAGTTGATTTGGATTTTTTGATTCAACTAGAAATAAATCAAATTCATCTTCATTCTCTTTTGGAATAATTCCTGGACTATCAATTAAGTAAATTCCTTCAGTTATTTTTACTTTTGACATCCCTCGTGTGAGTCCTGCTTTTCTTGATGTTGCAACTCTTCCTCTTCCTTTTCCTGCTAGGGAATTAATTAAAGTGCTTTTTCCAACATTAGGGTATCCAATAATTCCAATAGTGTATTTCTCATTTTTTCCTTTTGCAGCACTAATTTCTCTTCTTATCATATTAATTCCATCTTTGTTTTTTGCGGAAACAAAAATTACTTTCATTTTTGATTCTTTTTGAATTTCTTGTTTTATAAGTTCAAGTTCTTTTTTTTCAACAAGGTCACTTTTGTTTATTACAAGAAGAACCTTTTTTCCTTGACAAATTACATTTTGTTCAAGATCAAAGTTACGTGTTTTTTTTGGGTGTCGTGCATCAAGTATTTCAAGAACAAGATCACTTTGTTTTATTAAAGAATAAATGTGTTTAAAAAATCCTGAAACCATTTTTAATCAACTTTTTAAATTTCAAAAATTAAAATGTTAAAAAATATTGTCCAATAATTAATGTTATTTATAATCTTTTAATTAATTTATTTTGTTATTTGTTTTTTAATTAATATTTTTTTATAATAATTTTAGTTTTCCAAAGTATTTTTGTCCACTATTTTCTTCTATTGGCCCGCATGCGAAGCATGTTTTGCTCCCTGGTTCTATTTGTGTGTGTCCGGCATCAGTTATTAGTGCACATGGTAGTTCTCTTTTTGCTTTTTGAAATAATTCAAGCATTTCTTCAGTGCTTGAAATTTTTAATACAATTTTTTTCATTCCTTGCCCTTTCCACTCATCAATAATTTCTCTATCCACTTTCTCAAGTACACTTACGGCAGCATGTGAAGCTTGTGCAGCAATTTTTCCTTTGTTCATTCCTAAGGAAGTATTCACTATTATGTATTGTACTAAATCCATACTAATTATATAATTGGACTGGTTTTTTAAGGTTGGTTTTAGAATTTTTTTAAGGGGTTTTTAGTGCTTTTTTTAGTTCATTTTTTAGTCTTTCAATATTTTTGCTAGTTATTAAAAAGTCTCTTTCAGCAATTTTTGCATCATACATTAAGTGTTCTGCAAGTTCTGTGTGTTTTAGTTTTTTTGCTTTTTCGGATAATTTTACGAGTCTTAAGTATCTTGTTTCTAACATTTTTTCTTGGGCTTTTTGAACTTCAAGATTTGTTAATTTCATTTTTAATTGGTTTTTTTCTTTTGCTGCTTTTTGAAATTTATTTCTAGCTTCAAGTGTTTTTCTCTCTGCTTCTTTTTGTCTTATTCTTAAATAACTTGGCATAAAAATCACTTAGGGTTTTTTTAGTTCTTGTTTTATTTGTTGTTTTTGTGCAGCAATTTTTGCATCAGTTAGTTTAAAGTTTTCTTCACAAATTTTTATTGCATTTTCAATACTTTTTTTGTTTGCTTGGTTTTTTGGATTATCTCTTTGTTGTAATAGGGTTTTCCAAAGTCTTTCCCATCCTTTTTGTTGGGTTTTTAATCTTTTAATAAATTCCATTCTTCCTTTCATTGTTCGTACAGTTTTTGCTCGTCTTCTATTTTTTAGTTCCATTTCTTGACCAAAAATAGATACTCTTGTAGTTGCGTATTCTCCATTATGTTTTAATTTGTTTAGTGGTTTTTGCATAATTAATTAGGTTGTTAGGTGGGTTATATTTTTAATGTTCTTCGTGTTCTTTTATTGTTTCAATAACAATATCAGTTCTTTTGTTTTTTTCCAAGTAATTTTTGATTGCTGCTCTTAGTGCTTGGTCTCCTAAAACAGAACAATGAATTTTAATGGCGGGGAGTCCTCCAAGTCTTTTCATAATATCAGTTCCTGTTAAAGTTAATGCTTGTTGTAAATTCATTCCTCCTTTTTCTGTTAGCATTTTTGCAAGCATTGAGGTTGAAGCAATTGCGCTTGCGCATCCAAAAGTTTTCCACCTGACATCAATTATTTTGTCGTTTTTTATTTTTATCCAAAATTCCATCATGTCTCCGCACTTCATGTTTCCTACTTTCCCATACCCATCAAAGTCTTTAATTTCTCTTTCACTTTTCAAAAATTTTTCAGGTTTTAAGAAATGTTTTTTCACTTCTTTTGAATAAAACCAATCACTACCTTCAAGTTTCATTTTTTATTCCTCCTTTTTGTTCCATGCTGATGATATTGTTCTTAGAAATGGAATTATTTTTTTGAGTTTGTTTACTGTGTAATCAATTTCTTTTTTTGTAGTAGTTTTTCCTAAGGTAAATCTTATGCTCCCGTGTGCGAGTTCGTGACTTAAACCCATTGCGAGCAGTACGTGACTTGGTTCTAGGGATTGAGAAGAACAAGCAGAACCTGTACTTGCTCTAATTCCTTCTTCATTAAGTCTAAGTAAAATACTTTCGCCTTCAACCCCGTAAAAAGAAACATTAACATTGTTAGGTAATCTGTTTTTTCTATCTCCATTAATTTTTACTTCTTCAATTTCTTTTTCAATTCTTTTTATCATATAATTTCTTAGTTTTGTTAATCTTTTGCTTTCTTTCTTTTTTTCTTTTTTTGCAATTTCAAGAGCACTAGCAAGTGCAATTATTGCTGGGATGTTTTCTGTTCCTGATCGTAAGTTTTTTTCTTGGTGCCCTCCATGTATTAGTGGTTCAATTTTAATATTTTTTTTCTTAAATAGTACTCCGCTTCCTTTGAAGGCATAGATTTTGCTTCCATTAATTGTCATCAGGTCTACATCAAGTTCTTTTGTATTAATTGAAAGATATTCTGCTCCTTGGCAAGCATCAGTGTGAAGTAATTTTCCATGGGTGTGTACAATTTCTGCAATTTTTTTTATTGGTTGAATTGTTCCGACTTCATTATTTGCATACATTATACTTACAAGTAGTGTATCTTCACGTATTGCTTTTTCTAATTCGTCAAGTTTTACTATTCCGTTTTCATCAACATTAATGTATGTTACTTCGAATCCTAATTTTTCTACCCATTTCATTGTTTCAAGTATTGCGTCGTGTTCTGTTTTTTGTGTAATAAAGTGCCCCTTTTTGCCTTTCATTAGTTCGTGTAGTGCAATTCCTTTTATTGCAAGGTTTATACTTTCTGTTCCGCTTCCTGTAAAAATTATTTCGTTTTCTTCAGAGTTTAGTATTTTTGCTATTTTTTTTCGAGCACTCTCCATTTCTTTTTTTGCAACAAGTCCAGTTGAGTGAAAACTTGAAGGGTTTCCATAAATTTTTGAAAAATAGGGTAGAGATTCTTTTAGTACTTCGCTTCGTACTGGGGTAGTAGAACCATAATCAAGGTAAATTGTTTTCATTTTTTTCACCAATAATAATTAATCAAAATAATTTTTCTAATTTAGTGTTTCCCTTTGCAATTTTTTTCCGCATGTTCTTCTATTAATTCAAATAAAGTTTTATTTTTTGATTTAGTAAAAATGTCGCTTGATAAATAGTATTCTCTTTCTTTTCCTTTTTGTTTAAAATTAACAAAACTGCAGTGGCGTAAATCCATTAGTGCGTGACTTACTACACTTTGTTCACTTTTTACTTCTTTACAAATTTCTTGAACAGTTTTTGGTTTTTTTCTTAAGGATTCAATTATGTCACACCTAAGTTTATTTCCAAGTACGCCTAAACATTTGTGAGGAAAATTAGGGTTCATATGAAATAATATTCATATGTTAGTTTTTAAATGTATTTCCAATAGTATTTTTTTTATTTTTATGATTTCTTTGTTTTATTGTATTAGTGCATCTGCTTGACTTTCTTGTTGAGGGGTATCATTTTTTGTTTCTTCTGTATTTTGTGCATTTTCTTGGATTGGCGAAGCACCTTTTAGTGTTATTTTTTTAGTTACTCCATCTTCTCCCCAAAGGTATGTCATTGATACTGGATCATCTTTACTTATTGTGAATTGATAATTTCCAGGATTTCCTGTTTTTAGTGTAAATAATTTTGAGTATTGTATTACTGCTCGATCTCCCATTCCTTTTACAAGTGCGTATACTGGTTGGTCGTTTCCATTTCCTTGTATTCTATCAAATGTTTGTCCTTCTTCCACGTCAAACACTTCATCAGTTATGTCTTTTGTGAATGGAGGTTTCCATTTTTGTTTTATACTTCTTACTTCAAATCGCAGTTTCATAAATACACCTTTTTTTAGTTAATTATTTTCAACTAATAAACGTTTATTTTCTTTTTAAACTTGCCGTTTTTGGAATTTTTTTCTGGCTTGGTGCTAGTGGTATATTTTTATACCTCCTTTTCTTTCTTTATTTGATGGAAATTGACAATTTTATTAATTCTGCAGCCAAAACTATTGAAAATAGGCACTCTTTTTATGAGGGTGTTTCCTCTCAATTAGTTCCATTAAAATCAAAAAAAATCATTAATTTTGGCGAAAATGTAGTAGTTCCTGTAAAAAATGAAGTTTTATCAGGACTTGTGAGTGGAGTTGATTCTGGGTTTGTTTCAAAAAAACTCTCTTTTTTTGATATAGTGTTAGTTCGTACTGCAGGAGTAGTTTTTTCTTTTGAAAATGGAGTATTAAAAAAAACTGATTATTATCCTGCTCCAGTTTCATTTCCAACTCCTTTACCATTAAAGTTAGGTCTTGAGAGTGATGAAGAAAACCAAAGTGTTTCTTTTGAAAGATTAAAACAAGAAATAAAACTAAATATTGAAATTATTAAAAAATATGGACCTGCTTTTTCTTTTATTGATGGGAGTATTGTTCCACAGTATCAAGATAAACCAAGAAAAGATTCACAAATTAATGATGATTACAAAACAGTAATTGAATTATTTGAAGAACTCTATAAAACTGCAGAAGAAAATAATTGTGTTTTAATTTCAACTGTTGAAGATTCAAGAGGGAGTAGGTTTAAACAAATTCTTCAAGAAGAAATAATTCCGTCACAAAATATTTCAAGAGTTGATTTAAAGAATTGTTTTGATATTTCTCTTTTAGATCACTTTTTGTTACCAAAAGAAAGAACTTTCGCATTTTCTTACACTAAAGATATTTTATCTCACCCAATTTTAAAAGATTTTTCTACTGAGTGGAGTAAAAGTGTTTTTGTTTTTTACATTAAAGTGAGTGAATTTGATAATCCGTTAAGAGTAGAATTTTTGTGCAAAAATAAAAATGATTTAATAAATTTAGCAAACAAAATTTCTTCAGTTGTGTTTTCTCTTTCCTCACTTCATAAAGAGTATTCTTATCCAAGTGTATTAATTGAAGCAGATTTAAGAGCAAAATTAACCGATACTGATATTTCTCTTGTGTATGATAGATTAATAGACAAATTGGGTCCAAAAATAAATATGAGAAGAAATAATAGACCATTTGGATAAAGATTATATTGTTTCAATAAATTTATTTAATAATTAGTTTTTTGATTGGTGATTTTTTTTGATTAAAGTAATTGCTTTTGATTTGTGGAATACTTTAATTGCTACAACAATTGATTTTCCTCATTTAATTTCTCTAGCAAAAAAAGATAATTTGTCTTTAGGGGAATTTATTGCAAAATATGAGAATGCTACTCACAAAAAAAGTTTTTCTTCATTTGAAGAACTAAAAAATGCTTTTTTTAAAGAATTTGAAGAAACAAATAATAAATTGCTTGAGAAAGAACTTTATGAAGTTTACATAAATAGAGTGGATAAAATAATTCTTTTCCCAGATGTTAAAGAGAATTTAATAAAATTAAAAAAACAAGGTTACACTTTAGTGCTTGTTTCAAATGTAGAAAATTTAGCATTTAATGATGTGAATAAAGTTTTGAATTTAGAACAATATTTTGATTATTTTTGTTTAAGTTATGAAATTGAGGCAATTAAGCCTGATAAAAAAATGTTTGATTGTATTATAAAAAAAACAAGTGTTCTTCCAAGTGAAGTTTTAATGGTTGGGGATTCTTTGAGGAGTGATATTTTTGGAGCAAAAAATGCTAGAATGCATAATTGTTGGATTAATAGACCAAAAAAGAGTTATGATTTAGCAAAAGTGACTCCTGAGTTTGAAATAAAAAGCTTTGATGAGTTATATTTAGTATTAGATAAATTAAATGAATCAAAGAAAATAGGTGTGTAAGTTAAATTCCTAAAAATGTTAGGTGTTAAAAAAGAATTTTTTGACCTTTGGCATGAAGGTGGGGATTTATTTAAAAAGGAAAAATTACTTTATTGATTATTATGAATAGGGATTCTTTAGGGACAATTGTTTCTTCAATTGATGGTCCTTCTCCAAGTGTTTTGTCTTTTGTAGTGAACGAAGGTAAAGTTCACAAGGGGATGTTTATTGAACTTGAATACTCTGAAGGTACAATGGTTTGTTTAGTTGAAGATGTTGTTAAAACTAATAGGTATTTTGAAAGACCTGATTCAGTTAAAACAATTGGAGCAGAACTTGAAAAAAACTTTCCAGTAAGTGATTGGGAATTTTTGCTTGGCAGAGCAAGACCACTAGGAGTATTTGTTGAGAGTAATGGTAATATTCAGCGTTCAACTTTTCCTCCCTCTCCAGGCACAAAAGTTTTCAAAGCAAAAGATGAGAATTTAAAAAAGTTTTTAGCGCTTCAAGAAAACGGACTTCATTTAGGTTCAATTAATTTTCACGATGTTTTAATGAAAGTGAATTTATCAAAACTTTTACAAAAACATTTAGCAATTCTCGCAATGAGTGGGGCAGGAAAGAGTTATTGTGTTTCAGTACTTCTTGAAGAATTATTATTAAGAGAAAAAGAAAATGGACAAATTGCAGTAATTGTTTTTGATACTCATGGGGAATATACTTGTTTTGGTGAATCAGCAAAAAGCCCGCATAAGGATTTTTCAAGCGTGACAAAAGTTATTGATGCTTCTAAAATAAAAATTGCTTCCTCAAAATTAACTCCGGGGATGATAGCAAATATAATGCCTGATTTATCTGCCCCTCAAAAAAGAGAATTATCAAGTATTATTTCTCGTCTTTCAAATGAAATGAAAAGTGGGGTGGGCCCTTTTGATTTAGCCTCAGTAAGAGCAGAACTCTCTTCTTCTCAAAATCAAAAAACTGCAGAAACTCTTTTAGGTATTTTATCAGAGCTTGAGGATTTAGAATTATTTTCAAAAATAGATTACCCTGCAGTTAGTGATATTGCTAGACCTGGTCAACTTTGTGTTCTTGATTTGAGTAAAATTATTTCAGATAAAAAGAAACAAATAATTGTATCATATTTTTCAAATAAATTATTTAATGATAGAAGACAAAAAAGAATTCCTCCCTTTGCTCTATTTGTTGAAGAGGCACATAATTTTATTCCAGAAACAACAAGTAAGGGGGTTGCAATTGCAAAATCAACTCTAAGAACAATTGCAAGAGAGGGAAGAAAGTTTGGAGCAGCACTAGTAGTTATTTCTCAAAGACCAAAAAGGTTAGATACAACAACCCTTGCAAATTGTAACACAAATATTATCCTTAGAATTACTAATCCTTATGATTTAGATCACATAAAGCAAAGTAGTGAAGGGCTTGATCAAGCAAGTATTAATTCTATTTCTTCACTTAGAGTGGGGGAAGCATTAATTGTAGGGGAAGCAGTTGGTGCTCCAACTTTTTTTAGAGTTCGGTTAAGAACTTCTCAACCAAGTAAACACGAAGTTACTCTTGAAGAAGCAGCTAAAAGATTTAGTGAACAAAAAGAAAAAAACGAAGATGAAATAAATTCATTCTTATAAATTTATTAATATCCTTTGGTTACTTTTGACCACCGGCATTGTACTTGTAGAGCCTATTTAAATACCCAAATTTGACTACTTGTATGTCAAAAGATATTTTCCAACAAAACAAGAGTAATGTTCTTTACTTAACTAATGTTACTTATATTGAATCAAAAAGAGAAGTTTTAGTGGAGTTTTCAAATAAATTTGAAAAGAAAATCGAGCGTTATAAATTTTTTCCATTTATTTTACTTCCAAAATCAATTGATGGAGAGAAACTAAAAGAATTACTTATTTCATTTTCTTTTAGATCATTTAGTTTGCAAGAGAAAGAAAATTATTTTTCCTTACAAAGTGTATCATTTTTAGAGTTAAAAAAAATGGTTAGTGTGTTAAGTAAGTGTTTTGGGAAACTTCCTCTAGTTTTAGAACCTGAAAGACAATTTTTGATAGAAAAAAATTGGAGTTATTTTGATTCTTTTTCTTATTTTGAGAATTCTTTAATAAAAGTTGATTCTTTTTTAAAAGATGTTAGTTTTTCAGTTTTACCAGAAATACCTTTTGTTGAAGCACTAAAAATAAATCAAGAAGAAGCAGTTTTTTTTGTTAATCAAGCAGTATTATCAAATATTTTAAAAGTTCCAATAAATTTAGTGCCAAAAAATAAACAAGAACAAGAAGAAATCTTTTTAGAAAATATTTTTTTTAAAAATGCTGAATTTGTTTCATGGGAAAAAGAAAATTTTGTTAAAGCAAAAAACTTTACTCCTTTTGGGTATTTTGATAATTTTTCTTCAATAGATTTTTCCCCAGTTTGGGTAGAATTATTTTCAAAAAAATTCTTTAATATTGGTCCTGAAACAAAAAATTGTTCGTGTTGTAAACCTTTCACTCTTGAAGATAAAAATTTACTTCCTTCTTCTTTAATTGAAGTAAAATTTGTTGAGAGTGATTTCTTTTTTGAATCTTCTTCAGAAAATTTTGCTCAAGAATTTCATATAGTTAATGAAAATAAATTATTAAGAGAACAAAAAAAGAAAGAATTTTTTCTAAAACATCCACCAATTGGTCCTTTTAGTGTCGGTCAAGTTGAGAAAGTTCCACTTCTTGATGCAAAGAAATTATTGCTCGAAGGAGTAGTTGAATTATCTACAGAGCATAAAGTTGATTGGTTTTGTTTGAATAAAGAAAGTTTTTTTAGTAAAGAATTATATAGTTTTAGTGAAAAATTAAATGGGTTTGAAGAGTTTTCAAAAAATAAACAAACTAGTTTACTTATTTCTTCTTTTGAAGATTTTTTTGCAGAATATTTTATAAAAAATTTTAGTAATTTAGTTGCTGAAATTCCTTTCCAGTTAATGAATAAAGGATCAAAATTTTATTCAGTTTCTTTAGCTAAAACAATTATTAGTATTCAAGAAGCCACTTTGTTTAAATTTAAAGAATTTTCAGAAAAAGAAGGATATAGAATACTTCATACAAACAGCAGGGGGGCTTATGTTAAGGGTTATTCTTCTTTGACTCTTGCAAAAAAGTTCTCAAGTTCTCTTGCATTGCCTTTGCCAAAAATAAGGTCTTTTGCCAAAAACTCTAAATTAAGTTAAATTCCTCATTTTTTAGCTCTTTTAGCTACTTTTTTAAACCCTGTCTTGACAATATTTCTTATTGACTTGGTGAGTGTATGTCTCGATTAACTAGATTTGAATTAACTAGAGTTTTATCAGCTAGATCTTTACAATTATCTTTAGGAGCGCCTCCTTTAGTAAAAAAAGTAAAAGAATTATCTATGCTTGATGTTGCAGAAAAAGAGTACAAAGAAAAAGTGCTTCCATTAAGTGTTTTAAGAAAATACCCTAATGGGACAATAAAAAGAGTGGAGTTATCTTAATTTTTAAAAATATTTTTGGGTGAGTAAAATGGGTAAATCAGTTTCAAAAGTTTTAAAGTATAAAGGGGAAGTTTTGTTAAGAGAATTTCCTGAAAAATTTGGGAAAAATTTTGAACAAAATAAAAAAGAATTATCTACAATGGAACTTGGTTTATCAAAAACAACAAGAAATGTTGTTGCAGGATATATAATAAGACTTGCTAAAAGAAAAGAAAAAGAACAACTAAAAAACTAATTAAGTTCCTTTTTTTTATTTTTTTCTCATTTGGGTCTTTTATTATTTTATTTTTAATTGGTTCATTTTGTTTATTAGTTACATTAGATTTTTTATTTCTAGTTTTGTCGCTTCATCAAGGTTTTTGTCTCTGTAAAGCAAGTAGAGGTTGCTTGATGCTGCTTCTTCTAGTTGTTTATCATGGGTAATAATAAATATTTGTTCTACTAGTTTTGGCATTTCTTCACGCAACATTTCACTTAGTTTTGAAACAGAGTTTGAGTCAAGATTGTGTGTTGGTTCGTCAAGTATTAGCATTGAAAGGTTTTTTGTTAAAACTAGTGCAAAAGCCATTCTTATACAGAGTGCAGCAGCACTTCTTTCTCCGCCAGAAAGTATTCCTTCAACTCTCACCCATTCTCCTCCGCGAGTGAGTACAACTAAGTCATACCCATCCTCAACAATTGAGAGTTTTGCATCAATATAATCTTTGTAAGGGTAAATTTTTTCCCAAATATTGCTCATTGCAGTATTTATTGTTTCAATCATTTCTTTTCTTAGTTCAATTTGAGTAGCAATTAGACAATTACTAAAAACTCCAAGATCTTTTGCAGCGTTTTCTTTTTGAATAATTTCATTCTCATTTTTTTCAATGTTTTTTCTTATTTGGGTTATTTTTTCAAGATTATTTTCAAGACTCCTCTTTAATACGTTTTTTGAAGAAATTTCATTTAAAGCAATTTTTATTTCATTATTTTCTTTAAAATATTTTTCCTTAAGTGTATCCACTAGTTTTTTATCAAAATTTAATTCTTTTAATTTGTTCTCAATTGTTGGCAGATTTGAGTTTAATTCAATTAATTTTTTTCTTTTTTCTTCAATTTCTTTAATTTCTTTTAATAAAGATTCTTGTGAGTAGTTTTCTTTTTTAAAGGAATCAATATTTTTTTCAAATTCTTTTTTTTCTTTTTCTTTCTCTTCAACATTTTTCTTAAGTTCCATTAATTCTTTTTCTTTTATTTGTTTTTCAACTAGATACTCTTGCATTTTTTTGTTTCCTTCTTCAATTATTTGTTTTTTGTGGTTTTCATCAAGTTTTTGTTTACATTTTGGACAATTTCCTTTTAGTGTAGAAATTTCAATAATTTCTTTTTCAATAGAATTAATTTGAAATGACAGCACTTTTTTTTCTTCAGAAATTAGTAATATTTTTTCATTAATTGTTCTTATTTCGTCTTCCACTTTTTCCTTAGTATTAATCACTTTTGTTATTTCTTCTTTTATTTTCCTAATTGTGTTATTTATTTCAATTTCATTAATTTCTTTTGATTTTTTTAGTTCTTCATTAATTTGCTCAATCTTTGTTTTTATTTTAATTAATTCATTATTCAATTGAGTATTTATTTTATCTTTTTCTGCTTCTTTTTTGTATTCGATTTCACTAAGTTCTACACTTTTTTTGCTTTTATTTAATTTTTCTTCAATTGTTTTTAGTTGGTTTTCTATTTCTTTTATTTGTACAATTATTTTTTCTTCTTCATAATTTTTGAGTGTGCTTTTTTGTTGTTCTAAAAATTCTTTCGCAGTTTTATTTTCTTTTACTATTTCGTTTTGAAGTGTTGTAGAGCATTTTCGCGCATTCTCATATTTTTCAAGTTGCAACAATTCATCAAATTTTTTTTTTCTTTCACTTGGGGATAATTTTAGAAAAAAATCTAGTTCATTTTGTTCAGCATACACTGCGCGTGAGAATATTTCATAATCCATCCCCAATATTTTTTCAATTCTTTCATTAACATCTTTTTGTTTTGGCCCTGCAATAAATTTTTTATTTTCATATAATTTTGCTTCATTTGTTCCATCAAGTTTAATTATTCTTTCAACTTCATATTTTTTTTCTTCTTGAACAAAAGTTAGTTTTATTTCAGAGGTTTCTGATTGGTTGGGTTTATTTTTTATTATTTCTTTTAAAGAAACACTTCTATTTTTTAGTCCTGGAAAAGTCCCAAATAATCCGTAAGTTATTGCGTTAACAATTGAGCTTTTTCCACTTCCCATTACTCCAATTATTACATTTGTTCCTTTCCCAAAGTCAAGTGTAGTGTTTGAGTGTGTTCGCCAATTTGTTAGTTCTAGACTTGTTATCATGAAATAGTTTTGATTGAAAATGAATAAAAAATAGTAGTACTATTTGTTTATTTTATTATTTTTTAGTGTTAATAATTAAATTAGATTTTTAGTTTTTTTTATTTAAAGTAGTGTCATCATATCTACTTCTACTTGGTTAATTCCTGGTATTTTTCTAATTGCTTCTTCAAGTTTAGGTAGTGCTCCGTCAGTTTTATCAGGGATAACATACCCTACTCTTATTACTTCTATCCCAAATCCTATTGGTTCTCTTTTAAGATCTCTAAATGCTCCTTCTTTTACTTCTTTTAAAGCATTTGACACACTATCAAGGTTTTCTGGATCAGAAAATACTTTAAAAACTACCATTGCGTTTCCCATTTTTGTTTCACTTCTCTTTAATAAAATTTGAATAATTGCGTTTGTTAATTAAGGTCCAACAAATCCGCATTCTTTACAAGTGTATGTTTTTGATGTTGTTTTACAGTGGTCGCATCTTACAATTGTTGTTTTTCCGCACTCTGGGCATTTAAACTCAGTTTTTGCGTCTGTTACTATTTTGTTACATGTTGTACAAGTTTTCATTTTTCTCACCAATGCTATTTTTATACTATTTCAATAGAATATTTTCTATTCACTAACCTTTAAAAAGGTTCTTTGAAGGACTCTTTTTTGGATCAAAAAAGAGTGTTTAAAGTTTTTGATTTTTGGGCCCGTCTGCCAATGGATTAAGCGGCGAGACTTCGGACAATTTTGAGAGATATCTCGAGATGGGGGTTCGATTCCCTCCGGGCCCGTTAGTTTTTTTATTAATTAAATTCTAATTTTTACTCTTGTAGTTGGTTTCTTTTTTCCTTGTGCAACTTTTTTTTGAATAATTGCTTCTCTTAATGTACTTCTTTTTTTCATTTTCTCTACTTCTGCTCCTAATCTTTTTTTGACAAGGTTTGCAATAGCATTATTTGTACTTCCTTCTATTTGAAAGATGTTGTTTCTTTTTAGTTGTTCAAAAACAATTGGGCTCATATTAATTATTGCTTTTGTTGTTGCGAGTCTTTCTTTTTTACTTGTTGGGTTATTAGTTTGAAGATCACTTACAATTAATTTGTCCTTTATTTGATAACCCATTATTCTTACTCCAAATTTATTTTCGGGAAAGATATAATGAATTAAACATTCAGTAATTCCATCATGTGGATAAATTCCAAAAATTATTTCATGTCCTTTTCCAAATTGTTTTTCTAAATTAATTATTTTGGTCATTTTTTTCACTCAAATATTTCTTTTCCTTTTATATATCTTGTTAAGTATTCAGCAAATTCTCCCTTATAGTGTTTTATTATTTCTTTTTCATCAAGAACTTTTGCTTTTTTACAAAATATTTTTAATGATTCTTTTTCTTGTTTTGACATTTCTTTTAAAAAGTTTTCTAGTATTTTTTTGCTTTCAGTTTCTTTTCTTTCAATATCAATTGTAATTCTTCCTTCTTTAATATAGGGTCCTGCTACAATTTTTCTTTTCTTTTCGAGGAATTTTTTAGAGTTTTCTTCATCAGTTGCTTGTGGTCCACTAATTGTTTTAATTTTTTGGAGATTTTTTTCTCTTAGAGTGAAAATAAATACCACTTCTTTTTCATTACTCCACAAATTGCTTCTTTCAACAATAAAATCTTGTTCTCCTAAATGTGTTTCACTTTTTTTCAAAAATCTTCTTAATTGTCCCCAAAATAGGTCTGGGAGTATTTTTTTTGGAAAAACTGATTTTATTGCAATTAATTCTCTTTTTTCTAGTTCTTTTTTTAGTTCATTTTTATTTAATTTTTTTGTTTTTTCTTTAAAAAAGAATTTTTCAGATGGATTTTCTAAAAATTTTTTTGCAGCATAAACTAATCTTTGAAATTGTTCTTCAGATAGTGCACTTGCAACATTTCTGTTATTGTCAACTGGGTCAATTATTATTAATGGGGTGCCTTTAAACTGTTCTGCATTTTTTTCGTTTGAATTTTCAAACAACAATATTTTTCCAGTATTCCATTTAGATATTTCTTTTATCGCATTATCAAATGTTTCATAATGTAATACTAATAGTTCAATTGCATATCCTGGAAGGGCACAATTTTTCAAATCCGCGCCATAAGCGTCTATTCCTTTCATAAATTGTTTTAAAAGTCGGGTGTCTTTTCTTTGTTCAATACTCATCCCATTTTGAATATATTTATTATGAAAGGGGGTTCGATCTACTGCACTTTTTATGTCATTCCCTGATTTTACCTTATAACTTGGGACAATTTCAACATCAAATCCCTTATATACTCCTCTAATGTAAGGGTGCTGGGAGTATGCTTTTTCCCATTTTTTTCCTTTAAAAACGATTTTACCAATTTTTATTCCTTCTTTTTCTAGTTCTTTTTCAGTTAGTTCTCGATCAAACATTACAAAAAGATCCAAGTCTTGATCATTATGTAAATGTGTATCTCTTGCACTGCTTCCACACCACTCTAAATTTAAGTGTTTTCCTTTAATTTTCATTATTTTTTTTTCAATTTCTTCAAATATTTTTTTTTCAAGCATTTTTTCCTTTTTTGAAGGAGTAATTTTTTTAAGTACATTTTTGTATAGTTTATTCATGATTTTCACTTTATAATAAGTTTATTATACCTCTTTTTATATAAATGGTTTCAATGAACTTTACAGATATTCGTTTAAAGAAGATTTCAGAATCTACTCTTTGTGAGATTTTTGAAGGAGTTTCTTATAATTTTTATGATATAAAAAGTGCCCCATTTTCCGAACTTGAGCAAAAATTTGCAAATTTACTAATACGATTATTACAACGAAATGCTTCTTTATTAGAATTTAGTGCTTTTGATTTGCCTGATGGATTTTCAGACGCTTTTAAAGATGAAGTTATTTCTTTTGTTGAATCTAATGGATTAGTGGATAGAATTCCATCAAATAAACTTTTTATTTCGGTTTTAGAAGTTTTGGCAAGAATTATTTCTAATATTTCTTTTATTTCAGATAAGGCAACTTTTTGTGAGTTTGTTCTTCAAAATTCTATTGGGCTTAAACAATTAGCTTTTTTTTCTTTAGATGAAGAGTTAGAAGAATTAATGGTTAATGGATTAGATAATGTTTTTGTTTTTCATAAAAAATTTGGTATGTGTAAAGTTAATGTTAGTTTTGATGAGAGAGCATTGTCTTTTTTGTTGGGGCGTATTGCTTTTTCTTCAGGAAAAAATTTTGACACTGAACATCCTTTGCTTGATACGAGATTACCTGATGGTTCAAGAGTAAATGCTTTAATGGGGTTTCTTGCAAAATCTGGTATTTCATTAACTATTAGAAAGTTTTCTCAAAATCCAATAACAATTCTTGATTTAATTGAAAATAAAACAATTTCTTCTGATTTAGCTGCTTTTTTATGGGTTATGGTAGATGGGTATGGAACTTTTCCAAAAAATGTTTTAATTGTTGGTGGGACAGCTTCTGGAAAAACTACTTTACTCAATGTTTTAGGTAATTTTGCAAGGCTTCATGAAAGAATTGTTTCTATTGAGGATACATTTGAAATTTCTTTACTTTCTCGTGATAATTGGGTTGCTTTAGAAGCAAAGGGAAGTCTTGATGAAGATATTTCAATGGATGTTTTGCTAAAAAATTCTTTAAGAATGCGACCTGATAGAATAATTGTTGGGGAAGTTAGAGGAAAAGAAGCATTAACTTTATTCACTGCAATGGATAATGGTCATTCAGGGTGTCTTGGAACAATTCATTCTAATAGTTCTAGAGAACTTGTAGTTAAATTACAAGAACGTCCCTTTTCAATTCCAACTACAATGATTCCTTTATTGGATTTAATTGTTGTAATGCAAAGAACTTATTCTAAGTCAACTGGGATTAAGAGAAAAGTTGTTGAAGTTTCTGAAGTTTCAAGAATGGATAATAAGGTGTTACTTGGAAATATTTATTCTTATAATGATTCTTTTGGAGAAGTTAGGCGTACTGATATACCGATTGGGCTATTTGATATTTTATCTCAACAATTATCTATAACAAAGAATGATTTAAAGAAAGAAATTGAAATAAGAAAATTAATTTTAGAATGGATGATTGAAAAAAAAATTAGAAAACCAAATGATGTTTTAGAATTTATACAATCCTATTATTATCGTCCAGAAAAAGTTTTACAAATGATTAAATCAGAGGAATAATAAGATTTTTTTGTTTAGTTAATTTTTTTAATTATTTTTTTATTTCTTTTTTAATTTGTTTAGTTAATTTTTTTAATACTTCTTGGTTTTTTATAAATTTTTGATTTGCTTTTTTTACTAAATATTCTAAATATTTTTTATCAACACAAAAATTACCTTCTTTTATTGGGGTGGTGATGTTATGAGTTCCAAGAATTTCAATGATATATTTTCCTTCTTTAACTACTTTTATTCCTGCTCTTTTTAACCCTACTTTTTCACATAAAACTAATATTTTTTTTGCATTTTCAATACTATTTGCTCCAATGTGTAAAATTATCGGTTCTTGTTTAAACCATAAAATGTGTCCATTATATGATTTTATTCCTTCTTCTATTTCTTTTAATTTTACAATTCTGTGCCATTTTCTATGGAATGCGCTTTCTCTTTTTTCTTCTTCTTTATTAAGTCCTACAAGTGAAATTCTTCCAGAACAACAACTACTAGTAAAGTATTCTTTAGTTTTTGTTATGTGTGTACAAAGTGGGATGAATTCTTTGTCCATTTTTCCATCTTTTTTTGCTTTTAAAAAAGTTTGGGTGTGATGTTTTTTTGTCATTTGGAATCGACTTTCTTTTTCATCCATAAAATACCCTTTTTATTTCTTTTGTTACTAAATTAATTTGATTTATTATGTTTAAAAAGGCGTTGTTTTTATTTTTTTTAATTTTAGTATTAAACAGTGTTTTTTCTTTAAGATTAATTGGCCCTGTTTATACCGACCTTAATGGGAATGATTATGTTGGATCAATTTTGCCTGGAAGTAATTTGGAATTGACTTTTTCAAAACAATTTGATAGGTATGTTTCATTGGAATTAGTTTCTCAACTTCCATCAGGGTTTGAAAGTAAAATAGTTGAGGAAGTAGATTATTCAAAAATTTTAATTTCTTCTCCTAAAAATGCAGTGCTTGGAAAATATCCATTAACATTGGAATTTATTGGGGAAAAAGAATCGGTTGTATTTCAAGTTTATTTTTTAGTTGAAAAAGATTTATTGACTGTTTCATCAGATAATTATTTTGCTTCTTCAAACGTTGGTGAAAAGGCAGTATATAACTTTACTTTTATTAATAATTCTCATGCGGATGTTAATTTTACAATAATTAATGAACTTCCATGGTTTTGGAATTCTGATTCTTTTTTTGAACAAGAAAATGTAAAAGTGCTTGTTCCATCAAAATCAACAAAAGAAGGTTCATTATTTATTTATCCAAGAAAGCAAGGGGAAACAATTTTTAATACCACAATTTTTTTTGATAATTCTTCAGAAAGCAGATCATTTTCATTAAGACTTAATGCAACGCCAAGTATTAAAGGAAAAACAGAGTCAGTATTTTTTGGTTTACCTTTTTATTCATTTTCTTTGATGCCTAATTATTTAATTAATGGTTTGTTTAGTTTATATTTTAACTAATTTTTATGCCTCGAAAAGATAATTATAGTAAAGAGCACATTTCATTTGCAAAAAAAATAATTCAAGAAATTAATTCAGGGCTAATTAATAATTCAAAAACTCTTGAAGATCGAAGTTTTTTTTGGAGTAAATTTTTTAAATTAAAAGAAATGCCTTCGCACCCTTTCATTTTTTCTTTTGTTTCAGAAAAAGAAAAAGAAAATAAAAAATTTATTTCACTTTTATCAATAAAACCTACTCGGAGTCTTTCAGGAGTTCAAGTTGTTGCAGTAATGTTGCCCCCTTTTGCTTGTCCTGGTAAGTGTATTTATTGTCCTAATCAATTTGATGGAAAAATAGCTCCAAAATCTTATACTGGTTTTGAGCCATCTACATTAAGGGCCCAGAGATTAAATTATGATTCTTTTGAAATTGTTTCTAATAGAATTAAACAACTTGATCTTACTGGACACAGGGCTGAAAAAATAGAACTTATTTTTCAAGGAAGTACATTTACTTGTTTGAATAAAAAAAAGCAAGAAATTATTGTAAAAAAATCTCTTGAGGCGATTGTTGAAAAAAAATGTTCTTCTTTTGATAAAGTTAAATTTTTGGCTGAGACATCAAAAAGAAGAGTCGTTGGGATTACTTTTGAAACAAGGCCTGATTATTGTAATGAAAAGGATATTGAACAAATGTTATATTTGGGTGGGACAAGAGTAGAACTTGGTGTTCAACATGCTGATGATTTAGTTTATAAAAAAATACAAAGGGGGCATTCAGTAGAAGATGTTATTAATTCAACTTCAAGACTTAAAGATTCTTCATTTAAAGTGTTATACCATTTGATGCCAGGTCTTCCTGGAACTACTCCAAAAAAAGATTTAAAAAATTTCAAAAAAATATTTAAAGACCCTAATTTCAAACCAGATATGGTAAAATTTTATCCTTGTTTAGTAATAAAAAACTCAGAACTTTATAATGAGTGGAAAAAAGGGAGGTTTAATCCAATTTCTGAAAAAGATGCAATTTATGTTTTAAGTGAAATACAAAAAGAAATTCCCCCATGGGTAAGAGTAATGAGAATTAATAGGGATATTCCTGGAAATATAATTTCTGCAGGAATTAAGACTACTAATTTAAGACAAGTTATTGATGAGTATATGAAAAAAAATGGAATTGTGAGTAAAGATATACGTTCAAGAGAAGCAGGATTATTATCACGGGACAAAGAAATTGATTATTCAAAAGCAAAAATTAAAAGAATTTTTTATGAATCTTCAAGTGGTGAAGAAGTTTTTATTTCAATGGAATCAAAAGATGCTTTATTTGGTTTTGTAAGATTAAGAAATCCGGCTAATCCTTTTATTAAATCAATAAAAAGCAAAACTTCTTTGATTAGAGAACTTCATGTTTATGGGAAAGCTCTTTCTCTTGGTAAAAAAGATGAAGAAAGCACTCAACATAGGGGATTTGGTAAGGAGTTAATGGATGAGGCTGAAAAAATTGCAAGAGAAAAGTTTGATTCAAAAAAAATCGCAGTTATTTCAGGTCTTGGTGTTAGAAATTATTATAAAAAACAATTTAATTATAAAATTGAAGAACCATTTGTTTCAAAAATATTAAAATAATTTTTTGGCATTTAACTTAAGTTAAATTTAAGTACTGTTTAATCGCTTTTATTTCATGATTGAAATAGTTTTATTTTTGCTAGTATTATTATTGCTTGTAATAATTTTCTTTTTATATAAAAGAATTAATTTTTTGAATTTAGAATTAAATAATATTAATTTTTTAAAAAAGTCTCAGAGCATAAAATATGGTCAGTTAACAGAACAGTGGATTCCATTTTCAGAAAAATTCCCTTTTTCTCCAAGTTCATTTAAATTTTTAGGGCAACCCATTGATGGTATTGTATTTGATGATGAAAAATTAGTTTTTATTGAATTTAAAACAAATAAAAGTAAATTAAATGAGTCTCAAAAAAAAATTAAAAAACTAGTTGATGAAAAAAAAGTGGAGTGGTTAGAGTTTAGGGTTGAATAAAAAATAAATAATTTTTAAAATTTTTATTTTATTATTCTAATTTATATCTAAGTATTGCACAAACTCCGCTCAAGTTTTGAATTATTTTTTCTTGAGGGTTTTTTGAGGATATTACAAATATTTTACATTTTGTTGTTTCTGCAAGATCCATTATTTTTTCTATTTCTTTTCTTTCTTGCATTAGTGATGTTTCACTAATTAATAATTTTTCAACAGCGCCAAGTTCTAGTGCTTCTATCACTTTATCTTTTCCGTACTCTGTTTTTCCTTTTGATATTAGGGATAAGAATTCTTCAATTACTTCCCCTTCTTGACTTAATTGTAGTTCTTTTTCGAGGGTTTTTAGTTTTCCTTGGGTTATTAGTTCTTTAAAACCAGTTTCGCTTATTTCATTTGTTGTTTCAATAAATGCTTGGGGGAATCCTTTTTGTTTTTTTTCTTCATAAAATTTTTTAAAATTCTCTTTAGTGAATCCTGGTCCCACTATTAGTATTTTTTTTGGTTCAAGTACAGTTATTTTTTCCATTACTTTTTCAAAGTAATCACTTTTTTCTTCAGCAAATCTTTTTCCACTTTTTTTTGACTTTATTTTTGCTTTTTTAATTAATGAAAATTGGTTAACAAAAGCAAGTTCTGCTGACTCATCATCAAGTAAAACAATAAGTAGTTTTGTTGTTGCGCTTTCTTTTTCAACTTTTTTTAATCTATCAATTTGCCATTCTTTAATTGATTTCTTTTTTATAATTACTTTTTCTCCTTTTTCAAGATCAATACTTTGGTGGCTTTTTAGTTGTATCATTTCTTCTGGTTTTCCACTAATAATAATACCACTTGCTCTAAGATTTTCACTATATTCTTGGAAATGAACTTCTTTTATCTCAAGTTCAACAAAAATTGTTATTCTTTGTGTTTTTTCTCCTTCTCTCTCTGCTTTTATTTTTCTATCAGTTTTTCCTTTAATAATGTCACCACTTTCAATTATTTTTTCAAGATGCCAAAGGTCTTCGCTAGTTTCTGGTATTAAAATAAGTTCATTATATTTTTTATCAATTTTTAGTATTTTCATTTTCTCACAACAATTATTTATAATATCTGTTTTCTTTTTTTTGTTCTCTATCAAGTACTGAATCGTGTTTATTTATTCTTGGTCTTTTTGTATCTTTGTCTCTTCTTACTGTAATGTCTAAATATTTCAACAAGTGGTTCATTCCTTCATTTATCCCAAATGGTCCTGTTGCTTTTCCATTTTTTGTTGGTTCTCCTGTGAAAACCATTATTTTGTCACTCACATAATCCATAAATGTTAAATCATGATCAATTATTATTGCTGAACAATTTTTTATATCAATATAATTTCTAATTAGTTTTCCTACAGCAAGTCTTTGTTCTACATCTAAATAAGCACTTGGTTCGTCAAGTAAATACACATCAGCTTTTTTGCTTAAACAAATAGCAATGGATAATCTTTGGAATTCTCCTCCTGAAAGTGTTTTTGCTTTTTTTTCTAAAAGGGGCTCTAATTCAAGAGGTTTTAATAAATTGTTTCGAACTTCTTCCATGTTTATTCCTTCAAATAGTTCTTGAACAGTTTTTTCACCAACATAATTGATATATTGTGGTTTGTAAGATATTTTTACTCTTTGTTGAATTTCTGTGTTATCTGCTTTTATTTCTCCCGCAAGTATTTTCATAAATGTTGTTTTTCCTATTCCATTTGGACCGATTATTCCAACTATTTCATTTTTTTGTATTTTATTTTCTTCTACAGTTAGTTCAAATTCTCCTAATTTCTTTTTTAGTTCAGGCCACTGAATAATTTTTTCTTTTTTTCCTGTATTTTCAGTTTTTATTGTTGAGTAAAAGTTTATTTGGTATTCTCTAAATTTATAGTTTTCTTCTTTTGAAAATCCCTCTAAATAATCATTAATCCCTTCTCTTGTTGTTTTTATTTGTGAAACAAATCCATAAACTTTTGGTTTTCCATAAATTAAGTGTACAAAATCACTTAAATAATCAAGTAAAATAAGGTCGTGTTCTACTACTAATACTGTTGAGTTTTCTGCAAGTTTTCTAATAAATTTTGCAACTCTTAATCTTTCTCGGATATCCAAAAATGATGTTGGTTCATCAAAAAAATAAACTTCTGCTTTTTTTAGTGCAGTTGCAGCGATTGCTATTTTTTGGAATTCTCCTCCTGAAAGTTTGGATGAATCTCTATCCAGAATGTTTTCTATTTGTAGTTCTTTTGCGATAACATCAAGTTCTTTTTTTTCATCAACTTTTAATAATAATTCCCCAACAGTTCCTGTAGGTTTTATTGCTTCAATATTTTGCGGTTTTACAGCAATAGTTATTCCATTGTTGTATACTTTTTTAAAAAACTCTTGTTCTTTTTTTCCACGGTAATATTCAATTACTTTTTTTTGAGCACTTTCTTTTTCTTCATTTTTTTCACCAAAATTTGGAATAATATTTCCTGAAAGTATTTTTGTAATCGTTGTTTTTCCTATTCCATTTCTTCCAACAAGTCCAACTACACTATTTTCTTTTGGTACTGGGAGTCCATGTAACCTAAAAGTGTTTTTTCCAAAAGAATGGATTGGTTCTCCAAGATTTATCATTACATTAACAATACTTATTGCGCCAAAAGGACATTTATTTTGACAAATTTCACAACCTATGCATTGTTCTTCAGAAATTATTGGTTTTTGTAGGTTTTCATGAGTTATGCATTTTTTCCCGGTTCTATTTACTGGGCATACTTTTTCACATAAATAGTTTCCACATTTTTCAAAATTACAAACATCATAATTTATTACAGCTATTCTTTTTTTAGAATTCATGGGTACTCACATAATTATTCATTTTAAGCGAATTATTATAAATCCGTATATTGTTATTTTTAAATTTTTTTACTCATTTTAAAGGATTACCTTTGATAATAATGGTTTTTAGAAAATTATTATAATAATTTTTTGTTCCAGTATTTATTAAAGTGGTACAATTTAAGTCATGTGTAATTTGATTAAGATCGTTAGTTTGAATTACTTTCCAATTATCAGTAGTGCATTTTGTTTGATTAAAAGTTTTATTAAAAATTTGATTTGCAGTGCTATTAAAATCCCTAATTATTTTTCTGTGTTCTGCATTCCAGTTATAGTACCATGCTTTTTCATTTAATGTGATTGTATAATTATTTAATTTTATTGCGTCTTCATAATAATAATTGTAAATACCATTTTCTTGTGTTTCTTGATTATTTTCAGAAATCAAAAATATGCTTATTATTGAAATTAATATTACCATAATTATGGTTGCGTATCCTTTCATTTTATTTCCTCACAATATTTTTTAAGATCCAAATTTCCACTAATAAAATTAATATCCAAATAGTCTTTACAATAAGAATGATTTTCAGTTATTGTTGAGTTTTCATTTGTATAAATTGTACTACCATAATTTATATTTACCAAAGAAATATTTGAGGTTTTTGGGGGTGTATCATTATTTACTTGTAAAAATAAGAATACTAATAAGATTGAAACTACTAATAAAGCCTCAATTGTGAAAATAAATCCTTTTTTCATTTTCCCACCTTTAAAATTATTTTTTCTTTAGTTAAAAAATTTTTAAAGCAATTATTATTTAAGCAATTTGTAAGATCCATGTTAATATAATCTGTACTTTTTTCACAAGTCATTATTTCTGTTTCAATAGCAAAAATATTTTTTTTATCAATTAGTTGTGGGGTATAATTTTTATTATTTACAATAAGTTCTAAATCATAATTTAATAATCCAATTTCTTCTTTAATATTAGTTTTTTGTAATAATTTTCTTTTATCAATAGTGTTTTTTAGAGTTGTTCCATTTAGTTCACAATTGTATTGTGTGTTTGCAAGTAATATCATTAATGAACTATTTAAAGAATCTTCCATGTTTTTTTTCTCAATATATTCTTTAGTGTTATAATTGTTTAGTTCGCTTGTTTGAATTATCATTCCAATTATTAGAATTACTAAAATCATGGACATTAAAAAATCTAATGAAAATATTTGTCCTTTTGGATTTATTTTAAACATTTCTTATCACCATATCATTTTCGATTTTTTCAATTATTAAATTTTTTGGAATTTTTGAAGAGTGTGTGCTTTTTATATTTTTTCCAGTTAAATTTTCACTAATTTCAAAAGTATTTTCATCGATAATTGTAAAATTTGGAGTGAATGTTGTATTTTTATAAATTACTTTTCTTAAAGTTATTTTTGAATAAAAATTTGTGTCACTTAAAGTTTGAGCAGTGTTTATTAATAAACTAATTTCATTACCTTGTTCTTTTAATTGATTTTGTAAAAAAATATCTTCTTGAGTTTCTTTGATATCATTCCCAATTAGGGATAAACCACTTAATGCAACAAATATTGCAAGGATAGTTATTAATAAATCAAGGCTTATTTGTCCATTTTTCATGTTTATTTATTAGTTTTTTATATTTTTAATTGTGTCTTTTTTGTTTTTTATTTATTATTCAATTAAAACTATTTTAATTTCTTCCCCTTTTTCATTATAAAATTTTATGTTTTCTAATTTAAAACTATTATCAATTATTCCATTTATGGAGTAATTTTGAAAAAATTTTTTATCTTCTTTACTTGGGTGATTTTCTCCTAAGGGGTGGGAGTGGATTGTTCCAACAATTTTATTGTCAAACGGAATTATTAAAGAATTTATTTCTACAAATGTTTCTCCTGCAATATTTGGTAAATATACAATTTGATCAATTATTTCATTATTTTTTGATAAAAAAATTAACATTTCTTTTGGAAAATTATTTTTTGCAGAATTGCAAATTTCTTGAAGTAGTTGTTTTTTTATTTTAAACATAATTATATTAGTATGAATAAGTAAAAAAATAGAGTGGGTATAATTAGCGAGTTCATACATAGACTTCTTTTAACTTTTTTACTTATTGTAAATAATCCAAGGCTTGTTGAAAAAATAAGGGTTATTATTCCAAGAATTCCACCAGTTATTATTGTTGCAAAAATCATGATTAAAAGACTGATTATGTTTAATTTTCTAGTTAAATTTTCATTAAAAAAGTTTATCATTATTTTTGATAATTGGATTGTTGCAAATCCCCCAATTCCTGCAGAAATTACCATTATTATAATTCCAAGAATCATTGTTTCTTGGGTTAATGTAATTTTATCTTGTAGAAAAATCATTGCCCCGTTTCTTGTTTTTTTTAATGCGAATAGAGTAATAAATCCAAAGAAAAAATTTGCTGTATTTATGCTTCCAAGCATTGTTAAGTAGTTTTTTTCTTGAATTTTTAGTTTAAAAGTTTTAATTATTGTTGCTGCAGTGTTACTTCCAATACCTGGGATTATTGCAACAATTGTTCCCCCAATTAGTCCCAGTATTGGATCAGTTATTTTATTTTCAATATTTATTTCAGTATTTTGTTTTTTTATTATATTTTTTTCTTTTAATGAATACAATGTTGCGCTTACTCCAAAATATCCTGTAATTAGTGCAAATATTTGTCCACTAAATATCAATCCTTGTGTTGTTGCAATAAAGATTATAAAAATTGATATTATTTTTTTCCTAAAAGATTTTTCTTGTTGTATCATTATTATGGGGGTTAGGAGTAATATTATTGGAGTAATTAAAATTATTTCTCTTTGATTTTGTTCAAGTAATAAAAATATTATTGGGGTTATTAGAACTCCCACAATTGTTGCTATTATTCCTCCAAATACTGTTAGAGTTATTGCGTTAATTCCTTCGCCTTGAATTAACATTTTGTGGGCGGGTAATACTCCTTCAAATGTTGTGGTTGAGGGCACCCCTAAAAATGTTGATGGGATAAATTCCACAAAGGTTTGAACTATTGACATACTTAGGACCAAAACCATTATTTCTTTTCCAAAAATTGGGCTTATTGCGATTAAAGCGATTATTGTGTTTGTGTGTAGGCCTGGGGTTAATCCAGCAATTATTCCAAATATTGATCCAAGGATTAGGTAAAAAATAATCATATTTCTTTTATCACCTTGTATGCATAAAAGTTATTTTCTTTTTCTTTTTCGACATAGGCTGTGATAAAATCATTTTTTTGGATAGTAGTTTCTTTGGGGTAGTAGATTGTGGCTTTACTTCCATCATTAAGAATTAGTATTGTTGAGGGGAAGTTTTTTACTACATATTCTACTTTTCCACTTATTATTCCTTTTGTAATTTTTTCATTATTAATTAATTCTTGGATTGTTATTTTTTCAAATTCTTCTTTATAGAAAACTAAAAATCCAATAAATCCTATTAAAATAATTATCAAACAAATTTGTGAAATTTGTGTGTCGTTCATATTTTTTTGTTTTTTTAAAAGAATATAAACCCCAGTATTTTTTCGTTATTTGTCGTATTATTTTTGTGGGTTAAGTGTTGATTGTTTTTTTAAATTTTTCTTATTGTTATATTGAGTTGGACATTGTTAAGTTTTAAGTTTTCAACCATTTTTTGTTTAAATTTTGTTAAAAATTCAACGTTGTTTATTATTTTATTAGTTTCAATTGGGTCTTCAGTTAATATAACTAAATTTATTTTATTTAGGTTATTACTTTTTTCCAAAGTGATGCTTTCAATATAACTTGTAGAAGTTGTTTCATTTAGTTTTTCAATAAATTCATTTTTTGTAAATATTATCAGGTTTGTATTTTCGGTTGTTTGAAAATAGAGGGATGTAATATAAATTGAAGCACTTAATACAATAAGTGAAATAAATAATAATTCAAATGTTACTTGTCCTTTCACTTAAATCATCCTTTTTAATTTATTATTATGTTGTTATCAATTTTTTGTAAAATTATTGTTTGATTTTGAGTTAGTTCATTTTTTAGACATTTAAGGTCAGGGTTAACAAAATAGTTTTTGTCACATATGTCATTTGGACAATTTTTTGTTTCTGGATTATTTTTATTTTCATTTATTTTCACACTAAAACCAATATTTCCATCATTATAACAATATATTTTTCCATTTTCGGGTATTCTCAAAATTATTGTTTCTTTTGATCCATTACTAAAATTATTTAATCTGTTAATTCCTTGCATAATTTTCATACACTCATTATCTGTTTGTGTTAAATTTCTTATATCTGTTACTGAAGATTGAGCACTTTTTATCATGGGGTAGGTTACTGAAACAATATAAGTTATTATTAGCACAATTATTATTAGAAATTCTATTGAGGTTTGTCCTTTTTTCATTTTTTCACCAAATTAGTATCCAAGCGTCACCAATGATTAAACAAAGTAAATACCCTATTAGCATTGTAGGAACAAAGGGCATTGATTCTTTTATTTTTATGGTTTCGCCTATTTTTTTATTTTTGTATAATTTTTTAAGTAATTTTATTTCTTCTTCATTGAGGCCCCTAGCTTTAGTTGCAGAAATGATTTCATTTTTTTTTGAAAAAATTTCATTAATTTTATTTTCTTTTACAAGTTTTATTATTTGTTTAATTGAAAAATTTTGTTCTTTTACTTGATTTTTTTCAAAATATAATGTTTTTGATGGTATCATTCCTTCTTTTAATTTACTAATTTTTACTGTTGTTTGAAGAACGGGTCCAAGGGATAACATTAGTTTTATTGTTCCATAAATAAATATTATAAATATAAAACTTGTTAAGGTATTTTGTAAGGTTTGAAGCGGCAATATAATTAACCCAATAATAGAAATTAAAATTGTGATTATAATTTTTCCTTTTTTTAAAATTCCTATTAGTATTAATGTGGGAAGTATAATTAGTGATGGGATTTGTAGAAAATAAAAAATTGTTGATAATCCTCCAATTAGTATTGATAAAATTATTCCATCAATTACTCTTTTTTTAGCGTCTTTTATTAAATTATTTCTTGCTTCTTTATTATTTTTTAATTTTAATAAAATAACAAGCATTGCATATGGTAAAAATCCAATTAGAGAATAAATAAATAAGGTTATTGCAAAGATTTGAAAATTAGAGTTTGTAAATTCTCCTATTTTTAATATTGCGGGCGTGAATGGATTTAGTGCCCCTAGTGCCATGAATAATTTAACATCTCCTCCAGCAAATACTCCTATTTTCCAAAGAATCCATCCAAAAGTAAACCCTATTATTAATCCAAGTAATGAAAATATTATTGGTAGTGGGGTTTGTTCGAAATAAGATTGAATTAAATAAATAATTAACCCAATTATTGCTAAAGAAAAGTTTAATTTGTTTGAAACAATTCTTTCTTTTAAATCAGTGTATGTTGCTATTAGTAATCCTATTATTGAAATAATTATTGTTAAGTAAAAATACATTGTTTATCAGAAGTTTAATGGATTTTCTTGATTAAAATACTTTTTGTTTAATTATTTTTTTATTTTTGCATTATTTGTTCTATTGTTTGGGTTCTTATTGTTAGTATTTCTGCTTGTGCTTCAAGTGCAAGTTGTCTTAGTGTTTCAACAATTAATGCAGTGCTTATTGCAAGTGAAATAACAAAAACAGCGGTCAGTAAATATTCAAAACTTACTTGTGCTTTTTCTTCTTGTAACATTTTTTCACTCCCATTTTAGTAATGGATCATTTTCATATTTTGGATCAAGTTTTCCTGGACAAATGCTGTTTGATTTTTTTGCAAAAACAAATTCTCCACTTGAAAGCATTTCTCCTCTATCAGATTTTTTTAAATAACATCCACACAATAGACTGTTTGTGTCAAGCCCGCCTTTTGATTTTGGTCCACAAAGGTAATCATAAGTGTTTCTATTTCCTGAATCAATTGTTGGTCCTAGTACTCCTGTCATATATGATACTACTACTGCGATTACAATAATTGCAGCTCCTAATAATAACAAGTATTCTATTGCTCCCTGTCCTTTTTTTTCAAAAAAATTCATTCTAATCACTATTATGTAAATGTTTTTTTAGTATTTAAAGTTAAGTAGTTTGATTAAAAAAGAAGTTGAAAAGGCATTTTTTGCCTTTTCAAAAAATTAAATGTTTTAATTATGGTTCTTCTGTTGGTGCTACATACCCTGGACATCCTTCTACTGTGTTGTCTCTTAGGCAGTTTAGATCATTCATTTCATTATTATAGTCACCTGTACTTACATCATCTTGTGAACTAAGTACTCCTGTTAGTGCTACTATTACAACAGCAACTACAAGTATTGCAGCTCCAATTATTAGTAAGTATTCTATTGCTCCTTGTGCTCTTTCTTCCATTGTTTTCCCTCCATTTTTAGTAAAAATAACTTATCTTATAAGGTTTTTCTCATTTTTAAGGGTTTTGTTTTTGTTGTGTTTGGGTAGTTTCACTAATTGTGCTTGCAGTATTTTTCATAAATAAAGCAACTGCGGTTGCAATTACAACAACAAATAATAATCCTAAAATTACTTCAAATTGTGCTTGTGCTCTTTCTTCCATCTACATTGCCCCCATTAAAAATATTTTTAGTATAATTACTGATATATAATATACAATAAAAGCTGTTAATAATAGTATTGGGATGTAGATTATTGCTTTGTTAGGTTTTCCATCACGTATTAGTGCCATTATTGTTCCGCTTCCAATAACTTCAATTATTAAGTATCCTTGAGTGATTATTAGAATAAGATCACTGTTTGTTTTTGTTTGTATTGCTTGTGCGGCATTAATTTGGGTACTTAGCACTGTTGAAAACATTCCCATTATTGCAGTGATTTCTCCAAATATTATTGGTGCAATTATTCCTCCTGCAGCTATCATAAATAAAAATTGCATTTGGGTGTTAGATTTTCTTTCTTCTTTTAATTTGTGCATGTCTCTTACATCTTCTGAAATGTCATCAAGTACTTCTGCAAGACTTGCTCCGGTTTTTATTGAATCAAGAATTATTGTTATTGTTCTCCGCACTAACTTTGAGTCAATTCTTTCAGAAAATCCTCTAAGCGAACTATCAATATTTGTTCCTTCTTCAAGTCTTCTTAAACTAATTTCCATTTCTTCAGATAGTCTTCCATAATCTGCATTTGCTACTTCTCTTAATGCACTTTCATAAGTATCTCCTGCTTTAAGTGTGTCAGCCATTTGTTTTAGTGCATCACTAAAGTTTGATTCAATTGAATCAATTATTGTTTCTTTTTTCATGTAGGGATAACCCAAACTTAGAACGAGTGTTGCAATTGCAAATGCTATTGGCAATAAATTTGCCTCTTTAATAAAAAAGGAACTTATAATTAATACTAAAATGAATATTATGATTGTTGAAATTAAGGATAAAGTTATCCATTTTTTTGCATCATATTGTAGTCGGCAAAACTTTAATATGATTTCATAATCTTCAATCAATTTTTTTATTTCCATTTTTTATCACTACTTTTTTATATTTGTGGTTGCATTTTGTATACCATATAATTCATAAATATAAAAATCATTGGCATTATTATAAAATAAATTATTAACAAAACATCTATTGTTAGGGGAACTGATTTGAATAATTCTTTACCTGTTGTTGCAAGCGGGGAGTTTCTTATTGATCCAAGAATTAATATTGATACTGGTAAAATTATTCCTAAAAATATAAAAATGACTGCAAAAAAATTCATGCTTTGTGAGAAAGAACTTATTTTATTTTTTAAATCATTTGTAACATCTTTTGCAATATCATTCATTACTTCTGAAAGGTTTCCTCCAATTCTCATAGCTCTTAATATGTGGTTTATTGTTGTTTTTAGTGGTCTTAACTGGGTTCTTAGAGATAAGTGTTTTAAAGCAATATTTGTGTCAGTTCCTTCTTCTATTTCATTAATTGTTTTTGAAAATTCTTCACTTAGTACTCCATAATCATTTGAAGCAATCGCTTGCATTGCTTTGTAAAGTCCAATTCCTGATTTTAATTCAGTTGCCATATGTCTTAAAGCAAAAGGGAGTTCTGTTGAACATAAATTTCCTCTTTCTATTGCTTTACTTTTTGGTAATTGTATTATTATTATTGTGGAAATTAAAGTTCCAAATACCCCAAATATTGGGGGTAATAAGGCAATGAGTGCAAGATTTCTAGTAAAAATTGAAATTAATAATCCAATAATTACTGAAAACAATCCTATTACTAGTCCTGCTGTTGTTGATAGTGCTAAGTATTGATTTGCTGAGTATTGCATATTTGCTGAGTATAAATAAAATCCTAGTTCTTGTGTCATTGGAAAATTTTTAAAATAATTTTGTAAAGGTTTTATTACATTTTTTATTTTTAAGTAGAGTGATCCTATTTGTTTTGTTAGGTCTGAACCAAATTCTTCTACGTCTTCTTGTGTATCAATATCAATTTTTGCATAAGTGTCTTCTGCAATGATTCCTCTCATTTCTTTAAGGCTAGTATTTACTTCATCAATTACGAGTCCCTCTTCTCGGTATTTTTTTTTCATTGTTTCAACTATTTTAGTAACTTCGTTTTCATCTATTGATAAGGTTTCACTACTCATTGTGTGTCACCAATTTTTCTTCTTTGTTCTAAAAATAATTTTGCTTCTTTTGAAACTTGTTTTATTTCTCTAGTATTTTTTTCTAAAAGTTTTTCTAAAAATTGTTTTCTTATTTCAATTTCTGCATATATTTGTTCTCTTGATAGTCCTGTAAAGTTTTGTAAATTTTTTAAGTATTGGCTTTCAAGTATTGTTCGTTCGATTCTATCTTTTGCAGGGTCTCTTTGGAATATTGTTTGTGTTTTTGGTTTTCCATCGAGTGCGCCATATATTTCTGCGATTTCAGTTATTCTTCTTATAGTTCCTTTTTTTCTATCATAATATCTGTGTTCAACAATAATTATGTCTAGTCCTGATAACATTACTTCTGGAACATTCATTGGGGGTGTTGTTACTCTTATGATTGTTTCTTGTGGACTATTTGCGTGTACTGTTCCTAAACATCCATCGTGTCCTGTGTTTATTGCAGTGAATAAAGTGAATGCTTCTTCATGTCTTATTTCTCCAACAATTATTCTATCGGGTCTCATTCTTAAAGAATTTTTTGTTAAAATATCTAATTTTAGTTCTCCTGTTCCTTCTATTCCTGGAGGTCTTGCTTCAAGTCTTATCCAATGGTTTGTTGGAATATTTATTTCAGCAGTGTCTTCGATTGTGATTATTCTTTCTCTGTCTGGAATTAATGCTGCAAGTACATTTAGTAGTGTTGTTTTTCCTGACCCTGTTCCTCCCGCAATTAACATATTTGCTGGTTTTGTATTCATTCCTTCTACACATAACCAAAGGAATGCAGCCACTTCGCTTGAAACAGTATTCATTTTTATTAAGTCAATTATTGAATATGGGTCTTCTCTAAATTTTCTAATAGTTAGTGTTCCTCCACTTATACTTGCTGGGGGAATTGTTGCATTTACTCTTGAACCATCAGTCAATCTTGCATCAAGTAATGGTGAAGATACATCAACTCTTCTTCCAATTTCTCTTGCAATTCTATTAATTAGATCTTCAATTTCTTGTTCTGAAAAAAATTCAATATTTGTTTGCATCATTTCATAGTCTCTGTGAAATACAAAAACTGGTTTTTTCGCACCAATTATCATTATTTCTTCTAAATTATCATCTTTAATTAATTCATCGATTAATCCATACCCTACCATTTCTCTAACAACAGCTTCTGCATAGAATAGTGTTTTACTTTCTGGAATTCTTAAACTTGGGTTGTTTTGAATTATTTCTATTACTTTTTGTTTGTAAATTATTCTTTTTTCTTCTTGGTTCCTTATTTTATATGGAGCAATACTAACGAGTCTTGTTGTCGCTTCTTTTATTGTGTTAATTATTTTTCTTTCAATTGCAGTTGGTCTTATTGTTGGGACGTAATAGTAGTTTAGTGGTTTTCCTGGAATTTTATATATTTTTACTTTCCCATAACTTGATAGTTCAATTTTTTTTTCTTGTTCAAGTTCTTTTTCAAATTCATTTTGTTCTGATGATGGTTCAATAACTATGTCCCCTTCAATTTTTTTCATTTCTTCTTTTGTTACTGTTTTTGCCAGTTCTTCTTCTTTTTCTTCAGGTTTATTTTGTATTAGCGTATCAATTTTTTGTTCAGTGTTTGTTGTTTCTTTTTTTGCTTCTTTCATTAATTCAGCAAGATAGTCTGTAGTCATTTTAATCACTAAAACTTAGGTTTTTTAGTTATTTAAGGTTTGCTTTGGAGTGTTTCTTTTAAGAAATTTGTTTATTTTTTTAGTACTTTTTGTTGTTTGGAGTTTTTGCTTTTTGTTTATTTTTTTAGTACAATTTATTTTTTCTCTTTGATTTCTTTTTTAATTTTTTCAATAAATTCTTCTATTTTTAGTATTTCTTGTTCTCCAACTCGCGGTCTTACTGCGACTTTTCCTTCTGTTTCTTCTTTTGCTCCAACAACAATTATGTAGGGTACTTTTTCTTTTTGAGCGTCTCGTATTCTATATCCTAGTGTTTCGTTTCTATCATCAATTTTCACTCTTATTTCATTTTCAAGTAATTCTTTTTTTACTTTATTAGCATAATCATTAAATTTTTCTGATATGGAAATTATTCTTACTTGTTCTGGCGATAACCATGTTGGGAATGCTCCTTTGTATTTTTCAATAAGCATTGCCATTGTTCTTTCATAGCATCCAATTGATGAACGGTGTATTATATATGGCCTCTTTTTTTGTCCGTCGCTATCCACATAGGTCATATCAAATCTTTCTGGCAAAGCAAAATCAATTTGTACTGTAATTAGTGTGTCTTCTTTTCCATAAACATTTTTTGTTTGCAAGTCTAGTTTTGGTCCGTAGAATGCTGCTTCTCCTTCTGCTTCAACATATTTTATTCCTAAGTGATCTAATATTTTTTTCATTTCATTTTGAGAGTGTTTCCATGCATCAGGGTTATCAATATATTTTCCTTTTTTGTTTTCAGGGTCCCATTTTGAGAATCTATAAGTAATATCTTCTCTTATTCCAAGAGTGTCCATTACATAATTAATTAAATTAATTACTTCTTTGAATTCGTTTTCTAGTTGTTCTGGAGTCACTATAATGTGTCCTTCTGATAGAGTGAATTGTCTTACTCTAGTTAATCCATGCATTTCTCCTGATGATTCATTTCTAAATAGTACTGAAGTTTCCGCATATTTTATTGGTAGGTCTTTGTATGATTTTAATCCATTTTTATAAATTAAGAATTGATAGGGACAAGTCATTGGTCTTAGGGCCATTACTTCTCCTGGATTTTTTTCATCTCCAAGCATGAACATTCCGTCTTTGTAGTGCTCCCAGTGTCCTGACACTTTATATAAATCGCTTTTCGCCATGTATGGAGTTCTAGTGTAAACATATCCTCTTTTTTCTTCTTCATCTTCAATAAATCTTGTTAGTATTTGGAATAATTTTGCTCCTTTTGGCATTAGTAATGGTAATCCTTGTCCGATTAGTTCATGTGTCATGAACAAATTTTGTTCTCTCCCAATTTTGTTGTGGTCTGAGCTTTCTGCTTCGTCTCTAAGTTTTATCCAGTTATCAAGTTCTTGTTGTGTTTTAAATGCGATTCCATATACTCTTTGTAATTGTTTGTTTTTTTCGTTTCCTTTCCAGTATGCTGAACTCATTTTTAGTAATTTTATTGCACCAATTTCACTAGTACTTTCTAGATGTGGGCCTTTGCACATGTCTAAAAAATTCCCTGTTTTGTATGTTGAAATTTCTTTTTCTCCACTTGTTTTTAAATCATTAATTAGTTCCACTTTGTATGAATTATTTTTAAATACTTCAAGTGCTTCATTAATTGGGATAATTTTTTGTTCCATTATTTCTTTTCTTGATAAAATTTCTTTCATTTTTTCTTCAACTTTTTCAAGATCTTTTTCATTTAAATTTTTGTCTAGTTCAAAATCATAATGAAACCCCATTTCAATTGGTGGTCCTATAGCAATTTTCACATTTGGGTAAATTTCCGTTAGTGCTGAAGCGAATACGTGTGCAGCAGTATGCCACATTTTTTCATTTCTTATTGCTTCTTCATTACTCATATTTATCCCTTTCCCTTTATTTTAAAAAAATCCTGCAAGAAAAGCCTTTTAAATTGCTTTTCAAGCTTTATTGAGTGGTCGTAGTACTAGTGCTTGTAATAGGCATGAACTCAATTACTATTTCCATGAATAATTAGTGTTGCTGTTAGTATTTATATTTAAACAAAAAAATAATGTAACAAATTGTATAGTTTGTTTTGTGACTTTTGGTTAATTATAGTTTTATCTTTTTGCTCTTTGGCATTTTTCTTTTCCGCACGGCTTCACAAAGCCGGCATGTTGGTGAATATCGGCTCCACCGAATTCACCTTTTTATTAGTTTAATTATCTTCTTGCTCTTTGGCATTTTTCTTTTCCGCAAAGTGAATGGTATTCTCTACAAAATACTCTTCCGCCTTCTTCTTTCATATGCCTGCATTCTTTCCATGTTGCAGGAGAGTACACTCCTGATTGTGATTCTATTACAACATTTTTTATAATATTACAATGTTTATCATCTACTCTTTGTTTTGATCTTGGTAAAATTATGTCGTCATCGCCAATTAGTTTTGGTTTTTGTTTAACTTCATTTTCAACTTCTTTTATCTCTTCTTGTTCTTTAATATCTTCAATCATTTCTTTTGTACTATTATTTAGTTCTTCAGTTTTATTTATTGGAGTTGATTTAAAGTTTTTTGGATAAAGTTTTAGTTCAATATCGCTTGCTCCTGCAGCCATCATTGCTGGTGATGATCTATACGCTGATGTGTTTCCTTTTGGTCGTGGCATTTTTTGTATATCAATACTTTGTCCCATCGCTATCATTTTTTCATTCATTTTTCTTGTGCTTTCAACCAAATTTTTAAATGCCATTGTTACCACCGATCATTACAGTTTTTTAGTAATTCTATAATTATTTAATAGAATATAAATCTTTTGGGTGGGTGGGTTTTTTGAAAATTTATTGTATTTATTTTTGGCAAATCAATAAAGGTATATTTATTTGTTAGTTTGCACTTTATAGATTAGTGTTGATTTATGATTTCTCCAGAACTTTGCATTAAGTGTAAAGGAAAATTACTTTGTGGACTTGATAAGTGTCCAATTCTTGAAAAACAATTCAAACAATCAAGTATTGTTTCTTCAATGAAGGATAATAATTTTGTTGGAGCAACTCCGCCTGGTTTTTTTGTTTCTTGGCAATCTTATCCAAAAGTTGCAGTAGCCCCACTTTCTGCTTTACCTAGTGAAGTGAGTGAATTAAGTGATTTGCCAGAAAAATGGTATGGTTTGAGTCAAGAAAAAATTATTTCATTTAGAGAATCACTTCTAAGGTCTTACAAAAAAATGCCAGTTTCTTTAGCATCAAATCCAAATTATGAGTTAGTTGATTTTCAAGAACTCGCAATGGCTTCTTCAATAGTGGAACTTGAAGTTAATTTAGCAAAAAAACCAAGAGATGATTTTTCTTTTGATTCATTTACTGCACCAATGGGGCCTTCAGCAGAATTAAACAAATTATCAATTATTGAGAATCCAAAAATTCCTCAAAAAGTGGACTATTTGCATAATGATGTTGCAGCAAAATCAAACACTGCATTAATTGAATTATACAAAGATGGTGTTCCAGTTTCTTCTTTATCAAAAATTCTTTCAGCAGGAGTTCTTGGAGTAAAAAAAAATAGAAAACTTGTTCCAACTCGTTGGAGTATTACAGCAGTTGACTCAAATTTATCAAAATATTTAATTAATGAAAAAGTTTCACAAGGAAAAATAATTGATTCTTTTAAATTATTTAATTCAAATTATTTAGACAATAATTTTTGGGTATTATTAATGCCTTATCCTTGGAGTTTTGAACAAATAGAAACTTGGTTACCTGGAGGAATATGGAATAAAGAATCAACAGAGTTTAATGTATTATCAGATCATGAATTAAACACTGGATTAAAAGGATATCCTGAAGAAACAGAAGGGGCTTACTTTGCTGCACGCCTTGCTGTTTCAGAGTATTTATCAGAAAATAAATCAAATGCAGCAGCAATTGTTTTTAGAGAAATTGGAAAAGATTATGCAGTTCCTTTGGGAGTTTGGCAAATTAGAGAAAATGTTCGTGCTGCGTTAAAACAAAAGCCATTAGATTTTTCGACTCTTGATTTAACTCTTGATTTTTTATCAAAAAAACTAATAGTTCCTGTCACACAATACAAAAATAAATCAATTTTATTAAAATACTTTAAACAACAAACAAGACTAAATCAATGGTTTTAGATTTTAAAAAATAGTTATTTAAAAATAAAATTAATTATTTTTTTATTTTAATTTTTTATTTGTTTTATTTTTTTAAATTTTTATCTTAATAAATTATCAGTTAATTTTCTTAATTTTAAAGAATTGATTGTCGCAGCGTAAATAACATCTCCTGTGGCACACATGGCTTTTTTTTGTTCACCCATTAATGCAACAAGAAATGCGTTGTATAATTTTTGAGTTTCTTTTTCAGCATTTTTTCCAACTAATATTTCTCTAATTAAGATTTGTGATCTTTCATGAATTATTTTTTTAAAAAAAGGATTTGTAATTCCATAATGAGATATTATTTTTCCTGTTGTTTTTTGGGTAGCAACTCTTAGTTCTTTGTTTTGTGATTTTTTTACTCTTCTTAAAATTAATTTTGATTCATGTGCAATTGCTTGGAGTTGTTCTTGATAAGGTCTCTCTCTTTGTGCTTCCCTATCAACTAATTTTTCTAAATGATTCATTTCACTTCTTGCCTTGTATTCTCTTTGAGCAATTTTTGATGCAGAAACTACAAGTTGTTTAGGTTTTAATAAGAATTTTTTTCTCGCTTCAATTGTTGGAGCCAATTTTTTCACCTATTTTTTGTATTTCATAAATTGTGCAATTAGTGCTTCAAGTTGTATTCTTTCATTTGCTCCTTCAGTTAATCTAAAATCATACTCTCCAATAATGTGCACAAGTTCAATTTTACTTTTTTGATCAATTTTATCCTCGCTCATATTCATTGTTTCTCTATAAATTTGAACCATTACATCTTCTCCGCTCATTCCTTGTTCATACATTAATTCATCAAGTTTTTTTCTGGCATCAATAAATTTTCCATTTAATGCGAGTATTATCATTTCTTGTACTTGTTCAGGTCTTGCTTTTGAAGAAACAGTGTAAATTATGTCTTCGTTTAATTTAGTGTCAAGTGTTGCGGCAGCTTGCAAAATATTAATAGCTTTTCTCAAATCTCCTTGGCAAATATAATTAATCGCATTTTTTCCTTTTTCGTCAATAATTATTTTTTCCTTTTCAGAAATTTTTTGTATTTGTTCATCAACTTCTTTTGCCCCAAGCGGTTTAAATCTATAAATAACACATCTTGATTGAATTGGTTCTATTATTTTTGAAGAATAATTACATGATAAAATAAATCTGCAAGTTTTTGTATATTTTTCCATTGTTCTTCTTAGCGCTTGTTGTGCATCTTGAGTTAGTGCATCACATTCGTCAAGGAATATTATTTTAAAATTAGAGTCAAATGCTAGAGTTCTTGCAAAATCCTTAATCGTGTTTCTAACAATATCGATTCCTCTATCATCACTTGCATTTAGTTCTAAAAAGTTTTGTTCAAAATTAGTTGAAAAAAATTCTTTTGCAAGAGCAATACTTGAAGAAGTTTTACCTGTTCCTGCGGGGCCAGAAAACATCATATTTGGCATATTTTTTTTATCTACATATCCTTTAAGTCTTTTAGTTATTTCTTCATGTCCAATTACTTCGCTTAAATTTTTAGGTCTGTATTTTTCAACCCAAGGTAATTCAATATCAGTCATAGAAAAGTCTTTCTGGGTAAAGATTAAAAGCCTATTATTTTAATATTTCTTTAATAATAATGTATTATAAAGAATAAGATATTTGGTTTGATAATTAAAACAATTTGTATTGGTGTTAAAAATGGTGTTAAAAGATTTTAATCAAAATTTAGTTTTATTAATTGCTTATTTTTTGATTGCTTATTTGGTGTTATGGTTTTTAGGTGGGGCGTGTCTTGATCCACTTTCTGGCGGGACTTGTTTATCTAGTGAAGCAGTGGCTGGATTAAATAATGTTCCTTTACTTCAATTATTTTTGCCGCTTAATCCTTGGCATTCATTAATGTATTGGTTTGCTCCCATTGCAGGTATGATTATTTCTTATTTTTCTTTAAAATGGTATAATAGTTATTTTGAAACAAAATTTGCTTCAAGTATTTTTGTTTTATTTTTATTCTTATTTGCAATAGTTTTTGGGTATTTTATTAATTTGAATTGGTATTATGGGGAAGCAGCAGCATATAATTCAAGAGAGGGGGTAAAAGTAGGGTTATATTTTTGTTTTTCTGAAATAAATCCTAATGAATGTAGTGCAACTGTTGAAAAAATTAATCAAGAATTAATTAATCAAGCTCAATCAAACAATCTATCCACAGTTCAACAAAATATACCCGTTAATTTTTGGGCAGAACTAAAAGAAAGTATTTACTTAACTTTTATTTTGGGTGCAATAATTGGTTGGTTGCCACTTTTTGTTAAAAACTTTTTAGAATCAAGAAAAAAATAATTTTTTATTTTTCATTTTTACTGTTTAATAATTAAATATTTTTTTGGTTTAATACTTCTAAAAATTAGATTATTAAAAATTAAAGGTGTTTTTTTTGAAAAAGTTTTATTTAGAGGGTTATGGTTGTTCACTTAATATTTCAGAAACAGAAAAAATTGATGATTTTTTAGAAAAAAATAACTACAAAAGAACTAATAAAATAAAAGATGCTGATTTTATAATAATTAATACTTGTTCAGTAAAACAAGTAACTGAGCAAAGAATGCTTTCAAGAATTGAATATTTTTTATCTAATAAAAAAGAATCTTCAAAAATTATTGTTTTTGGGTGTCTTGCAGCACATAAAAATAAAGAATTAACAAAAAAATTTCCGACAGTTTTTGTTTGTAATACTTCTCTTGAATCACTTTGCGCGGTTTTGGGAATAAAAAAACTTTTATTTTCCCCAAAAATATTGGGTAAAAAATCAAACCCTTTAGTTTCAATTATTCCTGTTAGTATTGGTTGTTTAGGGAATTGTACTTATTGTGCAACAAAATTAGCAAGACCCAATTTTAAATCATATTCTGTTAATGAAATTGATTTTGCATTTAAAAATGCTTTAGAGTCAGGTTCAAAAGAAATTTGGCTAACTTCACAAGACCTTGGGTGTTATGGTTTTGATATTAAAACAAATCTTGTTGATTTACTTAAAGTTTTACTAAAAAATGAGGGGAATTATAAAATAAGACTTGGGATGATGAACCCTAATTTTTTAAAAAAAATTAGTGCTGATTTAATTCCTCTTTTTTCTGATGAAAGATTGTACAAATTTTTGCATGTCCCTGTACAAGCAGGATCTGATAGAATTTTGAAATTAATGAATAGGGGGTACAAGAGTAAAGAATTTATTGATTTAGTCAAATCTTTTAGAAAAAAAGTAAAAGGCATTACATTTTCAACAGATATTATTGTTGGTTTTCCAACAGAAACCAAAAAAGATTTTGAAAAAACTTTGTATTTGTTAAAAAAAACTACTCCTGAAGTAGTAAATATTTCCAGATTTGCAAAAAGAAGCGGAACAAAAGCTACGAGTTTTAGTGGACAATTATCTGAAGAAACAAAAAAAGATTATTCAAGAAAATTAACAAAATTTTGTGATGAATATATGTTAATTAATAACAAAAAAACTATTGGATCTAAAGTTAATGTTTTAGTTTCAGAAAAGAAATCAGATATTCTTTTTGTTGCTAGAACAAATAATTATAGGCCTGTAAATGTTGATTTTGGTTATTCAAATTTTGTTGATGTAGAAATTATTGAGGCATTTCCTCATTTCTTTAAAGGAGAAAAGTATTGATTTTTTTAGTTTTTTCTTTATTTTTTATAAAAATAATGGGTTTTTAAGACTTTTTTTACTATTCTAGTTTATGTTTGACATTGTTTTGAAACGTACTTTTGAAGAATTCTCTGAAAATTTGAAAGTAGCATTGAGTTTTGGAGTATTATTTGTTTTTGTAGCTTTTTTTGTTTTTTTTGAACAATTTTTTATTTCATCAGGAACAGTTTTTTTGTTCTTTGACATTAACTTACTTGCAATAATTGGTTTAGTTGGTGTATTAGCTTTTTTGTATGCTTTTTCTTTTTTCATTTCTTTAACAGTTTACTCAATTCAAAGAGATATTCACAGATTAACACTTGATGATTATTGGAATGTTTTATTAAAAAAAGGGGCATTAAATATTTTTATTTTTTACTTTTCTTTAGCTTTATTATTTTTTGTTTTATCAACTTTAGGTTTAACTTTTTCACAAATTATTTTTTCAAGTGTAATAATGTTTGTAATTTCAACACTATTAATGTATGTTCCACAAAGTATTATTTTTGATGAAGTTGGAATTGGTTCAGGAATACGAGAAAGTGTTTCTTTTTGGAGAAAAAATTTTGGAGTTAGTTTTGGGATATTATTTTTATCTACGCTCGCTTTATTTTTAATAATTATTATTGAATTTGTTGTTGATTTTTTTGGTTTTCCGGGATCAATAATTTCATTTGTTTTAGTTTTAATATTTTTAATTCCATTCGTTGAACAAATGAAATCATATGCATATATTTTGAAAAATAATTTAATTAGAGCGCCTGAAATTAGTAGTGCGAAACACAAAAAGAAATTTATCGATCCTTTTGAAAGAACAACTAGACTAAGGGAAAGAAATCCAAAAGGAAAATTATAAATAAAAAAATCTTGTTTTTTTGTTTAGTTTTTAAAACTAATTAGTTTTATTTTTTCTTTGATTAGTTCTTCAACATCATTAATTGACTTTGCTGGTTTTAAAAAATTATATTCCGTTTCATTTTTGTTTATTATGAGCCCTTCATCAATTTCTCTATTTTGTAAATTTATTTGTTCAAATTTAGTTTGAGCGAGTTTTGTGCAATCCAAAAGAATTTCTTCACTAAAAAGTACACTTATTTCTTTTGTAATTTTTTTAACACATTCATTTGGCTTCATTTCCGTGAAATATTTTGTTAAGTTATTTAGGTTGGTTATTCCAATTCCTGTTTTATTTTTTTCAATTAAAAACTTGCTTAAAAATTGTTTTTTTGAAAGAATCTCATTTCTTTGTTTTTCAATTTTTTTCACTTCTTCACTTATTTCTTTAAGTTCTTTAATAAATTCTTCAAAACTATTTCCTTGAGCAATTTTTTCTAAATTAATATTGATAAATGAATTAATTGTGGGGGTAATTGAGTAAGTGTTTTCTGATGATGGAAAATATTCTTTTTCAGAACAGTTAAGTATTGTTAGTTGTTTGTTTAATTTTTTTAATAAATTTAATTCAAATGTGGAATCAATACTAATTACACATTCTTTTCTTTCAATTAGTTGTTCTCCAATTAATAGTGCGTTTGTTTTGTTGCCCTTTGTATTTAGTATTTCTGGGGTAAATAGTTCTATTGATAGTTTTGTTTCTTTTGGTAATATGTTTAAATATTCAATTAATTTGATTCCGATTTTTTTTGATTGGTTTTGGTTTTTACAAAATTCAGAAAGTGTGTGTGTTGCACCATAAATACTTATTGTGGTAAAAACCATTTTTTGTTTTTCAATGATTTTTCTTATATTTTGGGAGATTGTTTTGTCTTCATCTTCAAATTTTTCAAATAGATGTGTGTGTGAAAAAATTCTTGAAGAGTATCCTTCAATATCTTCAATGTGTATTGTTCCTTCGCAGTGTAATTCTCTTGCTTTTTTTGGTAGCACTAAAGCAATGTTGTATTCTCTCACTCCTTCTCCAAAATATGGTTTTTTATCTATTTTTTCTTTAATATCAAATGCAGCACTACCAAGTCTTGCATAATTATTTCTAACTTCTTCATAATTGTAAGAAATTAGTTTTGAGTTAACAAGTTCTCTAATTAAAGTAGTGCTAAGAGTTTCTATTTTTGCATCTTTTATTTGATTTTCTACTTCAAGAGTTATTTTTTCAGCTATGTTTCTTGGCAAATTTGTTTCTTTTAAAAGTGATTTAATTATGTGCCCTCTATTAAATGGGAGAATTTTTTCGTTTGTTGTGTAAACCTTCATTTGGTTGAATTTGTTATAAATTATTGCTGCTTGGGGATCAAGTTCTTCTAAAAGTTTTTGAGATTTTTCTCTAAGTTTTTTCTCACTTGTTGTATTCATTTCAGTTAGTTCTTTTACTATTTTTGTAATGGTCCAGGGAGTTGCATTTGCTTCCATTATTTCTTTTGCAATTACTTGTATTTTTTCTTCAATAATTTTCATATTTTTTCCCACAATTAGATTTCAATAAAGTATTCTTGTTGGAAAATGTTATTAAATAAATTTTATTTGAGTTTTATTAAAATTGATGTCCAAAAAAGTGTGATTATTTAACTATTTTTTGTTTTTTTGTTAGGAAACTAAATTTTTAAGGCTTTGTGGGGTTGTTTTATTTAACTTTAATGGTTTTTGTTGTTTAATTTTGGTGGTTATTTTGGTTGTTCCTCTTGATAAAATTGATCATATTATTTTGCAAGCACTTCTTTTAGATGGGAGAGCTTCTTTTTCAGCAATAGCTCGTGAAACAAAATTAACTGATGTTGCAATAAAGAAAAGATTTGAGTCTCTTAAAAAAAGAGGAGTAATTGATTCGGTTTCAGTTGACCTTAATTACAAAGTATTAGGTTATGAAAATCCAATTTTTTTACAACTTAGAACTGATGTTTCAAAAAATAAAGATATTATAAAAAAACTTCAAGGGATGGATTTTGTAATAGAACTTTACCAAGTTTTGGGTGAGTATAATTTGATTGCAAAATTAATTGTTCCAAACCTTGATAGTGCTGAAAAATTTATTTCTCAGCTTGGTTTAATTGATGGAGTAATTGATCTAAAAACAATGGTTGTATTATCTGATGTAAAAAAATCAAAAACACTTCCTGCATCAACTTTACAAAATAAGATTTAATTTTTAATCAAATAATTACTATAATTAAATTTTGCCATTTTTATCTAAATTAATATTTTTTTTATAAATTTTCATATTTTTTGAATTGTCGATTTATCCTCTTGGTTTTTTATTCTTTTTCTTCTCTCTTTATTCTTATAGTTGATAAATATTTTTTGATTTGTGGTTTTAATGGATCTAATTATTTCAGAGAAAGCTATTGCTGGTGAAAGAATTGCAGAACTTTTAGCTGATGGAAAAGTACAAAATAAAACAATTAATGGAGCTAGAGTGTTTGAGTTTGAGTGGAAGGGTAATCCAATTAGATTAATTCCATTAAGGGGTCATATTAGTAATGTTGAGTTTCCAAAAAAATACTCTAATTGGATTGGGATTGATGTAAGGGATTTAATTACAGCGCCTGTTATTTATTCAGAAACAGAAAAATTAATTATTGATTGTATTCGTTTCTCTGCGCCAGAAGCAAATAATATAATTATTGCAACTGATGCTGATAGAGAGGGGGAAGCAATTGGTCTTGAAGCAATTAATTATGCAAAAGAAACAAACAAAAATATTAAAATTCAAAGAGCATATTTTTCAGCAATCACAAAAGAGGATGTGGATAAATCTTTTAATAATTTAGAAAAATTTGATTTTAATTTTGCTTACTCCGCAAATGCTAGAAGAGAAATTGATTTAATTTGGGGGGCGGTGCTTACAAGATTTCTTTCACTTGTTTCAGGCCAAATTGGAAAAGATTTTTTAAGTGTTGGAAGAGTTCAAACACCAACCCTTGCACTTGTTGTTGATAGGGAAAAAGAAAGATTAGCATTTGATCAAAAAAAATATTGGGAAGTAATTGCAAAGTGTGAAAAGAATGCAGAAAAATTTGACGCAATTCATATTGAAGAAAAATTTTGGGAAAAAGAAAAAGCATTAAGTGTTTTTAATAAAAATCCAAAAAAAGCAGTGGTTAAAAAAATTGATAAAAAAATTAGGGTATTAAAAAAACCAGTTCCGTTTAACACTACTGAATATATTAGAGCAGCAACTGCAATTGGGTTTTCTGCTGGTAAAGCTATGTCAATAGCTGAATCGCTTTATCAAAGAGGATTTACATCATACCCAAGAACTGATAATTCAACTTATCCAAAATCTCTTGACTTAAAAGATGTATTAAACAAATTAGCTTCTGTTACTGAGATTAGGGATGATGTTGCCAAGATTTTAGCTCAAAAGGAAATAATTCCTTCTAGTGGAAAAGAAACAAAAGATCATCCGCCAATTTACCCAGTTGGTGTTGTTCAAAAAAGTGCTCTCACTCTTGATGATTGGAAAATTTATGAATTAATTTGTAGAAGATTTTTAGCAACTCTTTCAGAAGATGCAAAAACAGAAAATGTGTCAGTTTTGCTTGACGCGAGTGGAGAAAATTTTGTTTCAAGAGGGCAAATAATTCTTTACTTTGGTTGGAAAGAAATTTATCCTTATAGTAAAGTTTCTGAAGTAATTTTACCAAAACTTGAAGTTGATGATGTTGTTAATATTGAAAAACTTGAATTAACTGAAAAAGAAACTCAACCTCCTGGAAGATACTCTCAAGGATCTCTAATAAAATTAATGGAAGAAAAAAATTTGGGAACAAAATCAACTCGACCTGCTATTATTCAAAAATTATATTCAAGAAATTATATTTCAGGGAACAAAAGTATTGAACCAAGTAAAGTTGCTTTTGCAGTAGTTGATTCTCTTGAAAAACACTGTGATATTGTAACAAAACCAGAAATGACTAGTGATCTTGAAAAAGAAATGGATGAAATTGCTGCTGGAAAAAAAGAACAAGTTGGTGTTGTAACTAATTCCGGAACCCAATTAAGAAAAGTAATGGATATTTTAGTGAAAAACAAAAATGATGTTGGTTCAGATATTAGAAACGCGTTAAGGTTTTCTTTAGTTTTTGGTAAGTGTGAAAAATGTGGTAAAGGAAATCTTGTTGGAAGAAAAGGAAAATCAGGAAAAAGATTTGTTGGGTGTTCTTCTTACCCTGAGTGTAATAATTCTTTCCCACTTCCACAAAAAGGAACAATTACTCCCACTGAAGAAAAGTGTGTTGAGTGTGGTGCTCCAATAATTAAAGTAAGAAATGGGAGAATGAGTTACAAAATGTGTTTAACAATGACTTGTGTAACAAAAAAAGATTGGGGTAAAAAGAAAGAAGACCAAGCAAAGCAAAGCTTTACGGGTGTAACAAAACAGGAAGTTTTGCAACAAAAATCAGCATTAGAAAAAACATCCACTCAAACTTCTTCCACCACTGTTTCACTTACACCAAGTGTTTCTTCTCAAAAAGTAGAAGAAGAAATTCTTGAAGAAAGAAATATAGTAATTGCAAAAGAAGATTTAACTAAAATTGATTCAAAAAAATCTATTTTAAAGAAGGAAACTCCAAAAAAAGAATCTACTAAAAAGAAAATTAGAAAATAATTTTTATAATTATTTAAATTAATATAAACTAATTTAAATTAATAATTCATTTAATAAAATTAGATTTAAAAACACTATTTTTTCATAATAAGGATTGCGAAATAATTCTACAATAAGAATAAGCCTGGTGAGCCTACTTCACAATCCTTATTACTTCCTTTGTTAAAAACTTATACACACCATCCTTGAACATCGCCTCCTAAATAAAACTCATTTCAATAACATATATGCCCCCCTTAATGTTATTAAGTATTAATTGGATTATAATGTAACAAAAAATACATTTAAATACTTGTTAGTGTTATATTTTGTTACTTATGGTGGTTTTGCTTGGTTTTTACAAGTATTTTTCGTCATTTGTAGTGTTTTAAGGTTTTGGTGATTTTTGTGGCTCAAAAGATGCAAATTAATGATGAAGTTAGACTAAATATTTTAAGTGCCCTTCTTGACAAGGGTTCAACTCAACCAAATTTGCGTAGAATAAAAAATAAAACAAAATACCATCTTGCAACAATTAAAGGTTCGATTGACTATTTAACAAAAGAGGGAATTATAGCGGGGTATGGTCCAAAACTTGCTTTTTGGAAACTTGGTTACAAACTTGAAGCAGTAGAATTACTTCAAGTGGATTTTTCAAAACATGAACTTGTAGAAAAATTTTTAGAAGTAATAAAAAATGATCCACATGTGTACGCGCTTAGTTCAATAATGGGTTCTGGAAATTATAATTTAATGAGTTTTCAATATTACAAAGATGTAGAGTCGTATCACAAAAATTTGCAAGAAAATTATGTAAAAAAAATCCCAAATTATTATGAAATAGTTAAAGATAGACAAGTATTTTATTTAACTGAACCAATTTTTAAAAGAGGATCAAGAACGGATTCTGTTGTAAAAATCTTAAGAGATGAAGCAGCACTAGATTAGTTAGTGCTGTTTTTTAATTTTTAAAAAACAACAATATTCACTTTTAGCATTCTTCTTCAAGTAATTTTATTGCATTAATTACTTTTGGTGCAAGTGGAAGTTTTTTCGCTTCTTTTAGTGTTAAAATTTTGTATTCTTGATTTTCATTATTTATTTTTATTTTTCCTGTTGATTTTCCAACATAAATTAATTTTAGCACATTAATTTTTTTGTTTCCTTTTCTTACTTTAACTTTTACCATTCCTAAAAGTTCTGGATTTTTTATGATTTGCCCTGTTTCTTCTTTTACCTCTCTTTTTAGTGTTTCTTTAGGGGTTTCTCCTTGATCCATTTTTCCGCCAGGCAAATCCCACTTATTTGCTCCCCAAATGGATTTAGAACTTCTTTTCAAAAACAAGTAACAATTTTGTTTTTCTTCTAAAAAACAACAACTAGATAAACCAATTTTTTCTTTTTTCTTTATTTTTTTTGATTGCATTTACTTAATTTTGTTCCTCTAACTCCTTAAAAAACATTTGTAAGAATTTAATATTTGTCGAAACTACAATTAAGGTTTTTTTATGGAAATAGAAATTGATTTGTCAAAAACAATTGAAGAAAATGCTACAATGTATTATAATAAATCAAAAGAAGCAAGAAAAACAATTGTTGGGTTACACAAAGCTCTTGAAGCAGCGGTTAAGAAAAATATTGCAAGTGAGGAAAAGAAAATTGTTAAAAAAGTTGAGCGAACTCAAAAGTGGTTTGAACAATTTAGATGGTTTTTTTCAAGTGATGGGTTTTTGGTTGTTGGTGGAAAAGACGCTAAGAGTAATGAGAGTGTTGTAAAGAAAAGAATGAAAGATATTGATGTTTATTTTCACGCAGAAGTATATGGGGCTCCTCATTGTTTTATTCAATCTCAAGGGAAAGTAGTTCCAAAGAGTACTATGAAAGAAGCGGCTAGTTTTGCTGTTACTTTTTCTAAAGCGTGGGAACAAAATAGAGTTATAGCTGATGCTTATTCAGTAAGGCCCGAACAAGTTTCAAAAACCGCAATGCCTGGGGAGTACTTAGCTACTGGAGCTTTTATGATTTACGGGGAAAGAAATTGGTTCAAAAAAACTCCTCTTTCTTGCGCAATAGGTTTTTTTGAAAAAGAAAATACTTTAATGTGTGGTCCACTTTCTGCGATTAAAAAAAATTGTAAATTTTTTGTAGAACTAAAACAAGGAAGTGTAGAAAAAAACAAAGCCGCAATGAAATTAAAAAAAATCTTCGAAGAAAAAGGGTATATTTTTCCACAAGACAAATTTCTTTCTTTGATTCCAAATGGTGGATTTGAAATATAATGGAGTATATTACATTCACTATTAGCATTTTTATTTTTTCTTGATTTTTTGTTCTTTTTTGTTTTGTTTTCTTAACATTTGCTTACCTTTTTAATCCTTTTTAGGTTTCTTTAGTTTATGGTTACTGATACTCAACCAAAAGTTCCAGAAGTGTCACTGTTTGTTCAAGACCCTGATCCAACTCATGTTGGTAGAAATATTGTTACTCTTGATAAAGAAACAAAAAATACCCTAAATATTACTTCTGGTGATATTGTTGTTATTGAAGGAACAAAAAAAACTGCTGCAATTGTTTGGCCTGCAAGAACTGATGATGAAGGAAAAAAAATTATTCGGGCAGATTCTTTTATTAGACACAATGCAGGAGTTGCTTTAGGGGATAAGGTTAAAGTTACAAAAGGGGTTCCTCAAGAAGCAAAAAGAATAACTCTTGCCCCAATTGAAGAAGTTAGAATTATTGCTTCTGGTTATGAAAGAATTCTAAAAAAAAGTTTTTTAGGAAGACCATTAACCACAGGAGATAATGTTTGGGTTAGTGTTTTTGGTTCAGGATTTATTTATAGGGTAGTTGAAACTCAACCTCGTGCAATTGTAAAAGTAACTGATGCTACTCAATTTGTGTTAAAAGAAAAACCAGTAAAAGATTCTCTTGAAAGTGTACCAAAGGTTGCGTATGAAGATATTGGTGGACTTGATGAGCAAGTAAAAAAAGTTAGAGAAATGGTTGAACTACCAATGAAGCACCCAGAGTTATTCCAAAAATTAGGAATCGTTCCCCCAAAAGGTGTACTATTACAAGGCCCTCCAGGTACAGGAAAAACTCTTCTTGCAAAAGCTGTAGCTAATGAAGCACAAGTTCATTTTATTTCAATTTCTGCTCCAGAAATTATGGGTAAATTTGTAGGAGAGGCAGAAGAAAGAATGAGAAATTTATTCAAAGAAGCAAAAGAAAATGCACCTTCAATTATTTTTATTGATGAAATTGATGCAATAGTTCCAAAAAGAGATGAAGTTGTTGGAGAGGTTGAGCGAAGAGTGGTAGCACAATTACTCTCACTCCTTGATGGTCTTGAAGGACGAGGGGAAGTAATAGTAATGGCTGCAACAAATAGAATAAATTCTATTGATGAAGCACTAAGAAGGCCTGGAAGATTTGATAGAGAAATAGAAATAGGGATACCTGACAAGAGATCAAGAAAACAAATTTTATCAATTCATACAAGAGGAATGCCCTTAAATGAAGATATTGATTTGGCGTACTTTGCAGATCTTACTCATGGTTTTGTTGGAGCTGACCTTAATGCACTTGCAAAAGAAGCAGCAATGAAGTCACTAAGAAGATACTTGCCTGAAATTAATTTACAAGAAGAAACAATTCCTCCAGAAGTTTTAGAAAAACTTCAAATAAAAAAAGAAGATTTTGTAGAGGCACTTAAAGATGTTCAACCTAGTGCGTTAAGAGAAGTTGCTGTTGAAGTACCAAATATTAAATGGAGTGATATTGGTTCTCTTGATTCTGTAAAACAAGAACTAAAACAAGCAATAGAGTGGCCACTAAAAAGTCCAGGTGCATTTAAAGAAATGGGAATAGATCCACCAAAAGGAGTTCTTCTATATGGTCCGCCAGGTACAGGAAAAACAATGCTAGCAAAAGCTGTTGCGACAGAAACAGAAGCAAATTTTATTTCAATAAAAGGACCAGAATTATTAAGTATGTGGGTGGGGGAAAGCGAAAAAGGAGTAAGAAAAATTTTTAGAAAAGCAAGACAAGTTGCTCCGTGCATTATTTTCTTTGATGAGTTTGATGCACTTGCACCAAAAAGAGGAAGTAGTGTTGGAAATCACTCTTCAGAAAAAATGGTTAACCAATTATTAACAGAAATTGATGGAGTAGAAGCACTAAAAGATGTAGTAATTATTGCAGCAACAAACAGACCTGATTTAATTGATTCAGCATTATTACGATCTGGAAGAATTGATAAATTAATTATGGTTCCAGCTCCTGATGAAAAATCAAGAGAACAAATACTAAAAGTTATTACAAAAAAAGTAAAATTATCAAGTGATGTTGACATTAAAGAACTTGCAAAAAAAACAAAAGGATTTAGTGGAGCCGATCTTGATGGGTTGATTAGAGAAGCAGCGCTTTTAGTTTTAAGTGAAAACAAAATGAAAGCTGCTCCAATAACAAAAAAGCACTTGGATCAAATATTTGAAAAATTAGCTCCAACAATTGATGAAGAAAGTGAAAAAGCATATGATAAATTTAAAGAAAATGCTTTAGATTATCGACCAACTTATGTTGGATAAAAATAATGTTTTTAATTAAAACAAAAATTAAAGTAAAATTAATATTTTTTTATAATCCAATTAATCCAAAAACTATTCCCGGGAAGAAAACAAGTATTGCTGCAACTGCTGTAACAATTAACCAGTATTCTCCTCTCCAAGCAATTACTTTTGATCCGTCAAATGGCCAAATTGGTATCATGTTGAATAATGCGAAAAAGAAATTAATCATTCCTGCTTGAATAAACATGAATTGTAAAAAACTATCCTGAACTATCGCCCCAATTATTACTAGGGTTGTTCCAACAATAATATTTACTACCGGTCCTGCAATAGAAATTACTCCATCTTGTTTTTTTGTAGGGTTTGTTGCTAAATAATATGTTGCTCCGGGTGCTGCAAAAAAGAAGTTTCCTCCACTAATTAAAACAAGTCCAATAGCAATTGCAAGTCCTGGGTACCATGCACGAAATTCAGAGTGAAATCCATAGTGTTTTGCTGCTTCTCTATGGGCAAGTTCGTGAAAAACAAATCCAGTTCCAACAGCTAAAAAAGCAATTGGGAGAGAAACTAAAATATTGCTGATTTGTAAAAATGTGGGACTAATCATTAAAGCAAAAGCAATACTCAAACTAACCCAAGAAATTAAAAGATCAATTCTCTCTTGAGGGGAAAAATAAAATATGGATTTCTTGTTTTGTGTCATATTCAACTATTATTACAACAGATTTATATAATTAACAAAATAGTGAAAAAATAGTTAATTTATTTAATAATTTTAAAAAAACAAAAAAATTTCGCTCGTCAATTAACGAATTATTCTAAATGTTTTTATACTAAAAAATTTCCTTCTCTTTTTAGGTGATTTAATGAAAGAACTTTTCTACCAAGAAAGAGCTCAAATTTCAATTGAACTAATAATAGTGCTCGCAGCAGTTGTAGCAGTAGTTTTAGTACTTGTAAGTCAGCTTCAATCAACAAGTGATGCGGGTGCAAAAAAATTAGAAAAAGAAGCGGGGGATGTATTCAAAAAAATTGATGAAATTTAGTTAAATCTAGATTTCAATAAATTATTTTTTTTCAAAAAAAGTATTTTTTGAAAAAACACATGTGACTTGGTGAGAAAATTGGGGCAAAAAAAGAACAAAGGTCAATCCTCAATAGAATACTTGTTGATTTTGACTGCTTTTTTTGCCTCACTTGGAATAATTTTACCAATAATTGAAAGTTCAACCGGGTCTTTTTTATTAATTAGTGATACAATTTTAGCAAAAAACATTTCAGAAGAACTAAAAGAACAATGCAATTTATTTAATTATTCGGGGAATGGTTCAAGTAAAGAGTATATTTATTTACCATCAAAAATGATTAAAATAAAAAGTGACGCGAAAATTATAACAATTTCGCCCAGTAATGATAATAGTAAAGAATACATATTTTCTTGTAAAAATAGTAGTGTTTTTGAAAAAAGTTTTGAATCCAAATTTATTATTACTATTTCAAAAGAAAATGATTCGATTGTAATTGATGCACACGAAATTTAATTTAAATTAGTTGTTATTCGCAAACAATTATTTTAATATTTTTTTCAATAAGTGTCATTTTCTCAATAATTATCCCTTCACTTGAAACACAATTTTTTGTAATGGAGTTTTGGGTACCATAAATTTTTTGCCCATTAATGTAAAGAGTAAATTTTTCACCAAACATTTTTTTTGAATCACTAATCAAATCATTTTGGCTAATTAATAATTCATCAGAAGATGCCCAAACTCGAATCAAATCATTTTCTTGTTGAGTAATCAATAATTCTTTTAATGAAGTGTTTTTTTCAGAAGGAAGGGAAAGTAAAATTAAAATTAGTACTAATAGTGAAATAGTTGCTTCTATTGAGAAAACAAAACCTTTTTTATTTTTTAAAAAATTAATTGAATTTTTATTTTTCAATCAAACACCCCTTTAGTTCAATTATTGACTTTTCCCCGTCAATTTTTACAAATCTTTTTGAAGAAAAACACTTTTTTGATTCTTTTTGACTTAAAACAATTCTTTTATTTTCTGAATTATTTTCCCAACTAATTTCTTTAACAAAAAAATCTTTTAGTTCAAAACTTTTTGAATTAAGTAAGTTTTCTTTTTTAAGTTCATTACTTTTCACTCTTTTCTTTGAAAGGTCAATTATTGCTGACCCAAGTAAATAATTTTCTGGATTGTTGTTTTTTACAAGAGAATCAAGTACAAGTAATGTCTTTTCTGTTAAATAAAAGTTTTCTAAATTTTCTTTTTGTTTTTCATAATTTGTTGAAATAAAATATATTGAACCAAATATCACAAAAAGCATGATTGTGAAGGCCACCATTGTGTCAAAAGAAAATATCATTCCTTTGGTTGATTTATTAAATTTTTTTTTGTTTATTATTTTATGATTTATTATTTTTTTATTTTTTACAGGTTTTTTGAATTTTTCACTAATTTTGTTATTCAAAGTAGTGTTCATTTGTTTTCACCTCAATTTTAGTATTTTTTTCAGAAGTGGCTATTGAGTAACTTTCTTTTTGAATGGCATTAATTTTTGTAATTAGTTTATTCTGTGAGGGAATACAATCAACACTTTCTGTGTAACTTTTTGCGCTGTTCGAGTAAATTGAATCAATTGTTGTTGCACAAATTAATGAAATTGATTTTGCTTTAATTAATTCATCAATATTAGTGTTTGTTTCGTTTTGAATTATCAATGAATTCACTAAAACTCCAATGCTTGCGAAAAGTATTGTTAGTGAAATTATTGCATCAATTGTATTCATACTAAAACCTTTCAAAAATTTTATCTTTTATTAGTTTTCAAATTTAATTAATTACTTTAATATTGTATCCAATCGGTATTCTGAATTCGATTTTAGTTTTTTCACCAAGGCTTTTACAAATTATTTGGTTTTTTGTTAAATTTGATGTGAAGGTGTATTCTCCAAGAGAAACATTTTCTGTTTGAAGTGTGTATGCATTTGTAGTGTTGTTTAAGTAATTAGTTGTTAAAGTGTTTTTACTTTCACTTATTGTATCACAAGCATTTGCTTTGTCTTTTAAGTAATTGTAAAGCTTGGTGTTAATTTCGTTTTGAATTTTAAATGAATTAAAATTTTTCAATAAAATTTGTTCTCTAAGTTTTGTTTCAATTATTTTATCAACATTATTTTCAAGTATTATTTGTTCTTTTTGACTGATTTCAGTAATTATTAATTCGTTTTTTGTTTTTTCAAGTTCTTCTTTTATTTTATTTGAATTAATTACCAAAGTAAAAATTATTCCAATAATTATTATTACAATTATAAAATTAAATAATCCTTTTTGGTTTATTATTTTCATAAAAAGAGCATTTTTCTTTTACTTTTAAGCATTACTTAGTTTTCGTTGATTGTTGAATTAAATTAGAATGGGGTTTATTCGATAGGGGGATTTTAGTGTTTTATAATAATATTAAAAGTAGCATTATCCCTAGGAAAATAATTGTGGCAAATGTTCTATTGTAATATGCAATTAATCCAGCAAGTGCTGGAGTAAGTACTACCCAAAAAGAGTGCTGAGGAAATTGAGTTATGATGTAAATCGTTATTAGTGATCCAAGAGCAATTACAAAGAAAAAGAATGCAACAAATTCACTAATTGATCCGGTTACTTTTTTTTGTATTTTTGAGTAAATTTCATCAATTTTCTTATCTAAATCGCTCATAGTTACCTATCTATTCCTTATAGGGTGATTTTTAATATCTTTACTTTTTGCCACTTTTCCTATCAAAAGCTTTAAAATAACAAATTTCTCTATTTTTGTTATGCTTGATAGGGTTAAAGAATTAAGTGAAATTGAAAGAAAAGTTCTTTTAGTTCTTTCAAATAATGAGGTTACTCTTGAGTATTGTTCAGAACTTTCCGCACTACCAATTGATTCTGTAAGAAGGGCGAGTGCTTGGCTTAAAGAAAAAGATTTTGCATTAATAAAAGAGAGTACTGAAGAAAAATTTGTTCTAACCGATCAAGGAACTAAAGCGTTATCTAAAGGAATGCCTGAAAATATTTTTTTAAGTACATTAACAAAATTAGGTGGGAAAGCCTCTTTTTCTGATTTACAAAAAGAATCAAAATTGTCTTCTCAAGAATTTACAGCATCTCTTGGAATAAACAAAAGAAAAGCATTCATTGTAATAATGAATGGGGTAATTGAAGAAACGGGAGTTGCGAGTGAACAATCAGATTATAGTGAACAAAATACATTGCAAGATGTTGTTGATGGGAAAAAAGTAAAAGATGATTTAATTTTTGATTTACAAAAAAGAGGACTTGTTGAAAAAAAACTCCTAACTTCTCGTTTAATAAAAATTTCAAAAAATGGTATTGAAGCACAAAAAATTTTGTCTTCAAATAATATTGAAAGAACTTTTGATGTTAGCGCAATAGTTCCAGAAATTTTTGCAGGAAAAAAAACTCCTTATGTTCAATTTTTACAACAAATTAGACACAAATTAGTTGCGCTTGGGTTTGAAGAAATTAGTGCCCCTCTTGTTGTTACAGAATTTTATAATTTTGATGTATTGTTTCAACCACAAAATCACCCTGCTCGTACTTGGACTGATTCATATCAATTACTAAAACCAAGTGCTGGTACTCTTCCTGACAAAAAAATTGTTTCTGCAATAAAAGCAGCTCATGAAAATGGAGGAGTTTCTAAAAGTAAGGGTTGGGGATATAATTGGAGTGAAGCAATTGCTTCTCGTGCAGTTCCCTCAATGCATGGTACAGCGCACTCTGCAAGACAACTTGTAGAAGGAGTAAAAATACCTCAAAAATATTTTGCAATAGCTCGTTGTTTTAGACCTGATGTTCTTGATGCAACACATTTAATTGAGTTCAATCAAATGGAAGGATTTGTTGTTGGAGAGGATTTAAATTTTAAACACTTACTTGGAATGCTTAAAGATTTTGCAATAGAGTTTGCAGGAGCAGAGAAAGTAAAATTCTTTCCAGATTATTATCCATTCACAGAACCAAGTGTTCAATTAAGTGCAAAACACCCCGAAATGGGTTGGATAGAGTTTGCTGGAGCAGGAATGTTTAGACCAGAAATGTTAGAAAATTTAGGAATAAAAGGACAAGCAATAGCATGGGGAGTAGGAATTGATAGACTTGCAATGTTCAAACTTGGAATAAAAGATATTAGATATTTATTTTCAGAAGATATCGGTTACTTAAGAAAAGCAAATGGGGTTTTTTTAAAATAATTTAAAAAATTTATGAGTTGATTATTATGCCAAAAATTGATGTATCAATAAAAGATTTAGAATCCTTATCAGGAATAAAATTATCTTCAAGAGAAAAAATAGAAGATTTGTTGGAATATGTTAAAGGGGAAGTTGATGCCCTTGATGGAGATAATCTAAAAATCGATTGCAAGGATCCAAATAGACCAGATTTTTGGAGTGTGGAAGGGGTTGCAAGAGAGTTAAAAGCAAAAACTGGAAAAGAAAAAGGAATAGTAAATTATAAAGTACAAAAATCAAATATTGTGCTTAATGTTGATAAAAATTTAGAAAAAATAAGACCTCTAATTGTTTGTGCTGTGATAAAAGATATAAAAATAAATGAAAATTTGTTAATTCAAATGATTCAATTACAAGAAAAATTAGGGGAGAACTTTGGAAGAAAAAGAAAAGAACTAGCAATTGGAATATATGACCTTGATATAATGAAACCTCCAATTTCTTACAAAGGATTTAAAGATGAGGAAATAGAGTTCATTCCACTTGAATGGAAAGTTTCAATGAGACCAAGTGAAATATTAACTCAACATGATAAAGGAAAAGCATACAAACATTTATTAGAAGGAACAAAACTTTATCCAATTGTAATTGATTCAAAAAATGTAGTGGCATCAATGCCGCCGGTAATTAATTCACAAATAACAGGAAAAGTAACACCAGAAACAAAAAATTTATTCATTGAAGTTACTGGACAAAATTTTAGCACAATAGAAACTGCTCTTGAAATAATGTGTATGTCCCTTGCAGACAGGGGGGGAAAAATTTATTCTTGCACAGTAAATTATCCATCAAATCAAAAACCATACATTGCAAAAAAAATAATTACTCCTCTTTTTTCAACAGAAAAAATAACTTTTTCAAAAAAAGAATTACTTGCAAAAACAGGACTTGGATTAAAAGACAAAGAGATTATTGATTTACTTTTAAAAGCAAGATTTAATCCAAAAATTGTTGGGGATAAAATTGCTGTTGAGTATTCTTCATACAGGATTGATATTTTGCATGCAGTTGATGTATTTGAAGATTTATTAATTTCTTACGGGTTCAATAATATTGTTCCACAAAAAATAGAAATGAATGTAGTTGGTTCACAAAGCGAAGAAGCAAGATATATTGATTTTGTAAGGGAAGGGGCGATTGGGTTAGGATTACAAGAAGTACAAACATATAATTTAACTTCAAAAGAAATTCAAGTAAAACAAATGCTTCTTGATGAGAAAGAAGAATTTGTAGAAATAGCAAATTTTGTTTCACTAAATTACCAAATTTTTAGAAAAAGAGTTACTCCTCAAATTTTGTCATTCCTTTCAAAAAATAAATCACAAGAATACCCGCAACGAATTTTTGAAATAGGGACAACTCTTGAACTTGACAAAAGTAAAGATAGTGGAGTGAATCAAAGAAATATTTTATGTGTTGCAATTACTCACTCAAACACTAATTTCACTGAAATAAAATCAGTTCTCGTTCAAATCGCTAAATATTTAGGAAAAGAAGTTAGTGTGTCTAAACAAAAATTTGCTTTCCTTGGAGAAAACGCTGGTGAAATTAATATTGGTGGAAAAAAAGGATTTATTGGGGAAGTAAAAGAAAGTGTACTAAAAGAATTTGGGTTAAAAAAACCAGTAACTATTTTTGAAATTGAATTATAAAAGTTGAATAATAAAAATTAAATTAAAATATTCACTTTTTGCCCTTTTTTGTCAAGTCTTTTATTCCTTTACTACCTTATTTGATTATGGTTAATATATTTAATAATAGTACAGAAAACCACATTCTTAAAGATGAAAGATTTCTCTACCCTGATTATGTTCCAGAAAAACTGCCCTTTCGTGATGAAGAAATAGAAGAACTAGTTTTTGCACTTAAACCTTTATCAAATGGAAAAAAACCGACTCACTTATTTGTTTATGGTCCTCCCGGAACAGGAAAAACAGTTTCACTAAAATTTGTTTTAAAAGAACTTGAAGAATTTTCTGATAGGGTAAAAGGAGTTTATATTAATTGCTTTGAGTACTCTTCAAGACACTCAATTCTTGCAAAACTCACAAACACTTTTGGTTATCCAGTTTCTGAAAGAGGAATAAGTACTGAAGAAATTTTTGATAGATTCATAGCCGTCTTAAGAACAAAAAAAATTACTCCTTTTATTATTTTTGATGAAGCAGAACAATTACTTAAAGAGGATTCAAAAAAACTTTTGTATGATTTATCAAGACTCCCTGAACAATTTAAAATAAATATTGGGTTAGCTTTTATTTCTAATGATAGTTTCTTTTTATCAAAACTTGATGACAGAATTAGAAGTTCTCTTCAAGCAAGTTCAATTTCTTTTGAAAAATACACTCATGTTGAGTTAAAAGAAATACTAAACGAAAGAGCAAAATTTGCTTTTTACCCAAATGCATTAAGTGATAGTGTAATTGGTTTATGTGCTGCACATGCTTCAAAAAATAATGGGGATGCGAGAGTAGCAATTGATGTTTTATTAAAATCAGCAAGAATTGCAGAAAGAGCAAATTCAAAAAAAATAGAAGTTATACATGTTCGTAAATCTTTTATGCAAGAAAAAGCCGTGAAGGTTGAGTTAACTTCAACTCTTTCAGAAAAAGAAAAATTAATTTTGGATTATTTAACAAAAAATAATGGGGTTGATTCGGGAGAAATTTACTCTGCCCTAAAAAAAGATTTTGCTGAAAGAACTCTTCGTCAAGCAATAAATGATCTTGAAGAAAAAAAATTGATTAGACTTGAAAAGACTCAAAAAGGCAAAGGTGGAGCTTCAAGGATAATTTTTAAAAACTAAATTTTCCTTAATTCTTCAAATTTTCAAAACATTGTTTATTTTATCAAAATATAGTGTATTTTTGTGTTTTTGCCCATAATTTAGCAATTTTTCAAAAAATTCTTCATTTATTCACTTTTTCGAGTTATAGAAAGGTTTTTTATAATGTTTTTGTTGTACTTATTGTATAGGTTAGTTAATTTAGGGGACTAGTGATTATTTATGGCTAAAAGTAATGTTACTCAAACAAAAGTAGAGGGTGTTGTAAAAAAGGAAGTTTCTTCAACAAAAAAAGTAGCTAAACTAGCTAACAAAAAAGCATCAATTAACAAAAAAGAACTTGCAAAAGCAAAAAATATTGCTAAAAAAGAAAAAGCAAAGAATATGAAACAAGACAAAGATATTGAAATGCTTAAAGCAGAAATTGCTAAACTAAAATCAAAAAAAGTTTCAAGAGGACACGTTTCTGAGTATAATATTTTTATTAGAAAACAAATAAAGTCAGGAATGACTTTTACTAAAGCTGCAAAACAATGGAGTAAATATAAATCTCTTCAAGAAAGAGATAAGAGAAGACCAAGTGCATACAATCAATTTATTGGTTCACAAATGCGTTTAGGAAAAACTTGGACTCAAGCAGTGGCTTTGTGGAAACTTGCAAAAGCAGGAAAACTTGGAAAAAAAGGCAGTACAAGAACTGTTACAAAAACAGTGGTTAGAACAAGAACAATAAAATCAAAACCAAAAATAAAATACAGAACAAGAACTATTCAATCTAAACCAAAAATAAAGTATAGAACAAGGACTTTAACAAAAACAATTGTAAAAAAAGTTCCACAAAAAGCAAAAAGAAGAAAAATTACAAAAATTGTTCAAAGTGGAAATAATTTTGATGCAAAAATGATGCGAGAAATGCTCTCTTCATCAATGAGTAGTAAATCAATCTCAAGAGAAGATATTTCTTCAATGATTAATCCGGATGATGAAGAAATCGCTTTCAAAATAGTTCAAACATACTTTAAAGAAATTGCAAGATATGGTTTCAAAAAGCAATTAACTCTTGATGAAATAATTAATGCATATTTTTATTCGCTTGCAAGAGTGAAAAGAAAAAGTTCTCCGGAAGCGGAAAGAGCAGTTAAAGAATCAGGAATGACAAAGTAGGTGAATTTTATGCCAGCGAGAAATATTCCAGTAATTTCAAGAGGAAAACCTATTGCTCCACCTAATCCTGAAGGGGTAGCAAAAGTAAATGCTGCTTTAAGAGCAAAGAGAAAAAAAGGAGTTTATTCATTAAAAAGTGGAAATAAACCCAAGGGTTGGTTTTCAAGATTTTTAATGGCTTTTAGAAGAAAAAGATAAATTATTTTTATTGAGGTGTAAATTATGAATGATGAAGAAGTAGCATTTAGAATTGTAAGGTTATATTTTGAAGACGTAGCACGACTTGGTTTTAAAAGACAGCTCGATCTAGATCAAATGATTAATGCATATTTTTACACTTTAAAAAAACTAAAAAATAAAGACGAATCAATGAAAAAAATTGTTGCAGAAATAAAAAAATCTGAAGAAGCAAATAAAACTGAAAATAGTGTTGTAACAAAAACAGTTGAAACAAAAACAACAATTTCAACACAAGACTCGCCTAAAGAAGAAACTAAAGTCACTACTCAAAGTGTTCCAATAAAAAGAGAAAAAACAATTACAGAAATAATTGAAGAAAAATAATTTTCTAATTTTTTAAAAAAAGAAATTGGTGGTGCAATTTGCACCAACCAAAATTTTAAATTAATTTGTTGTATTTTTTATTTAAATTATTTTTTACCTACTTTTTCTTCTTTTAACACAATTTTAGCCATTAAGAAGATTACTAAAGCAATTATTAAGAAATTAATGAATTCTCCAATAAAAGCTCCATACATTATACTTACTGCTGGAGTGGTTTCAGTTGCTGCTTTTAAAACAAAAGCAAAATCTGTGAAATTTATTCCTCCTAAAGCCATTCCTATTGGTGGCATGATTATATTATCTACTAGTGATTTTACTAGTGCGGTAGCTGCAACACCCATAATGAATGCAATAGCTAATCCAATTATTTTATATTCTTTTAAAAAATCCATGAATTCACTCATGAATCCTTTTGCTGTAACCATAAAGTTACCTCCTTTCGAACAGATTTTTAGAGAATTTAGTTTAAATTGTTTTCTTTTTCAAAAAAGTTAGTATTTTTTTAATTTTTTTAGTTATTTTTTTTATCAAATTAATGTTATTTGTTGTTTATTTTGTTCATTTTTTATTTTTTTATCTTTTATTGAATATTATTTCAATAACATCCCCTGTTTTTAATGGATGTTCGCGCCCTATGATTTGTTTTGTTTTAACATCAATTGCACGAATAAATCCATCTCCCATATCAGTGTGTAGGGCATATGCAAAATCAAGTGCTGTTGATTTTTGTGGGAGTAAAAAACAATCAGGAATTATGTTTCCATCTTTATCAGCAAGTCCTTTTGTTCCTCCAGGGAATACTGGAAAGTATCCTAGCACATTAAATATTGTGTAATCAAGACAATTTTGTACTCCTGTCCCTCCAAATTTTTCAAGAACATTTTTTCTAATTGTTTCAAGTCCTAATTTTTGTTTATCATTTATTTCTCCAGTTATCTCAAAATCTTTTTCCCCTGCATAGTATTTCAGTATTCCTTGTTTTGTTGCTTTCCTTAATGCAAGTTCACTTGCAGCGGAACAAGGAATTATTGTAAGTGTTGGGAATTCTTTTTTCATTCTTTCAACATTTTTTTCTCCACTTGGTAAATCACATTTATTTGCCGCAATAATTATTGGTTTACTAATTGTTCTACAATAGTGTGCAAATTTTTTCTTTTCTTCACTGCTCCATTCTTGTAGTGCTTTTTCTTCAAGTTTTAATTGTCTTACTGCTTTCTCTATGTGGTGTGCAAGTATTTTTACTCCTGATAAACTTTGGGCCATTATTTGTATCTTTTTTGAAAAATCTTTTTCAGGGACTCTTGAGAATTTTATCCAGTTTCCTTCAATTATTTTTAAAAACCAAAGTTCTATTTCTTCTTCTAAAAATTTTATATCCTCTATTGGATCATGACTTCCTTCAGGTACCGTTTTTCCTTCAGCGTCAGTTGAGCCACTTGCATCAACTACATGAATTAAAGCATCTGCTTGTGAAAGATCATTTAAGAATTTATTTCCAAGTCCTTTGCCTTCACTAGCTCCAGGCACAAGTCCTGCAACATCAATTAATTCAATTGGCACATAACGTATTGGGTCCCCGTTTTTGTTTTTTATTAAAAATCCGTGTTTTGGGTTACTTGTCACTCCAAAGAATTTTCCAGCATCTTCAACTCTAACAAACCCTATTCCTTTGTTTGGTTCAATTGTAGTGAATGGGTATGATGCTATTCCCACATCAATTAGTGTTGCACTTGAAAAGAAAGTACTCTTACCACTAGAAGGTTTTCCAACAATTCCGACTTGCATAAACATCACGTTTAGTTTCTATAAATATTCTTTTGGCTCTATTTTTTAAATTCTCTTATTTAGTGCTTTTGTTTTAATTCTTTCGTAACCCTAATTAATTATGGAAGCAGAAATAATTACCCCTCAAAGAAAATCCACTCTTTTCACTGACATATATTTTCCAAAAGATTTTGAAGAATTTATTGGGAATGTTGAAATAGTTGATTTTACAATAGATTGGGCAAAAAAGTGGAGTGAAGGGAAAAAACAAAAGCCATTGCTTTTTTTTGGTTCTCCAGGAGTAGGAAAAACTGCTCTTGCACTATTAACAGCAAAAGTAATGAATTGGCAATTATTTGAGTCAAATGCTTCTGATTTAAGAAATAAAGAGGAAATAGAAAAAGTTGCAGGTGCTGCTGCAGGAAATGCTTCTTTATTTGGGGGTCTTCGTTTAGTTTTACTTGATGAAATTGATTGTTTACAAGTACAAGATAGGGGAGGAGCGAGTGCAATTGCTTCAATTGTTAAAGAATCAAATAACCCAGTAATATTAACAGCAAATGATTTATATGGTGATAAAAAATTACTTCCTTTTAGAACAATTTGTGAACTTAAAGAATTTAAAAAAATAAATTACTTAAGTATTGCAAAAAAATTAAGAGAAATTTGTGATAAAGAAAATATTAGTTATGAAGATGAAGCAATTAAGGAACTCGCAAAAAATTCTAGCGGAGACTATAGAAGTGCATTACTTGATATACATTCACTTTCTCCAAACATTACTCTTACTGATGTAAAAAATCTTGATTCAAGACAAAGAAAAGAAAAAGTGTTTTCTGTTTTAACAAAAATATTTAAAGGACATGATTTAAAAGAAATAAATCAATTTGTTTACAATTCAGAGATTCCAAACGATTTACTAATTCGTTGGATTGAAGAAAATATTCCTCGACAATTTGATTCAAAAGACTCTGCTAAAGCATTTGATTATTTAAGTAAAGGTGATATTTTTAATGGAAGAATAATGCGTAGACAACATTATTCCTTTTTGAAATACTCAAATTTTTTGTCAACTACAGCTGTTGGGTTGTCTCGTTTGAAAGATTATCATTCTTTTACTCCTTTTCAATTTCCAAGTTTATTAAATTCACTTTCTGCAAATTCTTCCTCAAGAGCCTTAAGAAAAAGTATTGCAAAAAAAGTTGCTAAAAAAATTCATTGTTCTTCTTCCCAAGCAGTTCAAGATATGTGGTTATTATCCCTATTGATACAATCAAATAATGCGGAGCATTTAGTTTTAGGGTTTGATTTTGATGAAAAAGAAATAATGTTTTTACTGGGTGGTAAAAAAGAAAAAAAAGCAGAAGAATTATTAACAAAATCAAAAGAACTCGAAAAAAAAATAATTTATGAAAAATCTTTTAACAAACAATCAAAACTTTTTGGATAATGATTTTTTATAAATTTTTTTATGATTAGTCTTCTTCTATTTTAGAATTATTTTCAATAAACTCTTCAATATTTTTAGTAATAAACTTTCTTTTCCAAAGTATTGTTAAAATTAATATTGTTGCAATTGCTACAAGAATTAATCCGTTAGTTGTTTTAAATAAAAAATTAATTATTTCATTTAAATCCACAACGGGAGTAACTTTTTTCCATAAAACATATTTTAGAGTTAATTTATTTCCTGTTTTGTATCCTTCCCAAATAATAATTTTTCTTGGCCCAATAGAGCTAACTAAAGCAGTTGGTTCAATATCTTCTTTAATTTCTGCACCGGCAGGTAAATCAATTTGGATTTTTGTGTTATCTGGAATTATCCACACTCCTGATTGATAAAATTTGTTCCAATAATTTGCTTTTAATTGGTATTCGCTCATCATGTTTGTTTCTTTTCCTATTGCCATTAATTTTTCAGTTAATTTATAACTTATTTCAAGTATTCCTGGGTTTCCTTCCGTGTAAGAGATTTTTCCATTTGTTGTATTATTTACCCCTACATTTGATACAAATAAGGGATTAAATGCCTTCCATTTATCAAGATCTGAGCCCATTGAGCTACTTTGATTTCTAAAAATGACTTTTTCAGTTTCATTTTGAAAATTAATAGTAAATCTTTCAACAATTTCAGCAGAACCCTCAGTATCTACTACAATGTTAATTTTGTGTTCAGTTATTGAGTAATCAGCAAAAGAAAAAGTTATTGTCATTATTAGAATTATAATAATTAGAATATTCTTAATTTTCATAAATTATTTAACTCTTTTTAGCTTATTAATTATTTCTTTTAAGTTTTTTCTCTTTTTGTCTTTAAGAATACCTTTTTATCCCTTAGGTAGTAATAATATTTCATGGTTGAGCTTCAATATTTTGGTCATTCTTTTTTTCAATTAAAGCATGGATCTTCAACAGTTTTAATTGACCCTGTTTTTGATAATTCAAAAACTGATTTAAAGAAAATTCAAAAAATACCCACTAGTTCTTCAAAGTTAAAAAAAATTTCAGTAATTTTACTAACAAATGAAACCCCAGAACATTTTGATCCTATTGCGGTTCAAGAGATTGCGTTAAGAGATAATTCCACAGTTATTGGCCATGATGTTGTTTTACAAAAATTAAATTTACCAAGAATGCAAAAAGTTCCAATTTATTCTAATTCTGAAATTATTGTTAAAGGTATTAAAATAAAATCAAAAACAGCTCACTTCCCAAAAAGTTTTTATCCATTAGGTTATTTACTTGATTTTGATGGAAAAAAGGTTTATCATGCAGGAGTAACATCTTTACACGATTCTTTTGAAAAAATTCAGGCTGATGTTTCTTTTTTACCAATTAGTTCAAGAACAATGGATGTTGTAGATGCAGTAAGAGCTGCAAAAATTTTAAAATCAAAAATGATTGTCCCAATGCAATATGATATTTTTGAATCTAAAAAATTTGATCCAATGGATTTAAAGAAAAGAATTGAAGATAGTGTTTTAAAAACAGATACAATAATTTTAAGTCCTGGGAAGAAATTTAAAATTTAAAAAAGTTGGATTTTAGTTAATTATTATTTTTAAAAATTTAGTGTTTTTTATGATTGAAGTTTTTATTTTTGTAATAATTGTAATAATTTTAATTCTAATTCTGTTTAAGTTTGGGTTTAAATTAAAAGAACGTGATAATGATCAACTAGAAAAACATTTTAATCCAAAACATTAAATAAAAAAATATTAATGTCCTTTTTTTAATAAAAGTTTTAAATTATTTTGGGTTTTTTATTAAAAAAATATAAAATTATTTTTTATATATTTTTTCAATTCTTTCCCAATGTAAATTGTTGAAAAAATTATCAATATAAATTGCTCGTTTTGGTCCGTCTTTGTGGTAATATGAGTGTTCAAATACATCACATGCAATTAATGGTTTTGCCCCCCATATTGCCCCAACTCCGTGTTCATCGACAAGTAGATTTCTTAGTTTACCATCACTTAGTTCATCAATTACAAGTACTGCCCATCCAGAATTTTTTGCACTTAATGCTACGGCTTTGAATTCTTTTCTCCATTCTTCAACACTACCAAAATCGTTTTCAATTTTTTTCTTTAGTTGGGCTGCCTTATTTATATCTCCATCTCCACCCAAATTTTCCCAAAAAATATCATGCAAAATTGCTCCATTAGCATTAAATGTTTCTCTTCTTTTTAATTCTCCAAATTCAGAGTAATTTGCGTTAGCTCCTTCGAGGAGAATACTTTTTTCTTCTAAAAGTTTTTTTTCAATTTCATTTCTTTTTACAATGTATCCTTTGTGGTGTGTATTGTAATGCCAATCAGTGGTTTCTTTGCTCATTACATTTTCAAGTATTTTTTTGCCTCTTCATCAGAATATGGTCTTTTTTTTAAAATGTGTTCGCCCATAATTATCACTCCTTATTTTAATATTTAAATTATTTTTAATTTAACATTTTAATTATACATTAATTTATATTTACTCTTTTTTAATTGTTTAGAGTAGTGAATTTTTTTCAAAAAATTGCTATAGAAAAGAATATATTATTGGTTAGCGATTATTGATTAGTGAGTGGATTAAATTTTATGGGATTTTAAGTTGATTTTATGATTGAAGTTATTTTTTTAATTCTAGTTTTGTTTGCATTAATTTCTATTTTTTGGTTTATAACTTATAAAAAAGATAGGAGTACTTTAATTTCTTTTTTTGAACAAGAAATAATTGATGATAAACAAAAATTATTGATTGCTGAACGAAAATTTGTGCAAGGTAAGATAAGAAAAGAAGTTTTTGAACCATTATCAGGTGATATGGAAAGACAAATGGTGGAGAAAGAACTTGAAATTTTTAGAATAAAAAAAGAAAATACTGTTTCTATTAAAGATAAATTTTTGCAACTTACTGAAAAAATGAAACATCCAACAAATTATAAAAAACTTAAACTTGAAAAATTATTAAAGGAATCAGAAATTATTAGGCAAGAAATGTCTTTTTTAGAATCAAAACTATTAAAACGAGAAATAAAACAAAGTGTTTTTGAATTTTTGATTAGAAAAAAAGAAATGGAAATGATTGATAAAGAAAATGAAATAATTAAAATAATTAAATTAGAATAATTATTCATAAATATTTTTGGGTTAATTTTTCACATTTTTTTAAAATAAATTTTTTTATTTATTTTTTAAATAATTATTGTTTCAAGTTCTTTTGCTATTATTGTTTCATTAAATTCTTTTTTTGCTTCAGCAAGTATTTCTTCAGGATTGGAATTTCTTGCACTAAAGTGGAACAAGAATAGTTTTTTTGCTTTTGCTTTTTTTGCTATTATTGCAGCTTCAAGAGCAGTTGTATGTAATGTTTCAATTGCTTTATCTTTTTGAATTTCTAAAAAAGTTGATTCGTGAATTAATACATCCGCATTTTTTGAATACTCAATTGTTTCTTTTATTGGTCTAGTATCAGAAACAAAAACAATTTTTCTTCCTTCTTTTGATTTAGAATAATCCATAACATCTTTTTGAGTAAATGTTTTACCATTCACTTTTACTTTTTCTCCTTTCGCTAGTTTTGAATAAAGGGGCCCGACTGGTATTCCTAATTTTTCTGCTTTTTTTCTATTAAATTCCCCAATTTTATTTTTTTCTTTAAACACATAAGCAAAGCAAGGGATTTCGTGTTTTAGTGGAAAAGCACTAATTTCAAAATCCTCATTTTTTAGAATTACTCCTTTTTTTACTTCTTTATATTCTATTTCAAAACAAGGTTTAACCACTTCAGTTAATATTTTTTTTATTTTTTCTTTTCCGCCTTTTGGAGAATAAATTACTAATTTTTCTTTTCTTTGATTCATTGTCATTGTTGCAATCCAACCAAATAATCCTAAAAAGTGATCTGCGTGCATGTGTGAGATAAATACATTATTTATTTTCATTAATGAGTGTGTTGAAGCCATTATTTGTCTTTGAGTTCCTTCAGGACAATCAAACAAAAGATTTTCTCCTTTATGCGAAATTATTGCTGAAGCAAAATTCTTGTCTTTTTGAGGAACACTTCCGCTTGTTCCAAGAAAAGTAATTTTTATTTGTTCCATAACAATTTCACTATTTTTTTCAAATTTTACTTATTTTATTTTTTACATTTTTTTTATTTTAATCATTTTTCTTGTTTTATTATGTTTTGATTTGTGTTTGAATACCTTTTTTAACCTTTTATTTAAGGTATTATTTGTTAGTTATGGCTAAGAAAGGACTAAAGCGCAAGTTTGTTTCTTCAAAAAAGAATGTTTCAAAAAAGTTACTCAAAATTGAAGAAAATAATTCTAATAAAAAAGTTGTTTTATCTGATGAAATTTTTGGAATTAATTTTTCTAGTACTAAAGATATTTTTGTTCCAAAAAATTTGGTTGAGCAAGTAATTGGTCAAGAGAAGAGTGTTGAGATTATAAAAAAAGCCGCTGCTCAAAAAAGAAATGTTCTTTTGGTTGGAGTTCCTGGAACAGGAAAATCACTAATTGCTCAAGCTATGAGTGAAATTTTACCAGTGTCACAATTACAAGATGTTTTAGTATACCCTAATTATGATGATTCAAATAATCCAAAAGTTAGATTAGTTAAATCTAGTGAAGGAAAAAAAATACTTAATGCTGAAAGGCTTGAGGTTAGAAAGGCTGAGGATTCTTCAAGATTAATTTCTTTTTTAATTCCACTTGTTTGGATGTTTTTAGCAGGACTTTTTTGGCAATGGGGATGGTATAGTGATATTATTTTTGCAGTACTCCTTTTGATTGGAGCAGTTTTACTAATTGGTCTTGCTCTTGGTTCTCAAATGAGAACAAAAGAAAGTGGTTCTTCACCAAAATTATTAATTAATAATGAAGGAAAAAAAGTTGCGCCATTTTTTGAGGCAACTGGGGCAAGAGCTGGAGCACTTCTTGGTGATGTGAGACATGATCCACTTCAAAGTGGTGGTCTTGGTACTCCTCCTCATTTAAGAGTAGAACCAGGAATGATTCATAGAGCAAGTGGTGGAGTTTTATTTATTGATGAAATTGCAACATTGTCTCACAAATCTCAACAAGAACTTTTAACAGCAATGCAAGAAAAAAAATATTCAATTACTGGTCAGAGTGAAAATTCTTCTGGTGCGATGACAAGAACTGATCCAATTCCTTGTGATTTTGTTTTAATTGCTGCTGGAAATTATCAAGATTTAGAAAAAGTTCACCCAGCTCTAAGAAGTAGAATTAGGGGTTATGGTTATGAAGTTTATATGAATACTGAAATGAATGACACTTGTGATAATAGAAAAAAAATTGCTCAATTTGTTGCACAGGAAGTAATTAAGGATGGAAAAATTCCTCACTTCTCAAAAGATGCTGTTGAAGAAATTGTTTTTGAAGCAAAAAGAAGAGCAGAGAGAAAAGGAAAATTGACTTTAAAATTGCGTGATCTTGGTGGACTTGTTAGAGCAGCAGGGGATGTTGCTAAAGAAAAAGGGCATGTGTTTGTAGAAAGACAAGATGTGTTTGAAGCAAAACTTTCTGCAAGAACTCTTGAAGCCCAAATGGTGGATAAAGCAATTGAAACAAAAAAAGATTATGAAGTTTATTTAAATAAAGGTAGTGCAATTGGAAGAGTTAATGGTCTTGCTGTGTTTGGGGATGGAAGTGCGGGAAGTATTATTCCAATAGAAGCAAGTGTTGCTCCTCCGTCATCAAAGAATTCTTCAAAAGTAATAGCAACAGGAAAGTTAGGGGAAATAGCGAAAGAAGCTGTAGAAAATGTTTCAGCAATTTTCAAAAAAATCTCTGGACAATTCGCTAAAGATATTCACATACAATTTTTACAAACCTACGAAGGAGTGGAAGGGGATAGTGCAAGTGTATCAATTGCAACAGCGGTTATTTCTTCAATAGAAAATATTCCAGTTCGTCAAGAACTAGCAATGACTGGTTCACTTTCTGTAAGAGGGGAAGTGTTGCCTGTGGGGGGAGTTTCTTCAAAAATAAGTGCAGCAATTAAAGCTGGTTTTAGAGAAGTTATAGTTCCAAGAAGTAACTTAAACGATATTGTTTTATCAAAAGAAGAATTAACAAAAATAAAAATAATTCCAGTAAATAATTTAGTAGAAGTATTAGCAATTGCATTAGTTGATTGTAGAGAAAAAAAAGTATTACTTAGTGATTTAAGAAAAATAATTAGGACAAATAAAATAAATCAAGTTTTAGAAAGTATTGTTCCAAAAACAATTGCTTAATTTTTTTAGAGTTTATGAAATAATTACTCTTCCTTGTTTTAGAGAGAATTGTTCAATGTTTTTTTCTATTAGTTTTTCTTTTTCAGTTTTTATTATAATTATTTTTTTCTTTTTATCTATAGCACTAACTTTTCCTAAGTAACTTCCTTCTTCATCCATTACGATTAGTCCAATAAGTAATTTAGTTATTCTATTCTTTACATCAAATACTTTGCTTACTCTCATTGATATTACAAGTATAATTAAACTAGCCATAATGTTTAATGGAAACCAACTTATATCTGCTTGTCTTAAGAAAACTAAAGTTCCTGAATCAATTACAGCCCAAATAGCAATTATTGATGCTGATTGAACAAGGTATTTACCAATTTTGTATACTCTCTTTAAATAAAATGCATCAATAATTTTTCCAATTAGTACTAATAATACAGCAAGTGCTAAGAATGGGTAAACAATTCTTACTGCTGAAATAACATCAATAGTAATGTCAATAAATTCTGAAGAAATCAATTGAATATAAGCTAACCAGAATCCAAAAAAAGGAGTTAATATTGCGGCAACATAAAGTAATACACTTATTCTTTGATTTGATAAACTTGTCATTATTAATCTTAAATAATCAAATATTTTTTCTTCAATTCCAAATCCTTTAAGCATTAAGTAACTTCCAAGAATTAATGCCATTGCTTGTATTGAATAAATTCCTAAAACAAAATAAGTTATTAACATTAATCCGGGTATTCCTAAAAATAATCTTGCAATGCTTGGGTCTTTTAGTGCTTCTTTTATTGTATAAAAAGTTGATTCAACAGCTTTTGCTTGTTTTATTACAATTGTCTCTGTTGAAATTATTTTTCCTCTTGATTGTAGTAGTGGAATTACTTGTGCATCTTCTGCTCCATCAGTCACCAAAATCCATCCATCTATTAAATAATCTTTTGATAATGTATCCAGTTGTCTTGATATTTCTTTATCCGAACTTAAACCTATTTTTTCTGCTCCAGTTAAAGTAATTATTTCAACATTTTTGAATTCTTTTCTTGCTTCTTCTAGTTTTTTTAGTGCAGCAAACATTGTGTTTGCATCACTTTCTTCAGGATCATTTAGAATTAGTTTTTCGGCAGCGGCTAAGTTTTTTTCTCTTCCAATTACTGGACCAGTAATTTTTGCTTTTCTTCCAAGATCATTGTCTCTATCAACACAAACAACAAAAATCTTTTTTTTCATAAAAATTACCCTTAATGAATACATTGCTATTGTCTTTCTTATATATATTATATTCTTATTAATAAAGGATATTAAATTAAGCGGGATATATTATTTGGTCCTTATTTTAGTGAATAATAAAATAGTTTTGATATTTTTTCATTTTTTTGATTAATTGTAAAGTATATAAAGGTCCTACTTGCTAATATTGTGTATAATTATCAAATGATGGTGTTTATTTTGGCCAGCAAGAACTTTAGATACATTATTTTCTTTATTTTAATTGTACTAGCAGTTTTTCTAATTTCTACCGCAATTCAATATTCTGATTTGTTGCTTGCAAATTTGTTTTGGCTTGCATTACTTGGAATTGTGGCTTTAATTGTTTGGAAATATGATATGATTTTACAATTAGTTGATTATCAAAGGGCAATAATTTATAGGTTTGGAAAAGTTCATAGGGTTGGTGGTCCAGGGTGGGCTTTTGTTTGGCCAATTATTGAAGAAGTGGATTTAGTTGATCTTAGAACTAAAACGATTGATGTGCCAAAACAAGATGTGGTTACAAAAGATGGAATTGAAGTTTCAATTGACGCAATTATTTACTTAAAAATAAAAAAGGATAATCAAAGTGTAGTTAACTCTGTTATTGAAGTGGAAGATTATGTGGGGGCATCACAATTACTTGTAGTGTCTACTCTTCGTGATGTTATTGGTTCAATGAATTTAGGAGAAGTAATTTCAAGTATTGAACTTGTTAATGCTCAACTTAAAGAAACTCTTGAAAAAACCTCAAAAAATTGGGGAGTAATGGTTGATTCGGTAGAAATTAAGGATATACAAATTCCAGACACTGTTCTTAATGCAATGCACGAAGAAAAAGCAGCAGTTCAACAAAAGCTTGCAAGAATGGAAAGAGCTTTAGCTCATAAAGCAGAAATTGAAGCAGTAAAAGAAGCAGCAAAAGGTCTTGATGAGAACGCGCTTGCATATTATTATATTCGTGCAATTGAAAATATGTCAAAAACAAAGGGGAGTAAAGTTTTTTTCCCTGCTGAATTTTCAAATCTTGCACAATCAATATCAAATTCAGGAATGCTTTCAAATAAGGAAAAAAGTTCTTTAGTACAAAAAAATGAATATTATAAAGAATTACTAAAAAAATATGTTGATACTGCTGCAAAAAAAGCAAAATCAAAAGAAAAAAGTAAAAAGAAAAAATTAAAAAAATAATTAATAAAATAATTAATAAAATTAAGTATAAAAGCGTTTTTTAAATGGGGAATAAAAAATAAAATTAATTTTTTGTATAAAATTAATTTTATTTTTTTAAGATTAATAGTTATTCTATTTCATTTTGTCAAATGCTTTTTTAAATTCTTCAAGTTCTTCTTTAATTTCCTTAATTGCTTCTTCAAGTACTTTTTTAGGGTTTTTTCCATTTGTTTTTAAAATAAATCTTGATTTGTCTTCAAGAGGGTGATCTAATTTATACGCACAAAATTCAACATCTCCATTTTTCACTAATTTTTCTTTTAACAAATTAGATATTGTGTGTCTTTCGTTTAGTAAATAAAACTCCAAAGTATTTTTCTCATTTTGTATTATTTCCATTTTCATTTTTTATTCCTCCAAAAAATCAAATTAATATAACTAACTTTTATTATTAAATTTTAATTAAAATCGTTTATTAAATTTTTTGTTAAAGTTTTTTTGGCCAAAACCTCTATTATTTCCACTATACCCATCATTTTGTTCATTTGAATTATTGTTTCTCCTAAAATCTCTTTTTGGTCCATTAAATCTGTGGTTTCCTCCACTTCTAAAATCTCTTCTTGGCCCATTTTGTCTAAATCCCCTATTCCCGCTAAATCCTCTGTCGCCACTAAATTCTCTTCTTGGTTGGAATTCTCTTGGTTTTTGTTCATCACTAAACCATTTTCTTTCTTCTTGGCTTCCACAATTAAAACAAAGTAATTTTTCATTTGAGTGACTTAATTCACTTCTACATTCTTTGCAATAAGCTTTTATTACTCCAAGTCCGGTTTCGTTTGTTGCAAGATCTATACCTAAAGGAGTAGCTCCAACAACTTTTGCTTTAACAATATCCCCTATTTTAAAAAAATTATCAAGTTTTGAAATATATTCTGTTGAAACATTTCTAACAGGCAAATTAGATTCTTTTGAAGTTATTTTTTTGTTATTTTCTGCACTGGTTAGTTCAATTAACACCATTGAGTCTTTAACTTTCACTACTTTTCCATAAACAATATCATTAATAGTTATGGTTTGAACTAGTTTGCCCTCAACATTTACTTTTTTTTGCCCATCGTCAAAAATAACTTTGCCTAAAACAACGGATTTTACTTTTCCAAATTTCACAAAAGTATTTTTTCCTCCACCATATTGTTCCTCAATAGAAATTTCTTCTCCAGGCATTACAATTAATTCTTTAGTTTTACTCATATTTTCACCCAATTTTAACAGTTTTTCAAAAATAGTTCTCTTTCACCAATTTATAGAAAAGTATTTAATGTCCAAAACAATTTAGTTTATGAAAGATATATAAATCTAAGGGAAAGCCAAAGAAGGATAGGTTTTTTTAGTAATTCGTTAATGTGGTGAAGAAGTTTTTTGTTATTTTGGTAGATTATTATGGTTCTTGAATCAATTATTGGGGAAAAAAGGATAAGTAAGAATCCAATAATAATTTTTTTTATTACAATTGCTATTTCTCTTGCAAGTATTGTAATTGCGGATTTAATTTTTCCAAAACATGGAAGTGTTTTATCCATTGCATTTATTACAATAGGGTTAGTTCCTGTTGTGTTTAATATTTTATCTTCAGAACATTCAGATGAAGTTATTGAAAGAAAAAGTGCTGTTACTTTTTTTGCAAGACATTTTAATTTATTGATGCTTTATGTTTGGATTTTTATTGGAATAATTTTTGCTTTTGCTGTCGCTTATTCTTTCTCACCGCAAGAAGAGCGTTCTCTTTGGTTTGAAGAACAAACTAAAGCTTTTTGTGGAATATCTGGAAGTGATTCTTGTGTAAATGGAGTTCCTAATTCAATTAGTGGGAGAGCAACCGCCGGGGCCTTTTCAGCGTGTCAAGATCCAAAAACAAGTAATGTCACTGATTGTACAGTTTTTATATTACAAAACAATTTAGGGGTACTAATTTTCATTTTAATTTTATCTATATTTTATGGAGTTGGTGCAATTTTTATTATTGCATGGAATGCTTCTATCTTGGGGGTATTTTTTGGAGAAATGTTTTTAGTTGGGGAACACATTAAGGGATTTGGTTTCTTACAAGGGATGTTAATAGGGCATGGTCCTCCAGAATTGCTTGCGTATGTATTTGGGGCGGTTGCAGGAGCTATTTTATCTTCAGCAATAGCAAAGGGGGATTTTTTTAGACATGGCGCAATGAGTCTTGCAAAAGACATTATTTTCTTAGTTATTTTAGGGTTATTTTCAGTAATTTATGGAGCACTAACTGAAGCAGTTGGAATAATGGGTTTATCTGAATTATACTATATTTTGGGTTTTATTTATGTGTTATTAATTATTTTGGCAGTTTTCTTTTATGGAAAAAAACAAGGAAAAACAAATACGCTTGCATTTTAAAAAACAGTTATTTATTATTATTAATAATAAAGTTAGAGATTTAGAGATTTTTTAAAAATTTTTTAAAAAAGATTAAATTTTGGGATAATTTTTATGGTTAAATTTAATAGAAAAGAAACTAAAAAAATTTATTTTTCAAAAACAAAAGATAAAGCAAAAAGTTTTTTTGGTCATGTTAAAAAAAAATTATCTTTTTTAAAATGGCTCGACCCATTTCATTATGTGGATTTATTTATAATGCCGCAAGTAAAAAAAGTTACAAAAAATGAATTTATTGAATTAATTGTTAATGTCATTTTTGCAGCGATATTTGCTTATATATTTTATTCAATTCTTGCTTTACTTTTTGGAGTAGCGAGTCCTTTAGTTATTGTTTATTCAGCAAGTATGGAACCAAACCTTTATCGCGGAGATATAATAGGTTTAACAAAATATGGGGGGCAAATGAATTTTGGAGAAGAAATAATTCTTGATAAATCAATAAAAAATATTGCTGCTAGTGAATATGTTTCTGCAAAATTTCTAGACGGGAACTTTTATTCAATAGTTTTTTCAAATGGAAAAGAAGTTGTTTATAATAAAAATTCAAGAATAATTGTTTATAATTCATTTCCAGTAAAAATACCTGTAATTCATAGATCTATTGTAAAAATTAAAGCTAATGATGGGGAATTCGTTTTAACTAAAGGCGACAATACTTTAACTAATATAACTTTTGATCAAGATTGCGGGAAGGTTAATACTTTAATTCCTGCTTCAGAAAAAAATTGTATTACTTTTTACGCGATCCCAATAGAAGAAATCCAAGGAGTTGCTTTTTTTAACATTCCCAAATTAGGGTGTGTAAAATTGTGGCTTGTTGATGATTTATTATCCATAATTTACACAGGGTCCCTCCCAAAAGATTTTAGAGGGATTTGTTAAATTAAATTAATTTTTTTCAAAAACTAACATAACACAATTTTATTTATTTTTGTTCTTTCCATTATGTTTTTATTCTCTAAGGGTGTTTAATAATTATGGTTTTTAATTTAGAATCTTTAATGTTATTTGATATTATAGAGGTTTCTCTTTTTATAATTTTTTTATCAATTGCAATTATTTTTGTTTGTTTAATTATACTTTTTTTTAAAAATTCTGAAGAAAAAAAAGCTGCTCAAGTCATAAAACACTTAAGTGATTTAAGAGTAGGTAAAGTTGTAAAAAAAGAACAACCTATTCTTGAAATAAAAAAGAGTGAAATTTCGTTAAAAAAAATGTTAGTTGATAAATTTAAACCAATAATTGAAAAACAATTGAAATCCAAAGTAAATATTGTTGATTTTAATGGAAAAGAGGATAGTTTTTTAGCTCTTGTTGAAGTATCAGGAGTTAAATTGCTTTTAGTTCTTGATTCTTCAGGAAAAATAATTGATTATAAAAAATCAAATTAATTTAAATTCTCTTTTTTAATAATTTAAGTGTTATATTTATTTTATTTTTACCCAGAATTGGTTTATAAATTTATATTGACTATATTTTTTTATTATTTGGTGAAAAAATGGAACTTGTTTTAAAAAACGCGGATGTTTTCAAAAAAAGTATGGAAGCTATTGCTGTCTTAATTGATGAAGCAGAACTTGTTATTTCTGATAATGGGGTTGAACTTAAAGCAACTGATCCTTCACAAATATCGATGGTTGATTTTTCTTTACCAAAAAAAGCTTTTACAAAATTTGAATCAGAAAACATTAGGCTTGGACTTGACCTTGATTATTTAAATCAAGTATTATCAAGAGCAACTTCAAGTGATGAACTAGTTCTCTCTCTTGATGAAAAGAAATCATTTTTAACTATTTCTTTCAAAGGTAATGCGACAAGATCTTTTCAAGTACCATTAATTGATATTTCAACAAATGATGTGCCAAATCCAAGAATTGAGTTTGATTCAGAATTACTAATTTCTGCAGGATTTTTACAAAGTGCATTCAAAGATGCAGCACTAATTAGTACTCATATTACTCTTGGGTCTACTGATGAAAAGTTTTTTGTAAAAGCAACCTCTTCAAAAGGAAACCTAAATGAAGAACTTGCTCAAGACAAAACTGCTTTATTTGAAATGAAAGTAAAAAAAGAATGCAAATCAATGTTTCCACTTGATTATTTACAAGACATGTTAAAAGCAGCAACAAGTGACACAAAAGTATCTTTACTATTAAAATCAAACGCGCCAGTAAAAGTAGCTTATTCAATTGGAGAAGCAAGTATTACTTATTTTTTAGCTCCAAGAATAGAAAATGCTTAGTGTAACATTTAATCCTTCTAATTTATTTTTTTATTTTTTAATAATTATTTTTTTAATATTTATCCAAAAGTATTGTTTTTATACTACTTTTTTCATTTATCCTTTTGAAAAGTAGTGGTTTTATGAAGATTGTTTCTGTACAAAATGTTTCGAAATCTTATGGTGCAAAAAAGGTTTTAGATACTGTTTCTTTTGATATTGAAGAAAAAGAAATTTTTGGGTTACTTGGAAGTAATGGGGCTGGAAAATCAACTATTACTTCAATAATTTTGGGTCTTGAAAAACCTTCTTCAGGTAAAGTTGTTTTATTTGAAGGTCAAAAAGTAAATTTGAAAAAAAAAGTTGCTTTAGTTCCTCAAGATACTGCGTTTTATAAAGATTTTTCAGTTGAAAAAAATATAAAATTTTTTGCAAGTGTTTGTGGATTACAACACAATAAAATAAAACCGCGTGTTGATTTTTTGATGAATTGGTTAAATCTCTCTGACTTTAAAGATGCTAAAGCGGGAAATTTAAGTGGTGGTTATCAAAGGTTACTAAATATTGCTATTTCTCTTGTTCATGATCCTGAACTGATTTTTCTTGACGAACCTACAGTTGGACTTGATCCAAAAATGAGACAAATGTTTTGGGTAAAAATTAAAGATCTTAAAGAAGCGGGGAAAACAATTATTATTACTACTCATTATATGGATGAGGCAGAAAAATTGTGCACAAAACTTGCTTTAATGAAAAAAGGTAAATTACTAACTATTGGAAAACCAATTGAATTAATATCCCAATATGGGGGAATAAAAGTAATGATATTTAATATTCCTGGAGGCGTAAGAGGGGAAGATCTTCAAAAAATAAAAAGTGTATTAAATCAATCAACGATTGTGTCAAGAGATGATTTATTATTTATCCCATTTGAACAAGAACATAGTTTTGAAAAAGTAATAGCCATAACTGAATGGTTAATGAAAAAAGGATATAATATTTCATCCTCAATAACAAAAGAACCAAATTTGGAAGACGTATTTTTGAATATTACTGGTGAAGGAATGAAACAACCCGAGTAAGAATGATTAATATTTGTGGTTTATATGAAATTAATTGATATCATTTGGAAAGAAATTTCTTTAATAAAAGCACAAAAAATTGCGTTAATTTTGATATTTCTCTATCCTTTTATTGTTGTTGGATTACTTGGTTCAGCATTCACTGGGGTTGATGTCTCAAAAATGGGGCAAATGAAAATAGGGTATGTTAATCAGTTAAGTTTTGATTCAGAAATTTTAGACACACTTATTGGTAATAAAAGTATGTCTATAGTTGAGTATCCTGATGAAAATTCTTTAAGGAATGGACTTTATAATAAAACTGTAATTTCAGGAATAATTCTTAGGGGGGATTCTCCAAATAAACAATTAAAAGTAGATTTACTTTATGATAATTCTAATTTGCTCTCTTCAAGATTTTTTATGGAGATTGCAAAAGCAATTATTCAAAAAACAACAGTTGATTTTGCACAACAACAATTAGGACAAATCTGGTCCACAATAAATTCTTTTGGTTCAAACATTAATCAAGAAATAAAAAATGTGGAAGATTACAAAAAGAAATTAATTGAGGCAGAATCATCATTAAATGAATTAGAATCAAAATTATCTGCAATAGAGTATGATACAAATGATGTTAATTCATTAAAATCCTCTTATACTAAGTTTAAATCTGAGTATGAATCACTAAAAGGACCTTTACTAGAAAATAAAGAATCCCTAAAAAAATTACCTAGTGAAATTGATGACATTTCTTCTACTTTGTCAACAATGGCTAATGACTTAGAGTCAATAAGTTCTGTACTCCCTGAAGGGACTGATAAAGCAAAATTATATGAGCAAATAAATAGAATAAATCAAATCCAATCAACAATGTCTAGTTGGAAAATGATGTCTACTCAATTAATTGATTTAACTGATAAAATAAGTGATGATACTTCTGAAATAAATAAGAGTTTCTCAAAAATTGATGCAATTTTTGAAAAAGCAACTCTTGGGGCACAATCAATTAGTGAAATAAAAGTAATGATTGCACAATCAAGAGTTTACAAATCAGAAATTGAAGAAAAATTAAACTCTTCTTCAACTCTTTTAACTAAATTTTCTGGACAATTAGTTGAATTTAGTAAAATTGATCCAAAAGTAATAGCTCAACCAGTTGTTTTTTATGAAGGAAAAATATTTAATGTTGATCCTTTTGGGATACTTGTATCTAATGCACTTGTTGTTGTATTAATTTTGACTTGTATGTTGTTAACTTCAATTATTTTCATTATGGAAAGAACTGAAAATGTTACTTTGAGATTAGAATTATCCCCATCAAGTAAAGTTATATTGTTTTTTGGAAAAATAATTGGGCAATTAATTATAGCATTAATTGAAGCTGGAATAATATTTGCCGTGGCTTTTGCAAAAATACCGCTTCCCTTTGCAATTATGGGGGTAACTCATTTGGGGTTTGGTTTAGTTACTACTGCAAATCCAATTGAATTGTTTTCAGCAATAGTTCTTGTTTCAATAACATTTATTTGTATGGGGTTACTAATAGCGTCATTTGTAAAAAATCAATCAACTGCGATTTTGACTTCTTTATTAGTAATTGTTCCAATGCTTTTTTTAAGTGGAATAGTTTTACCATTAGAATTTATGGAAACAAATATGCAATTAATTAGTTCTGGCTTACCTATGACTCTTGCAAATAATCTTTTAATTGGGTTAATTATAAAGGGACTTTCAATAACCCAATTATGGTTTGAAGCATCAATGTTAATATTTTATTGTGTGATTGCTTTGCTACTAGTATTTTTAAAAAATAAATATTAATTTTTATTCAAAAAATGACAAATAATACTTTAAATACTTGCGTGTTGTTAAATTTTATAGTTGATTTAAATGATAGAATTAAAAAGAATTGATTTTTTTAGAAGAGCGGTTGATGCGATTTCTTCTTTTATTCCTGAAGGAAATTTTAGGTTTTCTGATAAAGGAGTTTCTTTTCGTTCAACAGATCCAAGTCAGGTAGTATTAGTTGATTATTTTATGGACAAAAAATTATTTGACAAATATGAAATTGAACCAAACTTTATTGGAGTGGATTTAGTAGAGTTAAATAAAATGTTACAAAGGGCAATGATTGCTGATAAGTTATTTATAGATATTTCTGATGCTGAACTTAAATTAAAATTTGAATCAGAATTAAAAAGAACATTTAGGCTTCCATTAATTGATGTTTCAGTAGAAGAAGCAAAAGTGCCAACTATCAATTATGAAACAAAAGTAGAAATAATGGCTTCTTTTTTAAAAGAATTATTAAAAGATGCATCATTATTTGGTTCAAGTGTAGTATTAAAAGTTGAAGGCGGAAGATTTTTTTTAGAAGCAAGAGGTTCACAAGGAGCACTTGATTCAGAAGCATTAAGGGCAGCAAGTGTTTCTTCAAAATCAAATGTTACTTCAAAATTTTCATTAGGGTTTTTTCAAAATCTAATTAAAGAGGCAGATAATGAAAAAAAAGTAATAATTTATCTAAAAAATGATTCTCCAATGAAAGTAGAATACAATATTGGGGAAAGCAAAATAACATTTTACTTAGCCCACATGATTTTGTAAAAAATAATTGATTAAATAAAGCACTTTAATTATGTTAATTAGTTGTTTTTAGTCAAATAGATTATTTATTTAATGCTTTTCTTAAAAGAGTAGTTTATGGAGAGACTAATTTTTATGCAAAATTTTCCCTTTACTGAAAAGGCAAGGGATTTTTTAAGAGATTCAAAATTAAATCCAGAGGATGTTTCAGAAACAATAATTAAAAGGGCCGCACTTGTAATTTTAAGAGCAAATTCGAATCAAGAATACATAATAGATTTAACTAATTCTTCAAGAGAAATGCTCCAAAATGAGATAATTGCTTTCCCTATTGCAAAATTAATTTTATCTTCAATGAATACTCCAAATATAAAAGAAAAATTTTCATTATTGGTAAAAAAGAAAACCTTTGCTGCAATAATTCAAAACCCAGATCCTAAAAAAACTGCTCTTTCTCTTGCGGATGATTTTAAACTAAATTATGTATTAAGTGAAGAAAAAGAATTTTTTGTAGAATTAAAATTAATTGATTATCTTGATATTAATTTTGTTGATGATGAATCAAAATTAATAAATAAAAATGTTTCAAAAGGAATAGTATACTTGTCATTAAATGATTTTGCAAGATTTTTATCAGAAAAATCTTACAAAAAAGTTTTTGATTCTCTTCCAATAGAAAAAAGATTTATTTCAAAAATATTTATTGACTATGCAAAAACAATTGATTCCCAATTAATGGTGATTGAGAAAAAAAGTTTTGATTTAAAAATTGAAGGAAAAATTGAAGTTGATTTGTTCCCTCCTTGTATGAAAGTACTTTATAGTGATCAAGCATCAGGAAAAAAATTATCTTATATGGCGCGTTTAGTTCTTGCAAGTTTTTTATTTCAACTTGGGATGAGAAAAGAAGAACTTTTATCTCTTTTTTCAAAAAGTCCTGATTACAAAAAACATATTGCGCAGTATCATATTGATAGAATTTATCAAAAGAAATTATCTGCTCCTGGGTGTAAAAAAATAGCGGAGTATGGATTAAAAGTTAAAGAGTGTGAAAAAGAGTGTAAAAGTAATCATCCTGTTAGATATTATATTTCAAAATTAAGATATAAAAATAAATTCAAAAAACAAAATGAGTTAAGTGAAAAAAACAAGGTGGTAAATTAATGTATGTGGAGGAAGAATCAAAAGAATCAGTTTTCCTAAAACAAAAATTTTCAGAATATTATATAAAAAATTTTATTGAATTACCAAATATTGAAAATAGAGAATTTGGTTTTGGAATATTTAAAAGAAAAATAGCTAATAGAAATATTGCTTTTAGGGATGCTAATGAAATGAATTATTTTTTAAGAAATAATAAACCCTTATTTTTTTCTTACTCGAATGCATATTATAGATTTCCTGAAAGAAAACCTATGGAAAATAAAATTCTTTTTGGAGCTGACTTGATTTATGAATTTGATGCTGATGAACTGGGACTTGAAGTTGAAGAAATTGATGGAAAACAATGGTTTGAAAAAAAACACTTATCTGAAGCAAAAAAACAAATATTTAAGTTAATTGATTTTTTGCAAAATGATTTTGGTTTTGATTCAAAAGAATTTTCAATAAATTTTTCAGGAAAAGCCGGGTATCACTTACATGTTCGTTCAGATTTAATAAAAAATTTAAATAAACAATCAAGAATTGAACTTGTTGATTATATAACTGGTTCTGGAATTTATTTTGAAAAAATGGGGTATGATTTTGAAAAAGGAGTTGTTGCAAAAACAAAGGGTCGTTGGATTGAAAGAGTTAATTCTAAAGTAAAAGAATTACTTACATTATCTCCAAAAGAGTTGTCTGTAATTTCTGGAGTTCAACAAAAGAAAATTAATATTCTTCTTGAAAAAAGAGAAGAAGTAATTGAAGGAATCAATAGAGGGGTTTTATTTAAACTTGAAGGAAAAAAATCTAATGAATTTTGGAAAAAAGTTTTTCAAAATGCAGTTGATAAAGAATTATCTCCAATTGATAGACAAACAAGTGTTGATTTACATAAAATAATTAGAGTTCCAAATACACTTCATGGAGATACAGGATTTTTGGCAAAAACAATTAAATTTGATGATTTAGAAGAATTTGATCCTTTTGTTGATAGCATTGTTTTTGATAACACTCCACAAAGGGTTTTTATAAAGAAAGCACCAAAATTTACTTTGAATAACACATGTTATGGTCCTTTTGAAAATGAAGAAATTGAAGTTCCAATGTTTGTAGCAATTTACTTGATTGGCAAAGGTGCAGAATTGAGATAATTTTTGTATTTTAAATATTAATTTTTAATGGTGATTCTTATGAAAATAGATTTTGATGAATTGAGAAGAATTCACAGACTTGAAAAAAATACTAGTAAACTTGTTGAAGTTGATGATGATTTTATAGAATCTTTGGAAAAATTTGTAGATGAAGAGAAAAAAAAATATTTATCTTCTCTAAAAAACTTTTCATCTTCTGATGTTAGGGAATTTACTAATTTGAAAAGAATAATTGAAGAAATTTTTTTAATGAGAGAAAAAAAATTGTTAAATAAAGCATTAATTGCTGCTCACACAAAAGATATTAATATTGATAAAATGGATAAACATGAAATGGATACTTATAAAAAAATGTTAAAATTATTAAATGATCATAATGAAATTTATACTTCTTTATTTGGTGAAAGACAAAAAGAAAAAACTGAAGTAATTACAATAAAAATTCTAAAAGATGTTCCTACATTTGTTGGGACAGATATGCAAGAATATGGCCCTTTTTCTGAGGGGGAAAAAGTTGATGTTCCTCAAAAAATATCAAAACTTTTAGTGATGCGAAAAATAGCTGAAGAAATTTAAATTAGGTTGAATTTTTTATTAAGATAAAATTGTTCTTTCTAATTAATTAATGCTTTTTTTCTTCTTGTTAGCACTTTTTAATTCTTTTTATTTCTAAAGTTCTTTATTGGTTGTTATGGAATATCCACAAAGAGATGACTTAGTTGTTGTTAGAGTTAGTCAAATACTTGATTATGGTGTTTTTGTAGAGTTACTTGAATTTGGTAATGTTAGGGGATTTGTTCATATTAGTAATGTTTCTTCTTCTTGGGTAAAAAATATTAGAAATTTTGTAAAACCAAATCAAGTTAGAGTAGCAAAAGTACTTAATGTGGATATAGAAAAAAGACAAATAGATTTATCCTTTGCTGGGGTTAGTTCTTCAAGGGAAAAACAAAAAATAAATGATTTTAAACAATACAATAGAGAAGAAAAACTAATTTCCCTTTTTGCAAAACAAAGTGGAAAAAAATTTGATGAAGTTTGGAGCGCTGTTGCTGAACCACTAAACGCAGAATATGGCTCTTTAATGAATGCTTTAGAAAAAGTGGCACTTGGGGAGGATATTTCAGGAGTAATTTCAAAAGAATGGATTATCCCATTAAAAGAAATGGTTGAAAAAAATATTGTTGTTTCAGAAAAAACTCTTAAAGGAAAAGCAAAAATTAATTCACTTGCATCTAATGGAGTGGAGGTTGTTAAAGAAATTCTTTTAACAATTGAATCAGTTAAAGGTTGTAGTGTGATTTATGCAGGTTCTGGAGTTTACACAGTTACTTCAACTTCTTTTACATTTAAACAAGCTGATAAATTATTAACTAAAGCCATAGAATCAGCAGAAAAAAAAGCAAAAGAACTTGGCGCAACTTTTGAATTTAAAAAAGAAGAAAATAATTAATTAAATTATAAGTTTGGTATTTTTCTATTTTTAGGTTGGTTTAAATTACTTTTCTTGTTCAAAAATATTATGCCTACAAAGATACTTGTAATAAAAAAACTTTCATTAAAAAATGCTACTCTTGTAGTAGGTTTACCTGGTATTGGTTTAGTTGGAAAGATTTCTATTGATTATTTATTAAAAGAATTAAAACCTGAAAGAATCGCTGAAGTATTATCAGACTCTTTTCCACCAAGTGTTCACACAAAAGATTCAAAAATATTTTTAATAAAAAATGATATTTTTTATATAAATTATAAAGGAAAAGATTTTGTTTTCCTTGCAGGCCCAGTTCAACCAGCTCTTGATATGAAACTAGGAAGTTCACAAGAACACTATGAATTTGCTGAAACTTTAGTTAATTTTTTCAAATCAATTGGAGTAACTGAAATTGTAACAATGGCTGGAGTAAATATTGGGGATAAAAGACTAAATGAAAAACCAAAAGTTGTTGTTGCTGGTACTGATGATGGAGTAATAAAAGAATGGGTTAGTGTTGGAGCTAAAGAAGATAAAAAAGAAGGATTAATTTCTGGAGCTGCTGGACTTATTGTTGGACTTGGAAGATTACACGGACTTAAAGGAGCATGTTTAATGGGTGAAACAAACGCTCAATTAATTTATGGGGATCAGGGGAGTGCAAAATCACTAGTTGAACTAATTTGTAAGAAATACAAATTTAAAGTTAAAATGAAATCACTTGATAAGGATGCAAAACAAATTGAAAAAGCATTTAAGGATTTGACTCAACAACTTGAAGCAGTGGAAGAAACAAAACCAGACAATAATTTAACTTATGTTAGATGATTTTTGAAAATAATTTAAGTTGATTTAAATAATTTTTTAAAAATTTTTAAGTACTGTTTATTTTATGGTTTTATTTTCTAAGAGTATTTTTTTTAATGGGGTCAATCCTTCAAAGCCTTTTTTTCCATTTCTTAAATAATACGCTGGATGGTAAATAAAATAAAGCATAGTTGTTAATTTTCCAATTACTTCTTTTTTTGCTTGTCCCACTATTAAATTTTTATCAAAAATACTTGCAGAACTTCTTCCAAGAAGAACAATTATTTGAGGAGAAATTGATTCAATCATTTTTTTTGTTTGGGGTAAAAAATAATTAATTTCTTCTTCTGTTGGTGGTCTTATTTTTTTTTCAGCACTTAATGGGATAATTGGAACAACATTCATTATTGCATAATCTTCTTCATTAAGTCCAAGTTCTTCAATCCACTCTCCTAATAGTTTCCCGCTTCTCCCAACAAAAGGTCTTCCTTGTTCATTCTCACTAAATCCAGGAGCTTCACCAATAAAAAGAATTTTTGCACTATCACTCCCTCTTCCAAAAACAATATGTCCCTTTGTATCAAGAACATTTTTATAAAGTGCGTGTTTTTTTGCATTATTAATTAAGTCATTTTTTACTTTTTCAAGTTTTTTACTGTTGTCTAAATCCATAAAGATCAGTAATATAAATAATTATTTTTTTTACAATTTTTTATTTTTAATTAAATTATCTAATTAAATTATCTAATTAAATTATCTAATTAAATTATC
>DAOQRN010000003.1:0-32755 GCA_035355675.1 archaeon
GTGGGATAAGAATTGGGCAGAGAATATTATAATAAATAAAAAAGAGTACTCAAAAGAGAATTACAAGAAAATGGGGGAAAACTTCCTAATTAATTATTATAATAGGTTTTTTCCGTTTGATGAGATGACTATTATTGGGTTAGAAACTGAAGACAAACTTAAACTTGAAAATGGTTCGTTTTATCATATTAGGATTGATAAGCTTGGGTGTAAAGAAAGCTCTTATTTTGTTTGTGATTATAAAACTAATTCTAGTATGAAGACTCAGGATGAAGCTAATAGTGATAGGCAGTTAGCTATGTATGCTTTGTGGGTGAAAAAGAACTTTAAGGATGCAAAAAACGTTACACTAAAGTGGCACATGCTTGCTTTTGATAAGGATGTAGAATCAGAAAGAACTGATAAGGAGTTAGAGTTATTAGAAAAAGAAACAATTAAGTTGATTAAAGAAATAGAGTCAACAAAAGAATACCCGACTAATGTAACAGCTTTATGTAATTATTGTGAGTACCAAAACATTTGTCCTAAGATGAAACACAAAGTACAAGTAGAACAAAAAACTTTGAAAGATTTTAAGAGTGATGATGGAGTAAAGCTAGTGGATGAGTTAAGTGAATTAAAATCAAAGTCAAAAGAAATAGAGGACAAGATAGAAGAAACCCAAAAACAACTAATAGAGTTCGCTATCCAAAAAGAACTAGAAATAGTGTATGGTTCAAACAAAAAAGCAAAAGTAAGTGAATACTACAAACTAAAGTACCCAGAAGACAAAGAAAAAATAATAACCCTGCTAAAAAAACACAAATTGTACGAGAAATTCATTAACATTAACTACCTAAAACTAAACGCAGAAATTTTGGAAGGAAACTTACCAAAAGATATTTCAAAACTCCCAAAAAAAGAAAAAGAATACAAGGTTTCGCTAAGTAAAAAGTAATTTACTCGTAAATATTGTCGTGGTGGTCGTAGTCTAGGAAACGAACTATTTTCTCAATCTCGTTTATTTCGTAGGTTAGAACAAATGATTTTTGGATGTGTACTCTGTAAGTTCCAGCCATTTTTCCAGAGAGGGGTTTATATCTGTAAGGGTTTTCTAATATCTCTTGAGCTTTTTTCTCAAGTGCTTTTAGTTGTTCTCTGTCTTTTTTAAAAAGTTTTTTAGTAATTTTTTTGAATTTGTCAGTAGATTCAATTGAGTACATTATTTCAGCCCGTAAAGATCAGAAAAGTTATCCACTCTAACAAATGGTCCTTTTCTTAGTTTTTCGAGCTTTTTGATGTATGACGCTTTGACTTTTTCTTCTCCCACCATGGAACGCATAAAGAACTCTATTTGTTTACTCATACTCATTCCGTTCTCTTTACAAGCAGAGTAAAACTTTTTGTATACTGCTTCATCCACATTAAAGGTCTTCAAAGCCATACTTATCACTTAAATAATGTTAAATAACATTATTAAAGCTATTCTTAAGCTCTGAAGTATTTTTGTTTAGTACAATAAAAAATTAACTTTCTTTTCGACAATTGTAGTAATAAAATAATACAAATGACACTAATTTTTTATAAATTTTTACAAATGATTAAAATAATAATTTAAAAAATAATTTCTTTCACTCTTTTGATTTCTTTTTGTATGTCACTAATTTTAGTGTATTTCATGTCTTCTTCGATTATTATTGGGACGTTAAGTTCGCGTAGGGGTTCGATTGATTTTAGAAAATCTCTTGAAACTTTTTCAAAAGACAAGTGATCCATGTTATACCTTGTGTTACTAAAGTGGATTGATTTGATTCTTTTCTTCCACTTTTTCACGATGTTTTCGGTCTCATTAATTCCCCACAAATACGCATGAGCAACATCTAAACACAAACCAAAGTTTTTCTCTTTTTTTAATACACTTTCAAATAAAGTTTTTCTTGAAAGCATTTTTTTTCTCGGGGCTAGATTTTCAGTAATATAATTTAGTTGAGGAAGATTTTTTGTTAACTTTTGAGTGGGGTGAACCACAATATGTTTTGCATTAACTTTTTTGTAATCTTTCTCAATTAGTTTAATTGTTTTATTAAATTCTTTTTCTCCAACTATGTGTGTTGAGAGTTTGAAAGGAGAGTGCATGCTCACAAAATCAAATTTTTTTAGTATTTCAAAATCTTGTTCCAGAATTGGTCTATCATAATAACTTCTACCATACGCAATTTCGACTCCATCAACATCAAGTTGATTAATTATTTTGTAAATATCTTTTTTACCAACTAGTCTGTACAAATTTCCTGTAGAAAAACAAATAGTTCTCATAAAAACAATTAAAACAATTCAAGTTTATAAGTTTAATTTTTTTAAAGTGTCATTAAAACTAGTTGATTAAATTGTTTTTGAGTTATTTTGATTTCTCCAGAAGTCATTCTTGGAACAATATTGTTTTGAATTATGTCTCTCATTTTGTTTAGCCCTTCAATATTCATTCCGTCCATTGTTTTATCCATAAAGTTTAGGATTGGTCCTATTTTTTTTGTTCTAGAAATATCTTCTTCTAACCTACTAAATCCTTCACTTCGACCAAGTTTTAGTAACACTTCAAGCGCTGCTCTTTGAACTAAAGGATTTGGGTCTTTAAGCATTATTTTAGCATAGATGGGGATCGCTCTTTTTGCTTGAGGGATTTTTGTGGAAGAAAAAAGTTTTCTTAAAGAATGCGCACGTAAGGAAGCACTCGAAGAATTAAGAGAAGATAAATGTTTTTCATTCACTCCATGACTGGCAAGTACTCTAATAGTTGATTTTTGGATAAGGGGCATAATTACTTTTGTGTTTTTTGATTTTAATAAGTTTATTCTTTTACTTACATTTTCACCACCTCCTTTTGGATAAAGTTTTCTTTTATTTTTTCTTGAATGTTTTCTCCTTTTTGGGCGTTTTTTACAAGCCCTAAAGCAATTTCAACATTTTTTTCTGTTGGGGGTATTTTTTCTTTTTGCATGAACTCTATTATTGCGTGTTTTCCTGAGTGTACTCCTATCACCATTTCGCTTTTTACTCCAAGTGTCGTAGCATCCACTATTTCGTAGCATTTTGTGTTTGCTATTACTCCGTGTTGGTGGATTCCTGCTTCGTGAGCGAAAGCATTTTCTCCAACAATTGCTTTATTTTTTTGAACAAACATTTTTGTTACTGTGCTAACCATTTTGCTTGTTGGAATAATTTCGCAAGTCTCTACTCCGCTCTCAAAATTATAGTAATCGTTTCTTGTTTTCATCGCCATCACTATTTCTTCAAGCGAAGCGTTCCCTGCTCTTTCCCCTATTCCATTAATTGTGCACTCTATTTGTGTTGCTCCATTCTCAACTCCAGTTAGAGAGTTTGCGACAGCCATTCCTAAATCATCATGACAATGAACACTCACTTCTACACCAAAAAAATTAGGATCACTTGTCACGTTTTGAATTATTTCTCCATACTCTTTTGGTTGAATGTAACCCACACTATCAGGAATATTTATTACACTCGCTCCTGATTCTACCGCAGTTTTTAGTGCATACTTTAAGAAATCCTTATCAGTTCTTGTAGCGTCCTCTGCAGAGAACTCAATATTTTTGCAAAGCGATTTTGCATAAGTTACATTTTCTCTTATTTTTTGTATCACTTCACTTTTACTCATTTTTAGTTTATGTTCTAAATGAATATTAGAGGTTGCGATGAATACATGAATTCTTGGTTTTTTTGCCTCCTTAATTGCGTTCCATGCAACATCAATATCGCTTTTAGTGCATCTAGCAAGTGCACAAACTTCACAATTCTTTACTACCCTTGAAATTTCTTTTATTGCTTCAAAGTCCTTTGTATTTGAAGCAGGAAAACCCGCTTCAATAACATCAACCCCCATTTTTTCTAGTTGTTTTGCAACAATAACCTTCTCCATAGTAGTCATTGTTGCGCCAGGACTTTGCTCACCATCACGTAATGTGGTATCAAAAATTTTTACTCTCTTTTTTTCACTAAAATTATTTTCATTCATTTTTTCATTCAAAATAATCACCATCTTTTTTCTCCATTTTTTTATTTTCAAATCAATCAAATTTTTTACAAAATTTTTATTTTAAAAAAAACAAAATAATTAATTTTTCTAGTTGCTCATGCAAAAGAAAAAAATTTTCAAAAAAGAATTTTAAAAGAAAATTTTCTTTAAAAAAATCTTTTTATTAAAGGCCCCTTGGGTGCAAGCTTTGAAGCCTTTATTTAGGCTAAAAGCAATAATAAGAGAGAAAGTAAACTTGCTTTAGTTTGAGAAGAAAATCTCATTGAATAATTTTTACTTTCCATAGTAATAGTTAGGTGTATCTTCTTTATAATAATTATTTAAAATAAGTGTAACAAAAAATACAGTCTGGATAAAATACAGCTTGGCCTAAGTTACACTTATTTCTTTAATGTTGAGCATTAGTTGTAGAAATTTATTTCTTTAATGGAATAAATTCTTCTTTTAGTAACCCATATATTTCTACATCTTTTATTTTTCCGTCAGCTAAGCATACATTTGATTTTCTTTTGTATCCTTCTAGTTTTGCCCCGAACTTTTTTTGAAGTTTTCCTGAAGAAGGGTTTCCTGGGTATACTTCTGCTTCAATTCTTCTTAATTTTAATTTGTTAAAAGCAAAGTCAAGAACTGCGTTGTATGCTTCTGTTCCATATCCGTTCTTCCAGTATTTTTCCCCAAGCCAGTAACCAGTAGTTGCTGTTTTTTGTCTTTTATCAACATGGTGTAATCCAAAACATCCAATCATTTTTTTCTCAGATTTTAATTCCACTCCAAAAGTGTAATCAGTTTTTTCTTTAGCCTTCCCCTTTTTTTGAGTTCTCTTTAACCACTCTTTGTAATCCTTTAAAGTGTAAGGGTATTTTACTACTAAAAGCCATTTTGATACATTCAAATTATTGATTTGTTCTTGTGCACTTTTAGCATCACTATCCCGAATTGGTCTTAGAATTAATCTTTCTGTTTCAAGTTTCATAATTACCATGAATATATTATCAAAGGACTTAATTAATATTAATCATGATACTTTTGATGTATTATCTTGTATAGTTTTGTTTGTGAGAAAAGTTTTATTAAGAAGCTAATTCTAATGTAGTAATGCTAATAAATAACCAAAATCAAAACCTTGGTTTTGATAATGAAAAATATTTCTCTGCACAAAAAAACGCTATAATTGAGCGTGTGGAAAAATTCTCAAAACTTTATTTAGAGTTTGGAGGAAAACTTCTTTTTGATGGACACGCAACAAGAGTATTGCCGGGGTATGAGGGGGATAATAAATTAAAATTAATTGAATCAATGAAAGAAAGTGTTGAAGTTCTTTATTGTATTAATGCTACTGAACTTGAGTTACAACACAAATGGAGTGACACTGGACTCACTCTTGACAAATTAGCTTTAAGAGAAACAATGGAACTAGAAAAAAGAGGAATTAGTGTTCTAGGAATTGTTGTTTGTAGACAAAATGGAGAAAAAAGATCAATAAAATTTAAGCGAGAAGTAGAAGAGAGAGGCGGTAAAGTTTTTTTCACAAAAGAAATCAAAGGATATCCTAATGATTTAAAAAAAGTTTTTGGAAAAAATGGTTTTGATGCACAAGATTACATTCCAACTACAAAAAAAATAATTATTGTAACAGGGGCTGGAGCAAATAGTGGAAAAATGTTTACCTGTATGTCACAAATTTATCAAGATTACAAAAGAGGAGTTAATGCGGGTTATGCGAAGTGGGAAACTTTTCCAATATGGAACTTACCAATAGAACACCCAGTGAATATTGCGTATGAATCTGCAACAGCAGATATTTTGGACAAAAACAAATATGATAAATTGCATGAGAAAGCATATGGAGAAAAGGCAGTGAACTATAATAGGGATGTAGAGAATTTTTACTTACTAAAAAAAATAACAAAACAATTCATTCCAAAAGAAAACTATATGCACTCTTACAAATCCCCAACTAATATGGGGGTAAATATGGCGAAGGATGGAATAATTAATGACAGTGTAGTGCAAGAAGCTGCTAGAAAAGAAATTTTGAGGAGATACGATTTTTTTAAAGAAAAACTAAAAACTAAAGAAGTTAACAAAAAAACAATTTTTAGAATGAACCAATTATTAAAAAAAACAAAAATTGAATAAATCTAACTGATCGTTTTTTTTATTAAAATTTATTTCTTTAAAAATAATTTAGAGTATCCTACAAAAATAAATAATAAATATAGTATTACAAATTGTTGTACATAAAAGTCGTAAGGGAAATTAAGGAATAGTGCTGTTTGTGAAGCTGGATCAAGGAAAACAATTAATCCTTTTAAAAATATTACGACAATCCAAAGACCAAACATTAGTGAAGTTCCATCCACTATTGGTTTAACATATTTTAATTGTTTTTTATATAATTCATAAAAATAATCCCAAAGACTAATTAGTAAAACATACCCTACAATTATGAACCAATACATTTTCAAAAATTCATTAATATTAATTAGTGCTGGGATTTGTAAACTTGGACCAAAATAATCAAGGATTGCTATTGCTAAAAAAATGGCGAGCCCAAGTGCTAATGTTGCAGCTATTATTTGGAATACTTTTCCAAAAGAAAATTCTTTACTTTTTTGGTATTCATTAACTTCTTCATCAATACCCATAATATCACATATTTTGTTAACTTCTTATTCAATAGATATTTTTTTACTATAAAAACCTTGCTTTAATGAATTTTTCCAAATTTTTTACAAATTAAGCAGTTTTTTAAACAAAACTAACCCCCATTTTTATTAAAGCAGAGGTGGCAGAGCGGTCTATTGCGGCGGACTACTAATCCGTTTCTCGAAAGAGAGCAGGGGTTCAAATCCCTTCCTCTGCGTGTCCTGTTTCCAAATAAAGCAATGCTTTATTGGACCCACAAAAGCAATGGCTTTTGTTTGGTCGCCAGGACCAAACGAGAGCGCATTCACTTTGGTGAATGCACTTGACTTATATTTAAGTAATATTTTAACAAAATTTTTAGATAAAAAACATTGTTTGTTTAATTATATTTTAGTTTATTTCAAACAAATGTTTTTTAGAGTATTTTTTTACAATAAGAAAGGCGCTTTTTGTTTGTATTTTTTGTATTCTTTGAATTGTTTTTCCATTTCTTTTTCTTCAATAAAACAAACTCGTAAATATACTAGAACTAAAATTGGAGCAAATATTGTTACAAGGAGTGTTGGCCAACCAAAAAACCAACCTAATATTACTAGTAAAAATCCTAAGTATTGTGGGTGGCGAGAGTGTTTGTAAATTCCACTAGTCACTAGTTTTTCTTTTTTAATATTTTTGTATAATGTTATCCAACCTGCAGCAATTAGTATTGTTCCAATTATAATTAAAACTGAAGCATATGTCATTGCGTATCCAAACAAAAAATCTGTTCCTAAAAAATTGATTGAAAACAAACCCTCCATTTGTGCTTGAGGAGTTTTGAATAAATAATTTGAAGCAAAAAATAAACTCAAAGGAATACCATACATTTCAACAAATAGTGAAATAAAAAAAGCAACAACAATTCCTTTCTCTGCCCAATTAGCTTTTCTTCTATAAGTTAATGGAATCAAAAAAGCAATAAATGCAATAATGTTTAGTACAACAATTAACCAATTGTTTGTAATAGTGTTAACACTTCCAGTGAAGTGAAGAGTCATTTCTTGAAAAAATTTATTCCAAAAAATTATTGGAACTAATGCAAGAAAAAAAATTAGAACTCTAAGAAAAGTTATTCTCATAAAAAAATAAAAAACAAAGCAACTTATATATCTTCTCTTTAACAATTTTTTTTATGGAATGGTTCTTGATAGCAATAATTTCTCCCTTTCTTTGGGCGCTAAGTGTAAGAATTGATAAGGAATTAATTGGAAAATATTTTCATGGAGAGAGCGGAGCACTAATTTTGTTTTCAAGTTTTATTGGACTTCTTGTTTTACCATTTATTTTTATAATTCAACCATCAGTGCTTGTGATTGAACCATTTTTAGCAATATTAACAATGATTGTTGGAATGCTTTATGTGTTATATTTATTTCCATACTTAATGGCTTTAAATATTGAAGAAGCTTCAAGAGTTATTCCAATATTTCAAACAATTCCTGTGTTTGGTGCAATACTTGCTTTTATTGTTTTAGGAGAAGTGTTAACAATTGAACAAATAATTGCAGGTTTATTAATTATTTTAGGGGCAATTGGTATTTCCACAAGATTTTCTTCAAATAGTTTCAAATTAAATAAAAAAGTTTTATCTTTGATGCTTTTAGCTTCATTAATGGTGGCTCTTAGTGCGGTAGCATTTAAATTTGTTGCAATTGAAACAGACTTTTTTACTACTCTTTTTTGGCAACAAGTGGGGTTTGTTGTTTTTGGATTAATTCTTTTTATAATTAAAAAAGAATATAGAAAACAATTTATTCAAGTTTTTATATTGAATTCAAAGAAAATCATTGGATTAAATATTTTTAATGAAATAATTAACATTGTTGCTTTAATTATTTTTAATTATGCAACTCTTCTTGCCCCAATGGGTCTTGTTTGGGTTATTAATGGATTTCAACCACTTTTCATTTTGATTCTTGGAGTAATAATTACTTTATTTTTTCCAAAACTTGGTAAAGAAAGTATTGACAAAAAATCTTTACTACAAAAAATATTTTTTATTGGAATAATGTTAATTGGGGCTATGATACTTGGAGTTAGCGGAGCATAGGTAATTAGAAATATTGTTTTTTCTAAAAATTATTTTTATTGAAAAACTAGATTTATTGTATTAAATTAGTTTTTTTAAATAGTTTTTTTTTAAATTAGTTTTTTTAAATAGTTTTTTTTAAATTATTTTTTATTAAAAGCGAGTGATTTTATTCTGTTCTCCATTTTTGGATCAACTTTCCCATAAAATGTTTTTTGAACTGCTTTTGGTTTTTTTAATTCCTCTATTTGTTGTTCAAGGTTTTTTATTTTAAAATCAATTTTTTCAATATCTATTTCTGTGTTTGTATTAATTTGTTTTTGTTCAGAATTATTTCCTTCTTTAATTTGAGAGTCAATTAAACTTGTAACTGCTTTTTCAAGGTTTGTCATTCTCTCATTAATCATTCCAACTTTTTGGTTTATTGAAGCAATTCTTGAATCAATTTTTGTAGTTCTTTCACTAATAACCTCTAAGTGATTATTCTCAATTACTTCTGGTTCTTCAATTATTCTAGTTTCAGTATTTGTTACATTAGTGAATCCTTTTTCTCTTCTTTTTTTAGGGATAAGTGCAGAAATTAGTATGTTTGCTATAATTAACGCAACTATTAAAACAATTAAAAATACTACAACCATTTTTACTCACCAGAGTAACCTAGATAATTGGTTTGGAAAGATTTATTAATCTAAATTTGTGGTGCATTTTCTTTATTTTAATTAGTGTTTAGTGAAATAGTAGTTTATAGTTTTTTTCTTGTTGTTTTTCAAGCTCAATTAGTGAAATATTTTTAATTTCACTTACTTTTTTTGCAACTTCAATTATTTTTGAAGGATATGCTTTTTCTCCATTAAATCTAATTGGGGAATCAGTTTCAAAAAGCAAATTTTCAAGAGGAAAATTGAATAAATTTTCTTCAACTTCTTTAGAATAAGTTACATTTAATCCGGATGAAACAAAATAGTTGTTATCTATTGCGTTTTTCATTAATTTTTTTGAATCAACAAAAGAGTGTAACAAAACTTTTGATGCATCATTTTTTTGTAATGTTTTTAGTACTTGACTTTGAGCGTATCTTGAGTGAATAATTAAAGGTTTTTTTATAGTGTTTGAAAATTCAATGAATTTTTCAAAATATTTTATTTGTTTTTCTTGTTCTGATAAAGTTTTACAGTATTTGTAATCAAGTCCGACCTCTCCAATTGCAAAAATATTTTTTTTATTCTCTTCAAAATAATTGAATGCTTTATCAAGTTCAGTTTCACTTAATTCAACTAAATCAAGTGGGTATAATCCAAGCGCTGGTTTTATTTCTTCATATTTTTTTGAAAGTAAAATGTTTTTTTCATTAGAAATAAAGGAAGTTGAACAAGAAATAATTTCGGCAATATTTTTTTCCATAGATTCCTTCAAAATTGAATCAATTTTTTTTTCTTCAACTAAATCAATGTGTGCGTGGACATCATAAAACATAAAAATCACAAATTATTATACAATAATATTAACTATTGGGGTTAATGATTATTGTTAATTAAGAATTATTATTAAAAGAAAACAATTTAAACTCCTATTTCCTTGATTATGCATGGATGATTTTAGCGATTTAAAGGGAGGAAAGGGATTTTCAAAAAATAGTTCTCCTTCTCTTTCTTCAGGAATAATTTTTTTCGTAGTGGTGCTAGTTTTAGCAATTTTTGTTCTTGCGTATTTAAGAGATCAACCAGTTGCGCTTGAAGGAAATATTAGTGGTGATAAAACAATTGTTGCAAATACTATTGAACCTTATTTTTGTCCCGAAGATGAGTGTTCTAAAAAAGTTATTGAAAAGATTAATTCAGCAAATAAATCAATTTATGTTGCGATATATTCTTTTGCAATGGAGGATATTGCTGATGCATTAATTATTGCCCATAATAGGGGGGTTGAGGTAAAAGTTATTTTTGATTATAGTCAAAGCAAAATGGATTATAGTGTTGATGAAAAATTAAGTGATGCTGGGATTGAAATAAAACGAAGTGATGGAAGTGGACTTATGCATAATAAATTTTGTATAGTTGATGAGGGTGTAGTTATTGGTGGTTCTTTTAATTATTCAGTAAATGCTGATGAAAATAATGATGAGAATTTATTAATTATTTTTAGTGAAGAAATTGCCGCAAAATTCTTAAATGAGTTTAATGAAATTTGGGAACAATCAACAAGATAATTTTTGTAATTTTATTTAAGAAAAGTTTTTTTTAAAAGAAGTTTTTTATTTTTTCTTGTGATTTAAATGGTTAAAAAAATAATTTCAAAAGAAATATACGCTCCCTCTGATGATTCTTTTTTACTTGAAAGGGAAATAAGGAAAAGAAATTTGAAAGGAAAAGTTTGTCTTGACATGGGGACTGGGGGAGGGGTGCAAGGAATAGCAATGCTAAAAAGTGGAGCTAGTTTTGTTGTTTGTGCGGACATTAATAAAACTGCACTAAAAGAAAGTAAAAAAAATGTTTTAAAATATTTAAAAGAAACAAAAAACTTTGATGTAGTTGTAAGATTTATTGAAACTGACTTATTTTCAAACTTAAAAGGAATAAAATTTGATTTTATAACATTTAATCCTCCTTATGTTCCAACAGATAAAATAAAGTGGGTGGATCTTGATGGGGGGAAAGAGGGGGTGGAGATAACAAACAAATTCATAACTCAATTTGTTGGACAACTTTCTTTGTCCGGCGAGGTTTTGTTATTAATTTCCTCTTTAAACAATCAGGAAAAATTAATTAACAATATTGAAAAAAAAGGTTTTTTTGTGGATATTGTTTCTAAAGAGAAATTATTTTTTGAAGAACTTTTAGTTCTTTCTATTAAGAAATAAAATTTGGTCAAAATGTTCTTTTTTTAATCTTTCGAACCTTATTTTGGTAAATGGCTACTAATGTTTCTATTGAATATGCTAATGCTGAAAAGAAGTATCATGATGCTAAAACTCCTGAAGATAAACTTACTGCACTTTTAGAAATGAAATCAACTGCTCCTTCACATAAGGGTTGCGAAGCAATGAGGTATGAGATTACAAAAAAAATTGCTGAACTTAAATCAAGTATTGAGCGACAAAAGAGTGTTGCAACAAAAAAAGGTTCTTCTTCTGCTTCAATGTTTGTAAAAAAAGAAGGGGTGGGGCAAGTTGTTTTAATTGGGGGACCAAATGTTGGTAAATCATTTATTTTAAACAAATTAGTGGGTAAGGATATTGCTCAAGTTACTCCTTATCCTTTCGCAACAACTGAACCCGTTCCTGCAATGATGGATTATGATGGGGCAAGTGTTCAATTAGTAGAACTTCCCGCAATTATTGAAGGATCAAGTGAGGGTAAGGCTCAAGGTAAAGAAATTATTGGAATGGTTCGTAATGCTGATGCGGTAGTAATTGTGGCACAATCAAGAGAAGAAGGAAAAGTAATTGTGGATGAACTTGCAAAAAGTTACGTTTATTTAAATAAAACAAAACCACCAATTGATGTTAAATCTTCTACTTTTCCAGGAATACAAATTTCAGGAAAAGAGTACTTAAAATTTAGTGTAGATCAACTTGAACAATACTTAAAAAATACAGGTTACTCTAACTCGAGTGTAATAATTACTGGGACAATAAATTCTTTATCAGAAGTTGCTCAAGCATTAAATGAAAAAATTGTTTACAAAAAAGCAATTGCAATAAATTCGTGGGAGTACTCTGAACACAAAGCATATGATTGGAAGTGTCAAATATTTTTACTCCTTGACGCAATTTTGGTTTACACAAAAAAACCAAGTCAAACTCTTGAACAAAAAGAACCACTTTCTCTCCCAAAAGGAGCAACAGTAGTTGATGTAGCAAAACACTTACACAAAGACCTCGCAAGTAAACTAAAATTTGCAAGAGTTTGGGGTTCTACAAAATTTGAAGGACAAAGAGTGGGTCCAGAATATGAACTAAAAAACAAAGACATAGTTGAAATCAACATTTAATTTATAATTTAATAAATTAATTTAATTAAACAATAAAATTAATTTAGTTAGACAATAAAATTAATTTAGTTAGGCAATAAAATTAATTTAGTTAGACAATAAAATTAATTTAGTTAGACAATACTACACGCACAAATATTCAAAAAAACACTTGAAGAAAGACTTTAATACTACTTTTTCTCTTCTCTAATAGTGGTGTTATTGAAAAATAATTTAAGTATTCAAGCAATTTTATTATTTTTAATAATAATTTTGGCTCAAAGCGTAATAGCCTTATCTCCTGATGAAGTAATGGTTTTTGTTTCAAATAATGGTTATACTATTCTTGGTGAACAAGTTGGTATTCAAGAACCTATTGTAATGATAAAAAATTCAGGGGTGGATTATTGGGTTGTTGCGATAATGAAAGATAATACAGTTAATTTGTATATTCCTGTAAATAATTCTAATTCTAAAGTTGAAGAGGGAGACGTTTCGTTAAGAAAATTATTAGAAACAAATATTATAATAACAAAAATAACTCAATTAAAAAATAGTTCCTATGGTCTTAATTGGCCTCTTTCTTATTCTACAAGATCAACATTTGATGGTTTATCAAAAGATTTTTCAGAAATGGCTCCATTATTAACTGTTGTTTCAACAAAAATGAAAGAAATTTCAACTTCTGATTCACTAAAACTAGAATTACTTTCTAATGATATTAAAGGATCTATTGAAGAATTATCTTCTCTGGGTAAAAAAATTGCAGAAGATAATGACACTGCTAGAATTTTTGAAGAAAAATATTTACTAAACCCTGATACAAACCAAACATCAAAATATAAAAAATATTTTGAGGATTATTTTGAATCAGTTGAATCATATTACACTAAATATAGTGATCTTGAATCAAATATTAATTCTCTAAAACAAGGAATTGCTTCTCTTCCAACAGATTTAGTATCTCAAACTGACAAAGATGGGTTGATTAATTATTTAAAATTACCAACAACTACCGGAAAATTACCTAGTTTTTTTAGTCAAACAAATCAACTAAAAACCGCAATTGATACAGTGTTTAATTCAAGTTTAAATTTAGAAGGAATGGTTCTTAATTTGAAAACAAGAATTACAAGAAATAATACTTGGAAAATAATTTATGGAGCAAATTCAAAGATAACAAAAATAAATTCTTCATTTAACTCGTTATATGATGCTGCGGAAACAATTTTGAAAGAAGATAATGTTAATTATTGGATTGATCAAGAAAATGTGGAGTTACTAAAAATTAATTGGAATCAAACAAAAACACGTTTTGATAGTCAAGATTATTCAAGAGCACTTGATGCAGCAAATAAATCTGAAAAAAATATTATTCCAATTCTTGAAAAAGGATTTCCACAAGCGGAAGAATCAAATGATGATTTAATAATACAAATAATTGCTCTATTAGTAATAATATTAATAATTATTTTTGCTTATGAGAATTTTTATTTAAAAAAGAAAAAATTAAAAGAGGAAGATTTTGATGATCCCTAAAATTGTTTTGTTCAAAAAATACTTATTAGTTCTTTTTTGTTTAACTTTGATTTTGTTAACAGTTAATGCTGAACTTTTAGTTACAACATACACTGAAAAAACTGAAATTTATCCAAACGAAATTGATTTTCTTGTTGTTAAAGTTTTAAACAACTCTAATATTGTTTTAGATAAAGTTTATTTAAGAATTGAGGGTTCAGAAGATATTATTTTTGTTGATTCTGATGGTGAAAAAGAAATTTTGTTAACTGAACTAATGGATCTTGCTCCAAGTGTTACAAAGGAATTAAAATTTAAATTTAAATCGCTTGAAGTAAACAAAGACCCTTCTGCATTATTTGTTTATTATGGTTTTGAAAAAGATTACTCTAAAGGAATACTTCCTTTTGTTTCTGGAACAATTGTTTCTACTAAAGATAGTAAAGTAACTATTACGACTAAGGTTGATAAATCTCAAACTTCTGCAGGTGGAGAAATCATTGGGGAAGTAGTAGTTTCAAATAAGTCCGGTAAAGTAATTTCAAAATTTGGTTCTGAAATGATTGTTCCTGATAATTTTGATTTGAAATCAGAACCTTTTTTCACTGAAGAAATAATTGATTCTAATAATGTTTCAATAAAATTTAACGCTCTTGCTCCAATTAATGTTGATGGTGAACAAAGAATACTGTTAGTTTATGGATATTTTGATGAAAATGGTGCTCACTATTTTGAGAAAGAACACAAAGTTTCTTTTGTAAAAACAAACAGATCAATTTTAGCACTAGTTGGAATAATTGTTTTAATCATTGCAGTATTTTTGTATCTAAAAAGTACAAAAAAAGATGACAAACTAAAAGGTAGCGGAGATAAGAAATAATCTCTATTTACTTTTAATTAAATTTTTTTAAACTAATTTTTAAAACTCTTAATGGGGTTAGAAGGGAATCTAACGCCGCAACCTTTTTTCTTGTAAGAAAAAATGTTGCATCCAAAAAAGAACTTTTCTTTGATTTTTTCAAATGGGGTTACAGGGAATCGAACCCTGTCCTAGCGCTATCATCCATAGTTTTGCATTGCAATTCGTGGGATGCCGTTTAGGCATCGCACCCCGTACTGCACTGCCGGAACTGTGCCTGGAGGCGCGCGTACTGCCGGTATACTATAACCCCAAAAACTTTGTTTTTGTTTTAATGATTCTGTAATAATTGAGTTTCAAGAAGCTTTAAATTGTTTTGTTTGGGGGAGAAATTTTCGGTTTTAGTTCTTTTTAAAGATTTTTTTATTTTATCTTTTTGATTATAATATTTTTTTTATTTAATATACTTGTAGTGTCCTTTCTTTTTTTCAAGGAGTTCTCCTTCGTCTTTTAAGAATTCGCAAATTATTTTTGTTAAGATTTTTGAAGTGTTCATTTTTTGTGCTAGTTCTTCTAGTATTTGTTCTTCTTTCTCATTAAGTACTTGCGCAGCTTTTTTCATATAATACTCTAAAATTTTTTGTTCAATTAGGTAATAGTATCCATCAAAACTTTTGATTCCTTTTAGTATTCCTTCTTTTATTTTTTGTTCATATTTGAAAGAAAGTTCTTTAGCTAAAGAAGTATTGTTTGCTATCATGAATCCATCTTTATCCAAACTATATTCATGTATTTGTTTTTCTTGAGCATTAAAATTTTCTGATTCTTTTGCTTTTTGTTCTATTTGTACTTCTTCTTCCTCTTTAACTCTATAAACTCCTTTTTTGTAAGATTCGTTTAGTTTGAAAACAAATACTTTTCCGTTCTTTAGTAATTCATTTAGAGCAAGTTTTTGAGTTTCGTTTAGAGTGGATTCAAATTTTCCTTCAACAAGATCACTTAATTTTTCTTTCCTAATTAATCCAATAACTTCTTGTTTTGTTTCATCTAAATTAATTTTAGGGATATTTGAGTACTCTTCACTTTCTTCTTTTTTTGATAAAAGTGATGAATCAACTAACAAAAAAACTCCCTCTTGGTGAGGTAGGAGAACAAAATCTGTTTTTCCAGTTAAGAGTTTTGCTTCAGCATCACTAAGAGTAATACTTTTTCCTAACAATTTAGCCATTTTTAACCAAAATATAAACACAAGAAAGGGTATTTAAATCTCCCACAAGCTTACGACAAAAAATAAACTATTCTCTTGTATGAAAAAATTCAAAATTATAAAAACACAAAGTATATATATGCCCGAATATTATATTCTTATTATATTAATTAAATAAAGTGAATCACTAAATGAATAAACAATGGAAAAATCTTGGAATATTTGCTCTTGTTCTAGTAATAATTTTAGTAATAATATTTTTTATTTTGCCAAATTTTTCGCCAACTCAAGAAAAATTAACTCTTGACCAAGGTTATGAAAAAATTCTAACAATATTTGAACAAAACGATGTTAATTTAGAAAATCTTCAAGAAATGAAGTTAGTTAACATTTCTGAAGGCCCAAATTTTGATGTAGTTTGGATTGAAAAAAAAGAAAATGTTTTAAAATTAAAAGAGGATTTAGTTAATTTTAAAGAAGAGTTGTACAAAAAAAATATTGAAAAAGAGGATTTAGAAGAACTTTCTTCAATAGTTACTATTTTTATTAAAACTATTGATTATAGTTTAACTTCAGAGTCTCAATTTAATGAAATAAAAGAAATTGTTGGTTCAAATTCGCTTAATTGTACTAATTTAAATGTTTTTTCTGATGTAAATTCATTACTTTATGAAAATTTTTATTTATTAGAAGAGTTGGATTATATGAATGCAGATTTTATTGTTAATTATGATTTAAATTCATCTCCATTAAATATTGATTCAGATGTTGCATATTCATCTTTACTATTAAATGAAAGTGTTTTTGATGATGTTAAAAGTAATTGTGAGGAGGGAAATAATTAATGAATAAAACTTTTGTTTGGTTAGTTGTAATTTTAATATTTGCACTTTTCTCTTCATTTGTTTACGCAGACACTGTAACTTATAAGGCTACATCAAAAGTAACTACTTCAATTGCTTCTACTCCTGCGGGGGTTGCTATTTCTTCTTCGCTTGATAGCGCAATACTTGATTTTTTCACAAATGGATTAAAAGGAACTCTTCGAAGACCAAATGGATCAACCTTTTCGACTGGGGACTATAGAAATGCGATTATTTCATATGTTAAAGAATATTATGATATTAAAGTAAAGCCAGGTACCAGTGCTAAAGGGGAAGCAACTTTTGAATTTACTAGAAAACCAAACTTAACAATTAAAGGTTCAACTCCTAAAACAAGATCTACTCGTAGTAGTAGTGTTAAAACATCAAAGCAAATTGCGGATTTAAAATTAAAATTGGAACAGGTTGCTAAAGCAACTGCAGAAGCTAAAGCAGAGGCTAACGTTAAAATTACTGGTAATACTGGTTCAGCACCTGCTGGAAAAACTATAGTTATTAATAAAATTTACATTAATAGTGCTGATGGTAGAGTAACAACAGTTCCAATTACTCCTGGTCAACCCGCACCTCCTGCACCTGCACCAAATTTAGTTCAAGTAACTCGAATAGCTCCAACTACAACAATAATTAACAGTGCTCCGATTGGAGCTACTTTTAGTCCGTTTTCTAATTTTAATAGTAACTTGACAATTGCTAACGCAATTAATTTTTCTGCACCAGTAGTAACTACTGCTAATATTACTTTGCCCCCAGGAGTTACAATTCCTTCTGGAGTTATACTTCCACCAGGATATGTTCCTCCGGCAGGAATAAATGTTATTATTATTCCTCAAGGATCAACTATTCCTGCAGGGATAACCTTTCCGCCAGGAACAACTTTCCACCAAAATTTTACTTTTAATACTTTTAAAATAACAAGAGTTACAGTAAATCAAACAAATCCACCAACTAATCCAACAAATACTAGTAAAATTCCGTATAAAAAAATATTTAAAGGATCTTTGCTTTATGCACTTGCGGTTGGTGCAGATAGTGTAATTGTTGATTATTATTCAACTGATTCAGATAAAATTAATTGGAAAGAAGTTGGAATTGATGCTGGTTTAAAAGCAGGTAAAACATTTGCTATCGCTTCAGTGGTTGGTATTACAATTGCTAAAGGGGCTTCATGGGCTGCGGCGAGATCTAGTGTTGCGGCTACAATTGTAAAGGGTTAAATCCTGTTGGATGGGGATTAATAATTGGTGGAGTTTTAGGTGGTGCTGCAATAAATTATACTGATAGCTGGATTTGGAAAAATATTGATGTGGGTTCAAAGGTTTCATATCCTGTAAAAAAGTACACTGGTTTAGATGAAGAAGAATTTTTTTCAAAAAGTGATATTGGGGTTTCAAATAAGAGTTATAAATTAATAATAAATCCAAGTAGTGGGATGGAGGCAAATGGAGTATTCTTTTTACCAGGGATTACTGGGGTAGAAAGAGAAGTAAGTTCGTTAACAAATGAAGTAGTTGATGTTACTGGTAGTAGAATGTGGGTTCCTGGGGAATATGTTGTTAGTTCTGACGGGGTTATTTCTCGTACAATTTCTTCTCTTGAACAATACAAAAAATTAGTTAGTGAAGAAAGTGGATATGACCATTTTTCATATGGTGTTTTTAGATTTTTAACAGGTAACCTTAGTGGGGCAAATAAAGATGTTCAAATAGCAGTTACTGAAAATTTTATTAATGCATTCAAAAATGAATTAGTAAAAGAAGTTACATATAAAGTTTATTCTGATAATCCTGAAACAAAAGCGTTGGAGGAAGTGGCTTCAGGGGACTGTTCTGTTAAAAAAGATATAATGCAAATAAATTGTAATTTGAATGGGTTACAATTATCTGAACCAGGATTTTATGTTTATCAAATTAGAGTTAAATTTAATGAATTAGAATTATTGCATTTTATTGATGATTATCATTTCAATGAATTACTTGAAAAAAATTGTGGAGTTGAACCAATGTCGGATTTTAATGGAGATATTGTTGATGCAATATGTAGAATTGATGTGATGGGGGTTTATAATGAATATGAAAAGAGTTATACTCCTGAAGCAAAGCAGGCAATGGAAAATTTGAATAGTTCAATTAATTCTCAAATTAATGAGTTTGAAAATAATGTTCCTCCAAAAATAAAAGGATTAATTGAAAGAGTTTTAGTAGCAAAAAATGAATCGTTTTCAAGTTTAAAGAGCAAATTCCAACCAAATAATGTTGATTTAAAACACACTAATGCTGCAATCCTTAATGGGTATCCGATTTATGGATTTATTATAGTTGGTGACCCTGCAAAGGGAATTGAAGATATTTCTAAAATTGAAGTATCTGACGAGTTTGTTGAGGTTACTGAACCTGCTTTAGGTGGTCAGAGTGTTGTTTATTATGATAAGTTGTTGAATGCTAGAATTTTTAGTGGTGCTATTATTCCTACTCCTCAAGAATTGAAAGAGGATGTTGAAAGTAAAAAAGGATTAGTTGAAGGTGAAAAATCTGATTCACCATCTTCAGCAAAAGGTGGAGCAACAATTACTTGGTCAAATTTATTGCCAACAACTGATTATGAAATTTCTTTTGCTCCAGTTAATGGAAAATCACTAAAAATGACTTTTACAAAAAGTAAATGGAGTGGAGTAAGATATGTTGATGTGTTAGTAAATAATTCCCCAGTTAATTGTTATAATAGTCCTTATGCAGGTCTTGCAAATTACTTTGGTGGAAAAAACACTTTAGTACTTGGTTGGTTTGAAACAGAAGAACATTGCGATTATCCAGTTGATGGAAGGTATGTTGTTGACACAAAACTAAGTTCTGAAGGAGATTACTACAAATTAGAAATAACAAGTCCATTGATTCCAACTAGTTGTAGTGGACAAACAATTAGTGCAACTAATCAAAACATAAATCTCTCATGCTAAGTAATTTAGTAATTAATTTCAAATTTTTAATATTTTTAATTAAATTAGTTTCAAATTATTGGCGAGATTAAACCCCTCCTTTTAACCCACTTTTTCTCGTGAATCCGTTAAGTTTATATACTTCCTGCTTAGGGAAATATATAACCATAAACTTTGTAATTGAACAAAGTTAATGTGTTTTGGCTTCTTTTTTGAAGCTAATTTAGGGTGTTGGGAAAATGAATAGATATTTAGTTGCTTTGGTCATGCTCTTGACTTTTTGTTTAGTAGCGTCAGCTGTTTCAATTAGTGTTCCTGATAGTATTGAAATAAAGGATTCTCACACAGTATTTTTTGTTGATATAACAAATGAATCAAATGAATTACTTCCAGTTACAATAAATTTTTACACTACTACAAGAACTGATCTTGTTTATCCAAAAACAATTTCACCAAATTCAACAATTACACTTAAAGTGATTGTAGAAAATGATTCTACTCCAAATTATCACGAAGTTGAATCAAAACTTGAAGTTTATGTGGGAAAACAATTTACCCAAAAAAATATTGTACTAAAATTTTTTGAAAAAGAAAAATTAGTTCAATTACCACAAACTCCAGTAACTCAACAACCAATAGTAACTACTGATAATAATGCAATAAATGATACAAATCAAGTCGATACAAATTCTATTGATAGTAATACTAAAGTTACAATTGAAATAAGACCTGTTGGATGGTTTATGATGGGTGCATTTTTAGAAGAAACAAGTAATTTTTCATTAATTGATTGGGTTATTTTTTGGTTTTTAGTAATAGTTGCTGCAATTTTAGTAATTGCTTTTGTAGCAAGAGTAGTGAGAAGAATTTAATTTTTGGAGAAAGGTTTGGGTGAAATAATGAAATTTAATCATTTTTGTTTAATTGCAGGAATTTTCATAATAATTTTAGCAATGACTACTTTTGCAAACGCGGCAACCTATACTTTTGATTGTTCAAGTAGATTTAATTGTTCAATAAAAAGTTATTGCCAAGGAGTGAGCGGAGCAGTTCCAGGGCTTTTAGTTCATCATGGAACAGCAGATAGTTATACAATGGGGTCTCAACCAATTGATTATTCTTTTACTTCAAATTATGCTGGAGCACATTCTTGTAGTGCAACAGTAACAGTAACAGCAATGTACTCGCAAGGACAAACAAACGAGAATACCACAATTTATGTGAATGGAGTAAACTTAGGGACAACGAGTGATAATTATTGTAATGGTGGGGATAGTGAAAATTGTACTTTTTGTGGAAGAGACACACAAATTTTACCTTCAAGAAGTGTAACACTAAATCAAACAAACACACTACGAGTTTATGGACATGATAGTCATGCAGTAGTATCAGTAATACTAACATGTAATCCAAGCGGGGATGTTACACCGGTTCATGAGTGTGGGACAAATCACTCTCCTCAAATAAGTTCAATACCAAACCAAACAATAAATTATAACTCAACATCAAACCTAAATTTAGATTTATGGAATTATATTAGTGACTCTGATGATGCTGATAATTATTTAGACTTAAGTGTAACACAAAATGGAGCAAGTGTTTCTTGTACAATAAGTGATGATAGATATTTAGTTTGTTCTCCTAACGAAGATCTTGGAAGTACGACAATTAATTTAGCAGTTGTTGATAATTGTGATGCAAGAGTGACAAGATCATTCACTGTTACTACAATAAATAATGCACCAGTAGTAAATATTTCAAATTTAACAAGATCTTGTGTAAACAATTTAACACAATTAATTAATTTAAGAAATTACTCTTATGATGAGGAAGTAAATACACTTACTTATGCAATAGTGTCACAATCAAATACTGATTTAATTAATTGCTCAATTACTGATGGACAATATGTTTCATGTATAGTAAATACTTGTTCAGATTCTTACTCTGATATAAATATTTCAGTAACTGATATTTTTGGTGTAATTAGATATGATTCTTTTAGATTAACTTTACAAAATCAAGCACCAACTTGGACAAGATCACTTTTAAGTCAATGCATAAACCAACCAAATAATAGAATAATTGACTTGAATGGTTATGCAACTGATCTTGAAGATGGAAATAATATAACTTATTCAATTTTGAATCAAACAAATACTGTTGATATCACTTGTTCACTTGATCAAAATAGATACCTCTCTTGTACAAATTTAAGTAACAAAAAAATAAGTAATGTAATAACAATAATTGCAACTGATACAAAAGGAGCCTACTCTTCTTCACAAGTAACAATTAGTACAAATTGTTTCTCAAATGGAGACGACAATAATATAATTATAGAATCAGACATTAAAGGGGTGTGTCTTGAAACATGCACTTCTCATTCAACACAAATAAAAGTATCAAATTATTCAGGAGAAAAACAATGTTTTAATTACGAACTTGAAAATTCACCAGAATCATTAAGTTCATCATTAATGAATGAATCATTTTGTTTAAACAATAAAGAATCAACTTTTATGACACTGAGTGTGAATACTTGTGGAAGTGATTCAACAAATTACAATGTGTATCTAATTGAAGAAGATAAAAACATTAGAATGACTTTTGATTATAGAATTGGAAATTGTCAAAATTTTGATGGATTTAGAATGGAAGAATTTGATGGAAAAATTTGTGCTGGTGAAAAAAGAACAATTCCAGTAACGATAAGAAACACTAGTGATTCACAAAAAATAATTTACTTAAATGCGGACAACTCAATGGTTTTACCATATTTTGAAAAAGAAAAAGTAACTCTAGAATCAAATGAACAAAAAATAATTAATTTGGTAATAAATGCAAGAAGTATGTCTCAAGGAAAATACAAAATAACTCTTGGTGGGGACGCACCAAATTATCATATTGAAAAAAGACTTGATGTTGAAGTAGTTGATTGTAAAGGACTAAATACAGCATTCATTATAACAAATCCTGATGTTTGTTATAATGTACAAAGGGGACAATTATTCCAAGGAAGTTTCAAAGTAAAAAATGTTAGTGATGATTGTGCTTGTCCTGAATGCAGTGATAAGATAGAGTCACTAAATTTATTTTTAGGAACTCCATTTTATGAATTATCAAATTCAAAACCTGAATTAAAATATTTGGAAGAAAAAATAATTGATTATCAAATAACAATACCTGAATCAATGACTGCAGGAGTAAATTTTATTACAATTGAAGGAACAACTTTGCCTCAAGGTATTTTTGATGATGATTTAGGAAATGTGTTAGGATCAAAAATTTGTATTAATGTTGCAGGACAAACAAATGCAGGAATACTGTTAAAAACACAAACAAAAGACATTGACTGGTGTTCAAGCGAAATATTTGAACTGGAAATACAAAATACAGGGGACCTTGATGAAGAGTTTACTCTTAATGCTACAAAATTACCAAATGGAATAGTAGTTAATTTTTCAGAAACTAAAATAAAAGTAAAAAAAGGTGAAACAAAAATAGTTTATGTTTCAATTTCAACAAATCCTCAAGCAGAAATTAGAGATGGCCAAAGTGTAACAATAAATGTTTTGGGGAGAAAAAATCTTTCAACAGAAATTTATTTCAATGTAAAAGAAAAACCTTCATTTAATGATTTGGAAATAGTATCACTAACAACAATGATTTCTGCATATAGAAATACAGAAACAACTTACACTGTAATGTTAAAAAATAATACTGAGAGAGAGTTAAGAAATTTAAAAATAACATTTGAAAGTCTTCCAACTAATGTATTATTTGAAGAAAAAGAAATTCCTTTAATTGCTAAAGGTGAAGTTGTTAAAATAAGTGGAAAACTTGCAGTGGGTGACATAAATGGGTACTTTGAACCAGTAATAATAGTGTCAGGAACAAATGTAATAAATAAAAAGAAATTAGGATTATTAATAAACGATTATGGGGAAACAGGGGGAGTATTTAGTGGACTATTTGGGTTATTTAATCCTCAAAATGGTTCATCAACTGGATTATTCTCTATATTCTCTTTTGAAAACAATAATAGTTTCATGAGTGGTGTTCCATATGGTTTATTATTAATTTTGTTGGCAGTGATTCTTATCTTAGGGTTACTTTCAACAAGAAGTACAAATAATTCAAAAAAAGAAGTGTGGATGGAGGTAAGTAATTATGAATGAGGGGAAAAATAGTTTAATAAAAAAATTAGGGATAATTAGTTTAGCATTAGTATTAATGCTTTCAATAGTAAGTGCGCTTACAGTTGATGGAAAAACAAGTTATACTACTTGTCAATGTGATGCGACAAAAGAATTTTATCGTATTTGTGCTGATGTAGATGGTTCCTATTCAATTTCAATAGAAGGAACTGCTGCAAGTTGGTTTTCAATGGCGCCAACAACAGTGTATTTAAACGCAGGGGAATGTAAAGACATTGTTTCATTTTTAACCCCAAGTTGTTATGCCTCCTCAGGAATTTATTCAATGAATTTAAAAGTTACTGGCCCTCAAGAACTAAATAAACCAATAGGAGTAACTGTAACTCAATGCCACACATTTGATTATACAATAACTCCATTAAGAAATTCTTCACTTCCATGCGAAGAAAATATATACAATTTGTACATAAAAAATACTGGTAGATTTGATGATGAATTTGTTTTACTTCAAAAAGGACTTGCTGATTCATGGGTAAATTATCCAAAAGACAAAATTGTATTAAAATCTGGTGAAGAATTTTCTTCACAAATTAAAGTAAAATCAACTTGCTCAACTACTCCAAGCGATTACCCATTTAATGTTACTTTATCAAACACACAAACAAATGCTACAAAAACAATTGATTTAGTACAAACAATTAATGCAATAAATGCAGTTGAATCAACATTCTCAAAAACTCCAATTACAGTAGAAACATGTTCAATAGCAGAAACTGAATATGATTTTTATATAAAAAACATTTCAAGTGTTGCTGATGAATATACTTTAGATATTTCTGATAAAAACATTTTATCGCTTAGTAAAACAAAAATTAATTTATCTGCTGGAGAAACCGCACAAATTAGTTTAAAAGTTTCAAAAGCAAATGTTCAAAAATTAAATTCAATTTTATCAATAACTTCAAAAGAATACAACTCAACATACAAACATTCTTTTGTAGTTGATATAAAGAATTGTTATGATCTTTCACTTGAAAGATTATCAAAATCAACAGAATCTTGTTTCAATTCAACGGATCATTTGTTTAAACTAAACAATGGTGGAACAAAAGAATTAAGAGCAAAAATAACTATTACCGGAGTTGAAGCAGAAACTAGTGAAGTTGTAGTGGCAGCAAAATCTTCAAGAGACTTTTATATAAAAATTGATCCAAAATCAATTGGAGAAAAGAAAATAATAGTAACTGCTGAATCTACTGGATTATCAAAAACTTCTATTGAATATGATTTTAATGTAAAAAATTGTTATGATATTGAAGTAAAAGTTCCAACAGTAAAAGTGTGTCCAGAAACAGAAAGTAGAAATAAAGTAATTTTTACTAATAAAGGAACTGAAGATCAAACAGTAAATATTAACTTAAAAGATGCGCCTTGGGTTAAATTTGAATCAAATAAAGTATTACTTCCTGCAGGACAAAGTGTAGAAGTGTACTTTGATATGCAAGTTCCAACTCAAATAAATTCAAAATATGTTTTAGGGCTAATTTCATACTCTCCTGGACTTGATGGGGATATAGTAAAAGCAGTTCTAAGAGAAAGTGATATTACTACAGAAATTTTCTTTGAAATGAATACTCTTGAAGAATGTTATTCATTCAAAGCAGATTATGTGCAAGAATATTTAGATATTAATTGTTGTCAAGGAAAAATAGTTGACTTAAATATAACAAATACAGGGTACTTTACTTCAAGATATGATTTGAAGAAAATTGCTCCTGAATGGGTTGACTTTAGTGACACAAATTTAGTTATTGAAAGTGGGGAAACAAAAACAGTGTATGTTTATTTCCACCCACCAGCAGGAACAAGCGGACAAATAAAATCAAAAATACTAATAACTCCTCAAAAAGGAAATGCGAGTGAAATAGAATTTGATTTAAATGTGTATGGTGGTTATTGTGGATTATCATACTCAGTTGATTTAAATGTTGATAATTCGGTTTCTACAACAAAAGAATTTACAAGAAAAGAAATTACAGTTGATTTTGTTGTAAAAAATGATTCAAACTTTGGATTTGCTGTGAGTAATATTTCAGTAAAAGATTTTAACTCAACAGCTGATTTCAATAAAGGAATATTTTTACAACCTGGAGAATCAACAACAACTAAAATAACTATAATGACTTCTGAAAATGAAGAATTAAAAGACCAAGAAGTAGTAGTGCTTGTTGATACATCAGTTGGTCAATTTGAGAAAAAACAATTTGTTAAATTCTCAGAAGCAAAAACTGTTGATACTTCAATAAGTGGATTCTTTGGTCAATATGTTGCACCAGTAGCAGGACTAGTATTATTGTTAGTACTATTAGTAATAATTCTTGTAATTTCTGGTTCAGCAAAAGGAAAAAAGAAATAAATAATAAAAAATAATAATTAGAAAAATTAGTGGGGATATTCCTCACTAATTCTATTTTTTTTAAAACTTTTAATTTACTTTTTATTTTTAATATTTTTTTATAAAAATATTTTATAAAAATGAATTTTTCTTAAAATAATTTTTTTAAAAATTGGATCTTTTATAGCAATATTTTTTTAGAAAGTAGATTTTTTTTATCCAAAAACATTAATTACTTCTTTTAGTGCTTTTTTAAATTTTTCAACTTCTTCATTAGTGTTGTAAAAGTAGAAACTTGCTCTTGCAAGTCCGTCTTTATTTAAAGAAGAAACTAGTGGTTCTGCACAATGCATTCCTGACCTTATACAAATGCTTTCATTTTCGCTTAAAGCCATAGCAATATCGTGTGCGCTTACTTTTTTTGAACCAAATAACACTATTCCGCCTTGTTTTTTTGCATCTTTTGGACAAAATAACTCAATTTCATTTATTTCACCTAATAGGTCAAGGGTTTGTTTTGTTAATTCTTGTTCATGTTTTTCAATATTATTTAAACCTACTTTTTCTAGGTACTTAATTGCTTCAATCATTCCGTAAGCTCCTGCAATATTTGGGGTTCCTGCTTCGTATTTGTATGGTAGTTCATTCCATGAAGAAGATTCTCTTTTCACTTCCATTATCATGTCTCCTCCAAACATAAAGGGTTCTAGTTTTTGTAATAATTCTTTTTTAGCCACAAGTGCTCCGGTTCCTGTTGGTGCTAGCATTTTGTGTCCTGAAAAAGCAAAAAAATCTGCATTCATTTCTCTAAAATTAATTTTTTTGTGAGGAACCATTTGGGCTCCATCGACACAAAATAATGCTCCTTCTTTGTGAGATTTTTTTTCAATAGTTCTAATATCAGGGAGTGTTGCTACAGTGTTACTTGCTCCGCTAAAAGAAACAAGTTTTGCTCCATTCACTTTTTTTTCAAAATCATTCATATCAATTTCAAAATTATCAGTGAGTTCAACAAATTCTAGTTTTGTTCCAATTTTTTTTGATAAGTATTGCCAAGGAACAATATTACTATGGTGCTCAAGTGCAGAGATAACAATTTTGTCTCCTTTTTTAAAATAATTAGAATTAAGCAAAGAGTACATTACAAGATTTAACCCTTCTGTAGTATTTTTTACAAAACAAACTTCTTCTTTTTTTGCTCCTAAAAATTTTCCAACAACTTCATGACTTTGCTCATAAACTCTAGAAGCTTCTTCACTCAAAATATGGAGTCCTCTGTGAACATTAGCACATTCGAGTTCATAATATTTTTTCTCTGATTCCACTACTTGGGTTGGTTTTAGTGAAGTTGCGGCATTATCAAAATAAGTTAATGTGCTCCCGCCAATTTTTCTATTTAAAATAGGAAAATCCTCTCTTGTATTTGCCAAATCCATAAATAAGTAAGAAAGAAAAGCCCTTTAAATGCTTTTTCTGACACTATTTTTGTACAAAGTGGTTGTTAAAATGCTATTTGACTTACATATGCACTCAAGGTTTAGTGTAGACGCACTAAGTAAACCAGAAACAATAGTTAAGGTGTGTAAAAAAAATGGTTGGGGATTCTCTCTAACGGATCACAACAATATGGGTGCATATAAAACAAGCACAATAAATAATAATATAAAAAAATTAGCAAAAGAACACAAAGTATTTTTGGTCCCTGGGGAAGAAATAAAAGTTTTGGGTCAAGAAAAAAACATTTTTGGTAAACAAAATTGTGTGGGGGAAGTAATTGGGTATTTTTTGAATGAACCAATTGTTCCGGCTCCATTTTTTGAAATATTTGATCAAATAAAAGAACAAGGAGCACTACTCTCTTGTCCTCATCCTTTTGATTGGCCAAGAAAAAACTTTAAAGAATTCAAAAATGAATGGGAAAAATTTGATATGATGGAGATTTATAATGCGAGAGCATATTATCAAGGGTTAAATAAACACTCAGAAAAGTTTTTTGAGCGTATTAGTAAAGAGAAAACAATTGCAGCACTTGGGGTGAGTGATGCTCATACTCCTGAAGAGATAGGGAATGGTTTAACAGAAATTAATGCTAAAAATGAAGAAGAGTTTAGAAAAGAAATAAAAAAAGGAAGAACAAATGTACTCGCAAGAAAAAAAGCAAATGTATTACATCACTTACAAACACAACTTGCAAGGAATTACTTAATTAAAGAAAGATAATTTTTAGAATCCTGGGGAATTTTGAGTCATTAAAACGAGGTTTTTATTTCTTTCCTAATTTAATTTTATTATTGATTTTTATGGTTGAAGCAAAGAGTAGTAAGGAACTTGATTTGAAAAAGAACTTCCAACTTGACCTTGCAAAATACTTGGGTGAGAAAGATTTTGTTTATGGTCCAGAACCAGAACTTTATGGTCCAATTGCAGGATTTTACTCTTATGGATTGAATGGGAAAGCAATGAAGAATAATTTAGAAAACGCTATTAGAAAAGTTTTTACAAAAAACGGTTTTTTTGAAGTAGAGTACCCATTAATTTCTCCTCAAATTATTTGGGAAGCTAGTGGACACTTAAAAGGATTCAATGATCCAATAATTTATTGTTCAAAATGCAAAGGTTCATTTAGAGCAGATAAATTAATTGAAGAATCAACAGGAATTGCAGCAGATCACTTTAAAGATGAAGAATTAATTAACACAATAAAAGAACATGAGGTATCTTGTCCTTCTTGTAAAGGAAGACTTACCCTTGAAATTAAAAGACAAAGTTTAATGATGAAAACAATTATTGGAGCAGATACTGTTGCTTACAATAGACCAGAAACAGCAACAACAACTTACTTACCTTTCAAACATTATGTAAACTTTTTTAGAGGAAAATTACCTTTCACGGTTTTCCAAATTGGTAAAGCTTTTAGAAATGAAATTTCTCCTAGACAACACTTACTAAGACAAAGAGAATTCACTCAAGCTGAATCACAAATGTTTTTGAGTAAAGAAATGAAAATTAGTTTTGAGTGGTTTGATAAAGTAGCAAAAGACACACTTCCTTTGTGGACTGAAGAGATGCAAAAATCTGAGCAAAAGTGGGGAATGATTTCTCTTGCTGATGCGATGGATAAAAAATTCTTAAAAAATAAAGCTTACGCATGGAATTTGTGGTTAAGTTATCAAGTAATAACTGCTCTAGGAATTCCTAGTGAAAAAATTAGATTTCGTCAACACCACTCTGATGAGAGAGCATTTTATAGTGATGACACTTGGGATCTTGAAGTGGAACTAAATTCTTTTGGTTGGGTAGAAATGGTTGGAATAAGTGATAGAACAAATTATGATTTAACTCAACACTCAAAATACTCTAAAACTGAACTAACTGTTAGAACAGAAGATGGTAGTGTATTCACCCCTGATGTTATTGAAATCGCGTTTGGAGTAGATAGACCATTTTATGCAGTACTTGACCTCGCATTTTCAAGAAGAGATAGTGACGCACAAAGAACAGTGCTTTCACTTCCAAACAATATTGCTCCAATACAAGTTGGAGTATTTCCATTAATAAAAAAAGATGGATTGCCAGAAAAAGCGGAAGAAGTTCTTGCAGTGCTTGATGATTTTAAGTGTTATTATGATGAATCAGGAAGTATTGGTAAAAGATACTCTCGTCTTGACGCAATAGGAGTACCATTTTGCATAACAATAGATCACGATTCACTAAAAGACAACTCTGTAACAATAAGAGAAAGAGATTCACTAAAACAAATACGAGTGAAAATTAATGAATTAAAAGAAACGATTACAAAAATGATGAAAAAATAAAAAAATAATTTTTTTAAAAAACAAGCATAATTTGAAGTTTAGTTAACAAAAAATGAAAAAATTAATTTGATATTAATGATCCTAAATTCTATTATTTTATGATTTAGATTCTTTTAAAAACTTTAAATTGTACAACATATGTAGCCTGTGATGAAGTAAATCCCTTCTGAACCAAGCAATTGGTGATGACGATTTAATCCAACTCTGAGGCTATTTAATTTTTAAATTATTAGTGGTATTTGTGATTTCAAAGATCAGAAAGAGTATTAAGTGGTTACAAGAACCTTTAGCTTTTCCTTTTGTTTTATTAAAGATAAATCCAAATTGGGTTTCTGTTTTTGGTTTAGTTCTTGCTTTAATTGGAGCGTATTTTGTTTATCAACAAAATTGGTTATTTGCACTAGTTTTTTTTATTCTAGCTCCAATAATGGATTTAATTGATGGAACGGTTGCAAAGAAATTAAATAAGTCAAGTAATTGGGGGAATTATTTTGAAACAATGATAGATAAGTTTGTTGATTTTGTAATTCTAGCATCTTTTGTATTTATTTATCCATTAGCAAGTGTTCTTGCTTTAGGTACTTCAATGATTTCAAGTTACGCAAAACCAAGAGTAGGTTTAATTGTTATTACTGATAATCGGGATTGGCCGGCAATTGGGGAACATGCAGATAAATTAATTATTTTGCTTATAGGATTACTCTTAGCAGTACTGGGTTATAATTATTTAGAATACTTCTTGTATTTTATTGCAATAATTTCGCTAATTGGTTCTATACAAAGAATGTTTTATGCAAAAAATTTAATTAAAGAAGCAGAAAAAAAAGGAACACTATTACCTTATATTAAAAAAAGAAAAGAAAGATGAATTGATTTTAAAAAATTAATTCTCTTTTATTACTTTTTCCACTTCTTCTAAAAAGTGTTTGTTGTCAATTATTTTAATAAATTTAATATCATTTCTAATACTCATTTTTGAGTCACTGTTAGAGTCACCCATCGCGTAAGCAATTATTTTGTCTTTAGGGTTAACTCCAAGTTCGTTAAGTGCTCTTAGTACTCCAAAGTGTTTTCCAAGCATTATTGGGTTTATTGAAATTCCTGTCTCAATATCAAATGCTACTAATTTTACTGGTGAACCAAATTTTTTAGTGTTTTGAAAAATCTCGTATTGTTCGTCACAGATTTTTTGAGCTTTTAGAACAAGTTTTTTTCTAACTTCAGAATTGTTTTTTTCTAGTTCAAAACCAATTCTAGAATCATTAATTATTTCTTCATTATTTGCTTTTTTAATATCAAATCCTGCGTATTTTAGTTGTTGTTTTATTTCTCTACCAAGAAGCATTTTGTATAAAAGGAATTGATCAAGGTTTGCAAAAGTTTCTCTCTTCATTGAAGGTTTTCTAACAAGAACTGCAGAACCATCTTTATAAACAATTGAACCATTTTCTATTTTGAATTCATTAGTGTAAGTGGCTTGGTCTAGTCCTAAAGAACCATAAATTAAACTCTTTTCAAGCAAATTATTTTTCTTAAGTGTATCCTCAAACCCATTTTTTAATCTTAGTTCTCTAACTGATCTTGCAGTAATAAAAACCGTAATAAATCCTGCATTTTGAGCTTCACTAATTGCTCTAATTGATTTACTTGTAAGGATAGGAGAAGTGTTAGGAATGTATTTTGGGGTTGAAGTTAACACTCCATCAATATCTAAAAAAAGGATTTTTTTCAAATCCTTGCTTGGTTTTTTATTATTTATCATGAAAAATTAGTGAGTCAATACTTATTTTAATCTTCTTTTTCAATAATATTTTAGTGATTTTATGGGTGAAGAAATAAAAATTGAAAATAAAGTTGAAAATAATGTAAATAATAAAGTTGAAGAGAAAGTTGAAAATGTTTCTAACAAAATCCAAGAAAAAGTTGTTGAACAACCAAAAGACAACATTGTTGCTTTTAGTGATTGGATAAAAGTTGAACTTAGAGTTGGAAAAATTGAATCAGTGGATGATATTATAGGAAAAGACAAATTATACAAATTTAGTGTTAATTTTGGAGAGATGGGAAAAAGAACAATCCTTGCTGGTCTTAAACCATATTATCAAAAAGAAGAATTGTTAAACAAAAAAACTGTTTTTGTATTCAACCTTGCACCAAGGCCATTAGCAGGAAATATTAGTCAAGGAATGATCCTTGCAGCAAGAACTATTGAAGGAAAATACAAAATCACTTCAATTGATGATTCTGTTTTAGAAGGAACAAG
>DAOQRN010000003.1:32855-35178 GCA_035355675.1 archaeon
TTTTTTTTAAGCAAATAAAGAAATTATCATTGGGAGTGCGATTAGTACTCCTATTGTTGCTCCAATATTTACAAGAGCAGCTACTAAAAGAATGTGAGTAATTCTGTTTTTATAGAACCCCTTAATTGATTCAACGTTTGATAAATCTTCAAAATCTTTTACTAGTGGTGGGTGGTATTTTGTTTCTACAATTGCAGCAAACCAACCAGCAGCTAAAGCTGGGTGAAGAGTAGTGAGCGGAGCGACTACTATTGAAGTTAGAATTGTTATTGGGTGAGCGCGTGCTAAAAGTGCACCAATACCTGATAATATTCCTGTTGCAATTATCCAGTAGAATAAAACATTAATTGAGGTTTCAATCCCTTGAGTAAAAAACCCATAAATCAATATTGCGAAAAAAATTATTGGAACAATTAAAGAAACATATTTTAAATAACTTTTTTGTTTTGGAATAGAGTTTAGTTTGTTTATATCAATATTTTTTTTACTCGAAATGTGTGATTCTATTCCGTCTAAGTGTCCAGCTCCAACAACCGCAACAATTTTTTTTCCAGGGCTGTGTTTTATCATTTCAGCAATATACAAGTCTCTCTCATCAACTAAAACTTTTTTCATTGAAGGAAATTGATGTCCAAGTTCTTTCATTAAGTGATTAATCAAGTCTTGTTGCTTTAGTTCTTCTATTTTTTTAGCATCAACTTTTTCTCCAAACCCCATGAATCCCCCAATTAAAGAAGCACCAAGTTTTAATTTTTCAAAAAATTTCATTTCACTAAAAGTTCTTTTTAGTGTTACTCTAACATCTCTATCCAGTAGTTGAATTGGTTTTTGATAGTTTTGTGCTTTTTTTATTGCAGCAAGCATTTCTGCTCCCGGGGCAACACCCACTTGATTTCCTAATTGTTTTTGTATATTTGATAAAAGTAAATTTAGTAAAAATAAATAAGTTTTACCAGTTTTCACTACTTCCATTATGTTAGTTTCTTGCCATTTTTTTCCTGATAATAACTGTGCAAGTCTTTCTTTATCAAGTTCTACTCCAATAATATCAGGTTGTTCTTCATCAATTGTTTTCTCAACTAAATCAATTGATTCTCTAGAAATGTGTGCAGTTCCAACAAGAATTATTTCTTTATCCCCAAGTTTTATTTTTTTAATCATTAAAAATCAATATTAAAAATAGGGAGTAAGAGTATTTAAAATAAACTTTTTTAATAAGGTTTTTTACTAATAATAGAAATTTAGTATTAGAAAATTAATTATTTAAATATTTATGGAGTTTTTTGTATTTGGTTAATTTAGTCCCCTTCTTTGATAATCAAGAAGATTCCAAGTAGTACTAAAATTAGCCAAAAAATGTTTCTAATCATGCTAAGTTCGTTTGGAAGTGCTGGAAAAGCCATTCCAAGACCAAGTCCGATCAAGAATAAACCTGCTGATCTTTTAGAACCCATACTTTGATATCGTTAATCAACTATAAAAACCTAACTTTATAGTTTCTTTTATAAGAAGAACAAAGATTTTAGGTAATTTTAATGAAAAAAATCGTTTTTATCGAAGCAGAAGGAGTATTACTACCATACAACAACTATAATCCAAATGAAAGAAGAGTTAAAACCTTTTTTGAAGATTTATCAAATTATTGTGAAAAAAATAAAATTTTATTGTATGTAATTTCAGGTTATCATGAAAGTGTTGCTCATAAAAAGTTTGAGGAAAGTTTTCTAAAAAATGTATTTAATAAAAATAATTTTGTTTGCGCTGATGAGGATTATATTTTACAAAAAGCAAAAGATGATGAAACTCTTCATAGACAAAAGTTAGAAACTGATCCTGAATTTAATGATTCTTATTTTAAACAAGTTTTTATTCAAAAAATATTAAAAGAAAAAAACATTTCTGCAAGTGATGCACTTCTGTTAGGGGATGATATTTGGGTGGATGGTTATTATACTACAAGATTCTCAAAAATAGATTTTGCGATATTTGAAGAAAATGTTTCTGATAGAGGAAAAAGTGTTGAAAGAATTTCTGGTCTTGCATATTTTTCTTTAGAATTTGATTCAGTAAAACAATTAATTGAAATTTTTCCTGCAGTTGATTTATCTCCGCTTGATAAATATGTTTTTGAAATAATGAAAAAAGCATTAGTTGGAGATAATTTAGGTAGTATTATAAAAAAAGGTCTTGATAAAAAGAATCAAAAAGGTTCATAAAAAAATAATGTTGGTAATTGGAAGTGATTTTTGTGTGGTTAAAGAGAAAACAAAAAATCGCTTCAGTTGATAATGTAAAAGGACTAATTGTTCCACTAATTACTCCT
>DAOQRN010000003.1:35278-45054 GCA_035355675.1 archaeon
AATGTTCCTTTTTCTGCAATAACTAATGAAATATTTTTTATGGATTTTTTTGAAGAATTATTTAATAGAACAAAATCCAATATTTTTATTTACAATAACCCATTTTTATTCAAAAGGAATGTCCCAATAATTGCTTTTGATAAAATTGCTGGTTGGGAAAGACTTGTTGGTTTTATTGACGCATCAAGAAATTTGGAATATTTTAAATCACTATCAAATTATTCACAAGTAGTGAAATTATATCAAGAACCTGATGAATTATTTTATGATTCAGTAAATTTGAATTGTTCAGGAATCGTTCCATTTTTAGCTAATATTTATCCAAAGTTCTTTTTAGACTCAATAAAAGAAGTTAATTCACTTGATTATGTCTCAATAGTAAAAAAGAATGCTTCATTTTTATCCTTTATTAGAGAATACTTCCCAATGCGTTCAAGAATACAATTAATTAAATATTTCTTATCAGGGGTTGGTATTACTCAACCTTTTTTTAATAAAGAGCTTGGGGATTTAAGTGAAGAACAAAAAGAAAAAATTGAGTCTTTAATGAAAAAAAAAGCACTAGCATAATTTTTTTATTAAATTTTATAAGTTTTGTTGATGTGGCAGAGTGCTTTCCAATAATTTATTAACTATTCGATGAAGGTATTTTTTACTAATAAGGTAATATTACACTTAGTGATTTTTATGAAAGATATTGTTATTCGTGGAGCAAGACAGCACAACTTGAAAAACATTAATTTGACTCTTCCAAGAGACAAATTCATTGTTATTACTGGTATTTCTGGTTCTGGAAAAAGTACTCTTGCTTTTGACACTATTTATGCTGAAGGACAAAGAAGGTATGTTGAATCTTTGAGTGCTTATGCTAGGCAATTTATTGGGTTAATGAATAAACCTGATGTTGATTCAATTGATGGTCTTTCTCCAGCAATCTCTATTGAACAAAAATCAACTTCAAATAATCCACGTTCAACTGTTGGAACTGTTACAGAAATTTATGATTACTTAAGACTTTTTTATGCGAGAATTGGGGTACCCTATTGTCCAACACATAATGTAAAAATAGAATCACAAACTCCTGAACAAATTGCTAAAAGAATAAAAGAACAATACGAGAGTGGAGAAGTAACAATTCTTGCTCCAATTATTAGACAAAAAAAAGGAACTTATGAACAATACATTATTGATTTAGGAAAAGAAGGTTTTTCAAAAGTAAGAGTGGATAAAAAGATTATTTCAACTACAGAAAAAATTTCTCTACCCAAATACCAAATGCATGATATTGAAATAGTAATTGATAAAATAAATTTAAAAGACAAAAAAAGATTAGTTGAGAGTGTTGAAGTTGCATTAAAGCGAGCAGAAGGAAGGGTACTTGTAATTGATGCACGAGAAAAAGAAAAATTGTACTCAAGTGCATTAATGTGTCCTGTTTGTGGAATGAGTTTTGAAGAACTAGAGCCAAGAATGTTTTCATTCAATTCTCCTTTTGGAGCTTGTGAGGAATGTAAGGGTCTTGGAGTAAAAACAGAATTTGATCCAGAGTTAGTTATTCCTGATAAATCTTTAAGTATAATTGATGGAGCAATTGAGATTTATGGAAAAATGGATTTATCTTGGAGAAGTCAACAACTCGCAGCAGTAGGAAAAGTACACGGATTTGATTTGTTTACTCCGATAGAAAAATTCTCAAAAAAACAATTAGATATTTTGCTTTATGGGGATACCACTCCAATTAATGCTACTTGGAGTAATGGGTCAAGCATGAATTATCAAAATGGGTGGGAAGGAATAATTCCCCAATCAGATAGATTATATTTACAAACAGAAAGTGAGTACAGAAAAAATGAGTTACAAAAATTCATGAAAACAATGGAGTGCCCAAAGTGTCACGGAAAGAGACTAAAAGATAAAGTGTTAGCTGTTAAGGTTGTAGAAAAATCAATAGTGGATGTAACTGATTTATCAGTGGTTCGGGCACTAGAATTTTTTAATAGTATAAAAATTTCTGAAAAAGAAAAAGAAATATCAAAACTTGTTTTAAAAGAAATTATTTCAAGACTAAAATTTCTAAACGATGTGGGGTTAGGTTACTTAACTATTTCTCGTCAAGCAGGAACTCTCTCTGGTGGAGAAGCACAAAGAATAAGACTTGCCACTCAAATAGGATCAAACCTAATGGGGGTATTATATATTTTGGATGAACCTTCAATTGGACTTCATCAAAGAGATAATAATAAATTAATAGAAACTTTACACAAACTTCGAGATTTAGGGAATACTCTTCTTGTAGTTGAACATGATGAAGATACAATAAGACAAGCGGATTATGTGGTTGATATGGGGTTGGGGGCAGGAATTCATGGTGGAAAAGTAATTGCTGTTGGAACACCAAAAGAAATAGAAAAAAATCCTGACTCAATTACTGGAAAATACTTATCAGGAAAACTTGATATTCCAGTTCCAAAAAAAAGAAGAGAAAGTAATGGAAGTATTGTTTTCAAAGGATGCAAAGAAAATAATCTAAAAAATATTGATGTTAATATCCCCTTAGGAGTATTTACTTGTTTAACTGGGGTTAGTGGTTCAGGAAAATCAACACTAATGGAAGAGATTATTCAAAAAGGGTTAATAAAAAAACTTGAATTAAATGTAGCAAAAATTACTCCAGGAAAACACGATGAAATAATATTAAATGGGGAAATTGACAAAGTTATTGTAATTGATCAATCCCCAATTGGAAGAACTCCAAGATCAAATCCTGCAACTTACATTAAAGTGTTTGATGAAATACGTGCTCTTTTTGCTCAAACAAAAGAAGCAAAAATGAGGGGATACGATCAAGGAAGATTTTCTTTCAATTTACCTGGAGGAAGGTGCGAAAAATGTTCAGGGGATGGAACAATAAAAATAGAAATGAACTTCTTACCAGATGTTTATGTGGAATGTGAAGAATGTAAAGGAAAAAGATACAATGAAGAAACACTAACAGTAACTTATAATGGAAAAAACATTGCTGATGTATTAAGTATGAGTGTGGAGGAAGCAACAAAACATTTTGAAGCAATTCCTGGAATAAGACAAAAACTAGGGACACTAAATTCTGTAGGGCTTGGGTACATAAAACTTGGACAAAGTGCAACCACTCTTTCTGGAGGAGAAGCACAAAGAATAAAACTAACAAAAGAACTAGCAAAAAGAGGAACAGGAAAGACACTCTATTTATTGGACGAGCCTACTACAGGACTTCACTTTCATGATATTAAAAAACTCCTTGATGTTTTACAAGTTTTAGTGGATAAGGGAAATACAATTGTTGTAATTGAACATAACCTTGATGTGATAAAATCCTCTGACCACATAATTGACCTCGGACCAGAAGGGGGAGAAGCGGGCGGAGAAATAATAGCAGTAGGAACTCCAGAAGAAATAATTGAAAACAAAAAAAGTTACACGGGAAAATTCTTAAAAAACACTTTGAAAAAATAAAAAAATTCATTATCTTTCAAAAAAGCAAGATATTTAACAAATAGTATCTAGTTTATACTTATGATTAACCCTAATGAAATTAGTTATTTGCCATCCTCACCTGGGTGTTACTTATTTCTTGACGAAAATGGAGTTGTTATTTATGTTGGAAAAGCTAAAGACCTAAAAAAAAGAGTGAGTAGTTATTTTCAAAAAAAAGATCACGACCCAAAAACAGCGCTTCTTGTAACAAAAATAAAAAAAATAGATTTTGTAATAGTAAAAAATGAGGTGGAAGCATTTTTACTTGAAAACAATTTAATCAAAAAATATTATCCACACTTTAATTTAGATTTAAAGGATTCAAGAAGATACGCATACATTAGGTTAATTGAAGAAGAAATTCCTTACTTTGAAGTTGCAAGAGTAAGAGAAAAAAAAGCAAATTACTTTGGCCCTTTTGTTAGTGGGAGTGTAAGAAAAACAATAATGGATATTATTAGTAGAAATTTTAAAGTACTAACACAAAAACCCTCTTTACAATTAAAAAAAGTGATGAATAAAGAAGGGTATGAAGAACGAGTAAATCAAGTAAAAAAAATACTAAAAGGAAAAGTTGATGAATTAATTGAAGAACTTGAAAAAAATATGAAAGTTCACTCTGATAAAAATAACTTTGAATATGCAATTACTTTAAGGAATCAAATTGAAGCACTAAAAACACTAAAAGAAAAACAAAAAGTAGAACTTGCAAGAAATATTGATGCGCACGTAATAAATTATGAAATCTCAAGCGGAGAGTATCATTTATTATTGTTTAATGTAAGAAAAGGAATTGTTGAAGAAAAACAAGAATTTGTTTTTCCAGAAATTGAAGATGCTTTAGAAGAATTTATTGTACAATTCTATGAACAGTCAAATATTCCTGATGAAATAATTTTGCCAATAGAACTTGATAAAAGTGTTGAAGAGTATTTATCAAAAAAAGCGAACAAAAAAGTAAAACTAATTGTTCCACTGGCGGGAGAGAAAAAAGAACTCCTTGATTTTGTTTCAAAAAATATTACTGCAACATTTTTTGCAGGGAGTGAGAGAATAATTGAATTACAAAAAGCACTCAAAATGAAAAATCCGCCTCATAATATTGAGTGTTTTGATATATCTCATCTTGGTGGAACAAACACTGTTGCTTCAATGGTTTCTTTTGAAAATGGTTTTTCAAACAAAAAGAATTATAGAAAATTCAAAATTAGAGCAGAAGCAAATAATGATGATCTTTTAGCAATGAAAGAAGCAGTAACAAGAAGATACTCTGGTTCTTTAATAAAAACAATGAAAATGCCTGATTTAATTGTAATTGACGGGGGGCCAACCCAACTAAAAGTGACAAGCGAAGTACTAAAAAAACTAAAACTGAATATTCCAATTATTTCTCTTGCAAAACAATTCGAAGAAATATATACAACAACAAAGAAAGAACCCTTATTGTTGGACAAAAAAAATAAGGGTCTTCAATTACTCCAATCAATCAGGGATGAAGCACACAGGTTCGCTAATGCGTATAGAAAAGTACTAAAAAGAAAAGAAATGTTTGGAAAATAATTTTTAATTATTATTTTTAATAAACCTTATATTTTATTTAAAAAAACAACCTTTTTAATAACATACACCTAAAGTGTATGTGGTGTGTATGTATGGTTGATGCTAGGGTTTCGCTTGTTCCTTATTCAAACAAAGTAATTAATGTAGTTAAGGCAAAGTATGATTTGCCTGATAAGAGTGCTGCAATTAATAAGTTTATTGAGATTTATGGGCGAATGGAAGTTGAAAAAGAACCAAATGATGAACTCTGGAAAGCATTAACAAAACTAAAGAGTCCAAAAAATGAGTTAACTCCTGCACAGAAAAAGAAGGTTGCAAAAGAATTAGAAGGAAAAGATGCTTCATATATTTTCAGGAAGTTTGGCCTTGAGTGAATCAAATTTACTAAAATGTTTAATATTTCTAGTAATAATAAAATCAGCGCCTGATTTTTTGGCCAGAACAAAATGTAAGGCATCATCATAATTATTAGAATCGATTTTTCTAGCCTCTTCTTGATCTTCTTTTGTTTGTCTTATTGTTACAAGTTTCTTTTTGAGTACTTCAAATAAGAAAAATGTTTTTTCAATATTAATTTGATTATATACTTCTTTTGCAGTGTGATCAGAAAAAATAATAAAAAATTCACAATTAATTGCTCTATGAAATAACTTTTGTGCAGGGCTAGAAATGTCATTATTTAGAAGATTTTTTCTATCAAGTAAATAATCAAGAAATATGTTTGTATCAATATAGAGTTTCATTAAAAATTCTTGTTTTGTGTGTTTAAAATGTTTATTAGAGTGCGTTGCCGGCACTCTACTTTCGAAAGTTCTTTAAACCTCTGTAAGTAGGTTGTTATTTATGCAAAAGCAAAAAAAAGATAGTGTTCATGAGTTTGAACTTGTTTCAAAGTTTAAACCTGCTGGTTCTCAACCAAGTGCAATAAAATCACTTACTTTAGGGATAAAGAATGGGAAAAAAATGCAAACACTTTTAGGAGTAACAGGTAGTGGAAAAACTTTTACAATTGCAAACGTTATTCAAAATGTTGGAAAAAAAACTCTTGTTCTTGCTCACAACAAAACTCTTGCAGCACAATTATACAATGAGTTCAAAGCATTTTTTCCAAATAATAGAGTAGAGTATTTTGTTTCTTTTTATGATTACTATCAACCAGAAAGTTACATTCCGCAAACTGATCAATACATTGAGAAGGATTCACAAATTAACGAATATATTGAAAGAATGAGACTTTCTGCAACAACTTCACTTTTATCAAGAAATGATGTAATAGTTGTTGCAAGTGTTTCTTGTATTTATGGTTTAGGTGACCCAAAAAACTACCAAGGAATGAGTATTGATATTGAAGAAGGAATGAAAGTTTCAAGAGATGAATTAATGTCAAAACTAATTGATGCACAATATGAAAGAAATGATTTAGAATTAATGAGTGGAAGATACCGGGTAAAAGGGAGTACAATTGATATTGTTCCAGGATATGAAAAAGATATTATTAGAATAGAACTTGATGGGGAAAGAGTGGATAAACTCAGAGTACTTGATAAAAACACTAATGAAATAAAGCAAAGAATTACTCATTATAGTTTGTTTCCAGCTCGTCACTTTGTTGCGCCTGAAGGAACAACACAAAGTGCAATTGAATTAATAAAAAAAGAACTTGAAGGAAGACTTCCCTCTTTAGGAGTGGTTGAAGCTCATAGATTAAAACAAAGAACAATGTATGATATTGAATTACTTAACACAATTGGTTTTTGTAAGGGGATAGAAAATTACTCTCGGCACTTTGATGGAAGAAGTGAAGGAGAAAAACCTTATACATTAATGGATTACTTTGGAGATGACTTTTTGATAATAATTGATGAATCGCACCAATCAATTCCACAACTTAACGGAATGTACAATGGTGATAGGCAAAGAAAACAAACTCTTGTTGATTATGGATTTCGTTTACCTAGTGCCCTTGATAATCGACCACTAAAATTTAGTGAATTTGAAAGTGAATACTTAAAAAAACAAAACGTGATTTTTGTAAGTGCAACACCTGATAAATATGAAAGGGCGAACTCAGAGAATTTTGTTGAACAAATAATTAGACCAACTGGTTTAGTTGACCCTGAAATTGTTGTTAGAAAAACCAAAGGACAAATTGAAGATATTTTAAAAGAAATTGATATTGTAATAAAAAATGGAAACAGAGTAATGGTTACTGCTTTAACAAAAAAACTTGCTGAAGAACTAGCAGATTTTTTTGCTTCAAAAGGAATCAAATCAAGGTATTTGCATTCTGAAATAAAAACACTTGATAGAAGTGAAATACTAAGACAATTTAGAGTAGGAAAATTTGATGTACTTGTAGGAATTAATTTACTTCGTGAAGGGATTGATATTCCTGAACTTGGACTTGTTGCGATATTTGATGCTGATAAGGAAGGATTTCTTCGTGATCAAAAAAGTTTAATTCAAATTATTGGAAGAGCGGCTCGTAACTCTAGTGCAAAAGTAATACTTTACGCTGATAAAAACACTGATTCAATGAAAAAAGCAATTAATGAAACAAATAGAAGACGCGAAATTCAAATTGCATTTAATAAAAAGAACAAAATTGTTCCAAGAACTATAATAAAAGCAATTGAAGAACAAACAATAATAATTAAAGATACAAAGCACATTCCTGCTAAAGAAAAAGAAAGAGTAGTAAAACAAATGGAAATAGAGATGAGAGCTGCTGCAGAAAAACTAGATTTCGAACTAGCAATCGCACTAAGAGACCAGATTACACAATTACAAAAAGAAATAAATTTAAAAAAATCTTAATAAAAACTCAATTATTCTTATAGTGGTTTTGGTTTTTTCTCTAAACAAAATCTTTTTTAACTAGAAAAGCATTGATTTTTCTAGTATGTATTCTATTAGAGCAATTAAAGCTAGAACTATTTTTGATTCTAGGGGAAACCCCACGGTTGAGTGTGAAGTAAAAACCGCTTTTGGGGTATTCAAGTCAGCTGTTCCTAGTGGAGCAAGTACTGGAACACGCGAAGCAAAAGAATTACGAGATGGTGGAAAAGAATTTAACGGGCAAGGGGTAACTAGAGCTGTTAGAAATATTAATGAAATAATTGCTCCAAAATTAATAGGAAAAGATTGTAGAGAACAAAAACTAATTGATGGAATTTTATTAGAACTTGACCCAACTCCACAAAAAGAAAAACTAGGAGCAAACGCACTTTTAGCAGTGTCACTAGCAACAGCAAGAGCTGGAGCAATATCAAAAAAGAAAGAAGTTTGGCAATACATGTCAGAACTAACTTTTAAAGAAGCAGTACTACCAATTCCTGCACTAAATATTATTAATGGGGGAAAGCACGCAGGAAACGAAATAGCTTTCCAAGAGTACCAAATCCTACCAATAAATTTCAAACACTTTGATGAAGCTTTCTCTGCAGGAGTAGAAGTATTTCACTCATTAAAAAAGAATTTACAAAACAAATATGGGAAGTGTGCAATTAATGTTGGAGATGAAGGGGGATTTGCTCCTCAAATGAAAAAAGTAGAAGAACCACTTGATGAAATAACTAAAGCAATAGACGCTTGTGGATACGCTGGATCAATTTATATTGGACTTGATGTTGCAGCAAGTTCATTTGCATTCAAAGATGGGGTAGGAAAAACATTATATAATATTGAAGGACACAAATTATCAGGATTAACACTTGCAAATGAGTATGAAGAATTACTAAAATATTATCCAATAGCTTCAATAGAGGATCCTTTTGATGAAGATGATTATTATTCTTGGGAAAACTTTTACTCAACATTTGGAAAAAGAGTACAAATTTTAGCAGATGATTTAACTGTTACACAAAAAAATTATATTGTTGAAGCAATTCAAAAAAAGAGAGCAAATGCATTATTACTAAAAGTAAATCAAGTTGGAACATTAACTGAAGCACTAGAATCAGCAAAAATAGCGATGGATGCTAATTGGGGGGTGCAAGTTTCGCACAGGTCAGGAGAAACTAATGATTACTTTATTGCAGATTTATCAGTTGGACTTGGGTGTGGACAAATAAAATCAGGGGCACCATGCAGAGGAGAAAGACTAGCAAAATATAATAGAATCTTAAAAATAGAAGAAGAAAATAAATTAAAATTTGCTGGAAAAAAAGCATTTCCTCTTTTAAAATAAATTAATATTTTTACTAATTTTGGAAATAAAACAAAAAAAGCACACTTTTTTGTATTCTCGCTCATTGTCGAACTTTTCATTTTTGGTAGGTTTTAAATAGGAGTTAAATCCTTTTTTAGACAAGGAGGTTACCGTATGGCTTCACAAGCAATAGGAAGTTATGCTTTCTTAATAGGTGTAGCATTAGCAGTGATTCTAGCTTTAGTAGGAGTACTAATGCCAGGAGTTATTGATGCAAGCCTTTCAGCAATTTTAATGCTAGTTTTAGTTATTCTAGGGCTAGTTGTTGGAATTCTGAATATAAAAGACAAGCATATAACTGACTTTTTGATTGCAACAATTGCAATTGCATTAGTTGGTAACACTGCAGGCGGTCTATTAGTATTAGACAATGTTGTTCCACCAGTTGGAGCATTATTAGCTGCAGTTGTAATGAATATCGTTGCTTTAGCAGCTCCAGCAGCTTTAGTTGTAGGACTAAAACAAGTTTGGGCACTTGCTAAAGAATAGATAA
>DAOQRN010000003.1:45154-47258 GCA_035355675.1 archaeon
GCAGCTTTAGTTGTAGGACTAAAACAAGTTTGGGCACTTGCTAAAGAATAGATAAATTAGAATTAGTCACAGTGGAAATAATTACCCCTGTAAGGAAATTGGGGGGAGTCAAAAACTCTCCCTTTTCTTTTTTTTATTCAAATTGACTCAAATTTTAATTTTTTATTAAGGTTTAAAGGTTTATATTCTATTCTTTTTAGTTATTTTTTATGGTTAGAAGATTAATGCATGTTAAAGAAAAACACAAAGAATACCATTATCAAGCACTTTTTGAGTTTACTGATTTTTCTAATGAAGAAAAAGTATTTAGTAATGTTTTTTTAACACTTCAAGAGTTATTTAGTGGAAAAGAAATTAGTTCTTTTAAAATTAGTGTTTCTTGGGGAAAAGAAATTGATTCTATTCAAAAAGATATTTTAAAAAAATCAATCCAACATAAATTAAATCTTGAATTTGCAGAAAAAAATAATTTAAAAATTGACTTTAATGATCCTGAATCAATTTTTTTAATTGATTTTCCAAAAAAAACAATTTTTCTAAGAATTAACCCTGTTTTTGTTTATGGGAAATATTGTAAATATTCAAGAAGTATTGCTCAAACAGAGTACTTTTGTAATAAATGCGGAGGGCATGGGTGTTGGTATTGTAAAGATACGGGACATTTTTCAGAAGAAAGTGTTGAACAATTAATTGGAAAGTATTTTAAAAAACATTTTTTAGCAAAAGACATTATATTGCACGGAGCTGGAAGAGAAGATATGGATGTATTAATGCTTGGGACTGGAAGACCATTTATTATGCAAATAATTTCTCCAGAAAAAAGAACAATTGATTTAAAAAAACTAGAAAATGAAATTAATCAAAACTTAAATGAGCGAGTAAGTGTTAATTCTTTAAAATTTGTTACTTCAAGTGATGTTTCTCCACTAAAAGACACCCCTCATGATAAAATTTACAAAGCGTTAGTAAAAACAGAACAAAAAATAATATTACAAAATATTGGACAACTTTCTTTAGGAAAAGAATTTATTGTAATTCAAACAACCCCAATTCGTGTTGAAAAAAGAAGAACAATGATGAATAGAGAAAAGAAAGTTACTTTAATTGAAGCAAAATTAATTGATGATTTTCATTTTTCTCTTTTGTTAAAAACTTCTCACGGGACTTATGTTAAGGAATTTATTTCAGGAGATGATGCTAGAACAAAACCAAGTATTTCAGAGATTCTTGGTAATCCCTGTTATTGCGAACAACTTGATGTTATGGAGATAATTGATAAAAAATAATTGGTGAAAAATAATTAATAAATATTAATTGAATAAGTAAAATTCACTAATTAAATAATATTCAAATTTTAGTATTCATTTATTTTCATTTGGGTTTTGTTTATTCCTTTGATTTTGCTTCTTTCTTTTATTTCAAAATCGTAACTAAAATACTCAAGTCCATATTTTTTTAGTAGGTCAAGTGCACTTTTTCTTATGCTTGGAGCAAGTAGTATTCCTCTTGTTTCTACTCCTTTCATTTTTTGTACAGTTTCTGCATATCTTTTTAGTTGTGTAACAGCACCATAATCAGCTTGTCTTCTTTTTAGTTCAATTACAACAAGTCTTCCTTTAGCATCTTCTGCAATTATATCACAAATTCCTGTTCTAAAGTATTGTTGTTGGTTTATTGGTTTAAGTCCAGCTTCAAGGAAAGAAAGGTCCTCCATTAGTGCATCATTTAGTTCTTTTTCTGATCCGACAAGTCTAAGATCATTACTTTCTGGTAAATCATAATTATTCACATCAATTATTTCTCTAAACTCAATTGTAATGGTTTCTTTTGGATTATTTCTTTTTGCTTGTAATTGTAGTGTTTTTGTTTCGTTTTTTATTTCACAACTAATTTTTGTGTTCATCATGTAATTTGTTGGTCTAATTAATCTATTTTCATGAACTGAAATACTCAAGTCAGCTTTAATTAGAATCATTCTTTTTCCCTTTGGGAGATTTGAGTGTGCTCTTCCATCATAATCAACAGTGCATTCTCCAACAATTACACTCATATTTTTGTTTGTTAGAGCTTTGTGAATAATTGTATGTGCTTCTTTAAATTTCAT
>DAOQRN010000003.1:47358-49888 GCA_035355675.1 archaeon
CATTTTTTGTAATTAAGTAGTTATTTTCTATCCTTATTCCAAATTTTTTGTTATAAATTGCTGGTTCTATTGCTAGTGTCAAGTTTTCTTTTAACAAGTATTCACTTTTTTCCCCAATTCCAATAGGATAGTCATGTACTTCAATTCCAATTCCATGCCCTATTGCATGTGGAAGTAATCCAACATATTTTGTGGCTGTAATATAAAGTTCTTTTGCTTTAATATTTGGTTTTAGTATTTCTTCGATTTTATTAATTGCATTTATTACTTTATTTTTTTCTTTTTCATAATTTTTATATTCTTTCCCTTTTTTTTCTCCAAACCAAAAAGAATCAGAAATATCTGAACAATATCCTTCATATTTTAATCCAAAGTCAAATAACACTGGCCCTGTATTCAATTTAGTATTCCCTGTTTCATAGTGAATATTTGAAGTGTTTTTTCCAAAAGCAATTGTACAAAATGCAAGTGAATAATTTCCGCCTAGTCTTTCTTTTTTGTTTTTTTCTTCAATTAGTTGTTTTATTTTATTTTCAACTTCTTTTTCACTCATTTCTTTTTTTAACAATTTTTTTATTTTTTTAAGTATTTCTTTTGTTGCAATTGTTGCTTTTTTTATTTTTTCTATTTCAGTTTTTGTTTTTATTTCTCTTTCATTTTCTAGTTCTTTTGTTACATCAATAAATTTTTTTCCTTTGAGTAATTTTTTTAAATTTATTAAACTTTCAGCACTAAGAAATCTTCCATTATATCCAATTTTTTTTCCACAATTAGTTTTTAGTATATTTTCAATTTCTTTTTTTGTTTGATAATTCTTTACTATTGCTTTTTTATTTAATTTTTTTTTAATTTGGGCATAATTAAAGGGATGTGATATCCAAATTGGTTTTTTATTTTTAAAAATTAGTAAATATCCTTCATAGTTTTCACTAATTTCACTTTCAAGATATTTATTTATTGTAGGATCTTTAAAATAATAATGAAAGTTTCTTAGTATTATACAATTTACTTTTTCCCATAATTTCAAAAAAAAACCTTCATTTTATTAAAAAAATTTAAAATACACAAACATTACTTTGAATTAATTATTTTTTTTCAAAGAATGCAGTGTATGCTTTTTTTGTACAAAGTAAATCTATTTTACTTATTATTTCAAATGGGGAGTGCATTGCAAGTACTGGTGTTCCCATATCAACTATGTCCATGTTGTATTTTGCAAGAATATATGCAATTGTTCCTCCTCCGCCTTGATCAACTTTTCCTATCTCTCCATATTGCCAAGGAATGTTGTTTTCTTCCATCATTTTTCTTATCCAAGAGATATACTCTGCGTTAGCATCACTTCCATAATATTTTCCTCCGCTCCCGGTGTATTTTTCTATTGCTACCCCATATCCAATTTTATTTGCATTCATTGGATCCATTTTGTCCATAAACTTTGGATCTCCTCCCGCAGTTACATCTCCACTTATTGCTTTTGAGTTTTCTAGTACCTCTCTTGCGGTTGTATTTTCTTTTCTTAATTTTATTATTTTTTCAAGAGTGTTTTCAAGGAATAGTGATTCCATTGAAGTGTTTCCCACACTTCCAATTTCTTCTTTATCTACTAAAAGTACCATTGAGGGTTTTGTTTTTTTACTTTCAAGAATTGTTTTAATTGCAATGTATGAACACACTCTGTCATCATGTGCTGGTGCTCCAATCATTCCCCCATCAAGTCCAACATCTCTTGATTTTATTGCTGGGTAGAGTGAGAGTTCTGCTGATACAAAATCGTGTTCTGTGATTCCATATTTTTCATTCATTATTTTCAAAAATGTTGCTTTTATTTTTTCTTTAACTTTTTTATCATTTATTGGAATACTTCCTGCTAATGCATCCATTTCTTCTCCTTTAATAATATCTTTCGCTGCTTTTTCTTTTCCTTCACTTCCTTCTAAGTGTGGTAATAAGTCACTTATAACAAACACTGCTTCGTCTTCATCTTCTCCATAAACAATTTCTACTTTTTTTCCGTTTTTATCAAACACCACTCCATGCATTGATAATGGGGTATTAAGCCAATGGTATTTTTTTATTCCTCCATAGTAGTGAGTGTTAATTAGTGCAAATGATTCTGATTCATAAATTGGGTTTAATTTAAAATCAAGTCTTAAAATATCAATGTGTGAACCAATTATTCTTAACCCTTCTTTTAAATTTCCTGCACTAAGATCTAGTAGTAAAATATTTTTTTCATGATTAGTTGCATAAATTTTTTTAGTGGTAGAAGTTGCTTCTTTTAAATTTACATATCCATTTCTTTTTGCCATTAATTCTACAGCATGTACAATTTCCCTTTCAGTTTTATTTTTGTCAATAAAACTTCTATATTCTTTTGAAAGTGCAAAAGCTTCTTTTTTTTCACTTTCAAGTACTTCCCACGCATTTTTTTTCTCTAAAAAAAGTTCTTTTTCTAACTTACTTCTTTCATCTTTTTCTTCATTTTTTTTACCTTCTTTTTTTGTTTTTGCAACCATATTTTACCACC
>DAOQRN010000004.1:0-47330 GCA_035355675.1 archaeon
CCAATAGTTTTTGTGTCCTCTTTTTTTTAGGTCCGCTTCTAAATAATCATACATTTTTTCCATGCACTCAACAGACCAAGGTTGAAAGACTAGTGCTCCTTTTACTCCGTACCTAATATCGGCTAGTTCTGCTTTTTGTATAATTTCAGTAAACCATTCGCTAGGGTTAGTGTCATAACTAGGTAATTTTTCTATTGCCATTTTTAATCAATCCAAAATTCTATTTTCTAATAACAAAACTAACAACCTAAGAGGTTTTAAAGCTTAATTTTTGGGAACAGATTTACAAAGAGTTCCTATTACATTATTGCTTTCTATGTTTTCTATTTCTTTACTTGAAGTGACAAAGCAATCGCACCCATTTTTTGTTGCAATTGTTATTGCAGATAATTTGGATTCTATTCCTCCTCTTCCCCCTTTAGTGTTTTTAAGAATTGCTAGTTCACTAGTGTTATGAAATTCTTTTAATATTTCTCCACTTTTTCCAACAAGTCCTCCTTTTTCTGTAATTATAATTAATATGTCTGCTCTGATTTTTGTTGCAAGGAGGGACGCAAGTGAATCATTATCAGAAAATGATCCATTTTTTCGTAATTCTTCTGTTGCAACAACATCGTTTTCATTTATTATTGGAATTATTCCATGTTCAAACAAAAAATCAAAAGCGTTTTTGATATTGTTCAAACACTCTTTGTTCAAGAGGTCTTGTTGTGACAATAACACTTGTCCCACTTCAAGTCCAATATTTTCAAATCTTTTTTGATATTCGTGCATTAATTTTATTTGTCCAACAGCTGCGAGTCCTTGTTGTTCTTTTACAATTGTAGGAGTAAAATTTGTTGCTTTTTTTCCTAAACCAATTGCTCCGCTACTAACAATACAAATCCTCTTTCCACGCTTTGTAAGTTCTCCTACTTTAAGAGTAAGATTTGTTAGAAACTCTTTATCAATTTCCTCGTTTTTTATTATTGTATTTGTTCCAACTTTTATCATTACTAAATTATAATTATTAATATCAAATTCTCTATTTTTTTCCATTAAATTATTTTTCATTTTTTATTACCCCCTAGAAAATGATTTAGTTTTTTTTATTTTTTTGAAAAAATTGCCCTAAATTATTTTAGTATTTAATTAGGGCAATACGGGGAGAGGTGAAATTAATGAAGAGGATTTAAAAGAAACTTGAATAAGTCTAAAAAGTAATTTCAAATCCATACACTTAATGCTTTGTTCTTTATTAATAACAAATAACGAGTTTTTAGTGTAATAAATTACATACCTTATTTTGCTTATTTTATTAATTAAAATAATAATTTTGGTATTAAAAAAAGAAAGTGAAGGGATTTATTGTCCCTTCACAATTAATTTGTTTTATTCTAGTTCGTATACTACGCTTACTGTTGCGCTTACCGATACATCACTTGGTGTGATTGGTGTTGTTGCTTTTACTTCTTCTACTCCTGCACTCATAGCCATATCATAGTTCCTATAATTTGGTGTGTAGTAGTATGAGTTTTCACTTATACTATTTACTTTTCCAAGAGTTACTCCAAGTCCTGAAGCTATACTTTGTGCTTTTGTTTTAGCCATTTTTGCAGCATCAGTTAGTGCAGTTTGTTTTGCTGTTTCTTGTGCTTCTTTTGATAGACTAAATTGTATACTTGATACTCTGTTTGCTCCAGCACTTACTGCTGCATCAACTACACTTCCTGTTTTTGTTAAATCACTTAGAGTTACTTTTATTGAGTTTGTTGTTCTAAATCCTTTTGATACTTGTTTTGACCAACTATCTTCCCACTCAAATTCTTCATTAACTCCGTAGTGTGTTGTTTCTATTTGTGCGTCTTTCACTCCTGCATTTTTTAGTGCAGTTCTAACTTGTTCTGCGATCTTTGCGTTATCTTCTTGACTTACACTAGCAGTACTCGCAAGAGTTTCTACTGATAAGTAAATTTCTGCTTGATCTGGAGAAACAAGTTTTTCTACTGTTCCTGTAGCTGATAATGTTCTTTGTAACTCTTCCGGACTTCCAGTAGTTACCTTTATTTCATCAGGCAACTTTGGTACCATTAGAGTGGCTGCAAAAAAACCCACTAATAACAAAGCAACAATACCAACTGCGAAAACAATTGTATTATTGTTATTTCCTTCCTTCATAAAACCACCTCAAAATTGGTTTACTTGTTACTATTATTAAGGAATATTGATTTATAAAAGGAAATTCATTTACTTAGGGAAAAACCGAAATAAGAAAAAATGAATAAAATTAAATTTATAATAAAATTAAATTAAGCATGGGGGATGAGGGAATCCCACGCCAATTCCATTTGGCGAAAGGGGTTGCTATCTCTAAAGAGATAGCACGATTTTTTTAATGGGGGATGAGGGAATTGAACCCCCGCCTGACGCTCCCAAAGCGCCGATCATACCACTAGACTAATCCCCCGGCTTCTCAAATCTGACATGATGGCCCATTGCTCTGCAATGGCCCTGTTTAAGTTGATTAAAATATTTTCTCTCGTGAAAGCTTTTAATATTAGCTTTTTCACTTTTTTTCACTCTTTTTTTCCTTTTCGTCTCTTTTATCTATTTTTAGTTCAAGTTTGTTTTTAATGTAAAATATTCCAAGAAGTATAATCATCCAAATCCAGTTTATTGAAGGGTCTAAAAATATTCCTACTCCCATTATTAAAAAGAATTGAACACAAAGTCTAATCCAGTGTCGGTGTTTCATTTCTTCTTTATCTTTTATTTTAAGTAACCAAGAAATAAATAATACTATTGTTGCTATTAGGTTTGGTAATCCAATTAATGTAATAAACATGGCTAAAACAAATCCTGGTGCTAAATCGTCAGCAATATCTTCTGATATTTTTTCAACTCTTCCTGTTTTTCCTACCCAAACAAATAGGTAAAGTAGTATACATGAGTAGAGTAATCCAAACCAATCGCTTCCCCAAGGATTGAAAAAAGCAAACCCATAAATATACTGACTAAATATATCTAACATTAAAGTATTCATTTTTTTCACTAGTTAAATGTTTTTTTACTAATAATTCTTATATAATATAAGTTTTATATACTTAAAATGCTTTAGTTTTCTAAACAAAATCGGTTTTATTTATGGTTGATGAAGTTATTTTTACAAAGAGCCAATCAATGGGCCCTATACAAATAATTGATTTTGAGGATAGAAAAAAAGAAAATTTAAAAGTAGAAAAAGAAAATGATTTAGATTTAAGAGTGAGTGGAGAAAAAATTGAGGGAAGAGCAAAAACTGGAATAAAGGGTTTTGATGAATTAATTGAAGGTGGGTTTGAAAGAGAATCAATAGTTCTTTTAGTTGGTTCTGCAGGGACTGGAAAAACTCTTTTTGGGTTACAATTTCTCTATGAAGGCGTAACAAAGTTTGACGAACCTGGAGTATTTATTTCATTTGAAGAAGACAAAGAATCATTATACAAACACTCACTAAATTTTGGTTGGGATTTTAAAAAAATAGAAAACCAAAACAAATTCAAATTATTACAATTTAAACCACACCAAGTAACAGCAATACTAGAAGAAGGAGGGGGACAAATAAGAGACTCTCTTGCAGAAATTCAAGCAAAAAGAGTAGTAATTGATTCAATAACAGCTTATGGATTATTATTTAATGATGAATATAAAAGAAGAGAAAAAATATTAGAATTTTTTAATTTATTAAGAAAGTGGGGAGTAACTGCTGTAGTTGTTTGTGAAGATGATCCAGGAAAAATAGAAAAACAAGAAGGAAGTATAGGATTTATTAGTGATGCAATAGTTTCATTACATTACAAACACGATGAAGAAAAAGGGATAAGAATACACTCTTTAGAAGTACTAAAAATGAGGGGAACAAGACATACAAATAAGTTATGTGCAATAAATTTTGAAGATGATGAAGGAATAGTAGTTTACCCTGATGTAGAAGTATTCTAAAAAAAACTATTTTTAATTATTTTTTATTTAATTTTTCCAATTAATTAAATATTTTACTTAATTAAATATTTTACTTAATTAAATATTTTACTTAATTAAATATTTTACTTAATTTGATTAGATTAGTTTTTAAATTAATTTAGTGTTCTAATTCTATTGAAGAAATAAATACTTTTGAATAATCAAATGTTTTTCCACAAAATTGTTTTATTGTTTCAAGAATAGATTCGTTTATTGATTCCTTGATTGCAAATAAAATTAATGAATGATTTTGCAAACTTGTTTTATTTATAAAAATATAAAAAAATCTAGAAATATTTTTTTGAGAAGTGTGGATAGATAAATAGTTTATGGAGTCAAAAAAAATAAGAGTTTCTTTTTGGTTTTTTTTAAGAAATGTTTCAATAGCAATTTGAATTGCAGTTAAATTTGATGGATTATTTATATTATAGATTTGTTCTTTTTTTGTATAAATTAAATTTTTTTCATTTGAAACATTTACAATTAAAACATTTTCAGGTATTTCTTTTTGGAAAAAATTTTGATAATTTTGAGTAGAAATAAAAATGACTGGTGTTTTTTCTGCAATAAGTGTGTTAAGAGTAAAATTTATTGAAGGTTTTAGTTGTTTTTGGTTAAGTAAAACTAAAGTACTATTTTTTTTGAAATTACTTAAAACTTCTTTTAAAAAAGGAGTGTTATTTTTTGTAATATCCATATTTATCTGATCCAATAGTATTGTACTTTATTCATATTAATGGTATTTCTTTAATAAAAACCTTACATTAATTTATTCCTTTTATAAGGTTTAAATAGTTTCTATTAGTAATACTTAGTTTAATTAACTAGTTTTTTGAATAATCTTGGTATGAAATTAAAAAAAATTAAGGGTCAAACAACTATTGAGTTGTTGATTCTTTTATCCATATCCATGGTTGCGTTAACAATAATCTTTTCTATTTACATTGATCAATTAAACGCATCATATTCTAATCAAGATTTTTTTTTAGCAAAATCTAGTGTTCAAAAATTAGTTTCTTCGGCAAATGTGGTTTATTATTCTGGTGCTGGGTCTGAAATAAAAGTTGAATTTGAATTTCCAAGAGATACTGATTTTATTGAAACTGGTTTTTATGGGCCTGAAATTGTGGTTAAATTAAAAAACGGGCATAGTTATGTTGGTGGGGCAGATGTTAATGTCATTGGGAATTTTAAACCAAATAGTGGAAAAAATGTAGTTTATATGTTTTATGATGGTAATGTTGTAACAATTCATTATAATGATTTTGAAGTAAATAAACAAAATATTACTTCTTCTATAATTCAAGGTCAACAATTAATTACTGATTTTACAATAAGAAATAATACTCAAAAAATAATTAAATTTTATTTAGAGAAAAACTTTTCTCATGAAAAAATTTTATTAAATATTAATTCAAGTGAAACATTTGAAATACTTCCGGGAGAGATTAAAAAAGTTAATTTAGAGTTTTTATCAAATACAAGTTCTCAAGGGAATTATTCTGGTTTTATTTTAGTTAAAGGGCAAATTGATGATATTAATTTTTCAAAAAAAATTAATGTTGCTGTTGAAGTTTTGACAAAAAAAAGCGAATTAGTGATTTATCCAAAAATTACTTCTTTTAATATAAATTACCCAAATCAAGTTGTAAAATCATTTTCTGTCTGTAATAATTCGGTTTTAGATATTGTTATTGATTCATGGGGTTCAAATGGGTCAGTGGATAAAAATGCTTCCAAATTTATTGAATCTTTACCTAATTTTTACATAATTCCTTCTAAGGATTGCAATTTTTTTGATTTAACTTTTCAAATTGAGGAAGATACTATCAAAGGAATATACGATGGGAATTTCTTTATAATGTATAATGACTCAAATATAGTGTTTTCTGATATTTTTATCAATGTTGAATAGAAAAATCACTACTTTTTTCTATAATCTGTTTCTAAAAAACCTTTTTTAACTCAAAGTTTGTTATATATGCATGGTTTCTAGAAAAAATAATTCTATAAAATTCAATTTTTTTAAAAATTCTTCTGCTCAAACAACAATTGAAACTTTAATAATTTTCTCAGTTTCTTTATTAATATTAACAATTTTGTTGGGAATGATTTTTAATCAATTAGAATTGCAAAGAAATTTTGAACAACAAAAAATGGGTGAAGCATCTCTAAAAATACTTGCTTCTGAAATTAATGATGCATATTTTTTAGGTCCTGGAACTACAAAAACAATTATAATCAATATTCCTGAATTAACAAATTTTAGAAAATCTTTTATTTATCAAAATAATTTATTGTTAAATGTTGCAGGAACTGATTTGCTTCAAACAACAAGTCCAATAGTTAAGGGTAATTGGCCAAGAAATTCAGGAGAATATTCTTTTAAAATCACAGTATTTCCAGATTTTGTTTCATTAAATGCTGAAGTTTTGGATTTTTCTCCCGAAAAGATTCAAGAAAAAGTCCTTCAATCATCACAAAAACAAGTAAATTTAGTTATAACAAATAATTCTAATGAAGTAAAAAACTATTCATTCAACTTGACGACTCCAAACACAACAAAAGTTAATATAACTAATGGGTATGGTTCTAATTCTTTTTCTATTCTTCCTCTCCAATCAATCATAATTCCATTAACTTTATCTTGTGCTCCTGATTCTTCAGGAACTTATGTTAGTAGTTTAAACTTTGTGTCAGATGTAAGTTTTTCATATCCAATAATTTTAACTTGTGAATCAGGCCAAGAAAAATTATCAATTTTTCCTGGCACTAAAGAAATATCAAACCCAATAAATATAGAGAATACTGAAGCATTTTTAGTTTGTAATAATTCTTCTAATGATTTTTATATAAATTTAGGACTTATTGGGGATATAAATTCAGTTGCTTTAGTTGAAGACAATATTTTTATTGAAAAAAATTCTTGCTCTCAAATTGATTTAAATTTATTTTCTAAAAATGTTGGTTTGTATACTGGTCAATTAAAAATTTCTTCTTCGGGGGTTAGTTCATTTTCTAATGTTAATATAGATTTTTTTCTACCCCCTTTAAAATATTATTTTAAAACAGTTGAAGATAACAATTTGAATAATTGGTTTTCTTTTGGAAATAATGTGACTCAAAGAAGTAGTGATGGTGCTTGGGTGGCTACGGGAGAACTTGATTGGAACAAAGAAAAAGATTTTATTATGAATGGGGGGGATTGGGATCAAAATTTAATTGCTTATTATAAATTTAATTCAAAAAATCAAGTGAGTGAAAATTGGATGATTTTAGATTCTGTTAGGGGGAATGATGGGAATTTAATAAATGGTGCAGATCTTAACCAAAATGGGTTGTGGGATTCTAATGCTATTAAATTTGATGGAGTAAATCAATATGTTGAGGTTTTAGATAATATTGATTTGAAATTAAGTGATAAATTATCCGTATTTGTTTGGATTAATTCTAAGGATATTGATCAATTAACTCAAGGAATTATTGGAAAATATCAAGATGGTAAACGGGAATGGGATCTTAGAGTTTCTCAAGAAGGAATAAGCGAGCCTCAAGGAAAAATTTCTGTACAATTTGGAACTGAAACTGGATCATATTCAGGCAGGCAATATTCTACAGAATCTCACATAATTGAAAATGAATGGGTTTTTGTTGGTTTTACTTTTTCTGAAGGAGTTGTAAAGATTTATTTTAATGGGATTGAAGTCGCCTCAAGTTTGTTTGGTGGGAGTGTAATACCGATAACTATAAGTAATTTTGATGCGCCTTTAACAATTGGTCAAGATCAAGGATATTATTTTAATGGTTTAATTGATGAAGTTACTATTTGGGACAAAAATTTGTCTGATGTAGAAATTCTACAATTATATAATTCACATTTATCAGCAAAATTTATAGATAAAAATATTTTAGATGCTGGTATGGTAGTTGATTGGAATTCAATAAAAATCAATTCAGGTTTTGATTATGGCTTTGGAGAACTTGAAGGTGTGTCAAGTGTTGATCTTAACATATACTCTTGTAATGATATATTTTGTAGTCAAAAGACATCAAGTCAGTTTATTAGGGATTTGAATAGTGGTTTGTTTGTTCCAGTTTCTATAAATAATTCAAGATTTATTGGATTTGATGTCAATTTTAAATTGTTTGAAAAGTACTCTGCGTATGGTGATTATGTTTATGCAGGATCATTTTTAAAAGACATAAATATTGAATATCAATAAAAATAATAATTTAGGTAAAAAATAATAATTTAGGTAAAAAATAATAATTGGGTAAAAATAAGAATGTGATTTTTATGTTTAAAAAAATTAATAAAAAAAATTCTGGCCAAGTTTCAATGGAATTTATAGTTAGTGTAATAATGATTTTGATTATTTTTTTGTTTGGATTAATTATTTTCCAAGACAGGTCTGACTATAATTCACTAAAATTCATAAATTGGGAATCTGAATTAATTGCAAATAGGATTGCTAGAAATATTAATAATGTTTATTTGAGTGATGAAAATATTTTTATTTTGGATTATATTTATTGGGATAATAAAAATTACAAAGTTTTAGTTTTTGATTCGACAGTATCAGTTTTTCATGATTTTGGTTATGCAGATGTTCCCATTTTTGCTAATGTTGATTTGAGAGTAGAAGATTTTAATGGTCCAGTAATTTTTGAGAAAAAAGATAATTTAGTAATTGTGAGGTATCCTTAATGAAAAAAACATTTAAAAAAATTAATTTGCGTGGTCAATTTTTTTCTCCAGATATGATTATTGCAATTTTTATTTTTGTTGTTGCTATTAGTTTCTTTTTTATTTCTTCTGAAAATATTAATCAACAAATATCTGTTCTTGAAGAGAGAAAAAGAATTGATGAAGTAGCACACTCAACAATGAATTTTTTATTATACTCTCCGGGGATACCAAGTAATTGGGAATCAAAAGAATTTAGTGATGTAAATTTTTTTGGACTTGTAACTGAAAGAAATAAAATTTCTCAAGAAAAAATTAATTCGTTTGTATCTTTTTTTAATAATAATTATGATGATTCTAAAAAAAAATTGGGGCTTAGGGGCTTTGATTTAAAACTAAGTGTAATAGATTCTCAAAACAATGTTATTTTTTCAGCAGGTCAAGAAAAATCGAATCCTTACAAAGTATTGTATTATGATAAAATTGCTTATTATTTAGATGAAATTGTTATTGTTAGGGGAGAGTTTTATTATGATAATTAATAACAAAGGGTTGTTTATTTCTACAGATTCTTTTGTTGGTTTAACTTTAGTGTTTATTCTTATTCTAACTTCCCTTATTTTTTTATCACAAGTTTCCTTTAATTCTTGGAATTCAATTGATTTAATTAGTGCTACAAGAGATCTTTCTTCAGTTTTGGAAAAAACCACTGTTTTGGAAAATTCGATTAAGCAAAATTCTTCCGAATTAATTTCATCAACTTTAATTTCAACTCCAATTTCTTTTTGTTTTGAGGTAACTATATTTAATAGTAATGATTTGGATCTTCCAATTATTTCAACAATAAAACCAGGGTGTGTAAAATATTCTAATGAAATTAGTTCTGTTGAAAGAACTATTGTTTTAAATCAAAATAATGATTTAGAGTTTTATATTGCAAGAGTTAGTGGGTGGTTTGAGTGAATTTTAATTTTTTTAGATCTAAAAAAGGTTTCTTTTTTACATTTTCTGTAATTTTATTTGTTTCAACTCTTGTTTTTTTAACACAAGGATTTTCAACAAAAAATGTTCTTGAAGAAAGATACATAATTTCTTCTTACAGACCAAGTGTTATTTCATTTATTAGTGATGATATTGCTTTTGATTTAAAAAAAATATTAGGGTTTGAAACAAATTTACATTTTAATGATTTTGACATGAATATATATTTGTCTGATTCTATTTCAAAAGAAGTATATTTAGTTGATTTAATTAATAATTACTCTGATTTTTTATCAGAAATATATTTTAAGAGAACTCAAGGAAGTAAGATAATTAATTTTTCTTCAGCAAAAGATGGTAATTATGAAATTTTTTATGGTAGTGATTTTATTTATTATAACAATTATGACACTAATTCAATAAAATTTATTTCAAACAATAATAAACTTAATATTGTTGATTTGAATATTTATTTTAAAAAACCATTAATTAATTACTCTTGGGTTCCAAATAAAACTGGAGTTTTATCAGAAATAAAAATTATTTACTTTGGGGATTATAATTATTTTGAAATAATTGATGAGTTTAATCCTTCAGAATCATCTTCTTTAGTTTTAGAGTTTGATGAAGGGGTTGTTGATATTAATTTTGGTTTAGTTGACTCTAAATATTCTTCTTTACTTATTGACTCTAAAATAAAGTCAAAAATAGATTTTACTTTTAATAATAATTATGATTTTGATAAAAATGAACTTCCAATAAATTTTAATTCTGTTTTTTCAATAATTCTTCCTGATGTTGAATCAAGTTCATTAATTAATTTAAGAAAATAAAAAATAATTTAAAAATTAATTTTTTTAGTATTATTCTTTATTTTTAAAAAAAGTTTTTTGTCAGCAAGTACTTATTTTTTTGCTGACAAAAAATAAATTTAGTTACAGTTTCCTGATAAGTCCGCTGGAGCTAGTTGTCTTAATGTTAAACTATTTCTATTGTAATCAATGTATATTTCTTCTTTTAGGAAAGAATATTTTTCTCCCGCAGAGCAGTCATTATCTAGTGTGATTATTATTGTTTGGCTTGGTCCGACATTTCTAAATGGTGTGCTATTACAATCTTCCTCAGAAGGTCCTAAACACATTTTATTGAATTGTAGGGTGTCAGCAGTTAGATTTTTTAGAGCTATAGATAAAGTACCATTATTTGTACTTGAATTTGTTAATGACCAAGGAGAAGCCATTTTCCAAGATCCTTCAGCAGTACTATCGCCTATTCCTCCAAAGTTTTCTAGTATTTGTAATAATAATCCAACAACTACTAAAGCAATAACTACTACTATCGCAATTATTACTAAGTATTCAATTGTTCCTTGTCCTCGTTTATTCATTTTAATACCTCCCTTTTTAGTTAAATCTTGATGAATTAACATTATTTTAGTATATAAATCTTTTTATATTGCTTAGTGCTATCCAAATGTCCCAATAAGTGAACCCACTGCTTGTATTAAAATATTAAATATAATTATTCCTGATATGGCTATTAGAGGGGCATATTTGATTCCTTCGCGTATTTTTCCTCCTCCAAGTACTCCAATGAATGTACTTGCAAGGAATGCGTTTACTATTATTATTATATGTCCCATTGTTATCATAAAATCAGGAGTTATTGTTACTCCTGTTCCTATCATTTGCATTCCTGGGTTTATCCCACTATTGTTTGAACTAAAACCGCTGGTTTGTTCTTGAATTGAACCAAGTATTGTTAGAAATTGAACACTAACTGCAAGTAACATTGGTGAAGCTATTACAACTACAAAGATTATGAATAAACTATACATTCTTGTCGAGGTAATTAATTCTTTTTTTAATTGATTTGTTTGTTTTATGTCATTCGCACTTGTTTCAATTAATTGTGCAAGTTTTCCTCCTGATCTTAGGGCTTGGGAAAAAAACTTTGTCGTATCTGCAAGTATTTTTGAATCTATTCTTAGAGCAATTTTTTTTAGTGCATCGGAAAATGATTCTATTCCTAAACTTTTTTGAGTAGCAATTTGTATTTCTTCACTTAGTGGACCAAATTCTGGTCGAACAGCTGAACGAAATGCGTAAAATGGAGTCATTCCACTTTTTAGATTGTTTCCAACAAGATACAAAAAATCTGGTAAAATATTTTCAACCATTTTTTTTCTTCCATCAATAACATAAGATAAGTGTAGGTAAAATAAAATTAGAGTCCCAAAAAAACCCACTAATCCAAATAAAATCATTAAAGCTAAATTAATATTCGGTGGGAAATATATGTTCGCATTAAAAAAATTATTCAGTATTGGGAAAAGGCTAAAGGGAACTAAAAAACCAATCATTCCTACTAGTAGTGAAAAAAATATTCTCACTCCTATCCATCTTCTTTCATTATCTTTTGAGCCAGCATATCTTAACCATGGTTTTATTTTTTCTTCAAGAATTTTTCTTGAAACAATTATTGATGATAAAATATATACTCTTTCTAAAATCATTTTATCACCTTTGGAACTTTTGCTCTTACAAATAAAATAAGGACTCCTTGAACTAAAAATGCAATTAATACTATTAATACAACTGCATTTTGTCCTATTCCACCACCACTAATTGAAGATGCTATTACAAGGAAAGTTACTCCTAAGGAAGGTAATGCAGCTGCAACAATTAAGTAAACAAGTGTCCACAAATTTAGTTCAGCCGAATAACGTTTTATTGATTCTCTTTGTTGTTCTACAAGGGATTCTACTTGGGAGTGTAGTGCGTTTGTTAAAGATCCACCGCTTTTTAGAGTTGTTACTATTTGCCAAATTGTTTTTTTAAGAATTTCTGATTTAGTTTTGAATGCAAGTTTTTCAAGTGCTTCAGTTTCACTCATTCCAGAATTAATATCTTTTATTACAAGTTCAAATTCTTTTGATACTTGTCCATAATTTGACTTTGATATTGATTTTATTGTTTCAAATAAACTTGTTCCTGAACTTATTTGAATAAGCATTGTTCTTAATGCAAATAACAAATCTTGTTCTATTAGTCCTGCTAGTTGTTTTGATGCTATTTTTGGGTAAAATAAATGAAAAAATAGTGCTCCAAAAAAAGACATTATTGAAAAAATAAGCATTATTGAAATAGTTGTTGAATTAATTGCTTTTGTTATAATTACTCCAAACATTAATCCAATAAATAAAAAAACAAAGGCATAAATTATTGCAGAAAGTATTGATGCTAAGCAATAAGCTTCTGCAGAATAGTGAATATTTGATTTTTGTAAATCATATTTTATTTCGAAAAAAACTTTTGAAATGAATCTTCCTATTGATTTTAATGAGTCAGGAGCAGATTCAGCTTTTTCAACCGGGAAAAGCATCATTAATGGATTTTTGTTCATCAAATTACCTTTTTTATAAATGTTTTTCATCAATTATTTTTCTCACTTCTTCAAGAGAAGTATTATTTTTTGCAAGTTTTTTTATTGTTGAAGGGTAGGAGTAAAACATTTTTACTATGTATCCTATGTCATTTAGTTCTGTTAAATTAATATTTTTTAACCATTCCAAAATATTTTTTCTTTCAAGAATTTCTTTATTTATTTCTTCTTCAGTCATTCCTGTGTGAGTATTTAGTACTGTAATTAGTTTTGTTGGTTTATTTAAATTTTCCCAACTATCAGTTCTTGGTGACCATTTGTAAATAGTGTTTACTTGTAACCCTTGTCCCGTACTTGTTTTTTCAATTTCTGCAATTTCATAAGTTCTTCTTTTATTTGTTTTTCTATCACGATATTGAACAACAATTAAATCAATTAATTCAATTTGCATTAATGGAATACTAATTGGGGGTTCTGCCAGTCTTCTTAACACTTGGTAACTTGAGTTTGCGTGAATTGTAGAATAAATACTGTGTCCTGTTTCAATTGCTTCCATTAGTACTTCTGCTTCTTTTTTTCTTCTAATTTCTCCAACAATTATTCTGTCCGGTCTCATTCTTAGTGAGGTTATCATTAAGTCAAGCATTGTTACTTCTCCTAATCCTTCGGGGTTAGGAGATCTTGTAACTAGTGGGATCCAGTTCCATTCTAAGTACTTTGGTAATACTATTTCTCTTACATCTTCAATTGAAATTATTCTGTGGTAAGTTGGTACAAGTGCAAGCATTGAGTTTAATGCACTTGTTTTTCCACTTGCTGTTCCCCCTGCAATTAGTATGTTCATTTCATATTGCATTGCAAGCCATAGTGTTGCCGCCATTTCTGAGTTCATGGTGTGTGCACGACCAATAAAATCAATTATAGTCCAAGGTTTTCTTGCAAATCTTCTAATAGTGATAGTGTTTCCTTCAGAAGAAATTGGTGAAAGAGTAGCATTTACACGATCACCTGATAATAAGTGTGCATCAAGAATGGGGGTAAGGTTAGTGATTTCTCTTCCTATTTTCCTCCCAATTTGGGATGCATAATTTAAAATTTCTTCTTCATCTCCTGGAAGCATGTTTGTTTTTAACCAACCGTGAATTCTATGGTAAACAGAGATTGGAGTTTTTGCTGAGTTAATTGCAATTTCTTCAAGCATTTCATCTCCAATAAGTATTTCTATTTCTCCAAGTCCATACATTTCGTGCAGTATTACTCCGCTGAGTATGTTTAATAGTTCTTCTTTAGTGTTAGGAAAGTATTGTCCTATTTTTTTTCTTGATTCTTCAAAAAATCTTTCTTTTAATTTTTGGGCTTTTTTAGGATCAATAATTTCATCTAGTTCAATTGGCATTGATTCAGCAATATCTGTTTTTATATATTCTAAGTATCTTTTTGTATAATTTCCAATAGAAAAAATTTCTATATTGTAAACTTTTCGATTTTCTTCTTTTGATAGTATTATTGATATTTTTGCAGGAACATTATCTACAAGTAAATTGTACTCTTCAATCACTTTTCCTTCAGGTTTTTTTGTTAATCGTGCTGGTACTGCTTTTTTTAGAATAATAGTTGGTTTTTTGTTTAAACTAGTAGGGTAATCTAATTCAATTATTCCTTCTTCTTCAAATGCTTTAGCAATTTTTTCAATTAGTTGATAATCTAGTTTTGTATATTTTGATAATTCATCTAAATCAACTTTTTTATATGATTCAATTAATTCAAAAATTTCATCAATTGGGGTTTTAAAATTTTCATTAGTTAAAATAATTTTTTCATTTAAATTTTCCATTTTAACTTCGTCTAAATCTCTTTCCTCTTTGAAAACACTTTCACTTTCTTCTTTATTTATTTCTCCTTTTTCTTCAGGTTCTTTTTTAATTTTGTTAGTTCTTGGCCATTTTAATAAATCATTTTCTTTATTTTCAAAATCGCCTTGGTTTGGTTCTTCAATTATTTCTCTTTTTAACCATTCAAGATCTTTTTGATCATTTTTTCTTGGTTCAAAAAAAGGATTTGTTTTTGTTTCTATTTTACTTTCTTTTTCATTAGATTTTATCATTGTTTCTTGATTTGAGTTGATTTCTATTTTTTCTTCAGATATTTTTTCATTTACTGTTTCTTCTTTTTCTTCAGTATTTATTTTTTTATCATTTTGTTCAGTCTTTTTTTGATTAATTTCAGTCATTTCTTTTAATTTATCTAATGAACTTTTTTTATTATTTTTTTTAACTAAATCATTGTTTCTTTTTTCTTGGTCAAAAGGCAATTCTTCTGTTTTTTCTAATTTTTTTAATATTTCTTCTTTTTGTTTAAATAATTCACTTTCTTTGTTTTTTATTTCTTCATTTTTTTGATTTTGGTTTGAAATGTTTTCTTTAGGGGGGTTTTTCTCAGTAGTGTTAGTTTTTTCTGTCATTTTTTCTTTTAATTGTTTAAAGTAAGTGTTTGTATTTGAAATTTGATCATTTTCTGTCATAAAAAAACCTTTTTTGTCTTTTAATTAGTAGTTCTTTCTTATTTAATAACTTGTCTTATAATATTTACTAATATTTTTTGTTTATTTTTTAAGAGTAATTCTTTAATATATCTTAATTACAATATTGAACAGATGTATGATTCTAGTCTTGATAAGTTAAAAAAAATACTTGAACAAAAGACTGCAACTAGTGAAGGATTTGATTTAAAAAGTCAAGAAAAGCGATTTGATGAATTAAATTTTTTATTATCTAAAGAAAAAAAGGTTGTTGACGAGTTAAAAAAGCAAATAAATTTTTCTAATGTGTCACAAGTTCTTCTTGGTTGCGATGCTTTGAATAATAAAGACGTTTATTTAAGTTTAATTAAATTTGCTATTGAATCAAAAAAAATTCCAATTTTTGTTTTAACTACAACAAATTATAATCAATTTTTTTCATATTTAAGTGAAAATCAAATTGATTCTAATAAAATTCTTGTAATTGATACGGTTTCAAAAAACATATCTAAAATTAATGAGACTGATTATTTATTTTTTGTTGATTCTTTAAGAAATTTAACACAATTACAAATTAAGATAATAAAGATATTTGAAATATCAAAACTTAATGTTAGTGATTTTGTATTGATTTTTGATTCTGTTGATGTTTTATCCTTATATCATGATGAACAAATAATACTAAAATTTGTTTATTCCTTAACAAAAATATTACATAAGAATTCTGTTTTTGGGGTTTTTTTGTCTAGTAATAGGTTATTTTCACCAAGGTTGGCTCAATTTTTTGATGATTTTGTTGAAATAAAAAAAATTTAAAGAATTTGATAAATTTAATTAAATTTAGGGTTAGAAACCTATTAATACCTCTTTATTAATTATTTTAGCATGGCTTCCCCAACAAATTTTATTTCAAGAAGAAAAGTAATTTATCCTTTTTTTGTTGTTGTTTTTTGTATAGTTATTTTAGTACTATTTTATTTGTATTTTTTTTCAGAACCTTTGAGGGTTTTTGAATCTTCAATTTCTGTTGCGGGAGAAGATTTGGTTTTAAATATTGGGGTTGAAAATATCTCAAATCATATTGTTAAAGATATTCAAGTAGTTATTGGTAGTGGGGTTGATAAAAAAATTGCTTTACTAAAACCAAAAGATAATTTTCTTTCCCCTGGAGAAAAGTACACTACAATAATCAAATTTCCATTAATTGATTCAAATTTTTATGAAGTTAATATTCAATCTCCATTTATTAGGGATTTAAAGTTACTTTTTGAAATTGAGGAATCTACTTTAAGACCTGTTAAGGCGGAAGTTTTTATTCCTTCAAAAATGGTTGTTGGTAAAAAATATGATATTGTTTATAAACTTTGTAATATTTCAAACAATCACTTATTTGAAGTTTCTTGGCTTGAAACTGTTGACAATAAGTATTTTTCAGGAGATTATTTTCTAAAAACAATTTCTTTAAATGTGGATGAATGCATAAACTTATATTCCACATTGACTCCAATTAGTTCCGGTGACACAAGGATTTCTTTTTTATTAAAAGTTGGTTCCCTTGAACAAAAACTTTCCAAGGAAATAGAAATTTTGAATGAATAGGGTTGTTTTTTATGAATAATGAATCAATAATTCAAGTTATTCAAAAAATGGTTCAAGAGGGGCAATCAAGGGAGAAAATTATTTCTTCACTTAGGGATCTTGGTGTTAATGATGAACAGGCAAAAAAGTTATTGTTAATTGCTGAAGCAGATACTTTTACTTTATTAAAAAAAGAAATTGGAGTAATGGTTAGAGAAGAGTTTATGAAAAATAAATCAGATTTTGATGATTTGATTCATGAAGAGTTAAAAAAAATTGAGCGTGATGAAGAGGATAGGGTTCAAAAAGTTGCAAGAACACAACTTAGTAAAGTTGAAGAAGATGTTTTAGGTAAAACAAGGTCTTTTGAAGAAAGAGTTAATCAAACAATTAATTCTTCTCAAAAAAGTGTGGGGATGGTTAAAATTTCACTTGATTCTATTAATGAAAAATTATCTCAAGTTGAACTTGATGTTGAACAATTAAAAGTTCATAAATTTAGAAAAAAATCTATGCTTTTTTCTTATATTTTGCTTGGTCTTGGAGCAATATTATTAATTTTTTCAATATTTTTATTTATGTTTAGGTTGAATCAATTAGATATCCAACAAATGCTTTTAATCGGAATAATGATTATTGCAAGTATTACTCTTATGTTTGCTTCAATAGTTGGATAGGTTATTATTAATTTTTTATGAGGGGTATCATTTTTTTGATTATTTATTATTTTTATTAAAATTTTAATGCTTTTTTTATTATTTTATACTATTTTTTTGTGATTTTTTGCAATAACCAATGCCTTTATATTTTATCCGTTTTAGGTATTATTTACTAATTTAATAGGGTGTTTTGGGGTTATTTGTATGATTGAAGAAGAAGTAAGAACTGCAGAAGTAAGTGAAATGGATGCAGATGGGGTGGAAGTTTCTGATGGGGTTGAAGAAACAACCTCTATTGATAATGACAGTAAATTGCCTTTTCCAAGGGCTACAATCACTAATCTTATTAGAAAAAATGTTTCAAAAGGGAAACAAATTAAGGGAACTGTTAAGGATGAAATGAATCTTTGGGTCGCTTCTTTAATTGAGAAAATAACTAAAAAAATGGATTCTCAACCCTATACTTACGTTAATTATGAGATGTTAAAAGAAGCTGTGGGTCCTTATGAAGGAATGAAGAACTTGAATGAACAAAGAACTGAACTTTTAACTAAAATAAATTTAATCAAAACTCAATGTGATGAAGTTATTGCAAAAATAGATACTGATGCAAAATCAAAAACTGCTTCGTTAAATATTAATACTGATGATTTGCCTTTTCCAAAAGCTACAATTACTAATAAAATTAGAAAAAATCTTTCAGAAGGAAAAACAATTAAAGGTCCAGTAAAAAAAGGATTAAATGTTTGGCTTGGAGGAATAGTTGAAAGAGTATCTAAAAAAATGGATTCATACAATTATCCTTATATTGATAGAAGTATGTTTAAAGAAGCAATAGAACCCTATGATGCTATTACTGAAATCGAACTTGAAAAAGAAAGAATAATTCAACAAATGCAATCAATGAAAACAGCATGTGATATTCTATCTTCAGAAATAGAAAGAAAATTTAAATTGTAAAAAAATTGATATAAAAATAATAATTTTTTTATTAATTTATTTTTTATATTTTGTTTTTATAATTTAATTTCTAATTTTTCTCTAATTTTTTTAGCAACTACTCCATGTGGGTTAAAGAAAAGAAAGCTTTCGATTTGCCCAATGTTTTTTGTTTTATTATTTTCTTTTAGAGTGGCTTTTTCAAAATCAATTATTACTGGAAAAAATTTTCTTTCACCATTTAATATTTTTTCTTGTATTAAAATATTTTTGCCAACTTGGAGTTGATTGTGACTTAAATTTATTTTATCAAGTGCTAATAATTGTTTATATAATTCTTTTATTAATTCATAAAGTTCTTTTTTAGTAATGGTGTCAAATTTTTTATCTAAAACAAAATCAAAAAGTTTTTCTCCATTAATGTGTTCCATTATTACATAGTTTTTTTCAAAATTAATTTCTGATAATTTTGGTCCAACATTAATACTATTTGCAAGTTGTAGCATTTTTCCTTCACGTTCTGCAAGATCTTTTCTTGGGGATTTTTCTCTAACTTCCTTAAGAACTAACTTGTCCTCTTCTTCATTTTCAATTAACCAGATGTAAGAACTCCACCCTTTAGAAAGTTGGACTATTTTTTTAAATTTCATAAAAATTTCCTTTTTTGATTTAATTGTTAGTGATGTGTTTTAATTAAATGGGTGTTCGTTTTCTATTTTTTTTATTTTAAGTTTTGTTTGTGTTTCTTCACTAGCATGTTTATTTTTTAGAGTGGTTTTAAGAAAACTTCCTGTTGGTGTAAGAGAAATGAGGAGTTCTTTTTGTTTTACTTCCATTTCAATTAAGTTCTTTTCTTTAAGTTTTTTTAAATTATAAAACAATCCTGATTTTAGTTGTTTCATTTTATCAGAGTTTAGTTTAATGTTTCTATTTTTTGCAAATTCTTTTGTTAATTGGGTAAAAGATTTTTGATTTTTATCTAAAATCATAATTAATTCTTTTTGTTTTTTTGCAGGGAGAGCAATTTTGCTTAGATTTATTGAAGGTAAGTCAACAAGTGCACGAGCTCCTGTTGTAATTATTTCTCCAGGGTGAGTGTATTGGGTTGGTATTACATAAAATAATTTTATTGGGTAGTATTGTGCTGCAAGCATCATTGACATTTTTAGAATGGTTGTTCCTGAAGAAATATTAACAGTGATGTCATCATATTCTTTAGTTAATTTTTCAAGGAGCGTGGTTGTTTTTTCAATACATTCTTCAAGGTTATGAAAATCAAATAAAATTATTTCATAATCAATTATTTGTTTTAGTGATTCTCCAATTTTTTCAGCAATGCTTGTAGTTGCTTCTCCCCATTTTTTATCATGAGATTTTTGTGAGTCGGAAGAAATGAAAATTACTTTGTTTGCTGGTTTTTGTTTAATACCATAAATGAATCTGTCATACTCCCAACCCATTAAAATAACTTGGACTGTTTTCATACAAAATCACCAAAACTTATACTAATTAAATAAAGTTTTTAAAAAACCTTTATTAAAATATTTTTAAATCATGTTAATTAATTTTTAATATATAAAATATTTTTTCAATAATCCTTTTATATATATCTAAACATATTATTGAATGGAAAAATTTTTGGATTTTAACTTTAGAAACATTAGTGTTCTTGATCTAAAAAACCCTGCTTTTTGTGAGTTATCTTCCGCTTCAGTTAGGGAGCAAGTTATTTCTTTAATCGGGTTTCAACCAGGATTGTCTTGTATTCAATTAACAAAAATAATTAACTCTTTGAGAGAAAAAAAAGTAACTAATCAAGCAGTTTTTCATTTATTAAATGAACTTGCAATTGATGGGGTTTTACTTAAGAAGGACAAGAAGTATTTTGTTAATCTTGAGTGGATCTCTAAATTAAAAAATGCTATTAGTGAAATTGAAGAAAAATCAATTCTTTCTCATGAACAAACAATTATTCTTTGTTAATTTTTTTAGTAGTTGTTGTTTTGTTTTAGTTTGTTAGTTTTTTCATTATATTTTTTTGTGCTTATTTTTAATGCTTTTTTTCTCGTTCCATAAGCTTTATATTCCTTTTTTTGAAGTATTACTTTAGTGTTGACTAATTGTTTTGAATTATTTTTACTAAGGGGGATATAGTATGGCTGAAAATGGACAAGATAATGCTTTCATGGGTGAAGGCACTAAAAGAACAAGGGGAAAGGATGCTCAAAGAATGAATATTTTAATTGCAAGAGCTGTGGCTCAAGCAGTGAAAACAACTCTTGGTCCTAAAGGAATGGACAAAATGATTGTGGATGATTTAGGGGATGTTACTATCTCAAATGATGGTGCGACTATTTTATCAGAAATGGCAATAGAGCACCCTGTTGGAAAAATGATGGTTGATGTTGCAAAAACGCAAGATAAAGAAGTTGGAGACGGAACAACTTCAGCAGTAGTACTAGCAGGAACTTTTTTAGAAAAAGCAGAAAAATTACTTGATGATTCAATTCACCCAAGTGTAATAATTAATGGGTATAGAATTGCTGCGCAGAAATCAAAAGAATTTTATTCAGAAATAGCTGATCCAATTGATTTTGTTGATAAAAAATTAATTAGAACAGTAGCACTAACTTCAATGACGGGAAAAGCTGCAGAATCAGCAGAAGTTTTAGCTGATATAGTAGTTGACGCTGTTACTTCAGTAGTTGATGCTGATGGAAAAAAAATGGTTATTAACGAAGATAATATAAAACTTGAAAAAAAAACCGGAGGATCACTTAAAGACACTCAACTTGTTAGTGGAATTGTAATTGATAAAGAAATTGTTCACACTGGGATGCCAAGAAGTGTAAGTGAAGCAAAAATTGCATTACTTGATTTAGCTCTTGAAGTAAGAGAACCCGAAAATGATGCAAAAATAGAAATCAACACTCCTGAACAACTTCAAGCATTTATTGATGAAGAAGAAAAACAACTAAAACAAATGGTTGTACAAATAAAAAACTCTGGAGCAAATGTGGTATTTACTCAAAAAGGAATTGATGACCTTGCACAACACTATTTAGCTAAAGAAAAAATAATTGCTGTAAGAAGAGTAAAAAAATCTGATATGGATGCACTTGCTCGAGCGACAGGAGCAACTACAGTTACAAGCATTAAAGAATTAAATTCAAAAGATTTGGGATATGCTGGAAAAGTATTGGAAAAAAAAGTTTCTGGAGACAACATGGTGTTTGTTGAAGGATGCAAAAACCCAAAAAGTGTTTCAATATTAATTAGAGGGGGAACAGAACACGTAGTTGACGAAGCTGAACGCGCTTTAGTTGATTCAATTGGAGCTGTTTCTTCAGCTATTGAAGTAGGAAAAATACTTGTTGGTGCGGGTTCTTGCGAAATAGAAGTTGCGATGAGACTAAGAGATTATGCAAAAACTGTTGGAGGAAGAGAACAACTTGCAATAGAAGCTTTTGCTGAAGCACTAGAAATAATTCCTAGAACTTTAGCAGAAACAGCTGGAATGGACCCAATAGATACTCTTGTTACACTAAGAAGTATGCACACAAAAAAAGACGGAAAATATGTTGGAGTAAATGTTTTCAAATCAAAAGTAGAGGATATGAAAAATGCTAAAGTTCTTGAACCACTTAAAGTAAAAACACAAGCAATAGATTCAGCAAGTGAAGTATCAGAAATGATACTAAGAATTGATGATATTATTTTAGGATCATCAAAAGGAAAAATGCAACCAGGAATGGGTGGAATGGGGCCAAATGGAATGGAAATGTAATTTAGGGCCTAAAAAACAATTAACAAATAGTTGGACTATTAAATTGTCCAACTATTCTAATTTTTTTAATAAAAATAAATAAAAAATGTAACACAATTTATTGGACAATTTTAAAATGCTTTTTATTTTTTGATTTTTAATTTTTAGTCTTTTATTTTTAGTTCATAATTTTTAAATTGAAGTTTTAAATTTAATTATTTTTTAAGTCTTGATTAATTTTTTGTTTTTTTCTTTTGACAATATTGTTTTTATTCTCTTCTTTTCTATTTAATTCATGGTTTTGAAAAAAAAGTCTTCTAAAAAAGTAGTTCAAAAAAAGAAAAAAGTTCTTTCAAAGAAAACTCTAAAAAAGAAAGGACTTGTTTTTGTAATAACTGGCCCTTCAGGGGTGGGAAAAACTACTATTGCTGAAAATGTAATGAAGGATCTAAAAAATAAATTCAAAAGAGTAATAACTTGTACAACAAGAGCTCCACGTGTCGGAGAAAAAAACAATGTTGATTATCATTTTTTATCAAAAAATGAGTTTGAAAAATTATTGAAAAAAAATGCTTTTTTTGAGTGGGCAAAAGTGTATGACAATTATTATGGATCACTAAAAAAAGAAATTAATGCTGTCACAAATTCAGGAAAAAATGTTTTACTTGTAACTGATAATCAAGGAGCAATTTCAATTCAAGAAAAAAACAAAGGAGTAATAACAATTTTTATTAAACCTCCAACAATTGATGACTTGCGGGCTCGACTTGAAAAAAGAGGAAAAGATAGTAAAGAAGTAATTGATAAAAGAATTTCAGTCGCAGAGGCAGAAATAATTCAAATGGGTTTATTCAATTTTGTAGTAGTAAATGATGTGTTAAGCGACGCGATAGCAGAAACAAAAGATATTATTTTAGTTAGATCAAAAAAAGTTTTAGAAAAAATAAAAAAATGATTTTTAAAAAACGATTTAATTAATTTTTTTATGATGTTTTTTATATAAATTAAAAAAAATAGTTTTTTTTAAAAATTAAAAACAATTAAATACAATAAAATTCAATATATTGTAATAAAAGTGTTTATTGAAGTGTGATTTTTATGATGGAAATTGTTTCAGAAGTTTTTACAAATACTTATACTGCTTTTGTTAATTCAATCCCTATGCTTACTTTTGTTTTTGTTTTAATTATTGTTGGTTACTTGTTTGGACTTCTTGTAAAATTTTTAGCAATTAGTTTACTAAAATATGTCGGGCTTGATGATTGGTTTGAGAATCAAAACCTTCTAGCAGCACTTGGTAATAAGGATTTATCAGAAATAATTGGGTCAATTCTAAAATGGTACGTGTTTTTTATTTTCCTAAAACAAGCAGTTGAATTAATTAATTTGTTTACAATAAAAGAAATGCTTGGTTTTTGGATAAGTTTTATTTTAACATTAATTGCAGCATTTGTTGTTCTTGTTCTTGGAATGATTGTTGGTAGGTATGTTAGGAATGCAGTGGAGGCAACAAAAGTTGCTATGAAAAAAATGTTGGGATTAGTTTTAGAATTAATGATAGTGTATGTAGCATTTGTAATGGGAATTAAAATGATTGGGCTTCCAACTCAATTACTTGAATACACTTTCTTAATTGCTGTTTTTGGAGCAGTATTTGCAGTAAGTTTAATGCTTGGAATTGGATTTGGTTTAGCACTAAAAGATGAAGCAAAAACAATAGTAAAAGAAGTAAAAAAGAAAAAATAATACTTTTCTCATAAACCTGCATTAACCCCCTATTTTTTAAATCCTATTATTTACTCATTAATTATGAATTCTAGAAGGGATTTAGCCATACTCAAATAAGTTCTACTATTTATCACATTTAACTAAATTCACAATTTTTTTAACAATTTCTTTAATTAAGTTCTTTTTTAAATCTTCATTTTCTAGAATTATTAGGAGTGAGTTAAAAAATTAGTTAAAAACTAATTGAATTTTTGGACGATTAGCTCAGCCTGGTTAGAGCATTAGTCTTATACACTAGGGGTCAGCGGTTCAAATCCGCTATCGTCCACTTAATTTTAAAAAATTAAAAATTAAATTTGGGTTTTGTGAGAAATATGTCAAGGTTTGAAGTAGAAAAAAAGATTTCCGATTTCTGGGAAGAAAACAAATTCTTTGAAAAATCTGTTTCAATGAGACCAATTGATAAGCAATATGTTTTCTATGATGGTCCACCTTTTGCAACAGGTCTTCCTCATTATGGACACATTTTAGGTTTAACAAGTAAAGATGTTTTTCCAAGATACTGGACAATGAAGGGTTATAGAGTTGAAAGAAGATGGGGTTGGGATTGTCACGGACTTCCAATTGAAAGTATTGCTGAAAAAGAACTTGGAATAAAAAACAAAAAAGAAATCGAAGCAATGGGTGTTGATAAATTTAACGAATTTTGTAGATCAAAAGTTTTCTTTTTTGAAAAAGAATGGAAAAAAACTGTTAGAACAATGGGAAAATGGATCGAGTTTGATAATTCTTACAAAACAATGGATAACACATACATGGAATCAGTTTGGAACATTTTCAAAACACTTTATGATAAAAAATATATTTATGAAGGAAAAAAAATCTTGATGTATTGTCCTCATTGTCAAACTCCTCTTGCAAATTCAGAAATTGCGATGGATAATAGTTATAGAGATGTTACAGAAAAAACAGCAACAGTTGCTTTTAAAGTAAAAGGAAAAGAAGATGAATTTATTTTAGCATGGACTACTACTCCTTGGACACTAATTGGAAATGTAGCGCTAGCAGTAAATCCTGAACTTGATTATGTAAAGATTGATGTGTTTGGAAAAAAATTTATTTTAGCAAAAGAATTAATTACTAATTTTTTCCTGCATTATGAATTAATTGAAGAATTCAAAGGTAGTAAAATTTTAGGTCTTGAATATGATCCACTTTATGAAATGAATTTGAATGGAAAAAAAGGACACTATATAATTGATGGTGGAAAAGATGTAACTGCAGTAGACGGAACAGGAATAGTTCACATGGCAATTTATGGTGAATTTGATTATCAAATGATTAGAAAATATGATTTACCAATAATACAACACATAGGAAATGATGGGACATTAATTGAAGGGCCAAAAAATTGGTTAGGTAAATGGTTCAAAAAAGTTGATGCTGATGTTTTAGGTGATTTACAAGATAGGGGAATTTTAATTGAGGAAAAAAGTTACAATCACTCATACCCTTTTTGTTATAGGTGTGAAACTCCATTAATTTACAATGCGGTTGATTCTTGGTTTGTGGATATAACAAAAGTAAAACCTCAATTAATGAAATCGGCTGAGAGCATTAATTGGTATCCTGAAAATATTAAAGAAGGAAGATTCAAGTATATTTTAGAAACAGCTCCTGATTGGAGTATTTCAAGAAATAGATTTTGGGCAACAGCAATTCCAGTATGGAAATGTGAAAAATGTAATAATGTAAAAGTAATTGGGAGTGTTGATGAATTAAAACAAAATGCTGTAGAAAAGTTAGAAGGTGAAGTAGATTTACACAAACACATAGTTGACAAAATTCAGTTAAAATGTTCTTGTGGGGCAACAATGAATAGAATCCCTGAAGTTCTTGATTGTTGGTTTGAATCAGGAAGTATGCCTTATGCAGCAAAACATTATCCTTTTGAAAACCAAGAATGGTTTGAAACAAATTTTCCTTGTGATTTTATTTCAGAATACATTGCACAAGTTAGAGCATGGTTTTACTATATGCATGTGCTTTCAACTCTTTTGTTTGATAAAGCTCCTTTCAAAAGCGTTGTAGTATCAGGGACTGTTCTTGCAAGTGACGGAACAAAAATGTCAAAATCCAAAGGAAACTTTCCAGATCCAAACAAAATATTTGAAACTTACGGGGCAGATTCTTTACGACTTTATTTAATGTCTTCAGCATTAATGAGAGCAGAAGATTTGAATTTCATTGAAGATAATGTAAAAGAAATGCATAGAAAAGTAGTAATGATTCTTGCAAATGTAAAAAATTTTTATGAATTATTTTCAGCAACAGGGATAGATCCTGCTAACGATTCTTCAACAAATATTTTAGACAAATGGATGATTAGTAAAACAAATAATTTAGTAAAAAATGCTACAAAATACTATGATGATTATAATACAATAAATTTGTGTGCAGAAATTGTAGGTTTTATTGATGATTTATCAACATGGTTTGTTAGAAGAAGTAGGGATAGGTTCAAAAGTGATGATGAAAATGAAAAAAATACTGCAATAACTACGCTTGCATATACTTTAACTAATTTATCAAAAGTAATGGCACCAATTGCACCATTCATTTCAGAAGAAGTGTATCAATCACTAAAAAAATCTTGTGTGGATTTAAAAGATTCAGTACACTTAGATGATTGGCCAAAATATAATGGAAAATTAATTGATGCTGATTTAGAAAAAACTATGGTTGTTGTTAGAGAAATTTGCAGTAAAGCACTTGATGAGAGAAAAAAATCAAATATTCCAATAAGACAAGCATTAGGCGAATTATCTTTTAGTGGAGCAAAAATAAAATTATCAGAAGAATTACTTGAAATAATAAAAGATGAATTGAATGTAAAAAAAATAATTCAAGGGAGCTTAAGTGAAAAAGAAAACTCTGAAGTTATTGTAACTCTTGATACAAAAATAACTCCTGAATTATTAAGAGAAGGAATTTCAAGAGAATTAATCAGAAAAATAAATGATTATAGAAAAGAATTAAATTTAACAATAAAAAATAAAATAAGTTTAACAATAGAAACAAGTGATGATACAATAAAACAAAGTGTTAGTGAATTTTCTAGTGAAATAAAAAAGTCAGTTCAAGCAATAGAAATTGTTCAAAATGCTTGTAGTAGTGATAGAGTAAAAGAAGTTGAATTAAATAAAGCAAAAATAAAATTACAAATTGATTTAGTTTAAAGGAAAAATAAAATTACAAATTGATTTAATTAATTAATTTTGTTATTTATCTTTTTAGAATTTGTTTTTGATTTAATGATTGTTGAGGATTTTTATTTTACATCATCATTTGTAAAACAATCATTCCTACAACAATAACTATTACTGCAGCCATTACAAAGTATGGGTTTAGTTGTGGACTTTTTGTATTCGCATCAAAAAATCGCATTATTCCGATTGCAGAACTTGGTCCACTTTCAGTTGACTTATTTTTAACAAATTTAACCATTTTTTCTTCACCTATCAACTTTTATATATCTTAATAATTAACATTATATAATAGTTGATTTAAGGATGATTTAAAAAAGTAGTGTTTTTGGTTGATTTTTATGGATACTCAGCAAATGGACATTATTTTCAAGTTTCTTGGAGTAGTGGTTCTAATTTTAGTTATTCTTTTTGTAGCAACTTGGGGGGGACTTGTTAAGTGTGGAAGTATTCCTTATTTTTGTGATATTTATGATTATGTTCTTGGTTCACCAAGAGTAGCAATTGTTTTTGGGGATAGTGGGCTTGGAGATCCAGAAAAACTAAGAGAGGTTCTTTTAAGTCCTGATAATGTTAACGCAAAAGCCGTTGATTTAATTCACATTGATAGGGTTTCTTTAGGGAATTTAAAAACTTATGAACTTGTTATTGTTGAAAAAGCAAGATTGTTATCTTATGATCAACTTGAAATGTTCAAAATGTATGTAGAATCGGGGGGTAGATTAATTTGGGTAGGGGACTCTGGAGTGGAAACAATAGAGGAAGAGAAAAAAAATTATTCTGATGTAAATGAATTAAAAACAATGATGACTAATCCTTGGGTTAGAGTTAAAGAAACAGATATTGATTTTAAGATTCTTTCTTTTGATGAATTTTTAGGTTTAAAATATTTTAATAATTATTGTGATGAAGTAACTTGCAAATCTAATTTATTTACTGTGGGTACTATAAAAACTGAGCCTACTGGAAATCATACTTTGATTTATGGTTTGAGTCCAGCTCTTCCTTTAAAAATTTCTGATGAAAAAGACTTTTCAATAGTTAAACAATTTCCAAATTCATCTAATAGTAATATAGTATTGACTTTAGATTTTTTAGGAAATATTTCTGGCGAATCTGGAAATATTGGGAAAACTGTTCCTCTAATTGTAACTTCTGGAGTTGGAGAAAAAGTAGCGTATTATGCTTATCCACTAGAATATTTTATTGAAGATAATAATTACCACAATTTAGCAAAAAGAATGTATTATGGTATGCTTGGCAGAGATTAAAAAATAATGAATTTTTTTATTTTAAGTTTTTTTTCTATTTTTTTGTATTAAATTGTTTTAATTTAGTTAAATTATTTTTTAAAAATATTTTTTTAATAAAAAAGCATTTTTTGTATTAAAAAGGTTTATTAACTACAAAAGTATATTTGTTTGAGTTATTTTGTTTTTTGGACTTAAACGAAATGATTAAAAACTCCGGAAAACAAGATTTTATTAACGGATTAATCCGGTAAAGTTAAAAAAGAGGGTGAAATTTGATGTATCCAGATGATGGTGGAGCTGAATCTGCAGCACCTTTGGGTGGAGCAGTTAGGCGATTTAATTTAGAAGGACTAATACCATTGGTATTATTAGTAATCATAGGTATTGCTTCTTTGAATTATTTTGGAGTAATAGATGTTCCTTTTTTACCAAAAGGAAGTTCTCATATGCAAGTGCTTGTAATTGGAGCACCAAGTGCAGGAGAAAAAGTAGTTTTAGATAATTTAGCGTATATGTTAAATTATAGAGTAAGAGAAGCATCAACTTTTGGTAATGCTGCTTCTGAAGAACTTCATCAATATGATATAGTTATTTTAGATCAAAGTGAGATGGATAAAAGTGTCTCAGTTGCTTTAGGTGAAGCAATTCAAAATTATGTAAATAAAGGCGGAAAACTAATTGTTGTATTAAATTCAGGAATCTATCAAAATGTTGGATTAATGGGTCTTGTTTCAACTGATGTTATTGGTTGGAAAGCAACATTTGGTAATATAATGCCTCAAGATTGTGTTCTTGGTTCTGACATGGTGCCAACTTGTCATGAAAGTAGAGCATTAACAGCGGTTGGAAGAATTTATAGACAAGATTACGACCACCCAATAATGGCAGGAATTGAATTAACTCCTCCAGCTGGAGAAAGACCATATTCAATGAAAACTTTCGCAATCCAAGCTGATGAAGGAGCAAAAACAATTGCTTATATAAAAGCAGAAAACACTCCAAAAACATACCCTGCAATTTTAGAAAAGAAAAGATTCCCACTAGGAGGGACCGTAATTTATTTTAATTACGATGCAGGAAAAACACCAGGTGTTTTAACAAATACAATCAAATACTTGAAGTAAAATTTAAGTAAAAGCAAAGGATAATCTCCTTTGCTTCCCTCTTTTTTTAATTTTTTTATTTTATATTTTTTTAGTTATTCACTAAAGTGATATATTATTTTTCATTTTTTTTCAAAAAATTGGGTTTTTAAAGTTTTTTAGGTTTGATTTAGTAAATAATTTCGGAGGAATTCAATATGGCAGAAAAGAAAGAAACAAAAGAAATCAAAGAATCAAAAGCAGCAAAAAGTGAGGCACCAAAAGCAGCACCAGAAGCACTACAAGGAAACTATGTTTTCATTGGAAAAAAAGGAGCAATGGCTTATGTTTTAGCAGTTGTTACTCAATTTGGTACTGGAGCAAAAGAAGTAATTGTTAAAGCTAGAGGAAAATCTATTTCTCACGCCGTTGACGTTGCTGAAATCGTTAAAAACAAGTCTCCTGAAGTTTCAATAAAATCAATAACTACTTCAACAGAAGAAGTTGTAACAATGGATGGAAGACCATTAAAAGTATCAGCAATAGAAATCGTTCTAAAAAAATAAATCAAAGAACAAGTGAATTTTAAAGCAAGAGAGAAAATATTCTCTCTTGACTAATTTTTTTATAATATTATTTTTTTGTGTTTAATTTTACTTAATGTTTTTTTATGATCGTATCTAATTTTTTTTAACTTTTTTCAGTACTTTGAGCTTCTTTTATTTCGTTTTTCTTTTTTGAAAAGAACTCTATTGCTTCTTTTAGTTCTTTGTGTGTTTTTGCATACACTTCAATTGGTATTTTTTTCTGATATGCTTCACATGATTGTACAAGTGCACGTGCTCCGCTTTGTGTTCCTTTTGGGTGAGCGTGACACCCTGCTCCCATTGTTGTAATAAAATCAATGCTTCCCATTACATCAATGAATGGTTTTAGTAGTGTTGGGTTTAGTCCTCCTGAAATTATTGGGCAACATTTTTTCATTCCTCTCCAATCATCATCTTCAAGGACTAAATGTTGTGCAAGGTCTGTGTGCACCATTTTGATTGCGTCTTTGTCGTGTTCTGGTATTTTTGACCAACTTTGTTCAAAGAAGTGTCCTTTTCCTTTTACTCTTAAAATATTTAGTGCTGCAGTTACATCATCTTCTGGTGAACCACTCATTTTTCCTACTCCTGCAGTTCCTGTGTGTACTCCGCTTGCTCCTGCAAGTCTAGCAAATTTTGATAACACAAGGACTGAGTATCCTATTGGGTTTTCTTTTCTTGTGAATGCTCCGTGTCCTGCTCTATGGAAGTGGATAAATACATCAGGGTATTTTCTTCTTAGTGTTTGTACAGCCATCCATCCTGCAGTCATTCCATCAATTAAGAATGCATAACTTCCTTTTTCAAATCCTGCTGCTCTTATCATTTCGCATCTTGCAATCATTGTGTCATAATCTGCTGCAGAAACATTGAATGAGTGCACCTTTTTTTTGCCAGTTTCTTTTACTGCTTTATCCATTGCTTTTTTTACATGGTCCACCATTTTATCATATGGGCAAAAATCTTGGTTTGCTTGTGGTTCATCGTTTTTAACAAAATCTCCTCCGCCTACCCAAAAATCATAACAAACTTCTGCATACTCTGCACTTGTGAGTCCCATTTTTGGTTTTATTATTGTTCCAAGGATGGGTCGGCCGTATACTCCCAAATATTTTCTCATATCATCGAGTGTGTAACTTGGTCCGTCGTATTGTTCTAGCATTGCTGGTGGGAACCAAACATCAAGTAATTTTAGTGCACTTACTTCTTTCATTCCTAAAACATTTCCAACAACGTAAGTTAAAATGTTTTGAACATTTCCTACTCTATCAAATAATCTTGTAGGGTAAGCAATCCACACAAGGTTTTTTTCTGTATCAACTTTGTAAACAAGTGAATTCATTTCTCTTGAGAAAGGTGTTTCTGTTAGTACAGAAAAATTTGTCCCGGTTGAAGATTCAGCACTCACTTCAGCACTCGCTTGTAGAATGTTTAAATTTTTTCCAGGAATTAAATGAAATACACAAAGCATGTATTCTCCATTTCTTGGATCTTTTAAATCTAAATTAACATAAGCTGCTTGGTGAGAATTAAGAGTGGGCAAAAATTTTCTTACTTTATCATTACTTAATTTATTTATTTTAGTTTCTTTAGTATTGGAATTTTTTTTACTAACATTTTTTGATTTAATTTTCACACTTTTCTTTCCTTTAACCATTTTTTCCACCACCAAACAAAAACACTTAACTTCTAAACTTAGTACTCTTTTTTTCTATATAAACCTATCTTGGGGATCGTATTTTTTTTAATTTTTTTCTTTAATAACATTTATTAATTTCGTAATTCAAGAATTAGTTATTGATTAAATATGGTTTTACAAAAAGGTCATTCTGCAGGATTTAGGTTACAAGCTCGTCAATCTCTTGGAATAGGTGGTAAAGAAAAATTATCAAAAGGTGAAAGTATTGCTATAAGAAAAAAAATGCTCGAACTTGCAAGAGCAGCAGAGATTAGAGAAATTGAAAAATTAAAAAAAAATAATTTTTTAGTAAATAGGGTTAGTGAAAAAGGAGCAATGCAAAAAAAGCAACTTTGGGAAAAAGAAGTAAATCCTCAAAAAGAAAAAAATCAAAAAAAATTGCAAGAGCAAAAATAAGAGGGGGTTTTGATTTAAGAGTAAGAGAAGTTTATTCTTGGCCTAATGAAAAGTTAAGAGAAGAACTTGGAAGAATTCACAATGAAATTATTCGTGATGGAAGTATTTTGACTCCACAAGATAGAGAAATTGTTCATGTTTTGGCTTTCTTTTTTGAACCAAGTGTTCACCAAAAGCAAAATTAAAAGCAGCAAAAATAATAGTAAAACACATGTTAAAATAAGTTAAATGTTGATTTGGATAAGTAGTTTGATAAGTAAGTTAATTGGGTATAATTAAGTGTTTTTTATGATATTTTAGTAATTTATTTGGGTTTGGATTTTTAATTTTTTGAAGAAAAGTGGTTTTCTTTTATTAAGTAGTAACCTTTATATATGTCATGATACTATCATGATAATACATGACTGATCATGATTTATCAAGCTATGATTCACAGAAGTTGTTAAATGACCTTAACGCGGTAAAGCGTATTTCTCCGGAATTTAACACTCTCTCAGAAGATATGCAAGATATCATGAAAGAGTCAAGTAATCCAGCATTTTTAGCAGCTTTACTTTATAAATTAACAAAAGAACGAGAAGAAACAAACCTTATCCTAAAACGACTTGAAGAAAAATTTGCTAAAATTCAAGAATTATTAAAAAATCAATCTAATACATCCTCTAACCCCAACACAGAGGATAACATTTTGTCAGAACCAGACCAACACATAATGCAATTAATAACAACAGTTGGAATGGTTTCTGCACAAGATGTTCAATCACGGTTATCCTATAAGAACTCAAACGCTGCTTCGCAACGTTTGAATAATTTAGTGAGAAGAGGTCACTTGAAGAGAATACGTTCAGGAAAAAAAGTAATGTTCATGCCCCAACACCCAAACAAAGCATGAGTAGTATGATTTGCCTGCGATCTAATTTTTCTAAAAAGTGACCTCTCCTCCTTTGCCAGAACCCTTTTTGTTGCTACAAAAAGCGTTCACGGAAAAATGCCTTCAGCATGAGCCCTTTTTGTTGTTACAAAAAGCGTTCACGGAAAAATGCCTTCGGTAGGATGGTGCGACCAAGTACCCTTGGGGTACGGGTCCAGCAAAGTTTTACTTTGCTTGGAAGCAGTATCTTCGTTCTTCGAACTCGATACAGCGAATAAATTTACACAAAAAAGAAAGGATTATTTTGTAAATAGTGATATAGTGCATACCTTTGCTTACACAAAAGTGTTGGTTATTTTTTAATGATTTTTTCTTGAAAATATTTTCTAAACAAACTTTTTTATATTCGGTTTGAGTAAATCCATTATGCAATATAATTTTATTACAAAAGTTTTTTTTCTTTTAATAATTTTTTTATTTTTATTAAATTTTTCTTTTGCTGATGAGTCTTGTGTTACTTGTTCTTCTTTATCTTCAATAATTAAGGTTTCTGATTTTACTTCAAGTGTTGTTGATGGAAAAATTGTTTTAGATTTTAATGTTCTTTGTGATAAGAATTCTTTATGGGTTGATAAAAATATTAGTATTTATTCGGTTGTAGTGAAAAAAAATGATTCCTTAATCAGTTCAACTTTTTCTCCAATTTTAAATTGTGGTAAAATTAATTATGAAAGAAAAATAACAATTAATGAGTGCGAAAAAGCAAATTATTCTGTTTCATTTGTTTATGGGATTAATGAACCAAATTGTAGTATTGCAAATAATTGTCAAGGGTTAGTTAAGTTTTACTCCTCACAAAGTTGTGATCCAAATTATGTAAATAATCCTAATGCTGATCAAATAAATATTCCTGATAATAATTTTGTTTCATTAATTTTTGTATTTATTTTAGTTTTGTTTATTGTATTAAAAAATAAAAATTTTAATAAAAACTAAAATAAAAAACAATTGGTTGAATTAATTTAGAAAATTCAAAATAGAAATAAATTTGAATAAAAAGTGAGCAAAAAACCAAAATAGCAAATAATATATAGTTGGTTTTTCTAATACATTTAATGTTATTTTAAATAAAGTGTTTTTATGCAACAAGATTTTTCACAAGAACCAGCAGTTCTGGGTAGAGATTTAAAGGATCTTGAAAAGTATGGTTCTCAAGGAACTGCGTATTTAGGTAAAGTTGTAATGTCAAGCGGGGAAAGACCAGTATTGGGTAGAAAAGTAATGGTTGATGTTTCTCGTCCTCACTTAATGCTGATTTGTGGAAAAAGAGGGGGAGGAAAATCCTATACTCTTGCTGTATTAATGGAAGAAATGGCAAGGCTAGATTCTTCAATTAAATCAAGAATTTCTACAATCACAATTGATACTGTTGGGATTTTTTGGGGACTAAAATTGCCTGCAGCAAATGCTGATAATGTTGAACTAAGTGCTTGGGACTTAAAAGCTGAAAAAACAAATGTACAAGTTCTTGTTCCAAGAGGACAACTTGCGTTTTATCAAGAAAAAGGGTTACCAATTGATGGAGCTTTTACTTTAAAGTGTTCAGAACTTGAAGAAACAGAATGGATGGCTCTTTTTCACTTAAAGTGGTCAGATCCTGAAGGAATACTTATTTCAAGGATCGTTGCAAAAGTTCGTGAAAAAGTTGGAACATATTATGGGATTGATGACCTTATTTCTGCAACAAAAGTTGATGAAGAATCAAAACTAGAAGTTCGTCAAGCGGTAATATCACGTTTACAAATGGCTAAGAGTTGGGGGTTAATTGAAAAAGAAGGAACAAAAATAGAGCAATTAGCACTTCCAGGAGTAATTACAGTAATTGATGTTTCTTCATATCGTCAAACCGTTGGAGCTGAAGGAATAAAAGATATTGTTGTTGCGTTAATTGGTAAAAAAATATTTGAACAGAGAATGCTTTATAGAAAAGAAGAAGAAATGAAATTAATTAATGAAAATAAAAGATCAAGTAAAATGCCTCTTGTGTGGTTAATGATTGATGAAGCACACATGTTTATGCCAAAAGATGAAGAAAATATTGCTTTGCCAGTTTTACTTGAATGGGTGAGAGTAGGTCGTCAACCTGGATTAGGATTAATTCTTGCAACTCAAAGACCTGAAAAAATTCACCCTGATGCAGTATCTCAATGTGATATTTTTATTTCACACAGAATGACTTCACAACCAGATATAGCAGCAGTTGGAGCACTAAGACCAACTTACATGAACACTGATCTTGATAAATTATATTCAGAAATGCCAAGACAAAAAGGATTCGCTCTTGTAATTGATGATAATACTGAAAAAATTTGGATGATAAAAACTAGACCTCGTTTCTCTTGGGACTCAAGTGTAACAGCAAGCGCTTTCTTAATTTAAAAAAACTAGTTAAAAAAATAATTAAGAAAAAGTAGTAAAAAATATCTTCGAAAAATAAAAAATATTTTTTTTGAGTATTTTAAAAAATAAAAAAATAATGTGCACTAAGAAAGGGTGCTAGTAGTGCACTTTTTTTAGAATTATTTTTTTAGTTTTACAAGTTCTTTGATGTTTGCATTTTCTGCTTCAACAACAATGTCTTGACTTGATTTGAAATTAATTTTAGCACTTCCAGCATCAAGAACTAAATTTCGTAGTTGTCTTTTTGCAAGTAAGTAAGTTAGTACTTCTTCTATTCTTTCGTGTTCAACAATTACTCCATTAGATTCTTTTGTTAATTTTAGTTTTAGTGAAAGTTCTGTTAAATCAAGTGTTCCAATAAATTCTGGTCTTAATGAAACGTGAGTACACTCCATTTCTTCAAGTGCCCTGTCTACAAAAGAAATTGCTTTTACTGAATCATTAAAAGAAAAATTCTTTTTAAGTCTAATTGATTCAACAAAATCCATTAATTCTTCTTTTTCTATTGTTTGTTTAGCAAGTTTTGATCTTAGTGATTCAAAATCACTCTCAATACTTGAAAATAATTCAAGTATTTCTTTATTTTTCATTTCATTAGAAATCATTTTTTTTGTTTCAGGGTTAGCAATAGCTCTTTCCCTTAAAACCTTCATTTCTGATAAAACCTTGTCAAAATCAGTATTAACATTTTTGACTTTGTCAAGATCACTCTTAACTCTAATAAGTTCAGCTTCTAATCTAGCTAAAGACATGAACCAACACCCCGAATAACTATGGTTTTTCTAATATTTAATGCTATCCCGAATAGGATTTTGTAATTATAATTAGTTAATTTAACTGTTATTTTCTTTGCCCAATATCTTTTTAAAACAACTTTTGGAAAATTATGTTATGGTTTCTAAAAGTAAAGCAACAAAAATTCAGTCATTTTTTAGAACAAGAGAATTTCTTGCTTTATTTGTTTTATTTATTCTTTTTTGTATAGCATTACTTGTTGTTCCTTTTTGGGGGACAGCAAAAATAAATGAATTTTCTTCAGCAAATTTTTATTTTAATGAATATGACAAATTAATTGATGAAAACAATCAATTTTGTTTTTCTTTTTCAATTGATACACAAAGTACAAAAGTTCATGAGGATAGAATAAGTGTTTTTGTTAATCAAAATGTAATATTTTCAGAACCAATTGTAATTGTTGCAGAAAACTCTGATCAAGAATTATTTAATTATTATGGCGGAATAAAAAAGAATTATTGTTTTGATTCATTTTACCTAAATGATGGAAACAATGTTGTTTCTGTTTCTCTTGGTTCTCAAAAATTATTTTACCACATACAAAAAGTTGATTTATTAGTTGAACCAATTACAAAATTAGAAATAATTGATATTAATTCAGAAGGGGTATTGTTTAATTTAGATTTGAAAAACTATGATTCATTTAAACCGTTAATGATTTCAATTAATGATAAAGAAATTCAAAAGATATATCCTGGCCAAGGGAATAAAGATTATTTTGAAAAAATTGATTTTGTTGAAGGACAAAATAAAATTAATTTATCTTTTAATGGAGTGAGTATTTCTAAAGAATACTTTTACACTCCACAAATAAAAATGAATCCAATTATTGGTTTTCTATTTTTTATTTTAATAATGGGGATTTTTTCTTTATTTGTTTTTTCTAAAAAAAGTTTTATTGAAAAATCCGCTCTTTCATTGATGAGCGCTTTTGCATTAATAGTATCAACAGGATTTATTTTGAACTTTTTCAAAATGCTGAATTTGTTTTCATTTTTGTTTTTAAATTTATTAATACTTTTATTATTATTTTTTGTTTTTAAAAATAATTATTCTTCAAAAACTTTTTCTTTAGAAGATAAACAAAAAATTATTAGCCCGATTTTTGTAGTGATTATTTTGGGCGCGATTTTACTTCCTCTTTTTATTAATTTTTTTACTGTTAGTAATTTTTCTTATTGGAATACTTACTATGAAAGGCATGCTGAATCTTTGGCAGAAAATTTTGAACTACCAATAATTGATGAATTAAGTTATTTTGGTAGGCCTTTAGGATTTATTCCAGGGTATTTTTATTTACAATCAGGATTTTCTTGGATTTTTGGAGTTAGTGGTCAAGAATTATTTTCTCTTGGTTTAATAATTGCTAACATATTTTTCATTTTCGCTGTTTTAATGCTTGGAGAGAGTCTTGGGTTTTCAAGAAATAAATCCGCAATACTTTATGTTTTACTTTGGATGGAAAATTTTATTAGAACTGGGTTAATAATTAGTCCAAGACACGCGTTTTCTTTTGGATTATTTATTGTAGCACTTTCTTTAGTTTTGAGTAATCGTTCAAAATTAAAAGAAAAAATACTTTCATCAATTTCTCTAGCAATTTGCGGGTTTATTCAATTCCCACTCTTTGTTGCTTTTATTCCACTGTACTTAATTGTTGCAAAAAAAATTGAATTAAAAAAAGTAATAATTATTTGGTTAGTTGCTGGAGCAATATTTTTGTTATTTTTTGTCCCAAACTTTTTGAATTTTGGTTTCCCTACGCAAGCAGAATCCTCAAATTGGGGTTACTTAATTAATTATGATGCAGTAAATATTTTACTTGACTTTGGGCCAATGTTTGTTTTCTTTTTCTTATTCACAATATTTGATTTAAAAGAAAGAAAATTTTCTCTTTTGGGATATGAAAAGAAATTATTTATTGGAGTAATTTTGGGTTTGTTGTTTCAAATATTTATTAGTTATAGGTGGAATATTTTTAATGCAATAAATTTTGCAGTATTTTTAGTTATTTTAATTCCTGAAAAAGCTTTTGAAAGTAAATATTTTATTAGAGTGATTGCAATAATAATGCTCTTTGTTGGATTAATTAGTGGATCAACAATTGGGTATTTATCAATAACAAACTATTTAACCGAACCTTATGATTTTTTATCTAACAATTCTTCTTCCACTGAAAGAATTTTATCAGATCCATTATTTAGTCATGATATAACTTATTTCACGAACAGATCAGTTATGGCAGATTTAGCTGTTGAATACGCTCCTGAAGAAATGCTTCAAGAAAATTTTAAATTTTTAGAGGAAAAAGATTACTCAATAATTGATAAGTATAATATAAATTGGGTTTTTTCTCAAAAAAACTTTATTAACCGAAAAGCATTTGGGAACAAACCCCTTGATTATGAACTTGAATTTGAAAAACTTGATAAAGTATTTTCAAATGCTTTAATCAATATTCATTGGAACTCAAAAAATCAGTGATTAATTCAAAAAATAAAGCCAAAGCAATGTTATTTAAAGATTCACAAAGAAATTTAATTTAATGAAAACCACTCTAAAAGGGTTAGGGTTTTTATTTTTGCACGGGTTGGGGAGCGGTCAAACCCGCAGGGTTTAGGACCCTGTCGCTTAGTGCGTTCAACGGTTCAAATCCGTTCCCGTGCACTTCTTTTGTCTTACGCCAAAAGACCTGCACTAGAAAGAGGCCTTCGGCGTGCATGTCGAGTTTCGGCTCGACCGAGTAAAAGCAATTAGCTTTTACGGGTCCCACAAAGTTTCACTTTGTTTGGACGGTGCGAAGCAGTGTCTTCACTGCGTTCGACACAGCGAAAAGGTGCGCGAAAAGAAGCGAGTCATCTAAAGATGACACTTAATTATTCTTTTTTTCAAAAACGAATTGTTTATATATTCCATTTTCCTTACTTTGAAATGGATTTTAGTTTCAAAAGTATTCAAATTTTTTGTGCTAGATTTGCTAACGCTAGTTGGTTCAATAATTTAATTATTGGATTAATAATAATTAATGCAATTGTGTTAGGGCTTGATACATATCCTCAACTTTCTATTTATTCACCAATTTTTAATTTAGTAAATAATATTGTTTTGTTTGCTTTTGTGGTTGAAGCAATTGCAAAAATTATTTCAGTTGCCCCATTGTTTTCAAAGTATTTTTTGAATCCTTGGGATTTGTTTGATTTTATAGTAACAGTAGTTTCTTTTATCCCTGCAATTGGTCCAATGATTACAATAGTTCGACTTGTAAGGTTACTTAGAATTGTTAGAATTGTTAGAAAATTTGATAATTTAAGAGTAATAATTGAAGCTCTAATAAAATCTCTTTCTTCAATGGCAATAGTTTTTATGTTACTTTTGTTATTACTTTATGTTTATGGGATAATGGGAGTTCACTTATTTAGAGGAGTGGATCCACAATTTTGGGGAACTCTTGGTTCTTCAATAATTACTCTATTCACTATTGCTACTTTAACTAATTGGGATGTTAGATTAGTAAATACTCTTAGTGCTCATCCTTTTGCATGGGTTTACTTTTTTAGTTTTGTAATAATTGCAGCAATGATTTTAATTAACTTGTTTGTAGGAATAATGTTGCATAATGTAACAGAAGCAAACAAAAAGAATCTTGCAAAACAAGGAATAGTTGATAGGGATGATGAAATACTTGAAGAAATAAAACAAATAAAACAATCAATAAAAAAACTTGAACAAAAAAGAAAATAAAAAACAACTCTTTTTAATTGTATTTTTTTTAAAAATTTTTTAAAAAACAATTCACTCTTTACTTAGATTTATTAACCTTTTTTTCTTTCGGCCGCTCACCCAGCCGGCGTGTGGGCATCATCTTCGCCTAAAGGCTCGATGAAGCTGTTTTTTAAGATTTTCTTTTTCTTTGTAATTACCTTTATTAACCTTTTTTTCTTCCATTTTGCTAGTACTTTTTATGGAGTTGATTTGATTGGTGAGCAAGAAAGAAAAACTAGTTTATATGTTTGAAGAGGGAGATAAGTCAATGAAGATGCTTCTTGGAGGAAAAGGAGCTAATTTAGCGGATATGACAAGAATTGGGTTACCGGTTCCTTACGGATTCACTATTACTACTGATGTATGTAAAGCATACTATGCGAACGGAAAAAAACACTCAAAATTACTTGATGAACAAATGATGATTGCTGTAAAAAAACTAGAAAAGAAAACAGGAAAAAAATTTGGGGACAAAAAAGATCCTTTACTAGTATCTGTTAGAAGTGGAGCTCCAGCATCAATGCCAGGAATGATGGACACAATTTTGAATTTAGGAATGAATGATGTGGTAGTTGCAACAATTGCGACTGCTACAAAGAATGAAAGATTCGCTTATGATTCTTATAGAAGATTTATTACAATGTTCGCTGATGTGGTGATGGAAGTAGACAGAATGAAGTTTGAACACATCATGGATGAAATCAAGCACGCTAACAAAATAAAACAAGACACAGAAATGACTACAGAAATGTTAAAAGAATTAGTTGAAAAATTTAAAGTTCTTTATAAAAAAGAAACTAAAGAAGATTTCCCACAAGACCCAATTGAACAATTAAAGAGATCAAGAGATGCAGTGTTTAGAAGTTGGATGAATGATCGTGCAATAGTTTATAGAAGATTAAACAATGTACCAGGAGATTGGGGAACAGCGGTTAATGTTCAAGAAATGGTTTTTGGAAACATGGGAGAAACTAGTGGAACAGGAGTTGCTTTCACAAGAAACCCTTCAACCGGAGAAAACAAATTCTACGGAGAGTTCTTAATGAATGCACAAGGAGAAGATGTTGTTGCAGGAATAAGAACTCCAAAAAAAGTAGAAGAACTTGGTCGTGTTTTACCAAAAGTATACAAAGAACTAGTAGCAATAAGATCAAAGTTAGAAAAATCTTATAGAGATATGCAAGATTTTGAGTTCACAATAGAACACGAAAAATTGTATATGCTTCAAACAAGAAACGGTAAAAGAACAGCACACGCTGCAGTAAAAATTGCAGTTGATATGGTGCAAGAAAAATTAATTACAAAAGAAGAAGCAGTTCTTAGAGTTGACCCTGCTTCACTTGATCAATTGTTACACAAACAATTTGATCCAAAATACAAATACACTGCAATCACAGAAGGATTACCAGCTTCTCCAGGAGCAGCAGTAGGAAAAGTAGTATTCAATGCACTTGATGCAAAGATGTGGGCAGAGAAAGGAGAAAAAGTTATTCTAGCAAGACTAGAAACTTCTCCAGAAGATATAGAAGGAATGCATTCTTCAGTTGGGATTTTAACTGCTCGGGGTGGAATGACTTCTCACGCAGCTGTTGTTGCTCGAGGAATGGGTAAGTGCTGTGTTGCTGGATGTGATGAGATCACAATGGATGAGAAAGGAAAAAAATTCACAGTAAAAGGAACAGTAGTAAAAGAAGGGGATGTAATTTCTCTAAATGGTTCTACTGGACACGTAATAATTGGAGCAGTTCCTGTTGTTGAACCAACACTATCAGGAGACTTTGCAACACTCATGAGTTGGGCTGATGGATTTAGAAAACTAAAAATCAGAACAAACGCAGACACTCCACACGACGCAAAAGTTGCTAGAAAGTTTGGTGCTGAAGGAATTGGGTTAATTAGAACCGAACACATGTTCTTTGAAGCAACAAGAATCAAAGCTGTTAGAGAAATGATTTTAGCAAAAGACGTTGAAGGTAGAAAAAAAGCTTTAGCAAAAATCGAACCTTATCAAAGAGAAGACTTTGAAGGAATATTCACAGCAATGAATGGACTCCCAGTAATTATTAGAATGCTTGATCCACCACTACACGAATTTTTGCCAAGACACGAACAAACAAAAGAAATAGAAGAACTATCTAAGGAACTTGGAGTTAGTGCTGAAGAAATTAAAAACACAATAACTTCTCTTCACGAATTTAATCCAATGCTAGGATTTAGAGGATGCAGACTTGCTATAGTTTATCCTGAAATAATGGAAATGCAAGTAAGAGCAATCTTTTCAGCCGCACTAAATGTTTCAAAAAAAGGAGTGAAAGCAATTCCTGAAATAGAAATACCTTTAGTTGGAAATGTAAAAGAGTATAATCCATTAGCAGAACTAACTCACAGAATAGCTAAAGAAATGAATGTAAAAGGAAAAGTTCACTATACTGTTGGAACAATGATTGAAGTTCCAAGAGCTGCACTAACCGCAGATGTTTTAGCAAAAGAAGCAGAGTTCATGTCATTTGGTACAAACGATTTAACTCAAATGACTTGCGGATTCTCAAGAGACGACGCAGCAAAATTCTTAGTACCATATGTTGAGAAAGGAATTTATGCAAGAGACCCATTCACTACAATTGACCAAGAAGGAGTTGGGTTACTAATGAAACAAGCAGTAATGCTTGCAAGACTTGTAAGACCAAACATAGATATTGGAATATGCGGAGAACACGGAGGAGACCCGGCAACAGTAGAGTTCTGCCACAGAATAGGAATGAGTAATGTTAGTTGCTCTCCTTACAGAGTACCAATTGCAAGATTAGCTGCTGCACACGCTGCAATAAAAGAAAAACAAGCAGCGAAAACAAGTGTAACAAAAAAGAAAAGAAAATAAATTTAAAAAAAAGTGAAAGAGGATAAAACCTCTTTCATTTTACTATTTTTATATATTTTTTATAGGTAAATATTATTATAAATTGATAAATAAATTATTACTTTATGAATTTAGATGATAAATTATCTGAGTTTTTACAAACACAGGATTTTGATAAAAAAATTGAACTAGCATTGGAACTTGCTTTGGATTATTCTAATATTGGTGATTTAAATAAATCTAAAGAATTTTATGGGAAACATTACTTTTATTTAGCAGAACAACAATCTTATGTTGGTGAACTTGATTTAAGTTTTATAAATTATGAAAAATCATTTGAGTATTATAAGGAGATAGGTGATTTTGTTGGATTATGCGGCCTCATGAAAAAAGTTAGTTCTAAATTAAGAAAAAGTTTAAAATATCAAAATTATGTAGTTGCTAAAAAGTTTGCTGAATTAAATAAAAAAATAATTGACAATGCATCAAAAATAAATCCATCTTTTTCAAAATCTGATGATTTAAATTTATACAATCATTTGGCTAAAGTAAATATTTGGGAAATTGAACTTGCTGAAATTAATAAAAAAGATTATGCATTAAGAATTGATTATTATAAAAAACTTATGGATGAATATTATCAAATAAAAGAAATTAATATCGATTATTTGAAAGGGTATTATTATCATTCAGCTAATTATAATTCATTGATGGGTGGTAAAAACTTTTCTGAAGAAAACTATTCTTTGGCAAGAAAAAATTATTTTTTAGCAATCGAATTTTTTGAAAAATTAGAATCTTATAATCCTGCATTTCATTGTTGGTCAAGTGTTTTGAATACTTTTCCAAAAGAAATTGATAAAGGTGTTGATAATTTAATAGATTTTGAAAAAAACTTTAATAAATTTATTTATGATTATGAAAAAAAGAAAGGAATTAAAGAAGAAGAATTTGTGGATTTGGTAGGATTTGTTTATAAAAAGTTGTCTATGTATTTTAGAAAAAGAAAGAATTTTGAAAAATCTGATCTTTATTCAAAAAAGGCAATTGATTTGTATTCTAAGTTATCTGGAGTTAATTTAAATTCTTCAATGAAATATGGGTTGTTATGGTCGAGATATTTTCAATTACAAAGTTCAATAAAAAAATTGAAAAGTAGTGGCGTTTCAATAGATGAGAAATTAGTAGTTTACGAGAAATTAAAAAAAGAAGGCGAGTCTGCCGTATTGGAAATTAAAGACCCTGTAGAAAAAGAAAAATTCAATAAAGTTTATTTAAATGATTTAGCACAATATCATAAATTTTTAGCATTAAAAAATAAATATGATAAAGAAAATTTTATTTTAAATATTGACAAAGCAATTGAATACTCAAAAGAAACAGATGATAGCAATTCTGTTGAGTATCTTTCAGCAATTAAACTTGAACATTTAGCTATTTTTGAAAAGGATTTTAAAATTAAAATTGATCTGTTTTCAAAAGCAAAGGATAGTTATTATAAACTTGGTTTTAAAGAGGTGGCTAAACAGATTGACCTTTTAATAAAATACACCTATTTAGTGGATAAGGTAAAGATAGGTGATTATGATTCAGCAATAAATCTTATTGATCAAATTTCAAAAGAAATTAAAAATTTAAAAAGTTATAATCCAATTTTATCTGATCTTTATAAAGAACGATATTTATTATTGGCGAGAAAGGCAATCTTCTCTGAGGATTGGGATGTTGCACAGAAAAATATTCAAATTTGGTTGGATGAAAGTATTGATTCTGATGGAACAAAAAAGTATTTGTTTAATAGTGCATTTTTTGAAATTGTTAAGGCTATGTCATTGAAAGGAGTTTCAATAGAATCACTTTCAAAGATTGAAAATGATTTGTTAAAAATAAAATTAAATAATTTGGGGATGGAGGTGTATAATTTAGTTTCATTAGTTTATTCTTTTTTAGTTTTAAAAAAACTTGGTGTAGTTAGTGAATCTGTACTTAATGAGATTAGATTAAGCATCATAAAAATAGCTACTGACGAGCATTTTTCGTCAGAATTAAAAAATGATTCTCGAATAAAAGTTGCTTTGGAGGAAAAAGAATGGTTAAGTAGGATTTCAATGAACTTAATTGAAGTTTATGATAAAAATGATTATTTTTTAAGTGATGTTCAAGAAGAATTCAAAGACAGTGCTATTCAAAGATTTTACAAATTTATTGAAAATTTATTTGTAAACTTTTTATCATACACTATGCAAAAAAATTGGGGTGAAAATTGGGAGTCTAAATGTGTGTCTATTATTGACAAAGAAATTTATAAGTGGACTTTTGGAGAACAAGTTATTTTTTTGAAAGCTCTTGTTAGTGAAGGAGTTAAGTTTGAATTGATTGATGATAACTTTTTGAAATTATTAGATTCGCATGTAACTGTTAGAAATAAATTAACTCATAATTATTCAGAAACCAGTTTTGCTGAAAAAATTGATGAAATTAAAAAAATTATTTTTGTTATTGTTCAAAATTCCCCAATTTTAATAAAAGTAATTTCTGATAAAAAAGCTCCTTGGTACTGCGTTGAAGCTGATTGGGGGAAAGTTCAGAAAAGATTTGATATCAATTCGAAAAAGCTACTTTCACTAAATAAACTTTATTTGATGGATTTAAGAGTTGAACCAACTCTTGAAGGCAAAAAACCAATTTTCCTGGAGTCTAATGAAATATTTGAAATTGATATTCCCTCTAAAAATTAACTCTTTTTTATTGATTTAGAAACTAATTAAAACCATTCTTAACCTAATTTTGTTATTATGTTTGAACAAGTTTTTAAGAAAATTGATGATATTCTTTGGAAAGACGCTGGATGTGGTAGTGAGTTAGATTATGTTGAGCAAACTTCTTGGATTCTTTTTTTGAAATACCTTGATGATCTTGAAAAAGAAAAAAAGATTTCAGCTAAATTAGCAGGAAAAACTTATACTAGCATAATTAGTTCAGAATTTCAGTGGAGTGTTTGGGCTGTTCCTAAAGGAAGAGATGGTAAGTTGGATGATCATAAAGCTCTTACTGGTGATGATTTAATCGATTTTGTTAATCAAAAATTATTTCCTTATTTAAAAAAGTTTAAAGTAAATGCTGAAAGTCCAGACACTATTCAATATAAGATTGGGGAAATTTTTAGTGAATTAAAGAACCGAGTTCAAAGTGGATATAATTTGCGAGAAGTAATTAATCTAATTGATCAACTGCGTTTTGGTTCAAACGCTGAAAAACATGAAATGTCACACTTATATGAATCAAAAATTCAAAATATGGGTAACGCTGGAAGAAATGGTGGAGAATATTACACTCCGCGTCCATTGATTAAAACAATTGTTAAAGTTGTAGAACCAAAAATTGGAGATAAAATTTATGATGGTGCTGTTGGTTCAGCAGGGTTCTTATGTGAAGCATTTGAGTATTTAAAGAACAGTAAAAATCTTGCGACTAAAGATTTAGAAACACTTCAAAAGAATACTTTTTATGGAAAAGAGAAAAAATCACTTGCATATATTATTGGGATTATGAATTTGATTTTTCATGGAGTTAGTTCTCCAAACATAATTCACACAAATACTCTTTCCACAAATATAACTGATATTCAAGAAAAAGATAAATATGATGTTGTTTTAGCAAATCCTCCGTTTGGTGGAAAAGAACGAATAGAAGTTCAACAGAATTTTCCAATTAAAACTGGGGAAACTGCTTTTCTATTTTTACAACATTTTATTAAAATATTGAAAGCTGAAGGTAAAGCTGGAATTGTTATAAAAAACACATTTTTATCAAATACTGATAATGCATCAATTTCGCTTAGAAAACATTTATTGGAAAGTTGTAATCTACACACTGTTTTAGATTTGCCCAGTGGGACATTTTTGGGGGCTGGAGTAAAAACAGTTGTGTTATTTTTTGAGAAAGGTGCCCCAACAAGAAAAATATATTATTACCAACTTAATTTAGATAGAAATTTAGGTAAGACTAATCCTTTGAATGAAAATGATTTAGCTGAATTTGTTAAATTACAAAAAACAAAAGCTAATTCGGATAATTCATG
>DAOQRN010000005.1:0-1248 GCA_035355675.1 archaeon
TAATTTAATTTTTATTATTAATTTAATTTTTATTATTAATTTAATTTTTATTATTTTAATTATTGTTTTTGTTATTACTTTTTATTTATTTTTTAAAATTTTCTTGAATGTATTTTGTAGCATTGTGTGCGGCAATTGCACCTTCTGAAGAAGAAGTAATTATTTGCATTAGTTCTTTGTTTATACAATCTCCTGCAGCAAAAATTCCTTTTTCGCTTGTGTTCATATTTTTATCAACAATTATTCTCCCTTCTTTATCTTTTTCTACATTAATAAATTCAGTATTTGGGTCAGTGCCAACATAAACAAAAGCAGCATCAATGTTTATTTTTTCTTCATCACCATTTTTTTTTCTAATACTTATTGTTTCTAATTTTTCTTTTCCAATAAAACTAGTTACACTAACTTCATTAATTAATTCTATATTTTTTTCAAAAAGGGTGGTTTGTTTTGCTTTATCAGCAGTTAGTTCTTTTTTTTCAGAAATTAAAACAACTTTTTTTGCGGTGCTTGTTAGGTATATTGCTTCTTCAACAGCTCTATTATCATGTCCAATTACTGCAACAATTTTTTGGTTATACATAGCACCATCACAAGTTGCACAAAAATGAACCCCTTTGTTTAGTAGTTCTTTTTCCCCTTTAACTTTAAGCCATTTGCTTTTTGATCCAACGCTTACAACAATAGTTTTTGCTAAAAGTTCTTCTCCTTGCATTATAATCTTTTTTAAATCATTTTCTTTTTTAATTTCTGTTACTGTGTTAATAATAAATTCTACTCCACTTTTTTCTGCATGTTCCTTAAATTTCATCATTAATTCTATCCCACTAATGGTTTTTTCCCCAGGCCAATTTTGTATAGTGCTTGCAAGGGTTGCTGTTCCTCCATAAAGGGATTTTTCAATAATTACAGTTTTTTGCCCATATCTTGCAGCGTATATTCCGCAAGTTAGTCCTGCTGGTCCTGCGCCAATTATTGCAACATCATATTCTTTTATTTTTTCTTTCATAAAATAAAATTACTGCTAATTCTTTTTAAACTTGATTATCATGTGAGAACAATTTCTAATTAGGAACTATTGTAATTATGGTTGTTTTAAGTATTATTTTTTAAGTATTAATTTATTTTTGGAGTTTTTTTTAAGTTTAGTATTTTTTTGCAAAAATCCAGCCTATAATTAAACCAAATATTATTGAAATAGTTATTCCAGAAATGAATAATTCTTTTGGTATTGTATTTTCTTTTGGT
>DAOQRN010000005.1:1348-29161 GCA_035355675.1 archaeon
TTAAGGTTTCTTCACTTAATGCTCTATCGTTTATTGCTCCTTGAGTCAAAGAGTAATCTTCGGTGCTAGTTGGTGCAATAGTACTTTTTGTAAGCATTTCAACATCAGATGTGTTTGAATATATAATTCCTCCAAATTGATTCATTGGTTGAATAATTATGGTTAGTAATCCTCCAAAAAGAACGGCCCCTAAACACAATACTACAAGTACTCTTATTTGTTCTGTAAGATTTGGTTGGATTAGATTTTTTCCTTTGCTAGTTAATTCATAGTATTTCCATTTTCTGCCCTCATCAATTTGTTTGATTAAATCAGCGTGTACTAAAATTGTGCAGTGTTCTTTTATAGTTGAATTTTCTAAATTTAGTTTTTTGCTTAATTCGCTTAGGGTCATTCTTCTATTGTTTAGATTTTTTAGTATGTTTATTCTACTTTCTGAAGAGAGCGCTTTAAAGATAGAATCATCAAGAATAATTTTTTCTTCAAACATTAACAATTAATGGTATTTTTTGTTTTTAAGGGTTTTGATTTATTTAGGTTTTTATAAAACTATTAAATTGTTAATTTTTTTTCATTTAATTTGTTTTTAATGGTTATAATTATTGTGTAAATAATTGCAGATAAATTTTTGATTATTATGCCTCCAATAAATAAACTTACAAAAAGACCGCTAATTGCATACATTATCCAGGATAATTTAGAAAAATCTTTTATTAAAGGGGAGTTTTTCATTAGTTCTATGGTTAGATTGGGTAGTTCGGTATTATTTTGTAGTTGATTTTCATATAAGTTTTTGTATTCTTTTGAGTTTATTTTTTTATTTAAGTCATTCATTGTTAAAATAAATATTTTTATATCTAAATCGTTTTTGTCCTCTAATTTTTTATATGGGGGGGTGTTCATTATCAGGTCAATTGTTTGAGATTGACTTGTTATTGCGAGTTCAATCATGGGGGTTTTTACAGAATTTAAGTTATTGTTATCACCAATTGTAGTTGTCATTATATCTTTTACAAAGTTTTTTTCAAATTCTTCTTGTTTGGGTAAATTGATTATTAATAATTGTAAAAAAATTGCAATGGATATAAATAAAATTATTTTTCCCATTGTATTTGTAGCTGATCGCATTGTTTTAAGATATTTTAATTCCTCCTCTTTTTGATTTAATGTTTTTATTGATATAATAACTCCTATTACAGTTATTATTAATATTAAAAGATAGTTCATTTGATTAAAAATAACTAGACCTATTATTGATCCTAAAAAAATTGAGGTTCCACAAAATATTGATGAATAATGATAATTATAAATTTTTGAAATAATTAATAATAAACTAAATGCAATTGAGGCGCTTATTAAAAATAAAATGAAATTTTCGTTAAAAATTAAGTTAGTTAAAGGGATTGGGTTTATTGTGTTAAAGATTTCTATTGTTTGGTTTGTTGCTGACAAAAAATATGTTGTTAGGAAGAAAAAAATTGAGCTGATAAAAGAAAGGATACCTCCTATTATTTTTTCATCCATATTATTTCCTTTAACTAGATTTTTTTACTATGCTAATCCTTATTTCTTTTTCATCTTTAACTAGTTCTTGATTTGTTGGGTCTGTATATTGCCATTGTAGTAAGCATAGTATTGAATTATTTGGAGTTACTTGTCCTGGAGTTAAATTTAAGAACACTGTTTGATTTTTTCCGCCTGCTAAATCAGGGATAGTGTTTATTGCTAAAGAGTACCAAGCACATTCTCCTGATATTTCATATCTATTAGAAGCTAGTGCCCAAGTTAGAGGTATTTCAGTAACTGTTTGATTTCCTAAGTTTTTTAGTGTTCCAACATTAACATTGTTTTCAGCAGTGCATTCTGTGTCAGTACAATTAATCTTTATTCCTGTCGCTTGAGTGAATTCCAATGCTGCGGTTTGTTCTTTTGAAATTTTATAATACATAGGGATAGTTTTTTCAGCGCTCATGCTTAATGACTCCATTTTTAGTGTTCCACTAAACGAATCTCCTTTTTTTGCACTTGACGGAGGACTAATATGTAAAATAACTGGGTCAGAATCCGTTCCAGGTTTAATTGTATCAATATTATATGTTTCTGGTGTTGATGAATCAGCAATTGAGAATTTAAACCAAGATATTCTTGCATCATTTTCAGGACTACTTCCATCTGGAATTATAGTTATTTTTAAGTCATTTAGAGGAATTGATTTATTTCCATTTTTAATTTTAATATTAGTTCCTGAATAAGTTTTTCCAGATTCTAAACTTTCATTTTTAAAAGAAGATGGACTAATAGTAATTTGTTTTGTATCTACTGTAGGGTAAACTTTTATTTTTAAGACTTTTTTTATGTTGGTTCCTTTAATTCGAATTATTGATTCTCCTTCTTTTTCTTCAGTAATTTTTTCAGGCACTGTTATTGTAAAGTCTAAAAATCTTTGTCCCCCATTATTAGAAATTCTTGTAAATGCTTTTTCAACAAATTCTAATTTTATTGTTGTATCTTTAGTTAATAATTCTCCAGTTAATCCTTCAATACTTGTTCCTTGGTTAGTAATTTTTACAGATCCTGTTAAAATTTGTCCTGCATACATTGAAGTTTGATTAAAATCAATATCTATTGTTGCTTCAATATCCCTAACTAGTTCAATTTCTTGATTTGTTGGAACTGTTTCATTTACGATTACTGTTTTTGTATCTTCTTGCTTATATCCATTTAGTATTGCTCTCACTCTATAAGTCCCGGGTTCTAAAGTCATTTTGTGTACTGCGGCGCCTTCTTGGCTATAAACAGGAGGTTTTGTAGTATCTGCTGCATTGTATATTAGTAATGCTGCCTTTGTTAATTGTCCCTCATCAAGATTTGTAATTGTAAAAGTCATTTCTTTTTTTTGCCCTAAAAACCAAAAAATTCCTGCAATTATTAATATTATTACTATCCCAATTACAATGAAGGGTAAAAATTTTTTTAACATTTCTTTACCTTGATTTCCACCATATCCTTGGTCATAATTTGGATTATCCATATTATCATTAATTGATCCACTATAAAGCCCAGTGGAATCAGAACCATAATATCCCCCGGAGGGATTATAATTATCATCAGGATTGTACATCAAATCACTTTTAAGTTTATTTAAAAAATTCAATTAACTCTAATTGATTTTTCTTATATTATTAATATTTTATCTATTATAAATCTTTGTTTTTTAATAAAAATAGATGTTTTTTTGCATATTTTTTTGTTTTTTTACTAAATTCTTTTGTAATTAATTAGTTTTTTTAATTAGATTTTTTTTAAATTAAACCATTTTTTTCTTTTAGAAACAATTAAATTCTCGTTTTTTTATATATATTTTATGAAAATTTCATTAATTGCTTGGAAGGAGAATCCTTTTAATTTATTTAAAGACTTGTCTATTTGTTTATCAAAAAGAATTTCAGGTCTTGAATTTGAAGAGAGGTTTGTTCCGTTTTTAGAAGATTTTCCAATTGTTGCACAAGAATGTTCGGAAGATAGTGACTTTATTTTTGCTTTTGCTCTTGTTGAAGAAGGTGCTGAAATAAATTTAGTTAAAGAAAAATTAGTTGATGTTGAATTGAAATCAAAGATTAGAATTTTTAAAGCAATTGAAGAAGATGTGGTTTCGGGGCTTGATGAGGAAGAATTTTTAGAATCAAAAAATGAATTAGTTGAAAAATATTGTGATACTATTGTTTCAATCTTATTTAATGAAAGAGCATTTGAACCAGAAGAAAAGGACTTTGGGTTATAATTAAAAAAGTAGTAATTAGATTAAATTTTTTCTTAAGACTTTGCTTAAAGATTTTGTTGCTTTTCTTTTTCTAGTCTTTGTTTAAGTATTTTAATTTCTCTTTCTTGTTCTTCAACAAGTTTCATTAGATTAACTATTGAGAGTCTTTTTTCTTCAATTTCATTTTTCACGTTTTGTGTTTCTTTTTGGTATTTTTGTTTTATTTTTTCTTCAATTTCATTTTTTCTTTTTTCAAAATCAAGTAATTGATGAGTGTAAGAATTTCTAATAGTTATAGTCTCTTGTTCAACTTCAAGAGCAATTTTTCTTGCAAAATCTCTTTCTTTCTTTAGATCCTTAATTAATTCTAGTGATTTTTTTGTAAATGAACTGTGTTGTTCTTCTATTTTTTCTACTTCGTTTTTTAATTGAATAAAACTTCCTTCAACATAATTTAATTGAGATAAATGATTTTTTAGAGCTTTTTTTGTTTCATTAATTGATTCAGATAAGTGTTTGTCAGTTTCATGCAATTCTTTTTCAATATCTGCTGTGCTAATTTCTTCTTTTGATCCAAAAAAGTTTTTTCTCTTGAGTTCTAGATTTTGTTCTTTTGCTACTCTTAATTCGTTTTCTTGTTTTTGTAGTATTTCAACAAGTGCTTTTGCAGTGCTCCCTTTTCTAATTGGAGCATCTTCTTTTACTAATAAAAAAGTTTTAACTTTTTCAACTTCATTTCTTGATCTCAAGATTAAAACAATTATTTTTTGTTGTATTGAGTCATAAAGTTCTGGCACTTCTTTTGATTCTAAAAATTCAATTGTGCTTTCTTTAAATTTTTTTGATTTTTCTAAAGATAAATTTGTTTCAATTATTCCAAGTTGTTTATTTATTTCAATAATTAATGCATCAAGTGGAGGAGTGTTTTTTTCCATTAATAGTTTTAATTCTCTATTTAGTTCTTCAATATCAAGTAACAAGTTTTTTATTTTTTTAGCGCTTCTTTCTAGTTCAAAAACAAATCCTTCTTGGTTGAGTTTTTTCCAAATTACTCTGTTTAGAGAATCATGAGTATTATTGATTTCGTTTATTGTGTTTTCTACTCTTTGTCTTAGTTTTTCCATGACTAATTAAGCAGTTTCTAATTTAAAAGAATTATCATAAGCCTTTTTAATTATGTTAATTGGTTAAACTTCTTTATTCATTCAATTAATGCTTGTATCTTCTCAATTTTTATTCTCAGAGTATTATTAATTATTTATGTTTAAAGAAAATAATGGACTTCTTTTTAGAGACCTTTTAATTGATCCTAACAAAAGTCCAAAGGAAAATAAAGTTTTACTCACTCATGCTCACTCTGATCATGTAAAATTATCAAAAAAGTCTACGTTTTTTGGAACAAAGCAAACTAATGAAATTGTAAAAAAAAGATACAATGCTAGTGCCCATAAATTTGAAGAACTTAGTGTAAATAAAAAAATTAGTTTTGATGATTATTCTTTAGAATTAATAAATAATGGACACATTCTTGGTTCTGTTCAAACAAAAATTAATTCAAATGAATTAAGTTATGTGGTTACTTCTGATTTTAGGTTACAAGATTCGGTTTTTTTTAAAGGGGCTATTCCTATTGGAGCAGAAACTCTTGTTCTTGAAACAACTTTTGGGGATCCAAAGTATGTTTTCCCAAAACAAGAGAATGTTGTTTCGCAAATGGTTTCTTGGATAGAAAAAAATGCTAAAAACGGACTTGTGTTACTTGCAGGGTATTCGCTTGGAAAAGCACAAGAACTAACTTACATTAGTAACCAAGCAGGGTTTAATCCAGTAGTTCATGAGAGTATTTTTGATATGAATGAAATTTATTCAAATAATGGAATCAAGTTAGGGAAGTACTCAAAAATTGATCACAATTTGAAAGATTTTAATGTATTAATTATGCCTCCTCAACTTGTTGATAAAAACTTGTTTGCGGTTCTTGCTGGTTTTGATAAAAGAAAAATTAGTTCAGCGATTGTTTCAGGGTGGGAAAGAAGAGGAGTTTTTGATAAAACTTTTCCGCTAAGTAATCATGCAGATTATAATGATTTGATCGAGTATGTGAAACAAAGTAATCCAAAACTTGTTCTAACCGATCATGGTTTTTGTGAAAGTTTTTCAAGAAAACTAAACAAACTTGGGTTTAATTCAAAACCACTAAAGCAACACAAACAAAGAGTGCTTGGAGAATATTAATATTAATTATTTCAGATAGTTTCTTTTTGATTTTCATTTAAAAAACCTTTTAATCATTAGATGATTATGGATAAAGTTGAAGTAAATAAGGAATTAATAAAAAAAGTGGCGACAAATGCTAGACTAAATTTGACAGAAGAAGAATTAGAAAAATTTGTTCCACAAATAAAAGAAATAATTTTAGAATCTTTTAGTAAACTTGATAGTATTGAAGCTAATGAAAAACCTAGTTTTCAACCAATTGAATTATCAAATAAATTTAGAAGAGATGAAGTAAAACCTTCTCTTTTAGTTGATGAAATTTTTAGTAATGTTTCAAAAGAACTAAAAAAAGAAAATTATATTAAAGGGCCAAAAGTTTTGTGAATTGATTTAATTTCAAATCTGTGATTTTTATGAAAAAAGAAGAAACAGTTCATTTTTTTGTTAATGAAGCAAAAAAAGATTTTAGAATTGTTGAAGAAAATTTACATAATATTATTGAAGAAATAAAAAACACTCAAGAGAAAGGTTTAAATTATTTTCAAAAATTTGACGAAAGTTTTGTATTAAATCAATTAAAAGAATTAAAAGAAAACCAAAAAGTTAATTCTCTTGGTAAATTATTTGGTGTCCCAATTTCTGTAAAAGATGCTATTTGTGTTAAAGGGCTTGAAAGCACTGCTGGATCAAACATCTTGAAAGGGTATGTTCCAGTATTTGATGCTACTGTTATTAGTAATGTAAAAAAAGAGGGTGGAATAATTTTAGGAAAAACCACTCAAGATGAATTTGGTTTTGGGACTTTTTCAACAAATACTACGCTTGTTCCAAAAAACCCTTTTGATAATGAAAGAAGTTGTGGTGGATCAAGTGGGGGTGGAGCGGGATTTAGTGCTATTACAAGAAATTATCATATAAATATTGGGGAAAGTACTGGCGGGAGTATTGCTTGTCCTGCAAGTTTTTGTGGGGTAACAGGATTAACACCTACTTATGGAATGGTTTCAAGATTTGGGTTAATTGATTACGCAAATAGTTTAGACAAAATTGGAGCAATTGGAAGAAATATTGAAGACGCTGCTCTTTTACTTGAAGTAATTTCGGGCAAAGATGAAAAAGACTCAACTAATCTTGGAGAAAAATATTCTGTGAATGAATCTTCAGTAAAAAAAATAGGTGTGATTAAAGAATTAATTGACTCATCAGATCCAGAAGTAAAAAAAATAATTCAAGAAAAAATTAATGAATTAAAAAAGTTTTTTATAATTGAAGAAGTTTCACTTCCTCTAAATTTTAATTATTCATTATCTGCGTATTATATTATTGCAACAAGTGAGGCTTCAACAAATTTAGCAAAACTCTCAGGACTTAGATATGGTGTGCAAGGAAGTGTTGAAGGAAAACACTTTGACGAATATTTTTCAAATATTAGAAGTCAAGAATTCTTGGAAGAATCAAAAAGAAGAATAATTCTTGGAACATTCGCAAGAATGTCAGGGTTTAGGGATGCTTATTATTTAAAATCAATGAGAGTGCGAACTAAATTAATTGAAGAATTTAATAATTTATTTAAAAAATATGATTTACTAATTAGTCCAACAATGCCAACTATTTCTCCAAAATTTAGTGAAATATCAAAACTAACGCCTCTCCAAAATTACTCAATGGATCTTTGCACAATTCCAGTAAATTTAGCAGGACTCCCGCACATTAGTATTAATGCGGGGTTTAGTAATAACATGCCTGTTGGATTAATGGCAATAGCTCCACACTTAAATGAAAATCGATTGTATTCTTTTGCAAAGGTGATGCAATGAACGAACAATCAAATTCACAATTAAATACACAATCAAAATTAGTTGCTGAAAATGTAATGATTGGTCTTGAAATTCATGCATACCTTGATACAAAAAGTAAATTATTTTGTTCTTGTTCTACTGATGATTCTATGGTTGAACCTAACTCTCTATGTTGTCCAATTTGTTTAGGTCATCCTGGAGCAAAGCCTGTACTAAACGAAAAAGTAGTAGAACTTGCTACAAAAATTGGGTTAGCATTAAATTGTACAATCAATAAAGATTTTTTCTTTTCAAGAAAAACTTACTTTTATCCTGATATGTGTATGAATTATCAAATAACTCAATATGAAATCCCAATTGCAGAAAAAGGATTAATTGAACTTTCTAATGGAAAAAAAGTAAGGATCAAAAGAGCACACATTGAGTGGGACCCTGCAGCACTAGTTCATCCAGAAGGAATGGGAAAAAGTAATTATGTTTTAATTGACTATAATCGATCAGGTTTTCCATTAATTGAAATAGTAACAGAACCGGATTTAGAAAGTCCAGCCCAAGCAAGAGAATTTTTGGGAACTCTTGAAAATATTTTAAGTTACTTATCAGTACTAAAATCAAACACAACAATGAAAGCTGATTGTAATATTTCAATTAATTATGGAAATAGAGTTGAAATCAAAAATGTTTCAGGTTTTAGTGCAGCAGAAAAAGCACTTTCCTATGAATTATTGAGACAAAAAAAAGAAGTTTCTTTGGGTAATACAATTGAACAACAAACAAGAGCATTTGATGCTGAACTTTGTATAACAAAAGAACTAAGAAAAAAAGAAACAGAAAATGATTATGGGTATATTTTTGATCCTGATTTAGTAAAAGTAACCCTTCCTGAAGAATATATTAATGAAATAAAAGAAAACTTGCCAGAGCTTCCTGATCAAAAAACAAAAAGATATATTAGTGAATACAATTTACCTGAACTTGATTCAAAAATTTTGTGCTCAAATTTTGTTTTAACAAAAATATTTGATAATATTATTAACACTAATAAAAGTATTGATAAAAAAGTTTCTGCAAGAATTTTAACAAGAGAGGTAATGTCAGTAGTTAATCACGATTCACTAAATTTAAACGAAATAAATATTGATCCAAAAGAAATTGTTTCGCTTGTTGAATTGATTGTGAGTGGGAAAGTTTCTGACAAAAATGTAAAACAATCAATCATTAATTATATTAGTGGGGACAAATTAAACCCTAAAGATTATTTAAATAAAAATAATTTATTAATTTCAGAAAATATTGATCTTGATTTGGTTGTCAATAATATTTTAAAAAATAATCAAAAAGCTGTTGATGATTATAAAAATGGTAATGAAAAATCATTAAACTTTCTAGCAGGGCTTGTTATGAGAGAAACAAAAGGAACTGCACAACCACAAAAAGTTCAAGAACTAATAAAAAGTAAAATAAACTAAATGCTTGAATTTTTTTAAAATAATATTAAATTAATCTTTTTAAATTAAATCATTCCTTTTGCCATTTTTTTCATTTTTCTTAAACACTTTTTGTGAAAATATTGACCTGCCCACTTTTTATCAGTTGGGGCTTTACCACATAATCCACATGGTTCATTGTATTTTCCAATATTTGGGTAATTATCTTCTTCAATACTTTCAGTTTTTGTCTCTTCTTTCTTTTCTTCTTTTTTTCCAAAAAATGGTATCATTTTTTCACCTACTTTGATTCAATCCCTAAATGATCTAGTGCTTTTTTTAATGAAATTTTCATATCTTTATGTGTTAGTAATTTTATTGCTTCTTTTGGTAAGCACCACTTAAAATCATCATGTTCAAGTACTATTTCTTTATCAAGTACATGCTCATTATTTATTTTTACTACTGCAGTACTTGGTACTCTTAGCAAATAATTGTATGTGTGTCCTTTTCTGTTTCTTGCTTTGTCAATAAATTCAAATTCACTTATTTTTCCAATTAACTCATATCTTTCTAAGCCAGTTTCTTCCCATAATTCTCGTTTAATTGCTTCTTCGTGTGTTTCTCCTTCTTCTATTCCGCCTTTTGGGTATTCCCAACCTTTCCAATTTAATTTTCTGTGGAGTATTAGAAATTTTTCTCCATCAAAGACAATGAGTCCAACGATGTTTCTTACTGGAAGAGTGTTATTATTCATAATAAAATTAAAACAATAAGGTACTAAAAACCATTGTTTGGATAAAAAATAAACTATTTTTGGTTTAATTTTAATATAATTTTAGTTTAATTTTAATATAATTTTAGTACAATTTTTTGTCTTGTTTTTTTGCCCAAATATGAAATTCTTCAAGTCCTTTTTTGTCATTCACTTTAATCATTTTTGTAGTGGATTTCTTTTTTCCATTTAGTATTTCATAAAAATTTGCATCATCAAAACCAGCTCTAGCTGCATCATTTCTTGTTGCAACATAGTATACTTTTTTTATTCTCGCCCAATAGATTGCAGAAAAACACATTGGGCAAGGTTCACAAGAGGAGTAAAGTTCACAATCGCTTAAATTAAATGTTTTTAGTTTTTTTGAAGCTTTTCTAATAACATTAATTTCAGCATGAGCAGTAGGATCGTGCCCACTAACAACAGTATTATGTGCTCTTGCAATAATTTTGTCCTTTCTAACAATTATTGCTCCAAAAGGACCTCCCTGTCCTTTTTTTACACCTTTAATAGCTTCTTTTCTTGCTTCATTAACAAAACTCATACAAAACATAATGAAAAAATAATGAAGTTGAAGTATATATTAATAACTGAAAAAATTAAGAAAAAAGAATTAATAGCCCCTCCCAGATTTGAACTGGGGTCCCAGGCTTCAAAGGCCTGTATCCTTGGCCACTAGACGAAGGGGCTGAACGGTTTGCTCCGTTCACACGCGCACTACACTCGCTGTTGCGAGGTAGGGCTATTTGTAAACGAATAACCTATTTGTGTTGTTCAACACATATAAATTCTTGAAGGAGTAGACATTTAAAGCTTTTCCTAAAGTGATTTTTATAATGGGCGGGTAGCTTAGTTGGTGGAGCACACGACTGATAATCGTGCGGTCATGAGTTCAAATCTCATCCTGCCCACTTTTTGTAAAGTGGGAAAAATATGAAAAATCAAAAAAATAAATTAATTTCTTCTAATCTAAACAAAAGTTCTTCAAAAGGTATTGTGCCTTCAAAAAACATAAAAAATATTTTCATGAAAAAAAGTAAAGAAGTTGGTTATGGAAAAATTAGTGGTCCTGATTTTGAAAAAGAATTTGATCCAAAAAGTTTTTTTGATTCTTACAAAAATATTGGTTTTCAAGCAACTAATTTAGGAAAAGGAATAGATCTTGTAAAACAAATGCAAAAAGAAAAAGCAACAATAATTGTGGGGTTCACTTCAAATATGGGGACTAGTGGAATAAGAGACATAATTACTTACCTTGTGAAAAATAAATTAGTTCATTGTGTTGTTACAAGTACTGGTGGACTTGAAGAAGATGTGATAAAAACTTATGGGGATTTTTTGCATGGAGATTTTGATGCTGATGGTGGAAAATTAAGAGAAGCAGGAGTAAATAGAACCGGAAATATTTTTGTTCCAAACGAAAGATACATTTGGTTTGAAAAATATTGTAGTGAAGTAATAAAAAAAGTTTATGAAAATAGTAAAAATAATGAAGAAACAATTACTGGAGAAAAAATAATTTACGAGTTAGGAAAAAACTTGGAAGGAAAAAAAGGAGCAGAAACAAGTTTCACTTATTGGTGCTACAAAAACAATATTCCTCTATTTTGTGAACCACTAAATGATGGAGCAATTGGAGATCATATTTATTTCTTTAAAAAAGATCACGCAGATTTTGTAATTGATATGACTCGCGAAGTAGAAAAAATGTATGATTTTGTTTTAAACCAAGATAAAATTGGAGCAATAATTATTGGGGGGAGTGTACCAAAACATTTCATAATGAATGCATGTATGACTCGAGAAGGAGCAAATTTTACAGTGTATTTGAATACAGGTTATGAAGGGGAAGGAAGTAATGCTGGAGCAAACCCTAATGAAGCAAAAAGTTGGGGAAAAGCTACTGCTGATGAAAATAATGTAAAAATTTGGGGAGAAGCAACAATAACATTCCCAATACTAATAGCATCTGGATTCAAATTAAAATAAAAAAATCTAATTTATTAGAAAAAATAATTTTTAAATAAAACTAACGTTTTTTAGAAGATGATTATTCAAAATTTATTACATATTTTTTATAATTTTCTGGGTGATGTTCAAATTTTGTTGCTTCTTCTTTACTTAAGTTTTCTAAATACTCTTGAATTAATCTTAATGAATTAGTGTGTGCACTTATTGCAACATTACATTTTTCTTTTTGCATGAATTCAAACAAATCATTCATAAAAGAAAAAACTCTTTTTGAAACATCATTAAAATTTTCTCCAGAAGGAATATTTGCATTATATCCTCTGTGAATTTCTTCATATTCTTTAGGAAATTTTGATTTAAATTCATCTTTTTTGTGACCTGTTAATTCACCATAATTTCGCTCACATATTCTAACATCAATAATCACTTTAGCATTTTTATGATATTTTAGTACTTCGGCAAGGCATTGTTTTCCTCTTAATTGATCCGAACAAAAACCAATATCAATTTTTTCTTTTGAAAGCTTTTTTGCAAGAATTTTTGCTTCCTTAATTCCTTGCTTATCAAGTGGTAAATTAAGCCATCCACAAAAAATATTTTTTTTAGTAATATGGCCATGTCTGAATAAATAAATTGATTGTTCCATAAAATCACTATACTAATTATTTCAAATCTTTTTCCCAAATATCTAAGAAATTATCCACTAAAGTGTCTAAAAAACTTTCTCTATAAGAATAAAGTAGTTCAATTATTGGTAATTTGTTTTTGATTAAATAATACTCTTTAAAGTTGATTTTTTTCTGTTCAACTATTTTCGATGTTATTAGTTTTGATAAATGAAAATTAAGTGTTGAGGTACTCATACTTGTTTCTTTTTTTAAATTAGTTAGAGAAATTCTTTTTTTTTGTAAAAGAATTAACACGATTTTTCTAACTTGGTCTTGTCTTAATAGATTCATTATTTCTTGATCCACTTGGTTAGTTTCTTGATTTGAGTAAAATCTTGAAAATTTTCCTTCTTTTTTATCAAAAATAAAATTTTTTTTCTTTAAATAATCTATATGGTATTGAAGTGCTCCTGTGGCAAGGTTTGTTCTTCTTTGGATTTCTCTAAAGTGTAGTCCTGGGCTTTTAACTATTTCAGAATATACCTTATCTCGCGGAGTAAGTATTATTGATTCTTCAATCATTCTATTCAAAAATCATTCATCTCCCTTTTTTTAAAAAAATAAATAATTATTTTTAACTAAATATTTTTTCTATTAACTTTTTTATTATTTGACTATTTTTTTAATTAATTATTTTATATTAACTTTTTTTATTATTTTCTCAATAATGCAACAAATAATGTGATTAGTATTCCTAGATCAAAAAATACTTGAACTGCATAGTTCATGAAGTATCCTGGTGAGAAGAAATAATCAAGGGCAACTAAAATTGATTTAGTAAAAAATAAACCAAATGCTACACTTACAACTATTAATCTTTTTGAAGATTTTTTTCTAATGGCAAGAATTGATATTGCAAATAAAATTAAAGCAACAAGTAAAAACAATATTGCAAAATACATTTTGAATCCATCTAACGCATATATTGGTTCTTTTAAAAATTCCCATGGAACTACCATTAAATCACCTTATTTAATTAGTAAAAACCCCTTAATAAGATTAATTTATCTACGAAAAAGTATGAATGTTTGTTTAGGAAAAAAAGGTTTGTGTAAATAATCAATACTATTTTTTCATTATTTGTTTTATTTGGTTTGTTAGTATTTCGCTTAGTATTTTTTTATCAATACTCTCAAGTTCTTTTTCTTTTAGTAAATCACTCATTAGTGGCCCTATTGCTCCAAATCCTCTTACTTTTACTAGTGCTTCATTTTTTGAAACAATTTTTTTAATAACTGGTTCAATTTCACTTGTGTTAATTGATTTTTGAGAAGATATTATTTCTTCTACACTTTTTCCATTGCTTATTTCAATTAGTGCTTTTTTTATTTGGGATTTATTTATTTTATTTGTTGCTTCTGCAATTAGTAATTTTTCTATACTTTCTTTTTTTATTTTATCAACATTAATATCTTCTCTTCTTAGTTCGGTTAGAGTTTGTAAAAGGGTTGTTGCGCTTACTGTTGGGTTTGTTCCTTTCTTAATTAGTTCTTCAAAAAATCTTGCATAATTATTTAGTTTCATTTCTTCAATGTGGTTTATACTTAATCCGAGTTTTTTGTATAATTCTTCTCTTTCTTTTACATTTTTTGGTAAATTTTGTTTTATTTCTTCTAAATATTTTTCATCAATTTTTTCATAAGGGATGTCAGTTTCTGGGTACATTCTTGCTTCTCCTGAAATAGGTCTTTGGTATTCGCTTGACGCATCTTCTAGTGCTCCGCGTGTTTCTTTAACTACTCCATCATATGCAAGAATTATCCTGTTTTTTACTGCGTCAAATGCTTTTCTTGCTTTTTCTTTATTTGCTACAATTAGAACAAAATTATCTTCTTCTCCACATCCAAGTAAAAACAGTGTATCATTTACTTCTTTTTCACTTATCCCATAATTTGGTAATTCGTCTCTATGTAAAAGTCCACTTACTCCGCTCGCCTTTGCGTAAGCAGATAGTTCGCTTCCAAATCTTTTTGCACCTACTTTTTGTCCCAAAAATCCTTTCATTTTTGCAAGTTTTAATCCAAATACTTCTTTTCCTTTCACAAATTTTGCTTCGGTACTAGAAAATATTTTACTTACATTTTTTATTTCATTATTTATTGCACTAATTAGTTCTTCTTTTTTTACAAATCTTAATTTGATTCTGTTTGTTAATTTTATTAAATCAAGTTGTCTTTCTACTTCTTTTTCAATTACTGTCCCTATCATTTCTAACTCTTGACATCCTTTTATTTCACATCTTGCTCCTTCGCTTATTGAAACGTTTATATCTTGACGAATGGTTCCTTTTCCTCTTTTTGTTTTACAAGTAAGTCTCATTATTTCTCCAATTTTTTTTGCAGTAAGTACTGCTTCTTCAGGAGTATTAATATCCGGATCGGTTGCGAGTTCAATTAATGGTATTCCGAGTCTATCAAGGTTGTAAAATATTTTTCCTTCTTCTTTTTTTATTGGTCGTGCAGCATCTTCTTCAAGTATTATTGTTTGAACACCAATTCTTTTTTCACCAGTCGGGGTACTTATTTTCATTTCTCCACCCATTGCAACAAGGCATGTTCTTTGAAATGCACTTGTGTTACTTCCATCAATTATTGCTTTTCTCATTGGAATAATTGTTGAAACGATTGTGCTGTTACATAGTGTTGATACTTCAAGAATTGTTTTTAGTGCATCTTTATCAAGTGGTTGTGGTGGTTCTTCATCAAGTTCTACTAAAGAAATATTTTTATTATTCCCTGAGTAAAAAAAAGTTTCTTCTCTTTTGTAAGCTTCCATTGCTGTTTTATCATATTCACCCATTTCGCTAGCAACGGGTCTTAGTTTTCTTTCAATTGTAAAATTAATTTCATCAGTCAAAATACTTGGTGTTCGAATAAATAGTTTGCCAGTGTCGAGTTGTTGGTGTACTTCAAGTCCACACTTTAAGCCAAGTTTAGAATAATCTACTTTTTCCATTACAAATTTTAATGGTTAAAGGGTTTTAAATAGATTTTTTTAACAGTATCCGTAGAGTCCACATATGTTTCCTCTAGAAACTGATATTCCCCAACCACTATCATTTTTGTACATTGATAATCCACTATAATTTCCGATAGTGGGAGTATAGTAAGTGTATGAAGGGTAATAATAATTTACTGTATTGTATGCTGGATAGTAGTATGAATCTACATATGTGGTAGTTGGGTAGTAATATGCTGTGTTGTAATATGAAGTTGAGTAATAAGTTGGAACATTGTAGGGGGTTTGATAATACACTGCTGGAGCATAATAATCAGTATAATAGTATCTATTGAATCCACTATATGCATTTACTCCGCCAATAAAAAGTACTGCTAAGATAATTAATGCACTTATCCATTTGTAGTTCATATTTATCACTTCAATAATAAAATTGTGTATTAACCCATATATAAACCTTTCTTTAACGTTAATAAGTTAATTGGGGCTTGTTTTTTATTTAATTGAATAGTTTTTTAGTATTCATAAGTATTTGTTTGAGTAAATTCAGTTATTTCCCCATTAATATTAGTTGCAAGTAGTTTTTTTGTTTCTTCTTTTGAATAATTTCCAAGTAAAAATGAAAGTTTCATAATTGCTGTTTCTGCAAGCATATCTTCACAATAAATTACCCCTATTGAACTTAATTTTCTTAAGTTTGTGTAAACATTTGGATGCACTCTCCCATTTAGACATTGTGAGGTCATTGCTACAATGCATCCTGAATCTATTAATTCTTTTATTGTTTTAATAAATGCATCATTTTCTCTTATTGGGGTGTGGCCAAGTCCAGTTCCTTCTATAATTAAACCCAAGTATTTTTCTTTTTTAAAAAACTCTATTTCTTTTTGAGTAATTAGAGGGTGCATTTTTATTAATCCTACTTTTTTTTCGAAATTATTTTTTAATTTAAAAGTTCCTTTTGTTTTTTCAAAAATAGTTTTATCTTTTTTCCAGGTAATTTCTTTTGTTCTAAAATCAATTAAAGCAATTTGGTGATCATTAATTGTTTTAAACGCATCTCTTCTTGAAGTGTGCATTTTTCTAACTTTTGTTGGATTAAGTATTGCACAATAATCATCATTGGTTGAGTCGTGCATACAAACTGCCACCCCTTTGAAATTAGTTTTTGAAATAAATTCCGCTGCACAAATTAAATTCATTCCCGCATCACTTGAACCTCGGTCAGAACTTCTTTGTGAACCTACTATTAATACAGGGATTGGACAATTTTCTAGTTCGAAAGATAATGCTGCAGCACTATAACCTAACATATCAGTTCCGTGACCAATAATTATTCCTTTTACTCCTTTTTTTATTTCTTCACTAACTGCACTAGAGATTTTTGCAAAATCTTCAGTGCTCATATCTTCTGACATCATATTTGAAACAAACACTGATTCAATATTTGCTATTTTTGTAAGTTCTGGAAACATTGTAATTGTGTCGTGGATATCAAAACTTGCATATACTCCTCCAGTAGAATAATTTACTCTTGAAGCAATAGTACCACCAGTGTGTAGGATAGAAATTGTTGGGAGATTTGGGTTTTTTTGAATTTCAATGGTTTTTGCTTTTCCAACATTTTTGGTTTCTCCGAGATTTTTTATATTTTTAATTTTATTTATTTCAAAACCTGCGTTATAACCTGAATTTAGTTTTAAAATTAAATCACTTTTTGAAGGGATGATTACTCCTATTACAGTGTTTTTCTCATAATCAAAACTAATGGTTTGTCCTTCTTGCAATTTATTATTTTTTAAAAAATTTTTTAGATCCATAATAATATCCTATTACAATCTTTTAATAAACCTTAAATTTTTTTTAAATTTATTTAATTTATTTGAGTTTCACAATCCCCAATTTCGTTTGTTTTTTCACAATATGTTTTATCTTTAGTTAGTACTTGATAATTAATTCTAGGAAATTTTGTTTGCCACGCACTAGCACATTCATAAGCATAATTACAATTTTGACATTTTTTTATTTCTCTGTACAATTTCCCGTCTTCAATTGTTTGTATTTCATAAGTTTCTTCTTCAATTATTGAACAAAAGTTTGCTTTTATTATATTATAATCTTCTGTTTTTTGATCAAATCCTGCATTATTTCCACTAAATTTGTAATTCAATCTGTATTCTCCGACTGTTGTTGTTTGTATTGCCCAAACAAAGGTGTGCTCTTGTTGGGGTAGTAAGTATTGTATTTCCTGGGGTTTAAATTGATCTTCTGTGTTTTCCCATTTATTTAAAACTTTTTTTTGTAAGTTTAATTCCATAATTCCTAATGCTAGTTGTGTTTCTCCAGAATTTTTGACTTTAATATTTGAAATAATAGTATTACTATTTTGGTCTTGTTGATTTTTTATTTCTATTATTTCTGCTTGGGCTGGAGATAATCCAAAATAGATTCTACAAATTAGGGTGTTTAATTCATTAATGCATCGAACACTCGTTTTTAGTGTTGTTTCTTGTTTTGCTTCAATGAAAGAATAATCCCAATTTATTGGTTTTGTACAAATATCCTCTTTGCTTTGTTCTTCTTTTCGTATACAACAAATTTTTGGATTATTACACTCAATTGCTAAAGAATATGACGCATCTTCTATCGCTCTTTTATCAAAATGAAATTCTTTTTCTAAAATTCTTGTCCCTATGGGGAAAGTTTTACCTAAAAAAATATTGGTTTGTCCGGCATTTATTCCTTCTTTTATTTCATCAATTAATGTTTCTTGTTTAATTGGATTAAATAGTGTTATTGCAAGAAAAATTAGTGCAAGAGCAATAATTGCATAAACTACTAACTCAATAACATTCATTTTTATCACTTATTTCATTAGATTAATTATTTTAACAAACTTCTTAATTCCCACTTGAATATCCATTTTAGTACCCCTGTTATTGCCATTACTAAAATAAATGCAAAAATCCAGCTTGTCCAATCATTTAAATAAAAAAATAAATCTTTGTATTCCATCGCCCAAAAATGAAGCGTGACTACAATATATGCTAAAAAACAAAATGATAGGATTAATATTAAAAGATTTCTTAATTTCATGAATTAGGTTAGTTCTTTTTACTTAATTAATCTTTTCGTAAAGTAAAAATCACTCTTTTTTTACATAATCAGTCATTTCTAAAGAAACTTTTTTTTGCATTGTGAATAATTTTTTTACTTCCTCAGTAGTTGTTGCATTTTCTGCTTTTTTATCAGTTCTTAGTTTTAGCATTCTTGGAAAACGTAGGGCATAACCCACACTATTTTCTTCTTTTCCACAAGAGTGCATTGGACTTTTTGTTATTTCATCCGCGTTTACTTCAATAACATATTTTGGTTCTACCCAAAAGTTGGGTTCGATTTCTGAAATTATTCTTGGATTTTTCTTTTTTGTAACAGATTTTGATAGTAGTTTTTCAAGTTCAGTTAGTGTGCCTTCAGTCATTCCTGTTCCAATTTTTGCTACACTTTCAAAAGTATCATCAGTATTGTTGTAGGTTGCGACAAGTAGTGCTCCAAGCCCAAATTCTGTTCTTTTTCCTTTTCCTGTGTAATACCCGATTATTACTAAATCAAGTGTGTCATTTAGACTTCCTTTGTAGGATCTTTTTAGTTTTATCCAAGCAAATTTTCTTGCCCCTGCAATGTAGGGCGCAGAAAGGTCTTTTGCAATTATTCCTTCTAGGCCTTGCGATATTTTTTCTTCAAAAAAGTTTTCAAGTTCTATAGCAGAGTCAGTTATCATGTATTCACTTAATTTTATTATTTCATTATCTTTTTTGATTAGTGATTCTAATTTTTCTCTTCTCTCTGTTAGGGGTTTTTCCATATAATTTATTCCATCCACATACATTACATCAAATAAAAAAAGTTTGAGTGGGTATTCTATTGATTTTTTTTCTATTTCATATTTTCTTTTTCTTTGAATTGTTACTTGAAAAGGATAATACTCTTGTGTACTATCATTGAATGCTAGTGCTTCTCCTTCAATAATACATTTTTTTGCATTGATTTCTTTTTTTGCTGCATTAATTATTTCAGGAAACATAGTTGTAATGTCTTCGCTTTGTCTTGAAAATATTTTTATTTTATCCCCATCTTTTGATAATTGTAACCTAAATCCATCATACTTTGCTTCAACAGCGCACTTTCCTAGTTTTTCTATTATTTCTTTTGCGCTTGGAAGTCTTTCTGCAGCAGTTGGTCGAATTGGAGTGCCGGGTTTTATTTTAATTTCAAGAAGTCCCTTAATTCCTTTTTCTTGTAAAATTTTGCATAATTCTCCAAGATCAGAATCAACATTGTATGCAGATTCTATTTTTTCTCGCAAGTTCATTTTTATTTTTCTTCTTTCTTCTTCACTTTTTTCTAAATAATTTTTATCTTCTTGTTTTGCAAGTATTATTGCAAATGTATCCATTATTGTCGGATCTCCTACTCCCAGTCTTATGCTTCCTAGCGGAATTCTTGCAATATATTTTGCTTCAACTGGGGTTGCGTAATTAAACAGTTCTGCGAGTAGTTTCTTTTTTTGTTCTTGTGAACCAATTCCTTCAGTTGTTGACATTTTTTCTAAATTTAAAAAAACTTTTTCAAGTTCTAAGTCTTGAGTGAATAAAGAATTTTGTTTTTTTTCTTCAATTAATTTTTGTGCAGTTTCTCCAAGATCTCCTGTTTTTTTGTAACTTTTTTCAACATCTTCTTTTTTGTATCCGCTTGCTTTTACCATTCCTTCAATAACTAGTTTTTCTCCAAAACCAATTTCTCTTCCATCAAATTGAGGAGCAATTCTTCCTTGTAACAAATAAACAATTTTTTTAGTATCTTGTGGAGTTGTTCCTTCGAATAGTTCTACTAAAAAATTAGTAGTGGCAAGACGAGAAGGAGTATTTTCTATCTTATCAAAACAATCTGCAACAATTTTAAATAACATAAAAATCTACCTAAATAGTTTTGTTTTTTTAATAATTATTAATTCTTTGTGCCTCAGTTCGCCCATCTGAACGGCTCGCTCCGTTCACACGCGGACATTATCTTCGCTCACTTTTAGTTCGCTCGATAAAGTTTGCCTCAGTTCGCCCATCATTCATCACTCACCCCTAAGGGGTGATCAGAATAATGTTTTGTCATCACAGGCATGTAATTTTGATGCAAAAATCCTTATAAAGTGCTTCAAAATGGCGTTTTGAACCATTTAGTTTATATACTCTTTTTTCTTTTGTTTTTTTGATAAAAGCTTGCAATATTAGCTTTTTGTTTTTGGAGGAATTAATTATGGCTGAAGTATTAGTTGTAACATCAAAAGTAAAAGACGCAATCAAGGCAGAAGACTGCAACACTGCAAGCGACGCTGTTGATGCATTAAGTGCAAAAGTAGCTAAAATGATTAAAGATGCTGCTGCAAGAGCAAAAGAAAACGGAAGAAAAACAGTTAGGGGAATAGACTTCTAAGAACCCTTTTTGCTAATGCAAAAAGCGTTCATGGAAAAACTTTCGTGGCCATCATAGATGGCTTTCTTTTTATTTTTGTTTTGGAGACTAAAAAAGTCTCCAAAAACAAAAACTCTTTTTTTAATTTTTTTATAGTTTATTTTTAGGAATAATTTTTAATAAGTGTTTATTTAATTTATAAAGTTTCTTTAATATTGATTAATTTGGCGGGTGTTTTTTTTAAACGATTATTTCCAAAATCCACATATTCTTTAACCGTATCAAATGCAATAAAGTTTCTTTTAAGCATTTTACTAACTACTGCGGTTTGTCCACTTCCACTAAAACAATCCATTACAATATCTCCTTCGTTACTTGAATATAATATGAGTTTTTTTAATAATTCTGTAGGTAATTTTGTTGGTGTTTTTATTTTACCAGTCCAGTATTCTCTATTTATAGTTAAAACATCTTCGGGGTATTGATCTTGTTTATTGAAGATCCATTTTTTTGGATTTTTAACAACATATATGATATGGTAATGGCTTGTCACCCATTTTTTACTACAGTAAACTCCAAATTGGTATTTCCAAATTAAATGATTTATTGTTGTAAAACCAGTTTCGTCTAGTGCATTAAGTATGTCTTTTAGATTTGTCCACCCGCTAAAAACATACATTGATCCATTTGGTTTTAGTACTCTAAATGCTTGATTAATCCAGTCTTTACTAAATTTTGAATAATCTTTTTTTAATATTTCATTATATCCACCCAAGACATTTTCTGATTTTCTATTATAATTTAATCTATTTGATTTAAAATCAATCGCAAAAGGTGGATCGGTAATTATTAAGTTTATACTATTACTTTTTATTTTTTTCATAAGTTCAATACAATTTCCTTTGTGTATTTTGTTAATGTCTAAATTTTGTAATTTTTTTTTAACTTTTTTTAATTTCATGTTATTTTCACTTTTTTTAATCCAAATTTAATTTTTATTTAATTTAAATTGTTTTACTATCTAAAAGTGTGTGTTTTAGATAAAAAATTAATAAAGTAACCTTTATTAAAAAGATTTTTTTGATTAAGTTCGATTTTTTACTATTTTTTTATTTAGTAAGTTTTAAATTCTCCCAAAAATAAATAATAGTTATGAAACCAAAGTTAAGGAGACCAGAATTTCATGCAATGGGTCCTGATTTATATAAATTAATAAGGCAAAAAGCTAATACTAGAAAAAAAATGCTTGCTGAAGAAGGAAGACATATTTCTTGGGTTATGCCAGATTGGTATGATAGAAGGGAACTTCCCTCTCAAGATTATATTCCTGTTGAAAAAAATCTTGCAACAAAAATTGGAATGAATAAAGGAGAAAAAGTATTAGTTTTTGCTGGTTATTTAGGAGACTGGGCTGGTGGATTGTCTCATGAAACAAGGTTAACTTATACTGACCTAAATCACACTTTTAAAGAATTTGTTAGAAAACAAAAAAGGGCCTCAATTAGTAAATTTAAAGTAATTGCTGGTGAGAGTGTTCCACAAAGACCAAAAATTTATGATTGGAGTTTTTCTTTTGAACCAATTCCTTTAGTTAATTCTGGAACAATGAGTGTTTCTCTTGCGAGATCTTTACTAAACAATAAGGGTGCAAAAATTATTTTTAGTCCAATGTATGAGGTTGAATCAGCAGAGTGTTGGTCAAAATATGTAAAAAATTTATCAAAAATTTATGGGGTTGAAGTTGATTATAGTAGAATACCACTAAATTCACAAAGAGCAAGAAGTTACTTTGGAATATCTTCCCCTTCAATTAGAAAATTTGATTTGATGACAATACACACTAATCCTATTGCAAGAAAAAAAGCTTTCCTTGATTTAAGATTACTTAATGTTGTTGATAAAGCAAATTTTTATGCTAGTGGGATTAGTACAATACAACTCGCAAAAAGGTTTAGAGTAACTCACAGAGAAGTAATGGAGAGTGTGAAAAGACTTGAGTTACTTTTAGGTCAAAAAAGTTAAATTAAAAAAAGTTAAATTAAAAAAAATTAAATCATACAAGTAAAAAACTTTAAATTATTTTCTAAACATGTTTAGTGTGAGTATTATTTTTGCTAAATATTTTAAGTTTGTTCTAGTGGGGTGTTTTTGGTATTGTTCATAATAACTGATTAATTCTTTCTCAATATTTTGCATTGTTCTTTTACTTGGTTTTAATGAATATTGTATTCCAAATAGCCCGGGTCCATTTTCTAAATAATTTTTTTTCATTTCTTTTGTTAGTTTTGAATAATTTTGTCTTGAAAGTGGTCTTAATCCTAAAAGGCGAATTTGTTTTTTAAATAAAAGTAAAATTTGAGGTAACTCATCAACTCTTGTTCTTCTTATTAGTTTGCCAATCACCCCTGCTTTATTTTCTCTTATTTTTCCACTTGTTAACATGTCATTTCTTCCGTTTGAGTCATAATCTTTATGGGAATTTTTTGGCATTGTTCTAAACTTTGTAATGACTAACGCTTTTCCTTTTTTACCTAAACGAACTTGGTGATGAAATAAAAAAGAGTCTCTAAATGTCAGCATATTTATCGCTTCTAAAGTAGTTTTCTATTTATTTCGTAGTAATTGATTTCGTCTTCTCTGTCCACTACAGCAATTATTGCGTGTATGTGTATGTTTCCTGCAAGGCGTGTCATTCTGCTTATTTGAGTCATTGAAGTTTTTTCGTTTTCGCAAGCAACATGTACTCCATATTGGGAGTGTGCTTCACCCATTTTTTTTCCTCTTGGGTAAACTCTAAAATCAAAACCAAATTTTAACCCAGTTTTAATACAATACCCTTTTTCTCTTAAGTCTTCATGAACTTTTTGTTTAGAATAAAATTGTTTATCTCCTTTTATTCCAATTTCAAATATTTTTTTTACAGAAACTTTTTTCCCTTTAACATCAACAATGCTTATTTTTTCTTTTTCCATTAAATAAATTACTTCAAATAAATCAAGAATTAATTTGTTTCCCTTGTTTTCTCCAAATCCTTTTTCAACAAGTGTTCCTTTTAATGTTGAATCACTAATTATTATTTTATTTTCAATTAATGTATTTTCAATATTTTTATTCATTTTTTCACCTTTTTTTATTTATTGTTTAAACTATTTAAAAAAACTAAATCCTTTCTCTTTTTTTTCTTCAACTTTTACTTCAATTACTTCATAAGGTATTTTTTCTTTATCCATTGCTTTTAGTATGTCTTCAAAGAATTGATTTTTTTGTTTTACTAAAAATACTTTGTCTACTTTTTGTAGAATTGCTATTGATAATATTTTTTTAATTGTTGTTCCCCATTCAGTAATTTCTTCAACTGTTTTTTTCTTTGATTGTATTGATTTTTTCACTTTTGTTAATAATGCATGGTTTTGCATTACTTCTCCCATTGCAGTACTTGTTTTTGCTAAAAATTCTTTATCCACAATTTGTAATAGCACTATTTTTTTTCCTTTTGAAGTAATTGCATTAATGAACTCGGGGTTGTCCTCTTTTCCGCTAAGTAGGGGTACAAGAATTATCATTATATCACACATAGTATTTGGTTAATTTAGTTAAAAAAACCTACTTTTGACTATTTTTCAGTCTTCTTTTTTTAAAGCAATTATTAAATACTTCAAATTCTTTTATTTTTCATGGTTAAATCAATGGAGTATGATCTTGGAGAAGTACTTACTTTATTTAGAGAAAAAAGAGTTCTTGAGTTAAGGGGACTTAGTAATAGATTAATTAGAGAGGCTTCTGCTGAAAATAATTATGTTAAAGCTGAACTTGGAGTAATTGCTTATGCTTTACACAAGATTGAATCAAAGAGTCATTTTGTTAATAGTCCAGTTTGGGGAAAAATAAAATTAGCTGTTTTTAAAAATATTGAATCAGGGGTCTTTGCTTCAAAAAAAAATGATTCAGAATTATTAATGTCTTATTTAAAAAAAATTATTATTAGTATTGAAGAGGCGGACTTGAGTCTTGGGCATTATGCTTCAAGCATTTATGATAAAGCAAAAGTAAAACAAGCTTCTTTAGCTTACAGTTATGGGTTAAGTATTTCTCAAGCAGCAGATCTTGTTGGAGCTGATAAAAAAGAACTTCAAAGTTACATTGGGTTTACTACAATGCATGATGAAGAGATGGAATCAAAAGGGATGCGAAAAAGAGTGGATGAATTAAGAATTCTTGTGGAATCAGAAAAAATAAATTAATTTTTTATAAGTGATTTTATGAAAGCTGTAATTGATACTGGGACAATGATTACTTTTTCAAGTACTTGCCTTATGAATGTTTTTCGTGCTTTTGTAAAACACAATGATGTTGAGTTAATTGTTTCAAATGATGTTGCAAATGAGAGTGTTTGGCGTCCAATAAAAAATAAAAGATTTGCACTTAACGCGGCTAGAATAAAATATGCTTTTAGTGAAAAAATTGTAAAAGTAGTTCCTCCTACTACTGAAGGGGAGAGATATGAAGAAAGAATTTTGCATTTGGCAAATAATTCTTTTTATACAAAAACTGGTCCAATTACTTTGTTACAGAGGGGAGAAGCTGAAGCACTGGCTCTTGCAAAAATTTACGGAGCAAAAGCATTATTTATTGATGAAAGAACAACAAGATCTTTAATTGAAAATCCTTTAAGATTAAAAAAAGTTCTTGAAAAAAGACAATCTCAAGAGATAAGGATGAATGAAACAAATTTATCTGCTTTTAGAGAAATGTTTCCTGACTTAAAAATGTTTAGAAGTGTGGATATAATTGCCCTTGCATTTGAGCAAGATTTATTTGATCATGAATTGAATCATAGTATTGTTGAACTTGAAGCAGCACTTTGGGCAACAAAGTTTTCTGGTTGTGCTGTTAGTGAAATGGAAATAAATGATTATTTGGATTCATATAGAAGAAATAAGAAATAATTTAATTAATAATAATTAATTTTTTTAATAGTTAAAATAAAATTATTTAATACACAATTTATTGGACATTGTTTTTAGTTGGTGATTTTTTGTTTAAATTTATTCCTGCAAAAGAAAGTGATTCTTCTTGGCTTAATAATGTTATAAAAAATCAATTTCCTTATACTGTCTTTTGTGAACATGATATTTCTCAAAAAATTAGTGATAATTCTTTTTTTATTTGGGTGAGTTATTTGAATAATATCCCTCTTGGTTTTGTTGAAGCAGAATTTTTAGAAAACTCTTCTTGTAGACTTAATGCGGTTTGGGTGGAGGATTCTTTTAGGAGACAAAAAATTGGTTCAACTTTAGTAAAAAAAGTAATTAGAGAGTGTATGAAACGAAATTATGAAAAATTGTTTTTATTAGTTAAAGAAGAAAATTTTGGTGCAAAAGAATTATACAAAAGTATGGGTTTTGTTTTTGATAGTATGCATGATAAGATACTTGATAATTCAAGTGTAGAGGTTTGGATAAAAAAAATATAATTATTTCAATAAATTAAATTTTTTACCATTCTAGTTTTTTCCCATCAACAAGGACTGTGGGATTCATTAAAATAATGTCACTATGTACTGTGCTTTTATTTTTTCCACCAAAACTAACATTGTGTCCAAAAGCAATGTGTACTGTGCCGTAGCATTTTTCGTCGTGTAAAATATTCCCTATTGGTTTTTTGTGAGCCTTATTTGTCCCGACCCCAAATTCGGCAATAATAAATCCATTTTCTACTGAGTGTATTTCAATAAATGGTTTTGCTGCGTCATTCCATTCATCTATTTTTCCCATATCTATTTTTAGCCATGCTTTATCTTCTGGTTTTATTAATTCTCGATAATAATCAATAAATATTTCACCATCTGCTGTTTCTTCAATTGGAGCACAATACACTTCTCCTGTCGGTAGATTTGTTAAGTATCCTTTTGTTTTTGGTTTAAGTCCGTGTAGTTCTCTTTTTTTTATTGAAAAAGTAATATTTGTTCCGCTTGGTGTAGTTATTTGTACTTTGCTTTTTCCTCTTAATTGTTTTGCAACTTTATTATTTAGTTTTTCAATTTCTTTAGTATTTGTTTCTCCAATTTTTAAAAATATTTCTTCAGTAACTCCCGGCATTGTGATAACTTTTGTTCCTTTTTTTATAACTTTTGCTGTTTCTGGACAATGAGATATACTTTTTTCTGTTGGTGCAATAATTACTTTTGCTTTTAGTATTTCTTCTAGGGCTTGGGGTATTGGTTGACTGTGTGTTCTTTCGTTTGTTAAAATTAATTCACTAAAAGGGATTGATTTTTTATTTAGTGCACTTTTGAATGCTTCAAAAATTGTGTTTGGTTCGTGATCATTTACTAATAATATTTTTGTGTTTTTTCTCACACCTAAATTTTCATATAAAATATTTTCTGCAACTACAATTAGTTTTTCATTCATTAGAATCAGTAGTCCTTAGCAATGTATACTACATGATTTGCTTTTTTTCCGCATGACACACATTTGCCGTCACCAATTAGTTTGTCTTTAGTATCAATTCTTGTTCCTCTTATTTTTCCACCAGTTTCTTTTTCAACAGTTTCAGCGCAAGTCTCTCCACTTTTTTCTACACTACAAAAATTTGCTCTTGCGATTCCTGTTCCTACAATTTTTTTAATATCTTCAATACTTTCAGCATCTTTGATTAGTCCGTCAAAGGTGTTCATTGATTTTTTTTTCAAATTTTCACTTAATTCTTTTCCAAGTTTTTCAACATTTTCTAAAATGTTTTTTTCATCAACTATTATTTTTTTTTCAGT
>DAOQRN010000006.1:0-28477 GCA_035355675.1 archaeon
AATTTTGTGTTTGCATCATTGTTGTATGCTCTTCTTTTAACGATTTCAACATAGTGTGAAGCAAGTTCATCTCTAATAAAATTAATTATTCTAACTGTGGGGTTATGGAAATCATATTCTTTGTATCCAGTAGTTGCTTCTTCAACTAATTTATCAATTTCTGTTAATACCCATTTGTCTATCTCCATTAGTTCAACATTTTTTTCTTGTTCTGGTGTAAGTTCAAACATTGAAACAAATTTTGACACGTTCCAAAGTTTATCAATCATTTTTCCGGCGTTTTGTATTCTCTCCATTGAGCATCTAAAATCTGTTCTATCCAGGTTTCCTTCTGTTGCGCACCAAATTCTAAAAGGACTAGCACCGTACTGGTCTAAAATTTTGTGAGGATCAATACTATTTCCCTTACTTTTACTCATCTTGTATCCTTTCTCATCAACTATGTGGTGGTGGATCCAAACATCATCAAAAATAATTTTTCCAGTAAGTAAATAATCTTTTAGTAAAGTAAAGTAGAGCCAGGTTCTTACTATTTCTTTTCCTTGTGGTCTTAGTGAACAAGGAGCGTGTTTATTAAAAAATTCAGGGTATCTTTCGTATCCTAAAACATAAAGTGGAGAAATACTTGAATCAAACCAGGTATCAAATACTCTTGCTTCTCCAACAAATTCACTTGAATCATTATTTCCACATTTACAGGTTCCGCTAAATTTTTCTTTCCATGGTTGAACATACTTTCCTTTCTCTGCTAAAACATAATTTCCACATTTTTTACATTTCCACATTGGAATATCTGTAGCATAGTATCTTCTTCTTGAGATTGGCCAATCAATTGAAACTGAATCAATCCAATCAAGTAATATTTGTCTTGATTTTGGGGAGTAGATATTTACTTTGTTTGCTATTTCTCTCATTTTGTCTTTGAATTCTAATTGTTTTAAATAAAATTCTTGCATTTCAATAAACTCTATTGCGGCCCCACTTCGCTCGCTCACAGGGGTTCGGTGTGCTGCTGTTGGAGTAATTTTTTTTAATAATCCAGAATTTTGCATTGATTCAACAATTTTTTTTCTTGCTTCAATAATTTTTAGTCCAGCAAGATCTCCGGCTTTTTCATTTAGTGTTCCATTTTGGTTTATTGCAATTATTGGTTCTAGTTTTTGTTCCATGAAAAATCTAATATCAGTTAAGTCTCCATATGAACACATCATCATTATTCCTGTTCCTTTATCTATTTCTGCAGAAGGGTGTGCTCTGCAGGGAACTTCTTTGTTAAAGTAGGGAGTGATTAATGTTTTTCCTTCTAAGTGCAAATATCTTTTATCTTCTGGATTAAATATTACCATTGCACATGAACAAATTAATTCAGGTCTTGTTGTTCCAATAATTACTTCTTCACTTGTGTCTTTTACTTTGAAAACAATATCATGAAAAAATCCGGGTCTATCTTCATAAATTATTTCAGCATCAGATACCGTTGTTTGTAGTTTTGGATCCCAGTTAACTACTTTGTTTGCTTCATAAATTAAGTCTTTGTTCCAAAGATCAATAAAAGTTGCTTGAGTAACCGCTCTATAACTTTTTGAGTCAGTTTGATAAACGTCCCCTATTTTTTCTCCTTCGCTCCAAGAGTTAAACATTATTCCGCACTTTGCAAAACTATCAATACTTTCTGCACTAGTTTCATCTAAGAGTTTTCTGCAAAACCCGACCGCTTCCTCTCTACTTAATTTTGTAAAATCAACTTTGTATTTTCTTTCAGCACTAATTTCTATTGGTAACCCGTTTTGATCAAGTCCTAATGGAAAAAGTACTTCTTGTCCTATCATTCTTCTGTATCTTGCAATAAAATCCATTATAGTGTAAGTACTTGCGTGTCCTATGTGTACTGGAGAATTAATGTATGGTGGGGGGGTGTCAATTGAATAAACTTTTTTTTCTGTGTTTTCATTAAATTTGTAAGTTGCGTCTTTTTTCCATTCCTCAAAAATAGTTAGTTCCATTTCTTTTGTAAATGATTTTTCTTTAATTTGCATTAAATCAACCCGTGTGAAAATTGTTTCTTTTAATTTGTCTCTTTTATAAAGTTCAATAAGGGACTTTTTATAAATCTTTTTTTAACCAAAAAACCACTCTAATTTAGGGTTTAGTAAAATGAGTTGTTTTTTCGTTTTTTATTAAAAATTATTGTTTCGCTTGAATAATTAAGGGTTTTAAGTTTATTATTGATTTCTTTTGGTTTTTCGTTTTTTAGTTCGCTTACAAGTGCTTGAGTCATTACTCCTTCCTCTTCAAGACTAATCAGCCATCCACTTATTTTGATTAAAGAAGCTCGTTCTAAATCTTTTAATACTTTATCAAGTCTTGATTCACAGTAATTAGCAAAACAACTTAATTCTGCTTTTGTGTAATGTTTTTTTTCGTGAAGTAAAAAAAGAAGCAATTTTTTGTGTGTTTCATTAAATGAACTTATTTCTTCAGCTTTTCTAAGGTACGCATTTTCAATAACACTCAAAACCAAACAAATCCTTCCAAAAAATTAAGATAATAATGATTGATTTTTAGGGTTAATAATTTTAAGGTTGAAAAAAAGTAAAAATTAAATTAGAAGTAAAATAAAAATTAAATTAGAAGTAAAATAAAAATTAAATTAGAATTAAAGTAAAAATAAAAGTAAAAATTTAGTTAAATTTATTTTTTATAAATTATCAAATTTTTATTTGATTTTTTTACTAACAAAAGGTTTTTCTTTTATTTTGTTTAGATATACTTTATGAAAATTGCACTAACAACAAGTATCAATACTCCTTTTGCTCATTTTAAAAAAATTGATTATTATATAAAAAATGGTTTTAAGGTAATTGAACTTGATGATAGGTGGGAGCATTTTCAACCACGACACATTAAGCACGTACAAGAATATTTGAAAAAAGGAATTTCTTTTACCATTCACTCGTATGTTAGTAATGTTTTGTCTAGTAATTTTTATTTTAGAAAAGCTGATGAGTATAGATTGTTTGCTGAAATAGTGTTCGCAAAAGAAATTAAATCAAAGATTGTTGTAATGCATATAAACTCTGCGCTTAAATTATCTAAAAAACATTTATCTTTTTTAAAAAAAGCAGCAATGTTTGCAAAAAAGAATAAAGTAAATTTGTGTGTAGAAAATGGTGCTAAAAAAGACTCAAGTGATCCAAATTATTATTTTGATTTGTGTAAAAAAACAGGGCTTAAAATGTGTGTGGATCTGGGCCACTTAAATGTTGCATTAAAAGGGGATTTAGAAAAAGAAAAAGTTTTTTTAAAAAAAGTTCGTCCACTCATAAAGCACGCACATATCCATAATAACAATGGAGAAAAAGATGAGCACTCTTTACTTGAAGGAGAAAAACTTTTACTATTAAATGAATTACCAAAAAATATTGTTCTAACAATTGAGGTAAAGAATTTTGAATTAGCGTTAAAACAAAAAGAAATACTAAAAGAGTATCTAAAAATATAATTTACTGTGCCTATTTTTTCCTCCTAAAACTCTTTTTTTAAGCCTTTTCTATTAGTTTTTCTATTAGTTGGATGTGTTTTTTTGCCAGAAATAAAGTTAAGTAAAAAGATACTTGTTACAAGTGCTCTTCCTTATGTAAATAATGTTCCACATTTAGGAAATTTGATTGGTTCTGTTTTAAGTGCTGATGCTTTTAGTAGATTTATGAGAATTGATGGAAAAAGTGTTTTATTTGTTCTTGGAACTGATGAACACGGAACTACTGCTGAAGTTAAAGCAATAGAAGAAGGATTAACTCCAAGACAACTTGTAGATAAGTATTATGAAATTCACAAAAGTATTTATGATTGGTTTGAAACTAGTTATGATTGTTTAGGAAGAACTTCAAGTAAAGAAAATGCTAGTATTTCTGTAGACATTTTTAATGATTTATACAAAAACGGTTTTATTACAGAGCACACAATTACTCAACTTTATTCAGAAAAATCAAAAAAATTTTTAAGTGATAGATTTGTAGAAGGAGAGTGTCCTTATTGTCATGCAAAAGGAGCAAGAGGGGATCAGTGTGATGCTTGTGGAAAACTTTTAGAACCAAGTGAATTAATTAATCCTTTATCAAAAATTGATGGGACAAGACCCATACTAAAAGAAACAAAACACTTATACATTGATTTACCAAAAATAGAGCCAGAATTAATGAAATGGTATAATACTACAAAAAGTAAATGGAGTAATGTTGCGGTAGGAATTACGGAACATTGGTTAAAGCAAGGACTAAAAGAAAGATGTATCACTCGGGATCTTGAGTGGGGAATAAAAGTTCCTCTTGATGGTTGGGAGAATAAAGTATTTTATAGTTGGTTTGATGCACCAATAGGTTACATTGGAATTACAATAGAAAACCTTGGTGAAGATTGGAAAAATTGGTGGATGAATCAAGATCTTACATTATACCAATTTATGGGGAAAGATAATGTACCATTTCATGCAATAATGTTCCCTGCATTTTTAATTGGAACAAAAAAAGATTATAAACTAGTTGACTATTTAGCTTCAACTGATTACTTAAATTATGAAGACAAAAAATTTTCTAAAAGTAAAAACATTGGGGTATTTGGAGATGATGCAAGAGAAACAGGGATTAGTGCTGATATTTGGCGATATTATTTATTTAGAATTAGGCCAGAAACAGGGGATACACAATTTGAGTGGAATGATTTTGCAAGCAAAGTAAATAATGAACTTGTAGGAAATTTTGGAAATTTTATTAATAGAGTGGTTTCTCTTGATGAAAAATTCTTTGAATTAAAAAAACCAAAAGGATCAAAAAAAGAATTACTAGAATCAGTAAAACCTTTAGTTGAAGAATACAAAAATCTTTTTACCCAAGCACGAATTAGAGATGCACTAACAAAAGCAAATGAAATTAGTGCAATAGGAAATAAATATTTACAAGAAAAACAACCTTGGATTACAATAAAAACTGATGAAACTATCGCCGCAGCAACAATCGCAGAGTGTGTTGATTTTTCAAAACTTTTAGCAGTGCTTTATTATCCATTTGTTCCAGTAGCAAGTGAAAAAATTTGGAAAGTTTTGGGAGAAAAAGAAAATATAATTCAAGTGGGAATAGAAGGAGCATTTTTAGGAGTAAAAGAAGGAAACGAATTAACAAAAGTTGGAATTTTATTTGAAAAACTTGAACAAAAAAGAATTGAAGAGTTAAAACAAAAGTTTTCTGGAAAAAACTAGTTCCCTTTAATTTTAAGAAGGTTTATTAAGAGTTTTAATTAAATTTATTTATAAAAAATTGTTAAAAATTTAAGTAAGAATTGTTGATTTTTATGATTTGTTTTATTGCATTATTTATTTTCGCGATTTTAGGTTTATTTTCAGTAAAATATAGGAATTATTTTTTTGAAGCCCTTGATTGTGTTTTAAGAAAAGCCACTTTAAGAAAATGCACCACTTCGTTTGATAAAAAAATGAAAATGAAGGTCTCTTCAAGACTTTCAAAATTGAATAAATCTCTTGGTTCATTTGTTTTCAAATACTTTGATGTTTTGTCATGGATTTTAACAATATCAATGATTCTTTCACTAATTTGGACTGCGTATGTAGCATTTATGGGTCTTTACAATTATTTTACTTATGGTAATTGTGATGGGCCTAATAGTAGCGCGGTTTGTGTGTATAATGCAGTTGCAAAAGCGACTCCAGATTTATTTTGTTTTTTAAGTGATAATGCAATAATATTAGTTCCGGGAGTAATTTCAGTTTTAATTGTAATTTGGTTTTTATTTTTAAAAAAACAAAAAAACTAGTTGCTTAGTTATTTTTTCACTAGAGAAATAGCTTTTTAATAGTGTTTTTGTTGATTTAATTAATAAAAAAGTTTATTTTTAGGGGTGAATTTATGAGTAAACATAGTAAACATCATGATTCAAAAAATCATGTTGAAAAAGTTAACCACTCTCAAAAACAAGATGGTGGTTCTAAGAATTTATTACTAATTGCAGGAGCAACTTTAATAATAGGATTAATTATTGGAGCTGTTTTAGCATTTAGTGCTGGATATGCTTTAGGTGTATCAGGATCTAATCCAAGTACAATTGATGAAGTAAAATTAAAAGCAGATATTGAAAGTTATGTAAATGCAAATTTAATTAATGATGAATCTGTTTTAGCAAAAATTAGTGATATTAATAATTTAGGTAATAATTTGTATGAAATGGAATATGAAATTTACCAAGATGAAGAATTAGTTGGTTCAGGTTTCTTTTATTCTGTTGGTTCTGAATTAATTATAGGACAAAGATTTGATTTAACAAAACCAATTGAACAAACACCTGTTGAAGAAGAGGAACAAGTACAAACTCAAATGACAAAAAGTGATATACCCAAAGTTAATTTGTATATTATGAGTTTTTGTCCTTTTGGACTTCAAGCAGTTGGAGCTTTTATGCCTGCAATTCAATTACTTGAAAAAAACATTGATTTTAATTTGAGTTATGTAATATACAGTGATTATGCTTCAAATTATGGTCAAGATTGGAGTGCATACTGTTTTGATGAAGAAGAAAAATATTGTTCAATGCATGGAATTGAAGAATTGAATGAAAACATTAGAGAATTATGCATACAAAAATACCAAAAAGACAAATTATGGGATTATATGTCTTTGTTAGTTGATGACTATACTGCCGGAAAAGTTTCAACAAGAAACATTTCAACAATGTGGAAAGAATATGCAACAACAGCAAAAGTTGATATTGCTGCAGTTGAAAAGTGTTTCAACGAAGAAGCAGAAACTTTGTTAGCAGAACAAGTTACATTAAATGCAAAATATGGGGTTCAAGGAAGTCCAACAGCAATAATTAATGACGCCAAATATTCTGGTGCAAGAACAGCTGATGCTTTCAAAACAACTATTTGCAGTGCATTTAATACAGCACCAAGTGAATGTGAAGGAACACTTGATTCAACAGCAACAGCTGCTGCTGGAAGTTGTTAAAATTTGTAAAAAATAAAAGCTCTTTAATTAGGGCTTTTATTTCCTATTTTTTTAACTCAAAAAAACTATTTTTTTTCAATGCTAAATAATATAAAGCCCTTTTATTATTACTTAATAGGATAGAAAGAAGAAAATTTGGTTTAGGTGTTAGTTGTGTTTAGTTTAACAGCTCATGGGGCTGCGGAAGAAGTTGGAAGAAGTGCATTTGTACTTGATTTTGGAGAAAAATTCTTACTAGATTATGGGATTAAATTAAATCCAGAAACAGTAGATTATCCTATTGAAATAAATGAACATGTAAAAGCAGTAATACTTTCACATGCGCATCTTGATCATTCCGGTTTACTTCCTTATTTTTACAAAAAATCAGAGTGCTTAAGTTTTATGACTCAACCCACCCTTGATATTAGTGATGTTTTATGGAAAGATTCAATAAAAATAGCTGAGTTTGAAGGAATGGCGCCTAAATACAATAAAGCAGAAATAGAAAGAACTCATAGATACAATTTTGTAGCACCATATAATAAAGAGCTTCATTTAACAAAAGAAGTTTCACTAGAATTTTTTGATGCGGGGCACATTTTAGGTTCTGCTTTAACAAAACTAACTTACAATGATAAATCATTTTTATACACTGGTGATTATAAGTTTGAAGAAACAAGATTACACAAAGGGTGTGATATGAGTTTTGGTAAAGTTGATTATGTGATGATAGAATCAACTTATGGGGATAGGCCTCACCCTAATAGGAAAGAAGTTGAAAAAAGATTTTGTGAGTCAGTACAAGATACAATAAATGCTGGAGGGTGGGCGATAGTACCTGTACTTGCGGTTGGAAGAAGTCAAGAAATAATTGATGTATTAAGTAATTATCACATTAATGCGGATATTTATCTTGATGGAATGGGTAAACAAATTTCAGAAATTTATATTAAACACTCAAATTTAATTAAAGAACCAAAACAACTAAAGCGAGCATTAACTTCTGCAATCTGGGTTAAAGGACAAAATGGTAGAAAAAAAGTTATGAAAAAACCTTGTATAATTGTAACCACATCAGGAATGATGAAAGGTGGTCCAGTTGTTGGGTATTTAGAAAAATTAATTAATGATCCAAGGAGTAAAATTCATTTAACTTCATACCAAGCAAATGGAACTCCTGGAAGAATGTTAATGGATGAAGGAAAAGTTCCTTTTGGAAAAGACGGATCAATAATAAAACCAATTTGTAAATATGAAAAATTTGATTTCTCAGCACACCCCTCACAAGATGAAATGATAAAATCACTAAAATCTTGGTCCCCCAAAAAAATATTTTTAGTTCACGGGGATAAACCAGTAATGCCAATATTTAAGAAAAAAATAGAAGCAACTCTTGGGATTGATACGACAATTTTACAAACAGGAAAAAAAATAGAATTTGATTAAAATAAAAAACTTTTAATTATTTTAATTTAAAAAAATTAATTTTCAAAAAGGTATATTTTTATGAGTTTTAAAAAATTTTGTGCAAAATGTGGAAAAGAAACAAACGCCCTTATTAAGGCACAATGTGCTGATTGTTATTTGGGAAAAAAAGAATTATTTGTAATAGAAAAACCAATTTTTAGTGTTTGTAAACATTGTGGAAAATTTATTTCTAACCAAAAATGGTTTCCTTTAAGTGAATCTGCGATTAGTGAAGAAATTCTAAAAAAAATAAAATATGATCATGAATTAACTTTACCAAAACCTTTTGTTGAAGTAAACCAAGTCTCTGATTCAGAAATATTATCTTATGAAGTTTTAGTAAAAGTTGAAGGATTCATTGATGGTGTTTTAGTTAGTCAAGAAAAAGAACTAGTATTCAAAATTAAACCCACTACTTGTGATGCTTGTATGAAACTTAATGCAAATTATAGAGAAGCTGTAGTTCAAATTCGTGCTGAAAAAGCAGAAGCAAAAAAAATTTATGAAACAGCAATTTTAATACTTGATAAAGAAAAAGTAACAAATTCTCTTGCTGGAACATCAAAAATAATAGAAATTCCTCAAGGGTATGATCTTTGGATTGGAGACAAAAAAGTAGCGGCAAAACTTGTTAGAACACTTTCAAAAATGTATGATATGAAAGTAGTAACATCAAAGAAAATAATTGGTGAAGAAGGTGGAAGAGGACACTTTGTGTTTCGATTCACTTTTTGTTTAAAGAAAAAGTGATTTTATGGTTTTAAATAAAAAAAATAATGTTTTTGATTCAAATAAATTTAATTTTATTGATTTTGTTCTCCCATTTTTTATTATTATAATTTATTTTGGTTTTAGTTTAGTTGGTTTTAAAACTCAATTAGATATTGCTTCAATATTGTTAGTTTCTTTTGGAATAATAGTTATATTTGGATTTTGGTTTTTAATTATATTTGCCTTTTTAGGAAAAAAGTTTTTTGGTAAAAAATATCATTTATGGGTTATTCAATTTAATAATTCAAAAAATAATTTTTTAATTAAAAAGGTATTGTTGTATCTTACTGGGGAAGTATTTTTTGTTTTTTTTGGAATAGTTCTTGCAGCAATACTTTCAGCATTTTTTACACAAACCAATTCGAGTGATTTGAATTTTTTTATTCCTCCTGCTTATTTTATTCTTTCAGTTTGGTCAAAATTAGCGTATCATTTTTTGCAGAATTATCTTTTGGCTTTTGCAATTTTTGGATTTATTATTGGTCCAATAATTTTAGCTCTTTTTGTAAATATAAATTTAGTTTTTATTTTAATGCCTTTATCTGGTGCCCCACTAATGCAAGCAGTATTGTGTCAATTTAATGATGGGCTTTTAAAAAAAGAAAAATGATTATTTTTCATATTCTGCTAGTGCTTTTGTTAGTTCTTCAATTGGAATTCCTGTTGTAATTAAAGGTATTTTTTCGCTTTCAGCTATTTTTATTGCAATTGGATCTACTGGTTTTTGTTCGCTAAATTGTCCGTGTAAAATTATCATGCTTGGTTTCATATCTGTAGAGAATCTACCAATTTTTACTGCAATTAGTGGACTTCTTCCATTTTCTACATGTCTAAAAACAAGAGCTCGGTTTGGTGTTTTTCCATAAAGCATCATGTACTCGTGCACTGGTACTTCAAGTATTACTTTTATTGAATCAATTATTGTGTAACCAAAAACTTGTTCTTCTTTTAGTTTATGAGGTAAGCAAATAATATTACCATTAATCTTTTTTACAAGATCCGTGGCTTTTATTCCACTAGCAAACTCATGACTATCAAATGCTGCTGATTCATCTTGTTTAAAATCTTTTTCAAGTTGTTTAACAACTTTTGCTCCACGCGTTTTATCAATTTCTATTAATGCATTAACAAGTCTTGAAACAACATTAATTCCAGGATTTTTTCTTCGCCCACCTTCATAATCACTAATAGTTGAAGAAGATACTTTCAAAAAATTAGCTAATTCAGTTTGGTGTACTGCAAATATTTCTCTCCATTTTTTCATTGAGCCGCCAGGATCAGAAGAGAGAGCAATTTCCCCTGCAATAGTCATAGATAGTTTATCCATGTTATATTATTACTCCAAACCGCTTAAAAAGCGTTTCGACAACTGTCAATATTATGGACTTTAAAGAAAAGGTATTTTTGGTTGTTAAAAAAATACCAAAAGGAAAAGTATTAACTTATAAGAAAGTTGCAAAATTTATTGGTTTGTCTAATTCAGCAAGAGCGGTTGGAAATGCACTAAATAAAAATACTGATTTTAAAAACATTCCTTGTCATAGAGTTGTTTGTTCAAATGGTTATGTCGGAGGGTATGTTTTTGGTTTTAACAAAAAAAGAAAATTATTAATTAAAGAGGGCGTGATAATAATTAATAATAAAATTGATTTAAAAAAATTCTTATTTAAATAAAATTTAATTTTTATTTTCCAAATAATGTTGCCCAAAAACCTTTTTTTTCTTTAACATAAATTCGCCCATCACTTGCAACACTTGCGGAGATATTTTTTATTCCTTTAGTTGAATTTTCTAAGTTTTCTTGTATTGTCATTTGTTTTTTATAATCTAAAAGTATCTTTTTTAATTCCTCAAGTTGTGCTCTTGTGGGGTTTTGTCCTAAAAATACTTTTGCAAATTCTCTTTGTCCTGCAGCAGTATCAATTGAGATTCTATTTTCTTTTAATGCTTTCATTAATTCGGCAAATTGAGTTCCATTAGCAGTGTTTATTTTATATTTTGTTGCAAGTGAAGTCATTAATTGTTGATTTAAGTTAATACTAGTTGTATTTGTAATTGATAGTCCCAAATTTGCTCGTTCTATTTTTCTTGTTCCAAGTTTTCTATCCCATCCAATAGTTTCATTAAATGCTCTAGTTCCAACAACACGCTTTGCACTGGCTTTCATTGTTGGAGTTATTCCACTTGACAACACCCTTTTTGCCATATACTTATTGTGTTTTGGGTTATTTTTATTGTTTTTGGTTAATCCAAAAAGTTGAAATTAATATTAAATAAAATTACAGCCCCGTCGGGAATTGAACCCGAGTCTACGCCTTAGGAGTGCGCTATACTATCCACTATACTACGGGGCTATTTGTTGTTTTTACTAAATTAATTGTATCACTTTAATTACAATTCCAAGTCCAATTGGAACTCCAAAATTATCATCGATGGGTAGTGCTTCGATGATTGTTGCAATTAGTGATAATATTAATGCTTGTATTGGATTAAAAAAAATGAATAAACAAAAGAAACTAATAATAAAAAAAGTGCTTGTTCCAGCTGCAGTTTTTTTCTCAAATATTTTAATTTTACCAAATTTTTTTCCATAAATTGCTGCAAAACCGTCAGCATAAACTTGAACAGCCAAAATTACTATTGCTATTGTTTTTTCTTGTTGAAATAAAATTAAAACAACAAGGCTTGCTAAAAAAAACATTATTGCTGCCTTTCCTGGAAAATGCTTTTCATGTTCTCTTTCAACAAAATTAATTATTGATGTTAATGGTTTTAATTTTAGGCCCTTTTTTATTAAATACCCAATAATTATTCCGATTATTGTAAAAATAAGTAATAAATAGAAACTATCTTGTGTCCCTAAAATATAAATTAAAAAAAGAATTAATGTGCCAAAGAATATGTGGAAAAATTTTCTCGCAAGTTCTTTTTTCATAAAAATCACAATTATTTTTAAATATTTTTTTATTAATTAATATTTTGTTAAGTAATTTTTTTTATTAATCTTTTGTGTTTGACATCTTTTTTCATTATTTTTTTAAATAATATTTTAATATATTATTTCTTTTTAACTAATATTAAGTAATGTTCTTTTTCGTATGGTTCTATTGATATTATTTGTTCAATTATAAATTCTTTTTCAAGTATTTTTTTTTCTTCAAGTAATACATCTTGTTTGTTTTTTGATTGAGAAATACTTTTAGTTTTCAAAGATAAACAACCATAGGATCCTTTTTTTAAGAATGTTGCGTTTTTACAAAATATTTCTGCTTGATTTCTTTGAGAAATGTCTTGAAATAGTGCGTCTACTTTTTCTTCTAGAAATTCTTTATAATTTTCAATTACTTGTGCATCACTTAATATTGGATAAATGTTTTCTCTTTCTTCAGCAAGTTTAGTTAATTTATTCATGGCTATTTCACTTAGATCTACACAAAATATTGCTCCATTTTTTCCAATAATATCAGAAACATGACTTACTGTTGTTCCTTCGGCACTTCCTAAATATAATACTGTAGCTCCTTTAAAAAAAATATTTTGTTTAAGCCCGTTTTTTATTCCTGCACAATATTTTGATCTATAAGGGTTCCATTCCCTGTATTCTTCTCCATTTTCATTAATTATTTTTTCTCCATACACTTTTTTTCCTTTAATTAGGTTTTTTGTATAAATTGATTTTGAATCAGAAAATATTCCGTCAAATAGTTCTTTCATTTTTATTCACTCAAAAATTTAATAATTAATTACTGAATTCTATTTTTTGATTAGTTAGTATCTTTTTTTGAACTTTTTAAATTTATTAAATTTCTTGAATTTTTTGAAATCTCTTTCACCATTTGTTTTTTCTTTTGCAGTATTTGAGTTTTGTGGTCTTGGTTGATTATTTGATTTATCATCATTTTTGTAAATGGGCCTCTCTTTATTTTGTTTTTCAAAAAATGCTCGTCTTTCTTCGGGAGTAAATGTTTTATGTTCTGGACTATTTTTTTGTGATAAAGTATTTATTTTTTTTACTTTTTCTGGTTCATTTGAAATTTTTTCAATTATTTTTTCTAGTTCTTTAAAAACTTCTTTTGAAGTATTTTCCCCATTAAAATAATCTTGTTTTAATGCAATTGATAATTTTCCGGCCATTACTCTTGCTGCTTTTCCTCTTTTTTGTTTTGGTAATCTTTGTAAAAGTGGATGATTAAATAAGTGTCCATGTTTTGGGCATCTTGCTTTATGTTTTATGTGATTGAATAGTGCTTTTTCTGCTCCAAGTACTTGTATTGTTGATGCTGGGGCAAAGCATAATCTTTTTTTAGAACCCGCACTTGCAAGTAATTTTGCTCCAATTATTGGAGTTGCAATTGTTGCAAAATTAGGAAATTCAGTGTTCATTTCTTTTTGGATAAACTCTATTAATTTTTCTTTTTGGTCATTAATATTTTTAACATTTTTTTCTAAATTTAAAAATTCTTTTTCTGCTTCCCCAGTGGGTTGTCTTAATTTCCATTCACTAACATTTTCTCCCATTAAATTATTTATTGATTCAAGGTCTGAAAGTAGATTTATCGCTTTAATTATGTGTATCTCTTTTCCTGCAAATTTTTCCTCTATTTGCTCTCTTGTCTTTTTTAGCATTTGTTTCCTTAAAAACTCTCTTTGTTCCATTAAAATCCAAATCCTTTAAAATGCCTTATTTTATTATTTATCAAGTGTTCAGAAAAGAATATAAGGGTGTTTTTCTTTATTTATTCAAGAGATAGGTGAGTATGAAATCTATTAGTGCAATTAAAAGAGAGGTCTTTGATTTTCTCTCAATTGAACCTGGGATGAATATAGCAATTGTTTCTGACAATGATGAGGATGGATTAACGGCTGCTGTTCAAGCAAAATTATTTATTGATATGAGTGGAGCAAACGCAAAAGTTTTTTTTTACGACCACAATATGAAACAAGCCAGATTTTTTGATGAATTTAATAAAATTCAATTTGATAGGACATTATTTTTGGATTTAAATGAAAGTTTTATTTCTGATGTTTTAGAAAGTGTTTGCGAAAATGTTGGAAAATTTTTAATAATTGATCATCACGAAACTTTGCCATTAAATTTTGTAAAAACTGAATATTTCTCAATAAAACCATGGGACTTTTCAAAAGTTACTCCTTCTCATTATCCTGCCTCAAAAATGGTTTATGATATTTTTGGGGGAATTGATTGGGTTTGTGCAATTGGAGTAATTGGGGATTATGCATTTAAAGAATGGTCTACTTTTATTAAACAAGTTTTAAAAAATCATTCACTCACTGAGGTGGAGTTGCATGAACTTGCTGGAATTGTTGGTTGTATTTCTGCATTTCATTCAAGAAAAATAACTGATTTATTTGATTATTTATGTTCAGCAAAATCTCCGAGAGATTTATTTAATTCTTGGTTTAGTGATTTAAAAAAAGATTTTGATGAAGCACTTGCACTTGAAAAGAAAAGATTTTACACTGAAGCAATGTTTGTTGAAGATGCTAATGTTTATTTTTTTGAAACAAAACCAAATTTTAGATCAAAATTGAGTAATTTGATTTCAAAAGAACTACCAAGCAGTACTATTGTAATTTTTGAAGATCAAGGAGTAAATTTTGGAGCATCATTTAGGAGAAGTGATTTTAAAGTTGATTGTGGAAAATTAGCTTCTTTTGCTGTTAAAGAAGCAAAAAATGGTAGGGGGGGAGGGCACATTCCTGCTGCTGCTGCAACTTTTCCAAGAACTTATTTAACAAGACTAAAAGAAAAAATATTAGTTCATTTAAGAGAAAATTACCCTACAAAAATTCCAAGAAGTAAATCAAATAAGGGTGAATTAATAACTAAACAAAATTTAAAGATAAAAAATAAAAAACGAAAATAATTTTTTTGAACAAAACTTATCTTTTTTTTTGTGTTATTTTTTTTGTGTTATTAGTTTTTTTGATACAAGTTCTTTAAATATTAATTTTACTGTATTTGGAGTTATTCCTTTTGGGAAAGATTGAATAATAATTCCTTGATAAGGTCTTGAAATTCTTAAAGCAATATCTTCAATAGCTATTGTTGGTTCTTTTTTTATTGAAAAAACAATATTTCTTGCAATATCTCCTTTAATTGAGTGTTTAAATAAGTTATCAATTTTTTCAAGTGCTTTTGGGTCAACAATCCTTGGTTTTGCACCCATTGTTCTTACAATTGGTCTTTTTTTAACTACAAATCTTTTTGTTTTTGCAGCATCAGCTAATGATCCATTTGCTCTAACAGGTGTTTTTCCGGTTCTAAGACTTACTCCTCTTGTCCTATAATTCATAATTATAATTCAAATAAAGTAGTATTAAAACCTTTCTTGGCAGAATTTATTTGATAAAAATGTTGTATTTAATTGGTATTGGTTTAATTCCTAAACAAATTACTCTTGAAGCAATAGAGGCAATTAGGTCTTCAGATTCAGTATTTTTGGAAGGGTATACTTCAGAGTATTCTCAAGGAACACTTAATGAAATTGAGGAAATAATTGGGAAAAAAGTTATTTTTCTTGGAAGAAAGGGGGTTGAAGAAAAATTTGATTCAGCACTTTTGTCTGCAAAAAGTAATAACATTGCTCTATTGATAATTGGAAATGCATTAACTGCAACAACTCACATTCAATTATTACTTGATTCAAAAGAAAACGACATTAAATACAAAGTTATTCCTGGAATATCAGTAACTAATACTATTGCAGAAACTGGTCTTGATGAATATAAATTTGGTAGAACTGTAACAATTTGTTATCACCAAGAAAATTTTGAGCCAGAAACATTTTTTGACCAGATTTTACAAAATCAAAAAATTGGTCTTCATACTCTTTGTTTACTCGATATAAAAAAAGACGAGGATCCGAAAAGGTTAATGAATTGTAAAGAATCAATTGAAATCTTAGAAAAAATATCTAAAAAAAGAGATTATAAAGATAATTTTGAGTATTTGGGTTTATTTGCAATGTCTTCAACAAGACAAAAAATTATTTTTGGAAAAGAAAAAATAATTTCATTTAAAGAAATTTATGATTTGTATCCTCAAAGTTTAATTATTCTTGGAAAAACAAATGAAAAAGAAAAAGAATTTTTAGAAAAAATGTATTAAGGGTTTTTTATGGTTTTAGAAAATGATTTAATTGAGAAAGTTTCTAAATATCAAAAATTAACAAAAAAAGCGCTTAATGAAGTCAAATTAATTAAAGGACTTTCTGTTAAAGAAAAACTAATTGCAGAAGATTTTTTATCTATGGCAAATAATTATTATAATGATGCAAAATATTTTGTTGAGAAAAAAGAATTACTGACTGCACTTGCGGCGTTTTCTTACGCTCATGCTTGGCTTGATGCTGGAGTTCGTGCAAAATTCTTTGATGCAAAAGATGATCAATTATTTACTCTTCCTTAAATATGTTTTATTCTTTAAAATTTCTTAAAAGTAAGTTTTAAATAATCTAATTTCCTATTTTTGTTATGTCAGTTTATGGACCAAAAATTGATCTACCTAAAGTAGAGTTGCCTGAAACAAATATTGATCCAAAAATTATTTTTGGAGTAATAATATTGTTTGTATTAATAGGGTTATTATTTTTCATAATGCCAATAATTGGTCAAATAATGAATCCTTCTGTAAAAGTTTCTTGGACTAATAATCCTCTCAATTTAAAAGAAAATCCTACTGAACCTGCAGAACTTAATTTAACCCTAATTAATACCACTCAAGAAATGATTACTTTAAATCTTGAGGTAACTACTCCTTCAAATGAGATTATAGTTTTTTGTCCTTATACAATATTTGAAAATGTTGAACCGGGTAAAGAGAGACAAGTTAAGTGTTTAGTTAGAAGAAATCCTGATAGTTTGATTTTTGCCGGAACTTATGATTTGAAAGTAAGAACAAATTTGGGTGAAACAAACACTACTCTTCAAGTAGTAACAAAATAATTGAACTATGGTTTTTGTTAATTTATTTTTATAATTAGTTTCTTAAATTCTTTTTTCTTTCTTTAATTATGGTTTCAACAACTGATTATGATCATTATTTAGCAAAAAAAGCGGCTTCTTTAATTAGGGAAAATTTTCAAGAAAGAGGTGTAACAAATCTACTTGTAGTTAAGTGGGGCGGAAAATGGTCAAGAAAATTAGGTCATATAAAACCACTAAAAAATAATAAAAATTGTGATACTGAATTTGGTTCAATTATTGAAATTAACTCATTATTAAAAGATATTGAAGTCCCCGAGTATGTTCTTGATTATGTTTTGATGCATGAATTGACTCATTATTTCCAAGGTTTTGGGAGCAATCATGAAAGAAAAGCAAAACACCCACACCGAGGAGGGATAGTTGATAAAGAAATTGAAAGACTAGGTTGGGGGGAAATAATGGAAAATTCTGAAAAATGGTTAAAAGAAAATTGGCCAAAAATTTTGGAAAAAAATGGGAAAAGCATTTATGTAAAACCGAGAAAATTTAGACAAAAGCGAATAAAATTAATAAAATTTTTTGATTGGTTTAGGTAAATTAATTTATGTTTGGGGGTGGATAGTTTTTTTCATTTTATATTATCCCTAGTTTTATTAAACTAGCAAGTCCTGTTGCAAGTCCCAAAATTGCAATAATTATTTTTACAAATTTTACTAAATTTTCATTGTTTTTTGTGTTTTCTTTTAAATAATCATCCAAACTATAACAAATTAATATTCCTAGAGCCAGTTTTATTATAACAAAAAGTGCTGGATGAATATTTATTACAAAATTTGAAACTACATGTTGTTCACTAAAATTAAAAAAACTAATAGCGATTGTTGAAGCAATTCCATCAATTGCTTGTCCAAGAACTATGAAAAAATTTAATTTATCATTTAAAATTTTGTATTTTGTAAATTTATGGACAATTTTTGTGACAAAAATTGTTGTTAATATTATTAAAACTCCTGCGCCGGTAAAAGCAAACCAATTATTAAAATTAATTAAATTAAATAAAATAATTGGTGTTGAAATAATTAATCCAAAAAATAGTAATTTATTAAAATTTTCTAATTTTTTATTTTTTTTGTAAATTCCTTGGAGTAATAATCCAATTATTACTACTGAAAATGTTAGTATCCATACACCTGGTGTGAAGAACCAAAAACCAATTTCTAGGGGGTTTGCAGTTTTAGTAATTCCTTCAAGTATTAGATTTCCTGCTTCAATCTGGTGCATTATCACTCTTAAATTTACTCCAAACAATATGTGGGGGATTAGTGCGACAAAAAAATCACTATTAAAAGAAATTTTGTTTTTTAAAATTTTGTATATCACTAAGCATGCTATTACAAGAAGAATAATAAAAATTGTAGTATTAATTAAATTGTAACCTTGTATTTCTGGAGATATTATTGGTTTAACAAAGTACTCCTCAATTATTTGGATAATTTCCATAAATTAAGTGGTTAAGAACTATATTTAATTCTTTTTGAAAACAAATTATTGTATAATTACAAATAAATTTTATGCAGGTTTTTTGTATAGTTGATTTTTATGAATTTAAAAGAAGCATTAATTCCAAAACTTTCTGTAAAAGAAAAACCATTTGCCCCTAAAGCATTTGATTCTTTTGGGAATGTTGCTTTAATTGAAATTCCAAAAGAATTATCTAATAAAAAGAAATTAATTGGCGAAACTCTGATTGAATTAAATCCAAGGTTTGAAACTGTTTGTAGTATTGAGAGTAATCATGAAGGAAAATATCGTGTACAAAAAGTAAAAGTTATTGCAGGGAAAAAACAAAAAGTTGCATTCTATAAGGAAAGTGCTTGTTCATTTTTTGTTCCGCTTGGAGAAGTATTTTTTTCACCAAGACTTGGTGGAGAAAGACTTAGAATTTCAAATCTTATTAAAGAAGGCGAAATTGTTGGTGCTTGGTTTAGTGGGGTAGCACCTTACCCCGTAGTTTTTGCAAAACACTCAAAAATGAAAAAAGCAGTTGCAATTGAATTAAACCCTGTAGCCCATAAGTATGCTAAAAAGAATATTGAATTAAATAAAGTGAATAAAGATTGTAAAAAAGGAGAAGAGCGAGTAGTTTTGATTAAAGGGGATGTAAAAAAACAATCTAAAAAGTTCAAGAATTATTTTGATAGAATTGCAATGCCTCTCCCACACACAGGTTATCAATTTTTGAAAGAAGCATTTTATTCAATAAAAAATGGGGGGATAATTCATTTTTATGAAATTGTTCATAAGGGTGATTATGGGATTGTAGAAAAACAAATTAGGGGTGAAGCAAAAAAAGCAAAGAAAAAGATTGAGATAATTTATAAAGCAAAAGTGCGTGATTTTTCTCCAACAAAAGAACAAGTTGTTTTTGACATACTTGTGAAGTAAAAAACTACACTCCTTACTAATAACTCAATTTCTTGGACCATTTGTCTTTGGCAAGGGGTTTGCAAAAAGAATTTTTGCAGGAATAACTTTGAGAGGGTTTTTAAGGTTTTTTTTTGTTTCTTATTTGTGGTGAGTAAAATGGTTTTGAATTTAATTTTTTTAGGCCCTCCTGGGGCAGGTAAGGGCACTGTTGCTCAAGCAGTAATGGATAAGTATTCTTTGATTCAAATTTCTACAGGGGACTTAGTTAGAGCTGAAGTATCTTCTGGTTCTCTTTTGGGTAAAGAAATTGGAGAAGTAATTAACAAAGGGAATTTAGTTGAAGATAATTTAATTGGTCAAATGTTTGAAAAATATTTAAAAGAAAAAGTTTCATTATCTAGTTTTAATGGTTTTATTTTGGATGGATTTCCAAGAACCTTACCACAAGCTGATATGTTAAAAGGAATACTTGAAAGATTAAATCAAAGTTTAACTGCTGTGATTTATATTGAATCTTCAAAAGAAAGTGTAGTGAATAGACTTTCTTCAAGATGGACTTGTGAAAAATGCAAAAAAGTGTATAATACAGTTTCTCTTAAACCAAAAGTTGAAGGAGTTTGTGATGTTGATGGGGCTAAATTAATTCAAAGAGATGATGACAAACCAGAAACAATTGCAAAAAGATATGATACTTTTTTAGAAAAAACACTCCCTTTAATTAATTACTACGAAAAAGAAAAAATACTTTACAAGTATGATGGAAATGTTCCACCAGGACCATCAATAGAAGCAGCTGAAAAAATAATTGAAAAATTGGTGAAATAAATTTTTTGAATATTTTAAACTGATTTTTTTGATTTTAAAAAAAGTTGTTGGGTGTTTAACCCAACAATTAGTTTTTATAATTTTATTTTATTGCTTCCCATAAAATATTGTCTTTTGGTTTTATTGATATTCCTTGCGGTGTTATTTCTAATGGGTGTGGATTTTTATCATGTGAAGTTCCTCTCATTTTTCTAATGAACAAACTTCTATTTGGTGGGGAAAAATATAATGCAAGAATTCCATCAGCAACAAATTCTTCGACTCCAAAAGCAGAGAAAGTAGTTTTTGTTGGTTGTGTTTCTGAAGTTAATAATGTAGTACAACCCATGCTTTTTAGTTTATCACAAAATTGGAATAATGTGGTTCTAAGTAAACTTGGTTCAATATATGCTCCAAATACTGTTGTTGAATCAATCACGAGTCTTTTTGCATCAATTTCTCTTACTTCTCTTTCAATTTCGTTTAATTGTTCTTCTATTTTGTCTTCTATTTGTCCTTTTTCTTTCAAAAACCCTAAATTTAATCGATATATTGTTAACATATTATTTTCTTGTAGTGATTTAATATTCCATTGAAAACTTTCCATGTTCCATGCTATGTCTTTTACATTTCCTTCAAGGGTAACAAATAATCCTGCTTCGCCATAATTTACAGCACCATTGTATAAGTATTGAGTGGTTAGAATTGTTTTACCAGTTCCAGCTCCTCCAGAAACCAGTACATTACTTCCTTTTGGTATTCCTCCATTTAATAATTCATCAAGTCCAGGAATTCCTGTTTTTGTTCTTTCCAAATAAATCACCCTTTTAGTTGTTTTTCTTTCTAGATTAAGTATAAAGGTGTATTTTAACCTTTTCTTTTGTTTTTAATGAAAAATTACTTTTTTTTGATTTTTAGAAAAATTATTAAACTTGGATGAACACTCTATTATTATGCCTAAGGTCTTGCCAACAGATAATTTAGTTTCAGAAACTGCTTTAGAAGATGAAATTTTAACAAAAAATTTTGTTAATGATGAAGTAGAGTTTGAGAGAGATTATTCAAAAGTTGATTTAGTTGACTTAATTGATCAACCTGCTTGGAAAACAATTCTTCTTGATTTAGTTGAATCAGAAAAAATGGATCCTTGGGATATTGATGTTATAGTTCTTGCTGAAAAATATATAAAAAAAATTAATGAACTTGAAACAAATAACTTAAGAGTTCCAGCTAATGCAATTTTAGCTTGTGCAATTCTTGTTAAAACAAAAAGTAAATATTTGAAGTTAAGTAGTCTTGATGATGAAGAGGAAGAACAAAAAATCACTCCTGAACAAAGAGCATTATTTTTAGAAGAATTGCCTGATCTTGTAGCGAATAGGTCTTTTAGAGAAGGAAAAATTTCTCTTGATGAACTTGTGTCAAGTATTGAGGATATAATTCATAGAACCTCTCCAAAAAAAAGTGCTTCAAAAGTTGTTCCAAAAATGGAAATTAATTTTGACTCAACTTCAATTGAAGAAAAAATGAGTTTAGTTTTTGAACTAATAAAACAAAAAGTGGATTCACAAGGAATAGTGCTTTTTAAAGATTTAATTTTAGAAGAAAATACTGATGAAATAGTTGATACATTTTTACCAGTATTATTTTTAATGAATGGTGGAAAATTAGTTGCTTATCAAAATGAGTTTTTTGGAGAAATTTTTGTTCAATTACTACAAGAATCAATAATAGTTCCTTCTGAAGCAAAATAATGCTTAAGTAAAATATATATACTTCTTTTTCCTTTTTTGTTCATGGTAAAGAAAAAAAAATCAAAATCTCGAATTAAAGGTGTAAAGAGAAGTTTTGCAAAAAATAAACCAACTAATTTAGCATCACACCTTGGGATGATTGAGCGTTTAGTTAGACCTAAAGAAAAAGAAGTAAGAGTAAAAACATTTATTGTTGAACGCCCTGTATACATTTCTTCTGATAAAAAATTTCCTGCGAGAGGATATGATAATGTTTATGATGCAAAAGAAAGTAAATATAATAAAAGTAGAAATGAAATAGATGAAAGTAAATTTAAAAAAGATGAATACTCGGATTTTGAAGAAAAAGGTGCTGAAGAGCAAACTTATAGGAGTAAAAGAAGGGCACAAAGAAATCGAGAAGAAGTAGAAGAACCAATAGAAGAAGATTATGTTGAAGGTGAAGAATTTACTGAAGAAGAATATTCAGAAGATCAAGAACCAATTGATGAATTACCTGAAGAAGATATTCAAAAAGAACCACAAGGACATTTTAGAAGCAGAGGATTATTTACAAATGTTTGGTGGAAAAAAGCATTACTTTGGGGGGCAGTTTGGTGGATAGGGATTTTTGTATTCACATTTTTGTTACAAGTGTTGGGATTAATAATAATTGATTTAAGTAGAGACTGGTTATTTTTGTTTATTGTAATTGAAGTATTTAGTTTAGTTTACCAAAAATTTTTTAGTGGTAAACTAAAAATCTAAATCTTGATTAAATTTTACTTAATTTTTAAACTAATTTATTTTTTTTAAGTGCTTCTTCAATTTTTGGTCTATCAAAGCCGACAATAATGCTTCCAGCAACATCAATTACTGGGACACCCATTTGTCCACTTTTTTGGATCATTTCACGCGCCTTATCTTGATTTATCCCCACATTAATATCGTCAAATTCAACTTTTTTTCCTTTTAACCAATCTTTAGCCATAACACAATATGGACAAGTTGTTGTTGAATACACTATTACTTTAGACATTATTCCCACCTCAATTGAAAATATTTTGTTTTATTAAGTTTATATTCTTTTTCTGGTTGTGAATTTTTTTTAAAAAAAATAATTACTCTTACAAACTATTATTAAGAGTTATTTTATCTTGCTAAATAGATTTTTTTATTAAATATTTTTTTGAGTTAAAAGGAGCACACAAAAACAATTGTTGGGAAACCATCTACCTGGTTTTGGTTGTGCTCCCTAACTCAGTTTTTAACTACATGATATTTTTCCTCATGTGACAAGTATATGTTTTTTTTAATTAATAAGTATTAATTATATTTTGATGTTACTTTTTGTACATGTGATTTTTTATTTTATTTTTTCACAGCATAATTTTTAATTTTTTTACTTTAATTTATTCAAGTTAATTAATTATTGTTTTTTCTATTATTTCTTTATTAATTTTAATTTTTTATAATCAATTCTTTTTTCCTACCATCACAAAAAAAGCATTTTTTTTAAAAATTAACCATTTAATTTCGTCAACTATCGGAAATTTATATTTTGGGTTTGTTGCAATAAGTTCAATTCCTTGTCCTTTAAACCATTTATTTATTTCATTAATACTATGATAACTTTCATGTACTTGTCCATATTTGTCAGCAAGCCATGATTTTGATTTATTGCCTTTAAATAATTTTTCTCCAATATTAATTCTCTTTTCAATATTGTTTCCTGCGAGTAATCTTAACAACACTCTTTTTACTCGGTGTCTTGCTCGTGAGTATCTATTGTAAAGTCCAATAATTATTAGCCCGTCTTTTTTTAAGTGACTTACACCAATTTCAAATCCTTTTTTTGCATTAATTGTGTGGTGTAAACTTCCAAGAGCAATTATAATATCAAATTTTTTGTTTAAATTAGTTTTTAGAATATTTTTTTCTAAAAAATTGACTTTCACGCCTAAATTATTTGCATTTTCTTTAGCTTTTTTTATTGAAGAGGAACTAAAATCAATAGCAGTAATTTTAGCTTTGTTAAGTGCAAGGCCACATGCAAGTTCTCCAGTCCCACAACCAAGTTCAAGCACATTTTTTCCTATCCAAAAATCATTATTTTTACCAAAAATTTTTGATACCCATTTAACATAATTTTGGGCTTCTTTTTTTGAAAAAGATTCTCTTGAAGGATAAGGGTACTTTTCGTATAACTCTTTTACTTTTTTTTCATTAATATTTTCTTGATTTAGGTTATTTACCATAATTTGTTCACTTTTTTGTTTTTTTTTATTTTCTTATTTTTTTTGTATTTTTTGTTAATTATCTAATATTTGCTAATGATTAAAAGAATCTCGTTTTATTATTAAGTTATGGATAAATTCATTGCGCTACTGGATTTAGATTATTTTTATGCTCAATGTGAAATAGTTAGAAATCCGTCACTTAAGGGTAAACCAGTAGTAATTGTAATGCCTTCTTTAAGAGAAAATTCTGGAGCTATTGCGACTTGTAATTATGAGGCTCGTGCATTAAAAATAAGGTCAGGGATGTCACTTCAATTAGCAAAAAAATTAGCTGATTCTTCCACAATTTTTATTAATGCTGATAAAAAGTATTATGAAGAGATTTCTGAAAAAGTTTTTGAAGTTGTTGATTTTTTTTCAGAAAGCGTTGAACAAGTTTCAATCGATGAAGCATATTTTGATTTGACTAATCCATTAGGAGTAGATAAGGCTAAAGAAAGTTGTTTAAAAATAAAACAAAGAATAAAAAATGAACTTGGTTTAACCTGTTCGATTGGGTTAAGTGTTAATAAAGTGCTTGCAAAAATTGCAGCATCTTATAAAAAACCAGACGGGTTTGTTGTTGTTTTGCCAAAAGAAATTGATTCATTTTTGTTAAAACAAAAAATATCAGTTTTGCCAGGAGTTGGAACAAAAACCCAAGAAATTTTGAATAACGAAAAAATTAATTTAATTTCTGATTTGAGATTAGTTTCTTTGCAAAAATTAATTGAATTATTTGGAAGTGTTAAAGCAAATCAATTATTTAATTTCTCTTTAGGTAAAGATGATAGGTTGGTAATTCCAAATAGAGAAAAACAACAATTATCAAGAATGATGACTCTAAAAAATGATACGCGTGATTTTGAAGAAGCAAAACAAACAATAGATTTTCTTTCAGATCTTGTTTTTAAAGAAGTTTTTAAATTAAATAAACAATTTAAAACTGTTTCTTTAATTCTTGTTAATCAGAATTATGAAACAATAACAAAATCGAAAACAATTCCTGAAAAAAGTTTAACAATTGATGAATTAAAAGAAACAGAATATTTTTTGTTGAAAATATTTTTAGAAGAATCTTTATCAAATATTAGACGTATTGGAGTAAAAGTTTCAAATTTTGAAGATAATTCGGGTTATCAAAGAAAATTGTTGGATTATTAGTGATGTTAAATGAATTTTGATAAAAATAAAAAAGAATTTGCAAATAAGGTTATTTTTGAGTTAAAAAAGAATTATAAAAATATTCCAAAACTTTTTTTAAACTATAAAACTGATCCGCAAATGCTTTGTGCAATTATTCTTTCTGCTCAAAGTACTGATGCGCAAGTGAATATGGTTACAGAAAAACTATTTATAAAATACAAATCAGTTGATGACTTTGCAAATGCAAATATTAGAACTTTTGAAAAAGAAATTTTTTCCACTGGTTTTTATAAAACAAAAGCGAAAAATGTGATTAATTGTTTTAAAAAAATAAAAAAAGAATTTGGTGGAAAAGTTCCGTTTAATATGGGTTCTTTAGTTTCTTTGCCTGGTGTAGGTAGAAAAACATCTAACTTGGTTCTTGCAAGTAAAGGGATTATTTTTGGTATTGCTGTTGATACACATGTATTTAGGTTATCAAGAAGAATTGGTTTTTCGAAAGCAAAAACTGCAGAAATTGTGGAAAAAGATTTGATGAAAATTTTTGATAAAAAAGAGTGGAGCAAAATTAATGGGTTATTAATTACTCATGGTCGAGCAGTTTGCACTGCAAAAAAACCAAATTGTGTTGGTTGTTTTTTAAATAAAAAAGATTTGTGTAAAAAATTATTTTTATAAAAATTTGCATATAGTAACCTTTTTATCTTTCTTTTTGCTTTATTAGTTATGTCTGAAGCTTTAGTTTTACCTTTAACTACTATTGGGATTGTAATCATTATTGCTCTCTTTTTTAGTATTTTCATTAGAAAATTAAATCAAAATGAAGTTATTGGTTTTATTTTAGCCGGATTTTTACTCGGGCCTTTTTGGTTAAATTTTCTTAATCCAACCGACCCGCTTGTTGTTGGATTTGCCGAGCTTGGATTATTTATTTTATTGTTTTATTTAGGGGTTGAACTTTCTTTAAAAGAATTTTTGGGTGCAGGGTCAACAATTTTTGGTCTTGCAATAATTGACATGGGATTAACTATGGGGTTAGGTCTTTTAATTCTTTTAGCACTTGGTCATAATTTTTTGTTTGGATTAATTGTAGGTATAATGCTTTTTTCTACAAGTACTGCAATTGTTGCAAAATTTATTATTGATAATAAATTATTGGATAATGCTGCTGCAAAAATTTCTTTATCAATACTAATTTTACAAGATTTTTTAGGAATTCTACTTTTAGTATTTATTACTACTCTTTCTTCTTCAAGTACGGCGTCCCCTGCTTCTTTAGCAATAGCAGCGGTTGTTTTTGCAGTAAGTGCATTTTATGCAGTTTACCATTTATCAAAACTTGTTGAGAATTGGTTATCTTCAAATAATTTTGGTCATACTGAAATGACTCTTTATGCACTTGGAGTGGGGTTGATTGTTGCGACTCTTGCTACTTTTATTGGGTTATCAAGCACTATTGGAGCTTATTTTGCAGGGTTTGCTTTAAGTGAAACAAAAGCTGCTGGTAAAATAAAAAAAGACGTTGGATTTTTAAGGGATTTTTTCTTAGTTTTCTTTTTTGTTGGATTTGGAACTACTCTTTTTTATGATACTTCAGTTCATGAAATAGTATTACCCACAGTAGGAGAATTTTTATTTATTTTTGGGCTCGCGCTTGTTTTAAGTTTTGGCGCAATTCTTGCGCACTCACTTTCGTCTAGAATTTTTGGTTCAATTTTTGGTATTTCTTCAGAAGATGCTTCTCTTTCAGCAATATTGCTTTCCCCATTAGGGGAATTTGTAATAATTATTGCAACAGTTGCAATTAGTTCTTCAGTATTATCCCCTTCTGAAGCAAAATTAATTAGCCCCTTGGCATTTTTATTAATAATTGTAACTTTAATACTATTTCAACCCATGTTTAGGTTTAGAACCATTCATCAGAAATTATTTTCTTTAATTCCAAGAATTCCCCAATCCCCAAAAAAATCAAATGTTTTGCCACACACAGATTATACTTTAGATCAATTAAAAGAAATTGCTTTAAGTATTTTTGTTATTTTGTGTTTTGCAATAATAACAATTATTTTGTATAATGATTTACCAAAATTTGGAGTTCCTATTTTATATAGTAGGCAAATTACTTCAATCATTCTTTTCTTATTTTTTTCTTCTTTTCCTTTTTATAGAGCAAGTAGGGCTTTTTGGAGAATTTATAAATTTATTAAAGTTCCAAAGCATAAGAAATTGTTTTAGATTTTTTCACACAACACTTGCTTTTTTAAGCATTTTTAATAAAATTTATTTTGTGATTTTATGAGTATTTCAAAAAAATCTATTCTTGGGGAAATAATTAATACTAATCCAGAGGTTGTTTCAGTGCTTGCTAGTGCAGGACTTCATTGTATAGGGTGTCATGTGTCAGCATATGAATCTCTAGAAGATGGGTGTAAATCTCATGGTATGAAAGATAAAGATATTGATGATTTAGTGAATAAAGCAAATAAAAAAATTGAAGAATATGATTCTTTAGAAAAAATTTCTTTTACAAAAAATGCAATTAATGAATTAAATGAAAGAATGAAAAAAACTAGTTCTTCTTTTGTTAGGATAGTTGCAAAATTTGGTGGAGAATTTGATTTTGAAGTTGCAAAAGAAATTAGTATTAATGAAATTGAAGTAAAAAGAGAAGTTTCTGTATTAATGGAACCAAGAATTGAAAGAATGCTTAGAGGGGTTGAAATTGATTATAACAAAAAATTAAATGATTTTAATGCGAAAAGAGTTGAATCAAAAAAAGAAAGAAAAAATAAGATTAAAAAAATTAAAAAAAATAAAATTTTAAATAATTAATTTTAATTATTGTTTTAATTTAATTTTTATTATTAATTTAATTTTTATTATTAATTTAATTTTTATTATT
>DAOQRN010000007.1:0-7019 GCA_035355675.1 archaeon
ATGTTCCTAGAACTGATTTAAACACTGTTTGGTATAGAAAAGGTGATTATTCATCTGATGCACCAACAAGTTTGACTAATTGGAGTAGTGCTGATTTTAATAACGCAAATTTAACAGCATTGAGTCCAGTTCAACTTGATTTTGACACTACGGCAGATGTTAATTATTTATTCCTTTATAAAGGGGATTTAAATGATCAAGCTGCAGTTGTTCTTAAAGGAAGTCAAGACTTTACAGTGTACACTGATAGTGGTACAGCAAAAGTAACTTTCTCTGATACAAATGGTAGAGCATATTATTTACCAAATTATAACGACTTCAGAGAAGCATTTGAATTTGGTTTCGATGATGATACATATTTCGCATCAAATTTCATATATACATCATTGAATGCTAATAAAGTCAATATGTATATGCAATCTGATGAAAGTGCAAGTGCATGGGATTCTGAAAAACTATTTGATTTATCAAATTCTATAGTTCAAGGGCCTGAATTTGATGCAAATATGGGAACATTCAAAATCAGTGAAGATAAAGAAGATTTAACTACCATCTTAACTGGTGATGGATCAAGTGTAACAAAAAGTGGAAGCACTTTCGTTATTACAGTTCCAGAAGAAATTGCTGAACTTGAAGCATATTTGGGGTCATCAAATGTTTCATCAACTCCTGTTGGAGGAAAAGACTACGCTGGTGTTGCTGCAGGTGAAACAAAAGGTAACGTAACTGTTACTGCTGTTAACTGCGGTGGATCAGGAGCTAGTGCTGTTGAAGTTGTTCCTGTAAGTAACTTAGTTAAGACTGCAAAAGGATCAGGTAAATCAATCATCGTTGGTGGTTGGGTTGCTAACGCTGCTGCAGCTAACTTAGAAGTTAGTGCTGGAAACACACTAGAAAAATTACTAATAAATAGTGGTGATTATGTTGCTGCTGTATTAGCTAGTGGGGATATAGTTGTTGCAGGATTCAGTGGAAATGACACTGGAAGAGCTGCACAAGACTTAATCTCAGCATTAGAAGGATTAATGTAAGTAGATTAGTTTAGTAAAGAAATTTGATGGCCCAAAACGGGTCATCATTTTTCTTTTTCTTTTTTTTAATTATCAAAAATTATTTTTAAAATATTTGTTTAACTAAAAAATTATTTGTTAATCAAGTGATTATTTTTTCCGATAATCAAAAATGCTTACCAAAACCATTTGTTTTAGTATCCTTTTTATTCTTATTGTTCCAAAATTATTTTTATGAAACAAAAAGAAAACTCTACAAAAAAAGAAACAAAAAGTCAAGATTCTGAAAAAGATATCAAAGTTAAAGAAAAAGTTGATTTAAAAAAAACAGAACACAAAAAACATGTTTCAAAAAAAGAGTTTTTACAAAAAAATAAACTACTATTGTTTGGAGTTATTTTTATCTTAGTTGTTTTTATATTATTTTTCTTTTTCATGAATACTTACAAGTACTCTTTTGTTCTTGGCGGAGTAAAATTTGTATCAAATGAGTACACTCCCACAGAGTTTTTTAATGATTTTAAAACAAAACAAACAGTTTATGTTTCGCCAGTAATGATTGATACAAAAGCGGATCCTATTGTAGTTAATGTTTTGAATTTGTGGCAGATTGTTTTGATTGGAAACAGTATTAATGCAATACAATTAATTAGAGCAACTAATGAGAATGGAAATATTTTGTATTGTTACACTAATGATGGGAATGTATTAATGAATAAACAAATTACACTAAATGAGTGTAATGAAATAATTAATGATTCAAAAAATACTATTATTTTAATTGAGACAGGGAATGAAAGTAAAGCAGTGCTGTCAAAAAATAAATTAGTTGTTTATTCCCAAGTTAATTCAATTAATGCTACTAATTTTTCTATTATGAAACAAATTTTTCCAAACACTGAAGAATTAATTAGAATTGTTAATGAATCAGTATATGGATTATGATGCCTAATTTTTAGGGTTATTTTTATGGAGAAATACTTAAAGTACAGTATTATTCTTTTAGTTTTAGTGTTTGCTGGGTATGGGGTTATAACTGGGTTAACTGGAGCGTTACCAGTAATTTTATCAGCAAACCCTTATTTTTTTGCAATATCAGTACTTTTTTTCCTATTTTCTATAGTTTTATGGATAATTCCATGGGCATTACTTCTAAAAAACAATAAGAAAGTAACAATTATTAAGTCAATTATTATTGGATTTTCTTGTGTTTATGGGGCGCTTACTCCGGTTCAAGTGGGTTCTGAAGCGCTAAGATCAATTAAAGCAAAAGAGTATTTTGGAGTAACTTATTCTCAATCAATTTCAGCAGCAATGGTTGTTAAAGGATTAAAGTTCTTTATGCTTGCAGTTTTATCAAGTATGGTAATTTGGGTAGTATTACTCAAAACACAACTTTCATTAGTCGCACTTTTTGGATTATTATCAGGTTTTTCAGTAATTATACTTGCCAGTGCATTATTTTTATTGCCTTTAAATAAAAAAATAGGGTTGATGATTTCAGCAATTTTTGGAGAACTAGGAAAAATTTGGAAGGGTTTTTTTATATTAAAAAAATATTTTTATGAATATTCACATTATTTACAACTTGTCCCAAAAAAGAATTTTTTAAAAGTATTAATTCTTTCAGGAATATCATTATTATTTGAATTTTTAGCCCTGTATTATTGTTTTTTAGCATTAAGTGTTTCAATAGAAGTTTTTTCTTTATCTTTTTTGTTTATTATAATTTCAATTCTTGAAAGAACTCCACTTATACCAAGAGGAGTAGGGCTTGTTGAGGCTGCTGGATTTATTTTTTTATCAATTCCAGAGTTTTCAAAAATTTCTTTAAGTGTGTCACAAATTGCGGCAATTCTAGTTTTATTTGGAGTAGTTAGATTATTTATTCCAACAATTTTGAGTTTATTAATGACTTTAATTAAAGTAAAAAAATAAATTAAATAAAATAATAAATTTAAATAATTAAAAAATTAAAAAACAAAAAAATTCTTATACAAATAACTATAAAAAGTCTTTTTTTAATTAGTTTAATCAATTAAGTTAGTAAAGTTGAGATTTGTTAAGGTAATTTTATGTTTGATTTAAGTTCAATAAATTTTATTACTCTAACTCCAATATTTTTATTCTTGTTATCTGTTTGTTTTGTTTATTTTGTAATTAAAAGAAATTTTTCAAAAAAAATTGTTGGAAAAGATATTAATAAATTAAAAGAACCGCTTGTTGCTGAAAGTGTTGGAGTAGCACTTGTTATTCCTTTTTGGTTAATTATTTTTTCATATTTTTTCTTTTTTGGTTTTGAACTAAAATTACTTTTTGTAGGAATCGCTGTTAGTGTTTTTGCTCTAATTGGTTTTGTTGATGATTCAAAAAACAAATTTCTCTCAAAACCACTAAGTTGGTTGCAGCGAGCATTACCAATAGCAATTGTTTCTCTAATTGTTGCATATTTGTTATTTACTCCAATTAGTGTTTTTGATTTTTTAGGAATAATTTTAGTAATTATTCTTGCGCTTTACTTTGCAGGAGTCGCTAGTTTTAGTAATACTTTTGAGGGATTAAATGGGTGGACAATTGGGTCAAGTTTTATTATAACTTCAATTATTACTTTTGTTGCTATTGGGATTTCTCAAGAATTGAGTTTTCTTTTCTTTTCACTAAACGCAATAATTTTAGGGTTACTTGTTTTTAACAGGTTTCCTGCAAAAGCATTCCCGGGGGATTCTGGAACTTTATTGATTGGTGCAAGTATTGCGGGGTTTACTTTATATTCGCAAAATATTTATTTTGTAATTTTTGTATTTTTGTTATTTATTCCACATATGATTGATTTCTTTTTACTAAAAATGTTAACAAATAGGGATGATGCTACTCAAAGAAAATTTAGGCCCTACACTTTACTTAAAAGCGGAAAATTATCTATTCCAATTTATCCTGATAAAAAAACAAGATATGATTTTGCAAAATTAATAATGAAAATTTTTGGTCCGTTAAGAGAGTGGGAAATTGTTTTACTAATTTGGTTAATTGTTTTACTTAATTCTGTGATTTGGGCAAGTGTGTTTATGAATTTTTTAATTGCATAAATTTTTCCTAATTTTTTTAATTAGTATAAAAAAATAATTGGTGCAAAGAAATAGTTAGTGTTTTAAAATATTTCTTCTTTTATTAGTTCTTGCATTATTGTTGTTGCATAATTTCCTTTTGTTAGGTAAAATTTTATTGTTGCAAATCTTTTTCCAATATTAAATTCATCTTCTCCGACTTTATCAAGGTACATGTTTTGTGGTTTTAGTGATATTTTTTTTCTACTACCTTGGCTTGATATTTCTGCAATTCCTTCAACTTTAAAGTTTTCTAAATTCATGTTTTCTTCTTGAAGAATTTTGTGTTCTATTTCTCCTTGTATTCCGCTAGCAAATTGACTTTCATATCCTGGCAAGAGTGCTGTTACTTCTCCTTCTTCCAAAATATCTCCTTCTTGTGGTATTAGTGCTTTTTTTCCAAGTAATTTTATTCTTTCACTAATCATTTTATTAAATAAATAACTTTGATATGCGTGAGTGAATAAATATCTCATTTTTTTTGGTAGTACACTAAATGCATTTGCGTAATCGTTTGGGTGTTGGACTAAATGATTTAGTATTGCTCTTTCTGTTCTTGCTTCAAAAGGAAATTCTTTTAGTGCTTTTGAATAATCCATTGTTTTTGCTAAATTTATTCTCGCATTTTTTAAATCAGGTTTTTCTTCCTCATAAGTTTCTGTTAAATAAAGTTCCACCGCGGTTTTAAAATCTTGCAAAAGTAAAAGTTTACCTACTCTGTGGGTGATTTGTCTTTTCCCTCCAAATCTTTGATTACCAAAATAATTAGGAATTCCACTCTCACATTCTAACACAAATTGTTGGACTACTTTTTCTATTTCTTCTTTTGTTTCATTAATATTTCGTATTGTTATTGTAAAGTTGTTTCCTTGTAGTTCTCCTAGTTCTATTCTTTCTCCCCATTTGGGTGCCCTTAGTTCTATTCCTTTTACTCCGAAGTTTTCTATTTTTTGAATATTTGGTTGGTATATGCTTATTCTTTGTGCTGTTATTCCTCTTTTGTCTTTTAGTCCGGCGTACCCTATTCTTTTTTTGCTTGTATTTATCCCTCTTGATATTAGTGCAATTGCGGTGTTTGTGTCAGTGTTTATTTTTTCCATTTCTAAAATTAAGTGTTCTTTGTTTTCGGGGTTTTCTGGCACTCTCATTTTTTCAAAATTTCTTTCATTTAGTGGTTTATTGTATCTTTGCACTTCACAAATTCCTTCATGAGTTACTTCTTCTACAACAAAATCAGAGTATCTTTGTTTTATTGTTCCTTTTAGTGGGGGGGAATTTGTAATAAATTTTATTTTTTCTTCAATCATTTTTTCACCTTTAAATTATTGTCCAATATATTGTGTTTAGTATTGATTTGATTATTTTTTAATTGTGATTTAAATTTTTTTATTATTAAATTATTTTATATCCTTGTGTTGATTTTTTATTTTATTATTTTTAATTGATTTTTTTATTTTCTTAAAATTTAGATTTTGTATCTTAGTATTGCGCCTATTCCTCCAAATCCTTCATAAAAGTTTTTGCCTTCGTTTGTTTCGGTGCTAATAACTCGTACATCTGCTCCTGTGCTTTTTGCTTTTTCCATTAACCAATCAATGTAATCAATTTCTTCTGTTACTTCTACTTTTGATTCACAATTTCCGCATCTTAAATCTACTTCTCTGAATGTGTTGTGGTCTTTTACTATTTCAAATGTGTCTTGTCCGCAGTGTTCGCATGTTTTTCTATAAACCATCCAAGGGATGTCTTCTGAAATAATTAGTATTGCTACTCTTCCTTCGTCTATTGTTTTTTCTACTTCTGCTTGTCCATAAGTTGCAAGTCCGTCTTTTGCTATTTCTCCAATAAATTTGTCAAGTATTTCTTTTTCTTTTACTAGTTCTGAATCTTTTAACAAATCACTACTTTTTTGTACAAGTTCTCTTATTCCTCCTTCATCAGTGTAAGAGGTGTCTATTACTCCTAATACTTTTTTCTCAAGTTCGTGGTGTATTACTTTTTTTTCCATGAAATAATTTTTTGTTTGTCCTGGTCCTCCGATTACTACTCCTTTTACTTTGTCTTTGTGTGGTTCAAAGTATCCATTGAATCTTTCTCCTGCGAGTTTGAAAAAGTTTTGCGTGGCTTCCTCTCTTAGTCTTTCAAATCTTTGAGCACTTTGTCCTCCTGCTCTTGTTTTTCCTGGGACAAGTGAAGTAAAGTGTCCAATAATTTCATATTTTTTCCCAATTAGTTGAGCAATTGTTGCTTCTCCTTTATCAATTGTCATTATTGCATAAAAATCGTTTGGGGTCATCATTTCTTTTAAATAGTCAATGTGGAATGCAGAGTCGCACCAATATAATTTTGATTTTAGTGGTCGAACTGGTACTACTGTGAATAAACGTATGTCTGCTCTTCCATCAGTTTCAGAAACATTTCCTGCAAAAACAACAATTCCATTTGTTGGTAATTTAAAATTAATGTTTTTTAAAAAGCCTATGATTTTTCTTAGTGCTCCTTGTACATTTTTTCTTGTTTGTGGACTTTTAATATTAGAACTTTGATTAATTTCTTCACTTAATTGACTCATTACTGTTCCACGATCTGTTCCTGGTGGAATGTATTGCGTGATTAGTTCAGTGTGTCTTCCTTTAAAGTTTTCAAGCATTTTTAGTTTTTTCTTAAATACTGCAAGCTCTGCTTCACTCACTTCATTAACTTTTAATTCTTTTGCCATTTTTATTCACTTTAATTTTTTAATTATTTTAATATTATTTTTAGCTTTAGATAAAGTATTTATATCACAATTTCCATAATAATTCGGTTTCGTTACTTTATAAAAGCTATTGATTTTATAAAAAATGTAGTATTGCATGTGGCGACAAAACTATTGAGGTGGATTTAATGTTTGATTTATTTGAAA
>DAOQRN010000007.1:7119-26389 GCA_035355675.1 archaeon
TTTCATAGTTTTCATAGCTTTTTCCTAAAACATATTTTACTTCATTATAATTTAGTAATGGTTTTTTGTATGATGCAAAATCATCAATGGATAATCTTGGGCAAGCGGTGTTCACAAGTACATCAACTTCAAGTCCAAGTAATTTTTCTTCAGAAATATAATCCATTGAACAAATAAAAACTTTTTTCCCAGCAGCCTCAAGCTCTTTTTTTATTTTTTCAGCAATAGAAATTCGGTTTTGACCAATTTTTGTTGAAACAAGAATTGCAAAAGATTTTCCTTCTTTTGCTTTTTCAATCAAAAGAAATCTTTTTCGTAAAAAATTATTTTTTTCTTTATCAAGAGTTTTTATTGTTCCAAGAATTGGGTCAAATATTATTACTTCTTTTTTTGTTCCAAAGTGAATTCCTAAAGGGTGAAATAATCCATCTCCAAAATAAAGAATAGTTTTTGCTTTACCATTCGCACTTGAATAATTACAACCTAAGACTTGTCCGTTTTCCACTCTTTTCCCATTTGTGATCTCAATTTTTATTTTATTTTTTTCTAAATGCTTTTTTAGTTCTGGCAAGTAATGCAAGTATTGTGCGGTTGTAACAATTCCAATATAAGAAAAATTATTGTCCAACAAATAATGTGTTATTTTGGTTTTGATTTCTTCAAGATTAGTTAGTTTATAATTTAGTGGAGCATAAATTATTTTTTTATCATTTTTTTCAACAAATTTTGTGTGTCCAATGTGAAGTACTGCATCACACTTCATTAGTTCTGCTTCGTTTGGTTTAATATCACAAGCTCCAAAGCAAGGGTCCATTGAAGTTATCACAATGAGTCCATTTTGTTCTAATTCTTTAACAATATTTTCTGTATTTGTCTTTAATCCTTCAGGTATTTGTAAGAGTACTTTTTTTGCTTTCATTTTTTTTAAGGATTTAATAGCATCAGTTAGTTCTATTCGTAACATACATTATTTCATATTTCGAAAAGTAATTAAATGATTCTTTTAGATAAAGAAAGAGGTATTGTTTTTATCCTTGTACAAAAAGTTGAAAATAAGTGATTAAAATATTTCATCACTTATTTCATTATTTTTTGTATTGTATGGCCATTTATCTAAGTATTCTAGTATTTTTTTCTTTTCTTCAATTATTACGGTTTTTCTTATTTCTTCTACTGCATCAATATTTGCTGATACACTATCAATTCCGTACCACACTAGTTTTTTCACCATGTCGGGGTTTGATGCACTTTGTCCACAAATACTTGTTGTTACTCCTGCGCTTTTACATTTTTTTATTACATATTCAAGTTGTCTTAGTATTGCAGGGTGTAATTCTGTGAATTGTTTTTGAACTCTTTCATTGTTTCTATCAAGTCCTAGTGTTAGTTGTGTTAAATCATTTGTTCCAAACGAAATGAATTTGATGTAGGGTATTATTTCATCAATTATCCATACTGCTCCAGGTGTTTCTACCATTACTCCAAAATCAACTTCTTCTTGGAGTCCAGTGTCTTTTGCTATTTTTTTTGCAAGTATTACTTCTTCAAGACTTTGAACAAAGGGTAACATTATTCCAACATTTTTTACTCCTTCTTCATATAATTCTTTTATTGCTTGTATTTGGCAAATGAACATTCTTGGTTCATCAAGGTCGCGTCTAATTCCATGCCATCCTAGCATTGGGTTTTCTTCTTTTGGTTCTTTCTCTCCACCAATTAGTTCTTTGTATTCATCACTTCTCGCATCAAATGTTCTAAACCAAACAGGTCCAGTGAATCTTGTTGCAACATTTTTGATTCCTTCTTTTACAATATTTTTTAGTTCGGTGTCTTTGTTTTGTCTAATAAATTCTGCGGGGTGCATTCCTGAATTAGTTATCATGTGTTCCGCTCTTAATAGTCCCACTCCGTCAGCGTTTGTTTTTTGTGCACTTTCTGCAGCATCAATTAAAGCAACATTTACTTTTACTTTTATGGTCAAGTCTTTTAGTAAATCAAATAGTTCTTTTTCTTCTTTTTCTCTTTCTTCAAGTGGCATTTCTTTGTATTTAATTCCTCGGAATTCTTTTATTATTGTTTTTACTTTTTCTTTTTGTTCTTCACTTATTAGTGGATTTTTTCTTATTTCTACTTCTATTGCTTTTTCTATTTTATCAATTTCTTCTCCATCAAATACTTTTGTTTCTTTTTTTTCTTGAACAATATTTACTTTTCCAGCATATACTTTTCCATTGTATCCATCAATTGTTACTTCTTGTCCATCAGTTAGTGTTTGTGTTCCTTTTTCTGTTCCAACAACGCAAGGTATTCCTAGTTCGCGAGAAACAATTGCCGCGTGGCAAGTTCTTCCTCCTTCGTTTGTAATAATTCCGCTCGCTTTTTTCATTACAGGTACCCATGATGGGGAAGTCATTTTTGTTACTAAAATATCTCCAGTAGTTACTTTTGCAATATCATTTATTTCAGGAACAACTTTAACGATTCCAGTTATTATTCCTGGTGACGCTGGGAGTCCAATTAGTATTGGTTCTTCTTTTACTTCAAGATTTTCGTGACCTTGGTTTTTTTTATCAAGTCCAAGTGTAGTTATTGGTCTTGCTTGCACAATGTATAACACATCATTTTCCATTGCCCATTCTATATCCATTGGTTTTTTGTAGTGGTCTTCTATTTTTTGTCCAATATTTGCTAGTTCAATGATTTTGTTATCTAATAATTTTTGTGATCTTGCTTTTCCTTCTCCTAAATTTACTCTCACATTTTCTTTTCCTTCTTTTACAAGCATCCATTCTTGTTTGTTTATTTTTTTGTTTTCAAGTTTCATTAATTTTTTACTAACAACATAATTATCAGGAGTAATACTTCCACTCACTACAGTTTCTCCTAGTCCATACCCTGCTTCTATAATTATTTTTTCAAGATCTCCTGTTGGGTCAGCTGTGAACATTATTCCACTCACTTCACTATTAACCATTTTTTGTACTACTGCACATAATCCGACTTTTTCTGTACCAAATCCTTGTTTTTTTCTATAATACACCGCTCTTGCAGTGAATAGTGATGCCCAGCATCTTTGAACTGCTAGTACTACTTCATCACTTCCTTGGATATTTAAGTAAGTTTCTTGTTGTCCAGCAAAACTTGCTTCAGGTAAATCTTCAGCAGTTGCACTTGATCTTACAGCAACAAGTGCGCCTTCTTCATCAGCATTGGAACTAGTTTCATTAAGTTTCCAATAATTTAATATTATTTCTTCTTTGATGTCATTAGGCATTGGTGTTTTTTCAATTAATTCTCTTATTTTTTCACTCACTCTTTCAAGTTGTTCTGTGTTATCAACATCAATTGCATCAATTGTTTCAACAATAGTTTTACTGATTCCTTTTTTTTCTATAAAATTAAAATAAGCTTCTGAAGTTACAACAAATCCGTTTGGTACTGGAAAATTATTTTGTGTCATTTCTCCTAAAGATGCTCCTTTTCCTCCAGCTTGGGGAATATTTTCCATAGTTAATTCTTTAAACCATAATATATTGACCATTCTTTCACCTTTTTTCCAGTATTTTTTTCTTTAAAAAACAATGATTAATAGAAGTTTTTTGTAGTTAAAAAGGTTTTTGGGTTTAGGAATTCTTCAAAAATAAGATTAAATTTTTTAATAAAAACAATTTTCTAAATATTTTTTAATTTAATTTTATAAAAATAAAAAAAATTAAAAAAAAGATTTTTTGGTTGAAAAAATATTTGGCCAAAAATTTTATTAAATTTATTTCTTTTTCGTAGGTGCTGCTTTTGCATCCGTTTTTGTGCCAGCTGCTTCTTTTCCAGCTTCTGCTGCAGGTGCTTTTCCTGCCTCGGTAGTAGCAGCTGCTCCTTCTGTAGGAGTAGTAGTTTCTGTTTTTGCAACTTCTGCAACTTTTTCTTCAATAACTTTATTTGGAATAGTTCCAATACTTTTAATATTGTTGTGAAATTCAACTTTAACACTGCAAGGAAATCTTGTTCTTGCTCCTTTTAGTGCTTCTTTAACAAGATTTTTTTGTGTATCCATGCAAAGTACACTGTAAATAGTTTGTCCTGCTCTAACTCTTGTTGCTCTTCCTACAGGTATTCCAAAAGATAAACACATTCCTTGTGAAACACGATCCGCTCCTGCTCCTTGTGCTTGTTTATTTTCTCTTAATAAGTGTGAAGGGTAAACTCTTACCTTCATAAAGAATCCTTCTTTTCCAAGTGCTTTAACTAATTTTCTGTTAATACTTTGTCTTGCACTTTCAATAGCATTATCTCTAATATCAATACTTTCTGTAACAACAAGTTCAGCAACAGTATTGTAGGGTAACATTGGGTTTCCCATATTGAATTGTCTTATTCTTAAAGCAGGTGTTGCTCCGATATAATTTCTATCAGGGGCAGTTATTGCAACTCTAGTGTAAGCTCTTTGGTGATTTATTTTTCTTGCGTGTCCTGAGGCTCCTTTTCTTATTCTTTTTCCACCTCTAGGGTTTGTGTAACATTTTGCAGGTCTTATTCCCATATTAATTCACCAAGATATATTGAAAAATTATTAAACTTACTCACCAAGTAATACAAATAAACTCAAACTAAACCTTTAAAAAGCTTGTTAGAAGATGTTTAAAAAAAGCAGGGCAAGGGAGTTGAACCCCTCTAACTCCCTCTGCAGGGGAGTGCATAACCGCTTTGCTAGCCCTGCCCAGTTTCGGCTGGGCGATAAGATTTACACTTGCATCATTGCTTTGCAACGATGCGGTAGTGGCTTGTTGTTTTTAAATAAAAATTCTTGCGTTTTGTTTAAAAAACTGCTGAAATTAAAATTTTCATTAATTTTCTTTAGGTACAAGTCTTGTATCATATTTTTTATCTTCCATTGCTTGTTTTTTTATGTAATTCATTTGAGTAGTTCTAAATTGTTCATACTTTGATTGATTAATTTTTTTATTCCCAAAGTAAGTTAATTCTGCGAGTTGAGTTGCGCTAATTAAAGAAGGCATTGCTACAAAGTCTACTCCTTTTTTATAAAAATCAAGTGCTTCTTCGAAATGGTGAGTTATACAATAAATTTTTGGTTTTGGGCAATTTGCTTTTAGAAGAGTAGTGAACATTTTTGCTTCATGGATGTTTTTTAAAGTAATTATTATTAATTTTGCTTCACATGCATCAGTTTTTTCTAAAAAATTATCATCATCACTAGTAGCATAAATGAATGGTAATTTGTCTGTGATTCCTTGAGAAATAATATCAGGGTTTGAATCAACTATTATTACTTCTTCTTTTTCTTTTAAAAAATTTCTTGCAAGTTCTCTTCCTGTAATATTTCCGCCAATTATAACAATATGGTTTTTCATTTCTTTTTTTGTAGAAATGTTTTGTAATTTTAGAATTTGTCTTGCAAAAAATTTGTTATCAAAAATATCAAAAATTTTATTTTTTTTATGAATTTTATTCCACGCTTTGTCACTAATAGTTATCAAATATGGGGCCATTAGCATTGATCCCGCGGTTAAAATTATTAAAAGAGAAAACAAATCTTCTCCAATTACAGTAGTTCCATTAGGGCCAATTACAGTTAATCCTAGTGCAGCTAAATAAAAACCAAATTCAGATATTTGAACTAAAGAGAAAGCAGAGTTTATTCCAATTTTCCCACCATATCCTGAAAAAATAGTTAACACAAAAAGTGTTGCGGGTTTTAGTATAAATGTTAAAAATAATAATAATAATATTAATTCAATTTTTAGTGTGCCTAGTGAAAAATTTATTTGAATTCCAAGGGTCACAAAGAATATTATTAAGAAAAAATCTCTAAGTGCTCTTACTTTTGAAAAAATAGAGGTATTGAAGCTTAATGTACTTAATGATAATCCTCCAATAAATCCAGTAATACTTATTGGCAAATCAAGTAAATATCCAATTCCAATAAAAAAGAAAGCAGTAGCAATACTTACTAAAAAAAACAATTCTTGTTCTTTTGAGGCAACTTCAAATAATTTTGGAAAAACTATTTTATTCAAAAATACTGCGATCGCAATCAAAACAAATATTTTTCCAATAATTAATAATGTAAAATTTATATCAAATAATGAAGTGATGTTTGTTAAGAGTGGAGTAAAAAATATTATTAAAAAATCTTGAATTAATGTTATTGATAAAATTACTTTTCCAGTTAATGTATTTACTTCTTTAGTGTCAGTTAGTACTTTTATCACAATCATTGTTGATGATGAAGAAATAATTATTGCAATGAATAAGGATTGTTCAAAAGTTAATAACCCTGTTATTGTTGAAAGTAGAATTGTGATTAAAATTAGAGCAAATGTTTGAAGAACCGTGGTTAAAATAAGTGGTTTTCCTACTTTGAATAATTTTTCAATTGAAGTTTCAATTCCTATTGAGAATAATAAAAATGCTGTTCCTAGACTTGCAAGTAAACTTAGTTCAGGAGTCATTCCATTTATTCCAATATCAAATGGCAAATTTAATCCTGAAAAATCAATTGATCCAAGTACAAGTGGACCAATTACTATTCCTGCAATTATGTAAGCAAAAAGAGTTGGTTGATTTAATTTTCTTAAAATAGCACTAAAAAAGGCCGCTCCAATAATTATTTGAGCCAAATAAACAAAAAAAACTAGTGCTTCCATTTTTATCACATTTATATTTGGTTTTATTTTTTGGTTTTTTAGTGTTTCTTCTTTGCAAATTAGGGCTGTAATGTTTATAATCTTTGCCAAATTTAAAAATTTTTTTCGAGGCTTTTTATTGACAAAATTTTTGTTGATTTTTAGTAAAAGTTTTCATTTTTAATTGTTTTTTTACCCAGTATTTTTATGTTTTTACCAAATTGTGTAATAATTTTACTAAATCCTGAGATTTCTCTAAAAAGTCAAGAGGTAAAATCAAGGTGGTTTTCAATATTAAAAGAAAATATGGTTTTAAGCCTAAAAAGACAAGAGATTGAAGTTGAAAAAATATCTTCTTTTTGTGGAAGAATAATTATTGATTGCAAAAATCCTCTTATGGTGGTTAATGGTTTAAAAAATTGTTTTGGGATTAGTTCATTTTTTATTGCAGAGAAAAGAAAAACAACCAATATGAATGAAATTTGTGTTAATGTTTCTGATTTATGTGAAAATAATTTAGACTCCACTTTTGCTGTCAGGGGAAAAAGTTTTTGTAAAAATTTTTCATCTAAAGATTTAGAAATTGCGTTAGGTTCAGAGGTGTTAAAAAATTTTCCTGAACTTAAAGTTAAATTAAAAGAACCCAAGAGTGAATTTTTTTGTTTAGCAATTAAAGGTTATTCTTATTTTTATTTTAAAGAAATAAAAGGAATTGGCGGGTTGCCAGTATCTACTCAAGGAACTAGTGTTTTTGTCGCAAATAAATTTGCAGAAAAATTAGGGTTTTTGTTATTAAAATCAGGAATTAATATTATTTATTGTGGAAAAAATGATTTATCTTCATTAGAAAAATATAATTCTTTTAAAGTTATAAAAAAAGTTGAAGAAAAAAAAATAAGTGAGTTATTTAATGAAGGAAAAATAATGGCTGTTTTTTCTGATGCAACAAATGAAAAAGAGTTAAATGGATGTGTGAAAAGAATTGGATTAAAACCTCTCGCACCGCTTTATGTGGATTCACCAAAAACACCATTTGATTAAACAAATAACTAATTAAGAATAGATTTTGCACTTATTTTTTAACCCTTTTCTATTAGTAATAATGTATGCTTGTAGGTATTTTTTCGGATACTCATTTAGGTTTTGGGTCTGATGAGAGGAGTGAAGAAACTTTTTCGCGTTTTAAAGAAGCTATTGAATTATTTAAAGAAAAAAAAGTTGATTTTATTCTTCATGCTGGGGATTTATTTGATAGTGCGACTCCTACTCAAGAGGTTTGGCTTTCTACTTTTGATTGTTTTGCAAAAAACAATGGTTCAATTAAAGAATTAAAAAAAAATACAAGGACTGGTGAGAAAAATGTTTTTGTAAAAGGAGTTCCGATCATAGCAATTCATGGAACTCATGAGCATAGGGGAAAAGATTTTGCTAACGCTCTTGATGTTTTAGAAGAAAGTAATGCGTTAGTTCATTTACATGTAGGAAATATTGTTTTTGAAAAAGAAATTAATGGGGTAAAAGAAAAAGTAGTGGTTCATGGGATGGGGGGAGTTCCAGAAAAACATGCTAAAGAAGTATTATCTCTTTATGATCCAAAACCAATTTCTAGTGCAATAAATATTATTTTATTCCACCAATCTTTCAAAGAATTTTTGCCTTTTGATGATGATATGGTGGCTTCACTTTCACTTGCTGATTTACCGGATGGTTTTGATTTAATTATTAATGGACACCTTCATTGGGTGGATGAACAAGTAATTGAGGGGAAGAGATTTCTTTTAACTGGGTCTAGTGTTTTTACTCAAATGAAAAATCTTGAATCAAAAAAAGAAAAAGGGGTTTTCTTTTTTGACACATTAACAAAAAAATTAGATTTTGTTCCTTATAAAGTTCAAAGAAAATTATTTTACGAAAAAATTAATTTTGATAACTCAACGCCTGAAGAAATAAATAGTGTTGTTGAAGAAAAAATAAATTCTTTTTTATCAAGTGATTTTGAAATGAAACCATTAATTAGATTAAAGATTGTGGGTTCGCTTGCGAAGGGGTTTTCTCAAAGTGATGTAAAATTTTCGCTTCCTGAAGAGAAAGCAATTTTTTCTATTTCAAAAGAATTAGTTGTTGAAGATTTTAAGAAAAAAATGCTTGAATTAAAAGAAATGCAAAACCAAAAAAAGGGTGTGCTTGATTTAGGTTTAACTATTTTAGAAAAAAATGTTGAAGAAGCAAATCTAAAAAACTTTGACACTAGTAGGATGTTTGAGTTACTCTCAAGTGGGGATACAGAGACTGCCCAAAAAGTTTTATTAAGTGAAAAAGCTTGATTTTATTAAAAATTAATTTTTTATTTTTTTGGTGATTTTTGTGGTTGCAAAAGGTAGTGCTGTGAATAAAAGTCAAATTGCTTCTAAACGAATTTTAGCATTAAATAGTATTGTTGCTTCTGGTGCGCGTGTTTCTGCAAGAGAAGTGCAAAGAAGAATTGGTGGGGAGAGAATTTCTCAACAAGAACTGAGAGTGTTAATTAGTAAATTGCCTTTAAGGGTTAGACAAAAATTACTTCTAGGTACTGTTAGAAATCAACCCAAGCATCATGAAAGAGTAATTGAAAAGAAAAGAGTGATTCAGCGTTTTATTATTTCTGAATCACTAAAAGGTAGATCAGTTTCTCCTAAGCAACTTAAGTTGCGTTATGGTGGAAGAATGGATACTCTTAATAGGTTGTTTAATGAAATTTCTAAAGATAAAGAAGTAATTAGTTTTTTAGAAAGTAAAGGGGCAAAAATTACTAGAACTCTTCCTGGTGGTCAAAGAAAAAACTTTTTGTTTCCATAAAAATTAGTTTGTTTTTTTTAAGGTAAGAATTCTTTGTTTCTAATTTTTTCAGGTAGGTAGTGTGTTGCAACAAAGTCCAGTTTTTTGTTTGCTAGTGCTTGTTGTTCGATTCTAATTTTTTGAGTTAGTGCTTTTTTTAATTGGTCTTGCCATTCTTTGTTTTGAAACCAAGGATAAGCCATCATTTCTTTTGCTCTTTTTATATCTCCTTCTTTCATGTTTTCTGTAACATTTTCTAGTCCATAATTTTTTACGTCATCAATTGTCATTCCAATGTATTTTGCATCAGGTACTGACATGAATTCGGAGTGCGCAGCTAGCGCCATTGATCCTTGTTTTATTACTGAGTAAATATACCATCCATATGGGTCTCCATCAGTGAATACGTATACTGGCAAGTCTAGTTCGTGGTGTATTCTGTGAATTAATCTTCTTGTTCCTCTTGCTGCTTGTCCTCCAGTTCCTATTAGTAAGCATTTGTTTGGTTTTGGGAATCCTTCTTCTATGAGTCTTTCAAATATTGCTTCGGTTTCACATACAAGTAAGTATTCTGCGTCAGTATCAATTAATTCTATTTCTTCAGGTTCTACCCTTGACATAATACTCCAGCCTCCTCTTCCTAGTTTTGAGGCATTGAATTTATCGTTGTGGTGCATTCTATCAAGTAAAGTCACATTCCCATATAGGGTTCCTTTGGGATTTGCGTGTAAGTTTAGTTTTTCTCTAATTGTATCAACAGAGTGTTCAAGGTCAACTATGATTGGGTCACTTTCATCTTGTCCTTCAAAAGTGTTTTCTTTTGTATCTTTTATTGTGTGTTTTAGTTCATAATAAATTTCACGAATTGAAGCCGTTTTGTTGTGGGATAAGTATTCTTGTGTTTTTTGCATTATTAGTGTTGTTTGCATGAATTTTCTTGCGTGAGCAATATTCAAAAAAGTTCTTTTTATTTCTTTTTCTCCTAATGCTAAGTATCCTTTGTTTTCATCCCATACAACATTACTTTTTCCTCTTTGCATTGTAGTAAATTCAGGGTCTTGTTGTTTGTCTATTTGTTTAACCATGCTTTCAGCTGTTTTTCCTATTCTTTCAGCGATTTGTTTTGGACTAACTTTTTCAGTAGTTTTTGATTCTTTTTTGTGTTTTTTTTCAGCCATAATTTTTCACCATTTTTATTTTTTAATTTCTATTTCAATAATTTATTTTTTTAATAATTATTTTTTATTTTTTCTCCTCTTTTTTTGTTTTTTCTTTTACTGGTTTTTCTTCCATTACAAAACTATTTTCATCATTAGCAATTGTTTTTTCTGTTTGTTTTTTTAGTTCCGCATCTTTTGCGTCTTCTATTTTTAATTTTGCAAGAACCATTTGTTCCATGTTTTTTTTCATTTTGTCTTCGTTTTCTTTTGTAATTGTTGCTAATGCCTTACATATTTCTGGTATGTATTTGTAGAACATTAATCTTTTTTGTTGGTTTTCGCTTTCTCTTCTTCTGTGTGCTATGTATATTCCCGCTTTTCTTCCTGTTTGCATTAGTGCTAGTCTTACTTCTTCAAGTACTTCTTCTTCGTCAGCTATTGCTTGTTTTCCTGCTCCGGTGTATGGTATGTGTACTGAAATAAAATTAATGAATACTGTTACTGGTGAATTTTCTGGGTCTTTTATGTCATATCTTTTCCAATCAACTGATTGGATTGCTTTTGTTAGTGCACAGTTTCCTTGATCAAATAGTAATGGTACTCTGTTTGCAAATCTCATTATTTCCATTTTTGTTTCTTCTCCAACTTTTCTTCCTGCTCCGCCTCCGTAAGCAATTGCGATTTCTACTTGGAAAGGGTATCCTCCTGCGTATACTGTTGGTTTTCTTGTCATTACTGTTAAAAATTCTGGTTTTACAATACTTTGTAATGATCCTTGTATTTGTCTTTCCCCAATTGGTCTTAAAGAATCAGTTGTTGGAGCAATGAAATCAATTTTTTTAAATGCTTTAATTATTTGTTCAGCATCATCCCATGTTAGTTGTTTTGGATCTTTCCCTAAATCAAAATCAACTATTTTTTTCATTTCGTCTAATCCTTTTGCTCCCATTCTGTCAAACTCGTTATTCAAAAAACTTAGGGTTGTTCTTCCTCCTGTTTTTTTACCCATATAAATTACATCATCAACAGTTACTCCTTTTGGGTGGGGTTTTATTTCTTCAGCAAGTTCTGGTAGTACTGTTTGTGTTCTATTAAAAATAATTTTTTGTCCTAGTGGGTCTCTAAAAGATATTTTTGCGTGTGGGTTTGCGATTGCTGTTCTTCTTAAGTATTCAAGTGCTCCTTGGTCAGAGTCTCTATAAAGTACTCCTTTGAATTTTGCTGCAACTGCTGTTCCTCTGAATTCTTTTTCTAGTTCTTTTATTTCTGCAATTTTTGGTTCATTTTTGCTTGGATCAATTGTTAATTCAAGTGATATTGGTTTTTTTCCGTGTTGTCCTGTAATTATTTTTGAGGGTTTTCCTGTTGTCATTTGAGAAAGCATAGTGCATCCAGAACAACCTATTCCTTGTTGTCCTCTGCTTTGTTTTAGTCTGTGGAATTTTGTTCCTGCTAAAAGTTTTCCAAATGCTTTTCCAACATTGTCTTTACTAATTCCTGGTCCATTATCTTTTACAGTTACTTCGTAGTATTCATCTCCAAGTTCATCAATTTTTACATCAATATCTGGCAAAATTCCTGTTTCTTCACAAGCATCAAGAGAATTTGAAACATATTCATGGATTATCATTGTTAGTGTTCTTACTTTTCCGTAAAGTCCTAGCATTTGTTTATTTTTTTTAAAGAATTCTGCTACTGAGTGTTCTTTGAATTCTTTTTCCAGATTTTCAGCAGCGTTTACTATTAAATCAGCTTTTTCGTCATCGCTTTTTTTTGGTTTTGTTTCTTTTTTTGTTTTTTCTTCAGCCAATTAGTTCACCACTTATCTTTTATTACGCAATAAAAAAAGAAGAAAAGACTTAAAAAGCCTTCTTGAAAATTTTTCAAGAAAAATATTAGTTAATAATTTGTTTAATTTGTTAATTATTGTTTAATTTTGTTTATTTTGGTATATTTTTTGTGATTTATAATTCAAATTTGTTTGCTCCGCGTCCGTCAAGGAATCTTTCAACAGTATCATGTTTTGCTCCACTAAGTAGCATTTCTACTGCTTCTTCTGCTTTTTCCATTTCATCAGGTAGTGCAATTATTGCTACTGTTTTTCCTTGTACTGAAATTAGTGCGTGTGTTTTTTTCTCAATTTCTATTCTTGCAAGTCCATTTCTTCCAATTACTCTTCCTCTTTTTGCTTTTTGGGTTGAGTGATTTTTTCCTGCATAATCAGTGATATCAATTATTTTTAGTAAGTATTCATGTTCAAATAATTTATATGCTCTTTCTGGAGAGAACCCTCTTGCAATTGCTTTTATTACATCAACTGCTCTAAAATATTCTTCTCCCTCTCCTTCAATAAAAACTTCTCCATATTGTGAATCAACTTCTATTTTTGATTTTCCTTTTTTAGCTATTTTTGCGCGTACGCTCCCTTTAGGACCAATTAGTACTCCAATTCGGTCTTCAGGGATTTTAATTAATTCTTCCATAAATTTCACTTTTTTCTTTGATTGTTTCAATAATTTATTGTTTGTTTGGTTTTATAATCTTTAACTTTTGCCAAAGTTTTTAATTTTTGTATAAATTTTTAATTTTTGTTAAAATTATTTTTTCTCCTCTTTTTTTGTTTTTTCTTTTACATATTCATACATTTTTTCATAATTTGTATCTACACCATTTTTACTAAACCACTTTGAGAGGTTTGTTATATCTCGAGTGTAGAATTCTTTTGCTTTTGGGTGCTCTGTTGTCACCATTTGTCCAACATCAATTATTACTAATTCTTCATTGTTGTTTAAAATATTGTATTCACTTAGATCTGCGTGAATTAGTTTTGCTTTTATCATTTTTGCTAAGTATTCACAAATTGTTTCATATGCTTCATTCATATTTAAAAATGGTTTTTCTTTTGCTCTAGGTGCTGCTTCTCCATTAATTCCAATAAATTCCATCAGTAAACAATTCCGATTAAATGTAATTGGTAGTGGTACTCTTACTTTTATTTTTGTTAGGTCTTCTAGGTTTCTATATTCTTTTTTTGTCCATGCTTTTACTATTTCAAGTTTATCTTTTCTAACAGATTTGAATCTTTGATCCCCTTCAATGTATTCCATCATGTGTTTGAAGTTTGAGGTTTCTATTTTGTATATTTTCATTGCATAAAATCCGTTTCCAGATTTGCATCTGAACACATTTCCTTCTTTTCCAGTAGAGATAACAAATTCTATTTCTTCAAAGTATTTTCTTCTAGCAATTTCGTATACTATATTTAGTGTTGCTTTGTCAAACACTTGTGCAAATATTTCTCGTGTGTGTTCATCTTGAATTAGTTTTTCTTCTTTAATGGGTCTATCTTCTTCTTCGTTGTTTTTTTTATTTGTATAATATTCATCCATGTTTTTCACTTTTTATATTTTTTACTAAGAATATTTATGTCAGTAAGTATTGAAAAAGGTGTCTTGATTCATTTTTTTGAATTTTATTCATTTCTTTTTTGGTTTTTTGAATTTTATTAGATTGGTAATTTTTGTAAGTATCCGTTTCTTTTTAAGTATTCAGTTTGGTGTCCTAAGAATCTCCAAACAACATCTCCTTTACTTGGTTGAAAGTCCCATAGTTTTACAATAATTAAATCATTTTCTCTTAGCCATACTTTTTTCATTAATTTTCCTGGAATTCTAAATTGTCTCTCTTCGCCATCTTCGCATAATGCTTTTACTTGGTTTGATCCCATCAATTGTAGTACTATTGCAAATTGTTCTAGTTCTTTTTCGTTAGGTACTCTTACTCTAACATATGTTTCTCCATTTGTTTGCTCGGGGTGTGGTTGTGGTGCTCCGCCTGTTCTTTTTTTATTCATTTGATTTTTTCTTTTTTGCGAATTAAAGTTAGCCAATTTTTCTCACCAATTTTTTACTGATTTTTTAAATATTTTAATAATTTTTTATAACCCATATATTTGTGCGTGTTTTATTCCTTGTATTTTAATTACGCTACTTTCTGTTATTAAACCTTCTTTTTGAGCGATTTTTATACATTTATTTCCAAATAAATTTATTGAATTTACATTTTTGAATAATTCTTTTAATTCTTTTTCGTTTATTTCTTGTCCTCCAAAGAATTTTTCAGATACGGTGAAACAAATATTTCCTTCTTCGTAAGTTTTTCCTAAGTGTTCTTTGTCACAAACAGCAAGAATTGTTTGGTAATCTATTTCGTGTTTTTTTGCAAACATTTTTTCACTTCAATTTTACATAGAAACAGGTTTTATTGCTCCGCATGCTTCACATTTTATTATTTGTATTCCATCTTGTGTAATTATGTTTGTATCAGGTTTTCCGCATTCATGGCATATTATGAATTGTTTGAAATAGTTTTCTATTAATCTGTTTAATTGTATTGCTCCAACTTTTCCATTAATTATTATTTGATTATTTCCTTCACTTATTGGTAGGGCAGTTTCTTTCATTAAGTATTTTAAAAAGTGTTTTTTTTCTCTTCTCATTGTTTTTATTAGTTCATTCATTCCTCTAACTATTGTTTTACTTCCTTGTATCATTGAGTCTGCTCGTGGTATTTCAAATCTCTCGTGTGCTAGTGCTTTTTTTGGGATTGAGAGGTAAGCTCTATTTAGCATTTCTTCATAATTTTGATTCATTTTTTCACTTCTTTAACATTCTTTTGTACTTAATTTTTCTAACAAAAACTATATAAAAGCCAGTTTTCCTATTATTTTATGGTTTTTAAACTTCCTTTCAAAAAATCTTCTGTTAAAGCAAAGAAGGGGAATGATTTTGAGTACAAAATGATGGTTATTTTTGCAGGTTTTATTTTATTAATTATTTTAGCTTTTGTTACTGGTTTTTTTAAAGTTGAGGATTTTTTTTGTTTTGTTAAGGGTTCTGGTTTTATTGGAATAATTGGTTTATTTTTTGTTTCAATTATTGCTAATGCTTCTTTATTTTTTCCTCTTCCTCTTGATTTGTTACTTGCTCCAATTTCAGTTGTAGAGTTTTTGCATTTAGGTATTTTTTCTCCACTTTTACTTGGTTTTGTTGTAGCGCTTGGTGCATCGATTGGGGAATTTTCAGGGTATGTTATTGGTTATTTGGGTATTACTACTTTTAATAAAATGAAGAAAGAAGAAATTGCTCAATTAAAAATATTAAAGGATCAATTAAATAAAGTTGGGATTCCTTTGCTAGTAGTATTTGCTTTTACTCCGCTTCCTTTTGATGTTATTGGGATTGCTGCAGGTCTTGCAAAGTATAGTAAAATAAAATTCTTTATTGGTTGTTTTTTAGGAAAACTTCCAAGATATATTTTGATTGCTTATGCAGGTTACTTTGGAGCAGCGTTTGTCTTATCACTATTTGGTGTTCCTGCGGATTATTTAGCAATGAGTTGTACTCAAGCAGTAATTTCAATTCCATGAATTTTTTTAATTAAATAATAAAATTTGAATTAATTTTGTTTTTTTGTTATTTGTTTTATATTATTATTTATTATTAATTTTTTATAATTGCTTTTTAATATATTTTAATTTTATTTGATTTTAATAATTTTTTTAAATATTTTTTAAACAAAGAAAAAGATTGATATTATTATTACAATTATCATTAGTAGTGTTTGTGGTGGTAGTGCTGGCATTGCTATTTTTTTTACTGACACCATGTATAAACTTGTGCAAATTCCAATAAAACTTGCAATTAAGCAAAGTACTGCAATTAGTAAATTATCAATAAACCATCCATTTGCAATTATGCTTGTTGCTACAAGTAGTGGGATTACAAGATCTCCATTTCCTAGTTCAAAGAAGTGTTTTTCTGTTGGTATTGCTATTGTGAATGCATAATTTTTTTTAGTAACAGCTTTTCCTAGTGCAACCATGTGTTTTGTTCCAAACACTGCGATAATATCATAGATTGCAAGAATTGTTATAAATAATAAAATTGGTATGAGTCCTAGTGATATTCCTAGTAGTGCTCCAGCTCCTGCGATAGCAATTGCTCCTGCTAGGTTTCTTAAAAAAATACTTTCTCTTTTTAAAAATCTTAAAATAATTAATCCTAGTGCGACTACTATTGCAATTATTTCACTGTTAGTTAGTGCACTCATCACAATTATTGTCGCTGAAAATATTGCAAGGGCTTCAATTATTTTTAAGAATTGGTTTTCTTTTCTAAATTTTAGTATTAGTAATATTACTCCGGTCATTATTAGTATTGTGATAAATAAACCGATAGCATTTATTGGATTGTTTATGTCTTCACTAAACATTGGTTGTGCTACATTTTGTGGGATTAAATTTATTGCAACAATTAGTCCAATTCCTTCAATTGCAATAAATAGTATTGCTAGTTTTATTATTACTTCACTACTTAACCAACTTTCTTTGTTAGTAGTGTTTTTATTGTTTGTATTATTTTTTTGAGAATTTGTTTTTGTTTTGTTGTTTTTTAGTTTTGTTTTTTTAGTAGTTTTTTTGTTTTTCATAAACTATTTTTGTTTAATTGTTTATTTAAGTGTTGGCTTTTTTGTTTTTTATCTAATTAGTTGATTTTTTATTTTATTTTTTTGTTTATTTAGTTTATCCTTTTGTTGATGGTTTTACAAAGTGGTGTCGTGGTCTGTAAATATCTCCTTTTCTTTCAAGGTCTTCTAGTGCACTTTTTATTTTGTCTTCATCAAGTCCTTTTTCTATTCCCATTGTTACTACTTGTTCTAGTGGCACCATATCAATTCCTTCTCCCATTGCTTCTTTTATTATTCTCATTACTACACTTATTGCGTTTTGTTTTGATTGGGTTATTCCACTTGTTACAATATCAATATCAATGTTTCCGGTTTCTGGGTCAGTTACTGTTTCTTCTAAAGATTTTTTTACAAGTCTAATCGCTCTTTCTGCATCTTCTATTTCTACAATATTACTTAATCTTACTCTTGCACTTGCTTCTGATAATCTTACTAGTCCTTCTAGTTGTCTTGCTGTTGCTGCATAGGTTCCTTTTCCTCTTCCTTGATCTCTAAGTCCAACATAAAATTCGCTTATTGTTTTCATTGATTCTTCGCTTAATATAGGAAAGCACTTTTGTCTTGCATAAGAAATATATTTTCTTAATAATTCTGGATCAATTTTTGGTTTTGTCACTTCTTCAATTTTTTCCATATCTTTTTTGCTTAATGCTTTTCCAGTTATACTTGATTGTTTTAATTTTTCTCCACTTTGGTGGGTTACAAGAATGTGGTCAGATATTTTTTGATCCATTGTTCTATCAAGTACATCTTTTATCATGAAAAATAAATCAAATCTTGAAATTAGTGAAGCGGGTAATTCTATTTGTTCTAAGAATGGTGTGAATGGGTCAAATCGAGAAAATTTTGGATTCGCTGCGGCTAAGAGTGAAGTGTCTGATTTGAATCTGGTTACAATTCCTGCTTTTGCTACTGATATCATTCCTTGTTCCATTGCTTCGTGGAGTGCACTTCTGTCTTGTGCTTCCATTTTATCAAGTTCATCAGCCATGCATACTCCTCCACTTGAGAGTACTAGTGCTCCGGCTTTTAGTGTCCATCCTCCTTCTCCAAATTCATCTTTAACAGCAGAGGCAGTTAGTCCAACTCCTGAAGTTGTTTTTCCACTAATGTAAATACTTTTTGGAGCAATGTTGTTTGCCGCGGTTAATAATTGTGATTTTCCACACCCTGGGTCACCAATAAGTAATACGTGAATATTTCCTCTAATCATTTGTTTGTTTGGGAGATTTTTTGTTACCCCTCCAAATAATTGTAATGCAATACTTTCTTTCACAATACTGTGCCCATAAATTGCAGGAGCAATACTATCAACTAGTAGTTCATAAACATTAGGGTCAGTTGCAAGTTTTCTAATTTCTTCTTGTTCTTCTTTACTTACTTCAACTTCTGCAAATTCTTTTTGTGTTTCTTCTAAATAATTAACTTCTAAGTATTTTCCGTAAATATTTTTCTTTTCCTTATCTGGTGGGAGTAGTCGTAGTACTCCTACAAATTTTGTTTTATCTCCTGCTGCAACTTTGTTTACAATATCATCACTTACAAAAACTTTCAAGTACACAGCTTGTTCGTTTCCTTTTAGTTTTTCTAAGGGTTCTTGGATTTCTATTTTTTGATAATCAATAAAACCAGATTTGTCTTCTAAGAGTTCAAATTCTCTTGAGTGACACTCACACATATTTGGTGGGGTGAGTTTTGTTTTTTTATCTTGAGGAATTTTGTAAATATTCCCACATCTTCTGCATTTCCAAACAGCCATTATTAGTTTTGGTAACACATCAGTGATTTGTCTCATTAGTCCTTCAACACAAATCATTTTGTTTAAGTGTTTTGAACTAATATCTTTTAGATTAATTTCTCTATCTTTTGGTAAATTACTTATTCTAACATGTGGTTTGAATTCTTCTACTTGGAGTGATGGAATATTTACTTGTTGTATTGCACTTTCTGCTGCTTCAATTACTCCATCAGGATTGTCAAGTAATTCATCAGCTAATAATGGATCAAACTTTTCAAGAGTTTTAAAATCAACTACAAGACTTCTTTTTTCAGGGTAAGATTCAACAATTTTTTCTATTTCTTTTCTATAAATAACATTAAAGAATTCTTCAAATTTTTCTGTAAAAG
>DAOQRN010000008.1:0-23663 GCA_035355675.1 archaeon
GCAACAATAATGAAAGCTTTTCCTTTTAGTTTAAGACAAAAATAAATATTTTCTAAAACCTTTTTCATATCTTGAAAATAAGCAATAGCAATATCAGGAAGTCCAGCATACTCTCCAGCTTCAACAGTAGGGATATCGCCCACATAAGAACGAAGTCTAGTTTCCTGCTCATCAAAAAATAATCCAAGTTCCATTTTGTAAACCGAAGTGTATTCAATTTTATTCAAATAAGGTGGAGAAGTTATTACACACCCTATAGAATTTTCTTCAAGTTTTAATGTACGAGCATCCTCATTGTAAATTATAGGTTCAATTGGTTCTGGAATTTTGTTTGCTTCAAAAGTTTGTCCAATATTTTGTGTTGTGTTGTGTTTTTCTCTTATTTCATTTTGTTGTTTATTTTTGTTTTCCATTAATTGTTTTCTTTTGTTTTCCATTCTTTCAATATCAAGTATCATTCTTTTTATTTTTCCGAGGAAAAGTTTTTTTACATCCATGTGGTGTTTTTTTACTTTCTTTAAACTTCCCCCAGTTTTGATTACATTAGCCACTCTTCCAGTGGTATCAATTAGTGCAAGCATAAAAAGATCTTTTACTTTTTCGTCTTTAATTTCAAATATTTTTTGGTGATAGTAATAAATATCATCTAAATTTTCTGCACGAAAAAGCTCTCTAATTTTTTTGTTAGGATATTTTCCAACATTTTCTGGTTTTAGTTTTGCGATTTCATCAAGTTCTGCTTTCAAAATATTTGTATCATAACTTCTTGTTTTTACATTACAAATAAAAGAAGTTAGTGGACTAACATCAGTTCCAATGGATTTCATTCCTAAACTTTTTGCAACAAGTAGTGTTGTTCCAACTCCTGCAAAAGGATCATAAATTGGGCCAGAAAGTTTGTACTCTTTAATTAACCATTCAACAAGTTCTTTTGAATAACCTTCTTTATAGTAAAACCAATCATGAATTGGTTCATCCTTGTTAGGAACAAAAGTAACTAAATCCTTCAAGTTAGGTGGAATCATAATAAAGAATAATTAAGGTAAGAATAATAAATAGATTTTTTCGAAGAAAAATAATTTTTCTAAAAAGGTTTTAAAAAAAGAAAAAAATAGAATCCTTTAGTAGGATTCTACTTTTGTTAGTTTTTTTATTCTAAGAAGAATTGCCAATTTTTCATTTCGTCTGGCATTCCTTTTCTTTTTCTAATTTCTTTAACTGTTGTTAATTGTAGTTCTCTTGGAAGTAATTCGTATCCATAGTATTCAGCAGTCCATTGTGCTCTTCCTTGTGTTGCTCCTCTCATTGCACTAGAGAATCCAATTAATTCTTTTACTGGAGCTTTTCCAATAACAATACTAGAATCTCCTTCGGTTTTCATTTCAGTGATTTGTACTCTTCTTGTTCCTAGTTCTCTTGAAGCAGCACCCATCATGTCTTCTGGTACTGTGATTGCAAGTATTTGTTTTGGTTCGTAAAGATTAGTTCCTGCTTGTAACATGCAAGCATAAATTCCTCTTGTAATTGCTGGTAATACTTGTGCGGGACCTCTGTGTATCGCATCTTCGTGGAGTGTTGCATCTTCTAGTTCTATCATTACTCCTTGGCATCTTTCTTTAGCTAAAGGTCCTTCGTTAACAGCGTCAGTGAATCCTTGTACTACAAGTTCTCTAATTTCGTGTAATGCTTGTATTCCTCTTGTCTTATCTATTAAAACGCAACCGTTAATTACTGCCCAAACTTTTCTAGCAGTATCAGTGTCAAATCCAACAGCTTTTAGTTTATCAACACTTTCAGCGTGTTTTGGTTTGATTTTTCCGTTCAATCTTGTCTCAACGATTTTATCATAAATTTCTTGAGGTACTGGGCTTGCTTTCATTTTGAATTTGTTGTGTTTATTTGGTGATTTTGCTTCAAGTGTATCACTTTCACCAGTAATTGCTTCGTGGTAAACAACAATTGGTTGTGAACTTTGTATTTGAATTTTGTGGTTGTTTACAATTCTGTAAATGTTAACTTCTAAGTGTAGTTCTCCCATTCCACTGAGTAAGTGTTCTCCTGTTTCTTGATTAATTGTTGCTCTAAGGTTAGGATCTTCTTTTTGTAATTTTCTTAAAGCTTCAATTAGTTTTGGTAAATCTTTTGGATCTTTTGCTTCAATTGAGATTGTCATTACTGGTTCTGCATTACTCATGAAACTTTCAAAAGATTTCATTTCAATTGTAGAAATTGTTTCTCCAGCGTAAACATCTTTAAGTCCAACTAAAGAAATAATGTTTCCTGCAACACTTTTTCCAATTGGTACTAAATCATTTCCAAAGTAAAGTCCAACTTTTTGTACTTTTACTTCCTTGTCTCCTGATAAAATTTTAACCATGTCTCCTGGGTGTATTGATCCTGAGTAAAGTCTTCCTGTTGCAACATCTCCTGCGTGTGGATCAACTGATACATCAGTGATAACCATTGATAATGGAGCATCAGGGTTACATGCACACATTTGTTTTGCGATTTCTGTCTCCATGTCTCCGCCCCAAATTTTTTGTATTCTGTATTTTTGTGCTTCTAATGGAGAAGGTAAGTGTTCAACAACCATTTGTAAAACAACTTCGTGTACTGGAGAAATTTTTGCAAGTTCATCTTGTTTTTCTTCTTTTAAGTATTGGTATACTTGTTTAAAATTAATTCCTGATTTTTGCATGTGTGCGGCACTAACACCCCATTTTCTTTTTGCTGAACCAAATCCAACAGTTCCTTTTTGGATACTAACTTGCCATTCTTTTTTGAATTGTTCAGGAGCGTTTCTTTCAATTAAGTTATTTACTTGTGCTATTACTTTTACAAATTTTTCTTGCATTTGTTGTTCAGTAGCATTTAATTCTTTAATAATTCTATCAACTTTGTTTATGAATAAAACTGGTTTAACATATTCTTTTAGTGATTGTCTAATTACAGTTTCTGTTTGAGGCATTACTCCTTCAACAGCATCAACAAGTAATATTACTCCATCAACCGCTCTCATTGCTCTAATTACTTCTCCAGTAAAATCCACGTGTCCGGGAGTATCAATTAAGTTTACAATGTGTTTTTTGTTTTTCCATTCGAACATCATTGAAATATTAGCAGAGTTAATTGTTATTCCTCTTTCTTGTTCTTGATCTTCATAATCCATTACTTGTGCTTCTCCAGCTAAATTATAATTAATTAATCCAGCAGCAGCAACTAAAGAATCAGATAAAGTTGTTTTTCCGTGATCAATATGGGCAACTGTTCCAATATTTCTTATATCATCTCTATTAACTAATAATTCTTCAACTGTTTTTGCCATTTCTTCTCTTCGTCCCATTAAACCACCTTATAAAAATAATTTTGTGCTTTTAAAAAAAGCACGAAAAAATTAAATCGCAAATAAATTATTTATCTACTTGCTTTTGCTACTCTTTCAACTTCTTCTCTTCTCTTAAGAGCAGAACTTTTCATATCACCAGCAGCAGCTGCAATAATTTCTTCAGCAAGTGCTTCTTCAGCACTAACTTTTTTATTAAAAGAATTACCAAATCCAGCAAGAGCTAAGTTTTTTAGTGCTTCATCAAGTCTTTTTATTGGAGAAACATCAACTGCTAAAGAATATGCTACTCCTCCTCTTTTAATTCTTGTAATATCTTCTCTTGGTGCTGAATTTTCAACAGCATCAACTAATACTTGGATTGGATTCTTTTTTGTTTTTTTCTCAATAATATCAAATGCTCTTTCAACTATTTGTAGAGCTTGCATTTTCTTTCCACAACTTCCTCTTCCTCTAATATATTTTCCACTAAGTTTTCTTTTTCCTTGACCTGATCTCATTATTTTGTTAATTAATCTTTCAACTAAATTAACATTAGCTTTTGCAAATCTTCCTTGTCCTTTTCTTCCAAAAGTGTGTGGGATAATAATTGTGTCAAGATTCACATATCTTATTAGACTTAAGTCTTTTACTATTACTTCGCTTGCATCCCACTTATTGAACATTTTGTATCCTGGGAACAAGTTTTTCTTTTTAACAAAAATAGGTTTTTCTTTAACTTCTGTATTTTGTTCATGTGGTTGGTTAATTTTGGGAGTAATTTCTTTTTGTGCAAGAACTTTTTTGTCTGATTTTATTTCTTTATCTACAACTTTTTGTTCTTTATTTTCTATTTTTTCTTCCATTTTTCCACACACCTATTTTATTTACCTTTTAGATTTTTCTTTCTTTCCTTTTCTTAACATTTGTAAAGCTACTCCGTTAACGTGAGTTACTTGGTATTTCACTCCCCAAAGGTCACCATATGGTCCACCTTGTGCTCCTCCACTTCCTGAAACAATTACTTCATCGTGTTCATCAATAAATTTTATTGCCCCATCTTTTGGTGCGAGTGCAGTTAGTTCTTTTCCGTTTTTAATTAATTGTACTCTTACACATTTTCTGATTCCTGAGTTTGGTTGCTTTGCTTCTACTCCTCTTTTTTCTAGAACTATCCCTCTTCCTTGGGGTGCTCCTTCAAGTAGGTCTTTATGTATGTGTTGTTTTGCTCTCATTTTTTTGATGTGTCTAACATCTTTCTTTTTAGCTTTTTTTCTCTTTTTTATTAAACTATTTCCTGCAAATTCTCCATAACCCATTCAAATCACATCTCTAAATATTATACTAATACTATTTCTACTCCATAATTTCTTTTAATTAATTCTTTAACTCTTTTAAATCTTGAAAAATTTCCTAAAACTTTTCTCTTGTTTGTTCCATCCATCATTATTACTACTTTTTCTTTTCCTTCTTTTACTGAAGTACTCAAAGCATCAAATGTTTTTTCTATTACTATTTCTGGTTTTTCATAAAACCCAATTATTTCTATTCTTTTTTTTAACTTGCTTTCAAGTTCTTTAACATTTATTGCTTTTTTTCCAATTGCTTTTCCAACTTCGTCAGAATTTACAAGGAAAGTTACAATATTGTTTTCAACAATGCAATCTTTGGGTGAGACTTTACTCACACTAGTTAATGCATTCATTAACAATATTTCTTTCATCGTGAGTTTCATATTTTTTCGCCCACAAATTAAAGTATGGTTCGCTTAGCAAACCTACTCTGTTAAATCTAAAATACTACTCTTTCCTGCATCAATTATTATCATTGCTGATACTACAAATGGTTTTCCGCAAACACTTCCAAGTGTTAAGCCATTTTCTGGATATTCTAAAAACTTTTTTCCTTCTACTTTTGCTAAATGTTGTAAAACTTCTCTATCATTTTTTGGTAAATTATTACTAATAATAATCATTTCTCCTTCTCCATGTAATAAATTTTTTTGACAAGTTTTGTATCCAAAAGATACTTTTCCTGTATCAACTGCTCTTCTAATTTCTTTATTTGTATCCATAAAAATCACTATTTTTTATTCAATTTTTTTGACTAAAAATTTAGCTCACCAGAACTAAACATTTTCTAAAATAACTTTTCTTGAGAAAAATTAGAGAATAAGTAATAAAAATTACCCTACTCCATCAAGGCTTAGCCATTGACTTCTCAAGGTTCTAAACTAATTCAATAATGTAAGGTTTATAAATCTTAGGATTTGGTTGAAAAATTGTTTTAGTTTTTATTTTTTTTAGTTCGTTGTTCCTAAAAACCAACCTGATAAGAATCCTTGTCCAAGATTAGCAAAAAATGCGAGGATGGATTCAATAAATCCTTGTTTTAAGCATTTTCCATCAGCACAAATGTTTGTAGTGCATTCAAAACTATTTTCACAAAATTCATTATCAGTTTTTTGTGTTATGAGTTCTTTTGTAATTAAATCACAGTATTTTCCGTTTGTTCTAAATCCTGCTGGATAACAAACATTATTATCCATACACCCAAAACATTCTTGTTTTTGAATTATTTCTTGAGTGATTGGAGTTTGATTTGCTGGGGTATTATTTTGATCTGGACTAATTATTGGGTTTTCATTAATTATTGGATTTGTTATTGTGTTATTATCTCCACTTATACAGTAGTAATATCTTGGATAATCTCCGTTAGGAATTGTATCCCAACTTTTTCCGTTCCAACTTTTTCTTTCAGTTAATGGGTTTGCCCAATTAATATATGATTCTCCTGAAACATAATTTTTGTGTTTTAACATTTGGCACCATTTTGTTGCAGTCATAGTATTGTGTGCAGGAACATTATCTACATCATTAATGTAAATTCTTGGATTGAAGTAATAATCACTATTTGGGTTATTGTGTCCGTTAGCCATTTCGGGGATATCTCCTTCCATTTGCCAATGTAAATCATAACTATATCCATCCGTTTGTATATCACAATCAATAGTAAATATTCCTTTGTTTGGACAACCAGGGGTTGGAAGTTCTGTTTGAATAGTTGGTTTGCCATAATCTTTTGTGTAACAATAGTAAACACTTGTGTATTCTAAATTGTTTCCTTGGTAAGATACCCATTCAGTTCCGTTCCATTTTAGTACTGGGGCAATTGGGTCATAATTATTTCCTAACATGTACGAGCCACTTGTCCCTTCAATAAATTGTGAATCTTTAATTTGGCACCATTTTGTTGCACTTAAATCATCAGCGTAAGGAACCATTCCAGTTACTAACCCGTCAACATCTTTATAGAAAGCATCAATTCTTGGATCATAATAAACCGCTCTTCCATTTATTATTGGAGAAATTTGTGGGTAAGGGTTCCAATATAATTCTTCAAACTTTTGTTTACTTCTATCAACACAAGCTCCACTCATACATCCGTATTCACAGATATAATTAGTGTCAATTATTGCGTTTGAATAATCAATATTGTTTGTGTCAAAATTTTGATCTTTTCCAAAATTAGGATTGCATGTTTTTACTATTAAAACATCAGGATACAAACCAAGTCCTGTATACATTTCGTTTGGGTGAGTGTTTTTTATACAAACATTTTCTGCAGTAATCGTTTTTCCTAAACTATCAGTAAAAGTTACACTCCCTCTTGCAAAATAAGTTAGTTCACCATTTTGTACATCTTGGTTTTTAACTTCACAAGTAGTTGTGTATTCTTGTGCAACAACAAATCCAATTATTAGAATTAATGTTATTAATAAAATAGGGATTTTAGCTTTCATTCTGTTAGTGTTAAAGTGTTTTTTAGTATATAAATATTTGTTTGAAGTTTTTTTTAAAAAAATAGAAAAGTAAAAGGTTTTCACCTTTCACTTTTAATTATTAATTTTTTTTAATTATTTCATTAATAATTCAACAATTCCTGTTCCTGCCCAGTTTCGGCAGGGCGGTACGAGGCATCATCTTCATGCCCTTTGGGCACTCGATGAAGATTTTATTTCATTAATAATTCAACAATTCCTGTTCCTACTCTTATTGGTTGTCCAACAATTAAGTTTTCTACAACTCCAGTTAGGTTTTCTTTTTCTCCTTTGAATGCTGCGTCAAGTAAGTGTTTTGTTGTTTCTTCAAACGCTGCTCTTGCGAATGGAGATGCTTTTCCTTTTGCTATTCCTGTTCTTACAATTCCTTTAATTTCTCCCCCAAAAGTCATTAGATCAGCTAAAAGCATTATGTGTCGTACATCAACTGCAATTCCGTTGTCATCAAGAACTTTTTTTAGTTCTTTAACAATCATTGTTCTTCCTGCTTCTATTCCTAACACATTTGTTGTTTCTAGAATATCATTAGTGAATACTCTTGATTGGTCAACTTCTTCTAGTTTTAGTACCGATTTTAAGTTACTTCCTGTTGTTTTTATTACAAATTCTTCATTTCCTAGTGTGTCTTTTTCTTTTGTAACTATTGTTTTTCCTATTCCTTTTACTCCGTGTATTTTTTCGTTCATTAATTTTATTAGATCTTTTCTTACTCTTAAAAGTTCAGATTTTTTTTCAATTGAGAAGTGCACTGTGTTGTCTATTTGTCTTGAATTTATTCCTTTTAAGAATTTTTTTAGTACATCAGCAACTTCATCAATTTTTAAGTGTAGTTCTTTTGCTTTTTCTTTATCTATTTCTATTGAGAATTTTAGTTCTTCAAAGTTTTCGTTTAGTTTTGTAATATCTTCTACTCTTACATCAATTAAACTTTTAGCAAATTCTTCAACTTTTTCTTTACTTTTTGTTAATTCTTTTGTTAAAAATATTGTCATTGCTGGGTATTTTGCTTTACTTCTTCCGTCAACTATTTCTTCCACTCTTTGTATTCCTGAACCAACCGATACTTCAGCCGCTCCAGCGAAGTGTTTTGTTCTTAGTGTTAGTTGTGTTGCTGGTTCTCCAAGAGATTGTGCGGCAATTATTCCAACAGCTTCGCCTGGTTCCACAATTTTTGAATTGTATTTTGTTAGTATAATATCAGCTAATTTGTCTGTTTCTTGTTTTGTTAATTTTTCTACTTCTGCGATTGCAACTATTTCTTCTAAAAGTTTTTTTGGTAATGCAACTTGTTCCCAGTCTCTTTCTTTTTCTTCGTATATTCTTTTATCTGCTTTGTCTTCTTTAGTTTTTTTCCCTTTCTTTTTGTCTTTTTTTTCTTCTTCTGTTTCTTCTACGGGTGATTCTCCTTTTACTGCTTCTTCTTCTCCTTCTTCAACTTCTGCAGTTTCTAGTTCGTCTTCTTCTAGTTCTTCTGTTGTTTCTTCTTGTATTTCTGCTCCAAAGTCTTCCATTTCACTCATTTTCTTCACCCACGTCCTGTTTCGCCATGACCAGACGAAGCGCTACATGCGCTTCGCTTAGTAGCGCGATTTATAATTTTTTTAATTCTTTTTTCCTTTCATTTTTTTGTATTCTTCAAGAACATCTACACTTTTTCCTTTGTTAGTGTTTTTTGGGAATACTCCATCTTCTCCATATTGGTATTGTACTAAAGTATTTGCTGCTGTTCTTACTGTACCATCTGGTGCAGCCACTAGGTCTTTTAGAGAGTTTGCTAGTCTTCTGTATAAGTATCCTGATACTTTTGTTGATACACCTGTATCAACTTCTCCTTGTCTTCCTCCCATTGAGTGGTAGAAGTATTGTTTTGCTGTCATCCCGTCTAGGAAATTATTTCTAATAAATCCTCCTGCGAGTAATCCAACATCTTCTCTTTCATTAGAAGTAATTAATCTTCCTTTGAATCCTTTCCTTGGTCTTCCTTCTCTTACAGAAGCTTGTCCCCAAAATCCAGCAATATTCATTAGGTTAGTTGTACTTCCTCTTGATTTTGCTAAAATCATTGCGATTGTGTTTAATACTGCTTCTTCGCTTGTAACATATTGTAATTTTTCTTGCATAATTGCTTTTTCTACTTTGTCTTTTGCTTCAGCAGAAATTCTCATCATGTATTGTTCAAAAGATTCTTGTAAAGTTCTTCCGGGAATTACTTCCATTGTTCCTTTTTTGTATGATTCAACAAGATCCTCTGCTTTTTTCATTGTTTCATTAACTACTTTATTTTTTAGTGTTTCAATATTATCACTTACTTCATATTCTGCAAGTGAAGCTGTCATTCCTTTTTCTGTTAGAATGTAAGCAGTTAATCTGTTTAGCCCGTGGTAGAATTGTTCAAGTACTTTACTATCGTATTCTCTTGCAATAGTGTCAACTATTACTCCTTTTCCTTCACTTAATGAAGCTGAATCAATTACTCCACTTTCAATATTTCCATTAACAATTTTTACTTTGTCTAAGTATTGTTCTATTATTTTTCCATCTTCTGGTTTCATTCCAGCTTGTTTGAATATTTTACTTGTATAAGATTCGTACTCTAAGTTTAGGTCTTTTGGTAGTATTTGTGAAAAAATTAATTTTCCTGAGTATTTTTTTCCTTTATCAGGTTTTGGTATTTCATTTATTCCAATTTCGTACATTAATTGCATTGCAATTTCTTTTGAGAATTCTGTTTGTGGCATAGTTAATGCAAAAGCTCCACTCACTCCATCTTCTTTTGGTGCAATTACTGGTGCTCCATATCTTGGTGAAATAATTTGGTCTCTTGCAAGCATTAGTCTTTTTGCTTCTGCTTTTCCTTCTTCTGTTTGTGGTACGTGGCAGTTCATTTCATCTCCATCAAAGTCAGCGTTGTATGGTGGGCAAACAATTGGATTCATTCTGAAAACTTTTCCAGGCATGATTCTTGCTGTGTGAGCCATCATACTCATTCTGTGAAGGGAAGGTTGTCTATTGAATAATACTATGTCTCCATCTTGTAAATTTCTTTCAATTCTGTAACCAATATCAACTTCTTTAGCAATTTCTTCTCTGTTTTCTTCGCTTACTTTTCTTCTCGTCCCATTTGGTCTAATAATATAAACTGGTTTGTCGCTTTTTTCTACAACTTTTTTTACTGCTTCAACATTCCATTCAGTAACAAATTCTGGAACAGTTAATTCTTTTGCAGCTTCTTCTGGTATTCCAAGTTCTGATATGTCTAGGTATGGGTCTGGAACAATAATTGATCTTGCTGCGTGATTTACTCTCTTTCCTGTTAAGTTATACCTAAATCTTCCTTTTTTTCCTTTTAATCTTTGAATAATTGTTCTTAATGGTCTTCCACTTCTGTGTTTTGCTGGTGGTACTCCTGCTGTGTTATTATCAAAGTATGTTGTTACGTGGTATTGTAGTAGGTCCCAAAGATCTTCAATAATTAATTGTGGTGCTCCTGCTTCAATATTGTCTTTTAATCTTTGATTAATTCTAATAATATCAACTAATTTGTGTGTAAGATCATCTTCTGATTTTATTCCGTTATCAAGCGTGATACTTGGTCTTATAGTGATTGGTGGTACTTGTAGTGAAGTCATTACAAACCATTCTGGTTTAATTCTTGCAGAATCATAACCCAATAATTTTAAGTGGTCTTCTGGAATTCTTTCCACCCATTCTCTTATTTGTGTTGGGTAAATTCTTTCTTTATTATAGAAAAAATTTGTTGGTTTATCAAGAGTGGTTCTGTTTGCAACTGCTGAACAGTGTGGACATTTTTTTACTGTTTTTGTTTTGATTAATATTTTTTTTGATTTGTCAACAACTTTTCCTTTTGTTTCATCTTGTAATTTTTTTATTTGTTCTTCTGGTAATAGTATTTTTCCACAATCTTTACAAGTCGTGTTCATTAGTAATTCTAATTTTCTTCCAAACTCTGAGTGAACAACTGGTCTTTCTAGTTCGATGTGTCCAAAGTGTCCTGGGCAAGTTCTCATTCCTTGTCCACATGTTTTGCATTTTATCCCTGGATTAATTACTCCAAGGTGAGCATCCATTAGTCCGCCCTCCATTGGGTATCCGTCTTTATCATAAGTTTCGGGTGTTTTTATTTCTATTCCACTCATTTTTCTAATCATTTCAGGTCCTAAAATACTGAATTCAACGCTTCCAATTTTTTTCATTATCATAACCAATTCACCCAATTTATTTTTTAATTTTTATTTTACACCTTGTCTGTTAAATTTAATTTTGTCATTATTCCTAATGCTTTTAGTTCGTCTAAAAGTAATTTGAATCCGTAAGACATTTCTACTGGGTACACTGCTGCTGATTTGCATAGTGGGCAGTATTTTTTGTGTCTTATTTCATCATTCACTGCGATTACTCCGCATTTTTCACAAACTAGTTCTACTGTTTTATCAGAATCTTCAATCATTTTTTCGTGGAGTAACATTGCAGCTCCGTGTCCAACTAGAGTTTCTCCTTCCATTTCTCCGAACCGTAGTCCTCCTTCTTTTTCTTTTCCTTCTGTTGGTTGTCTTGTTAGTACTTGTACTGGTCCTCTTGCTCTTGCTTGTAACTTGTGTGATACTACGTGGTAAAGTTTTTGTGTTGCAATAATTCCTGTGAATATACTTCCTTCAATTCTTTTTCCTGTAATTCCATCATAAAATATTTCCATTCCGTCAGCTCTAAATCCAGCTTTTGTTAGTTCTTTTTCCATTTCTTCTCTTGACATATTGTTGAATGGTGTTCCATCAATTAGTTCTCCTTTTGCTGCTCCTAGTTTTCCTCCAAGCATTTCCATTAAGTGTCCCATAGTCATTCTTGATGGGATTGAGTGTGGGTTTAGTATTAGATCAGGTTTTATTCCTTCAATAGTGAAAGGCATATCTTCTTCAGGTATGATTGCTGATACTACTCCTTTTTGTCCGTGTTTTGAAGCGATTTTGTCTCCAACTGCAGGCCTTAATGTTGTTCTTACTTTTATTTTTACAAGTCTACTTCCGTCTTCCCCTTCTGTCATCATTATTGTATCAACGTAACCTGGTTTTCCTTTTCTAATATTTATTGAACTATCTCTTCTTTTTTCGTCATCTACTCCAAAATCTGTCATATCTTCAAAGAATTTTGGTGGTGATGTTCTTCCAATAATTGCTTCTCCTTCTTCAATGAATTCTTCAAGTCTAACGATTCCGTCCTCTCCTAATTTCTTGTATTGTTTTTCTTCAACAAAACCTACTTTTTCTTCTGTTGGTATTTCAAATTTATCTCTTTGTCCACCAGGGTATCTTTGTTCTACTGCTTCGTAATTTCTAAAATAACATGCTCTTGCAAGTCCTCTATCAATTGCTCCTTTGTTTAGAATTATTGCATCCATTGTGTTGAATCCGTAGTATGGCATTATTGCCATTACAAAGTTTTGTGATTGTGGTCTTTTTTCTAGTTGTAATAGATCCATTGTTTTTGTTTTAACAATTGGTATTTCTGGATAGTACAATAAGTATCCTTCAGTGTCATGTCTTATTTTATAATTTGCTGCTCCAAACCCAATAGCTTGTTTAAACATTTTTGCTCCGTGTAGTGCTTTTCCGGCCATATCATGTTCTATGTATGGAATTAAACTACTAATTGCTCCTAAGATAGCACTTCCGTTAATTTCTAAGTGAGTGTGATTTTTTGTAATTTCTTCTTCTTTTAATGCGATTAATGTATTTTCTTCTTCTTCAGCATCAAGATATTCTACTATTCCCATTTCGAGTAATTTTGCAAAAGTTAATTTTCCTTCTTTTACTTGTTTTGCGATTTCAGGAGTGTAAGCACTTTTCCCATTTTTTACTACAATAACTGGTCTTTGTACTCTTCCAGCATCAGTGTTAATGTATACTTCGTTAGTGTCTTTTTGATAAGCAACGTTTATTTCTTTTTGTAATTTTCCTTCTCTTCTAGAATCAACAATTTTATTTGTTAATGCTTCTGGATTATCATGGAATCCTATTAATCTTCCATTAACATAAACCTTTGCTACTTTTGCCATACAAATTCACCCACAAAATTTATTTTTCATTTTTATTTTTTTTAATTATAATTTTTTATTTATAATTTCTTCAATCTTACCCCTTGTCCTGTTTCGCCATGACCAGACGAAGCACTACGTGCGCTTCGCTTAGTAGTGCGATTTATAATTTCTTCAATCTTACCCCTTGTTTGTGTAATAATTCTTCTACTGGTGCTTCGGGAGCATCAGTTGTTACTTCTGCCATGAAGCAAAGATTTTTTACAAGTCCACATTGTGGTCCATCAGGTGTTTCGATTGGATCAAGTCTTCCCCAGTGTGTTCCGTGAACATCACGAGCTTCGTATAATTCTCTTGTTTTAGCTAATTGTGATTTTACTTTTCGTAGGTCAGTTAATGGTGCTAAGTAATTCACTCTGTCCATAAATTTTGCAACACCGGTTGATCTTCCTATCCAGTTTCCTGTACTCATAGCGAATTTTATTCTCTCTGATACTGCTCCAGGTCTAACAACTGTTGCAATATTTAGTTTTCTTCTTCTTGTAACAGTTCTATCAATTTGGAATCGCAGGTCTTTTACAAAGTACTTGAATGAGTATCTAAATAAGTGTTCCATTAATTTTCCACTTAGTTCAAGTCTTTTATTTACATAATTATCCTTGTCATCTTTTCCTCTTAATTTATAATGTCTTTCAATGGCTTTTGTTGCCATCATTGATAAATAGTAAGCTTTTGCTAACCTTGCTGGTTCGTCTTGACCAATGTGTGGTAAAAGGAATCCGTCAATAACTTCTCTTGCTCTTCGAAGTCTATAATCAATTACTTGTCCTGGTGCAACATATTTACCGATTTTATCAAGTGCTTCTTGTTCGTTTGATACATCACATTCTTCCCAGTTTAATAGTAAATCATTTTGTATTTCTTTTTCTTCATTGAAAGCATCAAAAACTTCTTTTTTTGTTTTAAGTCCTAGCGCTTTAAATAATCCGAATAAACTTAGTCTCTTTGGACTAGTTGGGAAAGTTACATAAATCATTCCTTCTGGTGTTCTAAGAACCCTTACTCTTCCTTTAAATGCTCCTCTTGTTGAAATTACTTCAGCAACAACTCCTTTCTCTCCTTCAGAGATTAGTACTTTATCAGAAGAAAGTACTTCTTGAGTCATTAGTGCTTTTTCACTACCATTAATTATAAAGTATCCTCCAAAATCTTTTGGATCTTCTCCCATATCAATTAGTTCTTGTTCGTTTTTTCCTTCAAGCCAACAAAGTTTTGATTTTGTCATTACAGGCATGTCCCCAATATTTGTTCTTCTAGCATCTTGTTCAACATCTCTTCTAAAAAGTCTCATAGTTAAGTAAATTGGTCCTGCGTAATTTCTGTTTCTAAGTCTTGCTTCCATTGGAGTGAAAACGTCTCTTGGACTTCCATCAGCTTCAATAATTTTTGGTTTTTCAACCTCAATATCGCTAAGTTCAATTCTAACTTCTTCAATTTTTGGAACAATTAGATTATTTTCTTTAACAATTTCAGTTAATCTATTATCAATAAATTGGTTATAAGAGTCAATTTCCATTTGAGCTATATTTCTATTTTTAAAATAAGATTCTATTAATTCCCAACCCATCAAATTTCACCCATGTCTTTTAGTGCCAAAGCACAAAAAATCGATTTTTTCTAAAAACCAATTTTTTCTAAAAATAATTTTTTAATTAATTTTATTATTTTTTGCTTTTCAATTAAATTACTCTTCTATAATATACTGCTTGTCCTGCTGTTATTGAATCTCTAATAATTTTAACAACATCCCCTCTTTCGGGTTTTAAGTGTTTTATTGCAGCGTCAAGTTTTGTTATTTTTGGTAAAGAATCTTTTTTGATTCCAAGTTCAGCCATTAATTCGTCAACTTTTTCTTTTTTTATTAAAACGTGTTCTGGTACTAAATAGTGTCTTTGGATAATTTTTTGCTCATCTTTTTCAACCAAATAAATCACCAAGGCTTTTTTTAACGCGAGACAAAAATTAAACATTTTTTTAAAAAGTTTAAAATTTTTTTATAAAAATTATTTTTTTTATAAAAATTTGCTCACCAAATATAATGCATTCTTACGGCTAGAAAGCCATTGAATAAAGAAAATTAATTAAGAAACATTTAAAAGGCTGCTGTTTAAGTCTAAGTTTTTCTGTGTTTTTAGTAAATTCCCTTAATTAGTTGGGGCATTCTTTTTTTCCACTTGTCAATTTGAGTAACAATATCCTTTTGTAGTTCTACTGTGGGGTTATTTCCAAGTAATTTGTCCATTAACTCCATTTCTTCTATTTCGGTAAGTACTTTTAGTTCCTGATTTATTGTTATTTTAAGTGCTTCTGCCTCTTTTGGGTCTTTTGTTTCTTTTATTCTCTTTTGTAGTTCTTCACTAACCCACTTATCAAGAGCAAGGGTTTGAGCAGCAGCAGTTCTTTTACTAACTCTGCCAAGTTTTACACTTTGATTAATTTGTTTTCGAACAATATCAATTTTTCCTCTAAAAGTTGTTTTTGTTTGTTCAACATGAGTTTGTAATCTTCTTTCTCTTTTTTCATGGGCCTTTTCTATCCTAGCTGTTGCTTTTGTTGCGGCGAGTAATTTTCTTATTCTCCCTTCAACATCTTTTCTAGCATTAGGGTTAGTTCCGTGTTGTCCAAAATGTAATGCTAAATTTTTTCTTTTGGTCATAACAAAATTAGGGAAGTAGTACTATAATAATGTTTTATACTAATGTTTTACTTTAGTTCTTTTTTCTTTGGTTTTTTTATTTTAATTCTTTTAGTTTTTCGTAATAATGTTCTTGTAACTCTTCAATGGGTTTTCTTTGTTTTTGTTTTTCAAAAGTTTCGTGCCAAAACCTAATCGTGTCATCCCCAATTTTCCAACATAAAAAGATATCCTTGTCTTTAAATTTTGAGTAAAAATCAACCTCAATTTCTTCTTCTAAATTTCTAATTAAACATCCTTCTCTAATTAGTTCAGCAATTAGGGTAAACATTTCTAAGTTTTTTTCATGAAAGTTTTTGTTTAATTCAATCTCAAGCAAAAGACTGCTTGGAGATAATTCATCAAAAAGAATCTTTGTATTATCAATTAAAAAAATTTCATCCCTAAGTTTCTCTATTTTCTCAACAGTTCTTTTTATTTTAGGAATTAATGTATTTGCTTGCGCAACTGAATAATATATTTTGCTCATTCTAAAATAAGTCAATAAAAAATGTTTATAAGTGTGTCGAATTTAAGATTATTTAATTAATTTTGAAGTTATATTGTTTAAAATTAATTTTGAGAATTTGATTAAGTATGGTACTAAAAACAAAAAAATTAATTAAGAAAAATACTATTCCTGAACTTTTATCAGGTGTTGGGGACTGGCCGAGTGTAATTGCTGCGGTAAAAAATGGGGCTGATGCAGTTTATTTTGGTGTTAAAGGGTACAATATGCGAGATCTTGGAACAAATTTTTCTTCCACTGAACTAAAAAAATTAATGGAATTTTTACATGGAAAAAATCCTTACAAGAGAAAAGTTTTTGGTTACTTAGCGCTTAACACAATTATTTTTGAAAACGAAATGAAAGATGTAGAAAAAATAATTATTGCAGCAAAAAAATCTAAAGTTGACGCAATAATATTATCTGACATGGGGGTACTTGCTCTTGCAAATAAACACAAAATCGAAGCACACTTATCTACTCAATCATCAGTAAGTAATTCTATAGCAGTTAAACAATACGCAAAATTAGGTGTGAAAAGAATTGTTCTTGCTCGTGAATTAAATTTGGATCAAATAAAAAAAATAGTTCCTCTTGCTCACAAATTAGGGGTAAAGATTGAGTGTTTCATTCACGGAGCAATGTGTATTAGTGTTTCTGGTAGATGTTTTTTGAGTCATGAAGTTTTTGGGAGAAGTGCAAACAGAGGACAATGCTTACAACCCTGTCGTAGGGCATTCTTTCTTGATGGTTCTGCCCCAAATTTTGAAAAAAAAGAATTGTTCCTTGAGGGGGATACAATTATTTCTCCAAAAGATATGAAAACAATAGAATTTATTGATAAATTAATTGAATCAGGAATTGATTCACTAAAAATTGAAGGAAGAACAAAACCAAGTGACTATGTAGCAACTACTACAAAATGCTATAGAGAAGCAATAGATTCAGTGTTTGATAAAACCTATTCTATTGAAAAAATAAATCATTGGAACAATGAACTTGAAAAAGTATATAATAGAGAATTTTCTAAAGGATTTTATTTATCAACCCCAAATGAAAAAGATTTAGCAAAAGGTCAGGGGAGTTTTCAAAAACAAAAAAGACAAAATGTTGGAATAGTTACAAAGTATTATGTGAAAGTAGGGGTTGCTGAAATAAAATTATTTGATTCAATAAAAGTGGGTGATTTTCTTTTAATTGAAGGAGAAACAACTTATATTGAACAAAAACTTGACTCCATGCAAATAAACCTAAAACCAGTTAATAGTGCGGGTCAAGGACAATTTGTTGGAATAAAAGTTAGTGAGAGAGTAAGGTCAAATGATAAAGTATTCAAATTAATTGTAAATGATAAAAAAATTTAATTAATTCCAAAACTAAATTAACTCCAAGTATTGGAATTAAATATCACTTCAACTCTTCTAATTATTGATATTTATGAATGAATTAGAGTCTTATGGTTCTCCAGAATTTTTTGGATTTGCTTATTCAGAAGATCAATTAACTACATTAAAACTTTTAAGAAATTCTTTGAGGTATAATGAGAGTAAAGTTATTTTAATGGTTGCTCCTTCTTTTGTAGTTGATTTTGATTTTAAAAAATTTGTTCCACAAATGCGCGGACTAGGTTTTGATATTGTTACTGAACTTACTTTTGGGGCAAAAATAGTAAATCAGAATTATCATAAATATATTAAACAAAATAAGAAAACAAAAATAAAATTTATTTCTTCTGTTTGTCCAATGAGTGTTAATTTGTTGAAAGCAAAGTATCCTGATTTTTCTAGATTTCTTTTGCCCTTTGATAGTCCAATGGTTGCAATGGCAAAAGTTCTAAAAAAACAATACCCTAAACACAAAATAATTTTTGCTTCTCCCTGCACTGCAAAAAAAATAGAAGCAAAACAAGTTAATGAAAAATCCAAGAAAACATTAATTGATGTTGTAATAACGTTTAGTGAGTTAAAACAAATTGTTGCTAAAGAAAAACCAAGATTAGTTGGATCAAATGTTTTTGATTCATTTTATAATGAATACACTAAAATATATCCACTTAGTGGGGGTTTAACAAAAACTCTTCACTCAAAAAGTATTCTTGATGATGAAGAAATGGTTTTTTGTGATGGTTGTCAAAATCTACAAAAATTGTTTAATTCAAATCCTAACAAAGTTTTTTATGATATTTTATTTTGTGAAGGGGGATGCATTGGTGGAAATGGAATTGCTTCAAAAATGCCTTTAATTTGGAAAAAAAATAAAGTGCTTAATTATAGAAAAGCCGCTTCTCGAATAAAAGAAGGAAAAAAAATGGGTGCAGAAAAATACTATAAAGGAATTAATTTTGAAAGAGAGTTTTAGTGTTAGTTAATATTTATTTTTTTAATTTCTTTTTTCAAGCAAATCCACTGCTAGTTTAATTGATTTATTTGTCCCACTTCCAGTTGGAATAATTTCTATTGCCAAAATATTTTGGGGGCCAGTGTTTGTTCTAACTCTTGCTGAAGTTATTCTTCTAAATTCCCCTTCATAAATTCTACCCGAGTAACTTTCAAATGAACAAAAATCTCCTTTGTAAATTCCTCTAGTTAATTTTATTGCTTTTTTTTCTACAATAGTTAGTGGTGTTTTTGTAGATTTTCTTGCAGCTAAAAGATCACTAAATGCTTCTTTTCTTTCAGTAATTTTTTTAGCATTAATTCTTGCTGCTGAATCCATTACTCTAAAATTTTTCTTAGTTCTTTTCGCACCATGAGTGTAAAACTCTTTTGCTTTTTTATCATAAATTGATTTAGTGTCTCTTTGAGTAGTTCTTGCAGTTTTAAATCGGTTTACTGTTAATGAATCAATTGAACTATTTGCTTTTTTAAAAAGATTAGTAAGACTTTTTGAAATAATTTTTGGTGCTGGCATGATATATTATTGTTTTTAATTCATTAATAAATTATTGTTTTTAATTCATTAATAATTCTTTTGTTTCTCAATATTTTTAATAAAAATTAGTGTTTTTTTATGATTTATCATATTGTTACAACCCCTGAATGCAATTTGTGTTGTGAATATTGTTGTGGGAAGAGTTTCTCGGAACCAGAAAGTAAGTTAAAATTTGAACCAGTTCCAGAACAACCACAATACTCAATGAGTGAATTAAATGTTTTTTTTAAAAGAGACAAAGACAAACCAGTTTCAATTATTTTTTATGGTGGGGAACCTCTCCTAAATATTGATTTTATAAAAAAAGTTATTGATTCGCAGAGCAAATATAAAACAGTTAATAATTATTTGATACAAACAAATGCAACTCTTCTTGATAAATTGCCAAAAAAGTATGTGAACAAGTTTCACACAATTTTAGTTTCAATTGATGGGGGGAAAAAAACCACAAACAAAAACAGGGGTGAAGGGACTTGGGAAAAAGTTACAAAAAACTTACACTTAATTAGAAAAAATGGTTTTAAAGGAGAAATAATTGCAAGAATGACTGTGGAAGAACCCACTCACTTTTACCAAGATGTAATTGATTTAGTTGAACCTACTGATCTGAATGCTTTTACTTTCACTTCAGTTCATTGGCAACTTGACGCAAACATGTGGCATGATTATAATAAAAGAGATTTCACTAATTGGATTAAAGAATATAATAAGGATATTTCAAAATTATCAAAATATTGGTTAGATCAATTAAGTAAAGGTAGAGTTTTGCGGTTTTATCCATTTATTGGAATACTTGATTCATTAATTTTTGGAACACAATATTACTTAAGATGTGGGTCGGGAGTAGGTAACTTTACTATTTTGCCACACGGAAAAATATCAACTTGTCCAATTATGAGTGGGGTAAAAGAATATTATTTGGGTGATATAAAAACAACAAAACCGGAAAAACTTCCTTTTAAAATAACAGTTGGATCTCCATGTAATAAATGTAAAGATTTAGAGTTGTGTGGCGGGAGATGTTTATATTCAAACATTAATCCGGTTTGGCCAAAAAAAGGAATTAATGAAATCTGTGATTCGATAAGACACTTAATTAAAGAGATGAAAATAATTGCTCCAGAAGTAAAAGAACTAATTGATTCAAAAAAAGTAAAGAAGAAAGAATTGGCTTTTTTAAAATACAATTGCTGTGAGATAATACCTTAGAAAATAATAAACAAATTTTTTTTAATTTAGTTTTTAACTTGGTATGTTTTATTTTATTTTTAATAATTTTTTTGATTCATTTTGTTTCTTTTTTAATTTTTGCTAAAAAGAATTGTTGAGTATCATTGTCTTGTGGGAAAAGTCTCACACAATTTTCGCATAAATCATTTTTTCTAATTTTAAGTCCTTCAATTTTAATTGGAACTACTGTGGCATTTTTTCTTTTAGAAAGTAAATCCATGACTACTTCTTCATTTTCTTCAGGGGCAAAAGAACAAGTAGAGTAAATCATTTCTCCACCTTCTTTAACATAATCAAAAGATTTTGCAATTAAATTTTTTTGATTAGCTGCCTTTTTTCTAACCATTGCAGGACTCCACTCAATTAATGCTTCTCTTTGTTTTCTAATTAGGCCTTCACTAGAACAAGGAGCATCAAGTAAAACAAAATCAAATTTTTTATTTCTTTTAATATTTCTAAAATCAATTCTTTTTGTTTTAACATTTTTGCAATTAAATTTACTGACAATATTGTCCAACAATGAGTGTCTTTTATCGTTTAGTTCTGTTGCAAGTACGCTCCCAGTTTCTTCAACCATGTTACTTAATTGTATTGTTTTCATCCCTGGAGCTGCACAAGTATCAAATACTGTGCTGCCTTTGTTTGGATTTAGGGCTATTGCAGGGAGCATTGATGCTTTTTCTTGTAAAGAAATTTTTCCACTTTCGTATTCTTCTAAATTACTTGGTTTTGGGTGTGTGGTAGTAAATGCTTGGTTGTGGTAGGGTAGTTGGTTAATTTCAACTCCTTTTTCTTTTAAAGATTTTTTCACTTCTTCAATAGTTGCTTTATTAGTATTGACCCAGAATGTGTTTTCTTTTTCTTGTTTAATTGTTGAAAAAAACTCTTCCCATTCACTTCCAAGTAGTGCTTTGTATTTTTTAATGAATTCTTGTGGAAAGTATGGTTCTTTTAAGTAAATACTTTGTCTTGATTTTATTTTTTTTGGATCAATTGGTTTTTGCATAAACATTATTGAATAAGGAGTTAATTTAAACTTTCTTAATTAGAAAAAGTTGGTGTTGTTGGTTTAAGAGTTTACTTTTTAATTTTCAATTAAGGAATTATCTATTTCGTTTAGTGCACTATTAATTCCACTAATATCAGTACTAACTTCACCAGCAACTTTTGCAGCATCAGTATCATTATTTACTTCTGGAGTAGTATTAGTTTGATCTTGAGTGCATCCAAAAAATAGTCCTATCAATAAAATTGCTCCAATTAGTAATATCCATGTTTTCATAAGATCACCTATTCAAGTAACACCATTAAAACTTCATTTAATATTGTTTCTTTAATTTCTTTAATTGTTTCTCTAACTTGTATTGCATTATTTTCACTAAAATTATTTACATTTTCTTTAACTAATTTTTTCACTTCATCAATTTTTATTATTCCATTTCCAAGTAATTCTGTTGCTTTATTGAATTTAAGAGCACTATTTGTATCTCCTTTGTTAGTGTAATATTCCGCAAGAACTTTTGTCTTATCAATAGTTTTGTTTATTTCTAATTTTAGTGTTTCAAGTTTTAATGCGAGTTCTAAAAGTTTTGTTGAATCATTAAGTATTTTTTTGTTTATGGTTGCATTTTCATTTTTTACAACCCTGACACATTCAAAGTGTAGTACACATCCATTAGTATCAGTTTTTGAAACAATTTTTCCTCCATTTTCTTCACAAGTAATATATTTTTCTTTAGGAATATCATCAATATGGGTTATACAATCAGTATTAGTTTTTTCTTGACAAACATAACTTGTGCATCCAGCATCATCCATTTGTACTAATATATTTCCACTTTTTGAGTAACAATTTTCTTTAATTTCTTTTATTGTTTCATAAGAATAATCTACACATACTGCTCCGCAATATTTTTTTGGATTTTCATTACCGCAAGCAACTACTCTACATCCTTCTTTGTCAGTATATGATTTACAATTATTATCACAAGGGGTACTAACATCAAAAGAAGTTACATAATTATTTTGTCTTGTACAAGTTTTTGATTCTGTGTTATTTGTTGATTGAGTACTTGTTGAGTTAGTTGTACTTTGAGTAGATGTTGAAGTCATGCATGGTTGAATAATACTTTCACATTTTTGTCGTGCTGTTTCTTTCCAGTAAGCATAGGGTTTACATGAATTTTCACTTCCTTCACTAAATTGACTCCCATCAGCACAACTCCATTTAGCATACTTGAAAAAATTACTTTGTGAATAATCATTACAAATTGGTCTTGAACAACCTCTTTCATCTATTTCTGAAATTATTTCTCCATTGGGACAATAAGGGGGAGTATAAATTGGACAACTATTTGTGCATTCTCCTTTACTAATTATTTTTGCTTTAGCACAATTTGCTTCACATTCATTTCCAAAAGTTTTTTGTTGAGTAAAACAAGTGGTGCTACACCCTTCTTCATAATCAATATAATTATTGTCTCCAATATAGTTTTTATCATAAGTTTTACATGAGGTTTCACAGATTTCTACTTCCGCACAAACCGGATCATAGTTTGTTGGACAAATACAATCAATATCTGTTTCATACAATAAGCATTTTGGTTCTTCATGTTGTATACAATATCTTTTCGTGCAACCTAAAATTTCTTCATTTTTTACTTGACAAGTGTTGCACCCATCATACCACGAAATACAATCTTTTGGGATTATTGGTTCTTGGTATTGTAAGCATTTTGGTTCTTGATATTTTTCACAATACATCCTTGTACAAGCGCTAAGTTTTCCATTTTCAACAGTACAATTATTACATCCATCATACCATGAAATACAATCTTTTGGGATTATTGGAGTTTGAGAGCAATCTTCTAAACAGTTACATTGATTTTCCCATTTTTCACAAGTTCCATTTCCACAATTAGAACAAACACTTGATCCAACAATAGGAGTACATTCGCCAGTACTTGTGTTAAGTGAAGCAGTGGGTTTTATTGCAATTAAATCATCACAACAACTATGTCCTGGATAAATTGGGAAACTTTCTCCCTC
>DAOQRN010000009.1:0-12662 GCA_035355675.1 archaeon
TTTGTCGGAAATGTTTTTCCGACAAAAGATTCTTTTTTTTATTTTTTTTAAACAAATCAAGCAAGTGTTTACTTTTTTTTATTAATTACTTATTTTTTTTATTGAATGCTGGTTGTTTTTCTTTTAAGCAAGTTTTTTATACTTCTATTAACCTATTAATTAGTATTGATTTTTGGTTTTTGAGTGAATGTTATGAATAGATTTGATTTAAAAAATTTGTTTTTTGAAGAGGATGGAGATGGTAATTTTTCTTCAGTTTACCTAATTCTAGTTTTTGCAATAGCTGCTTTAGCGCTAATACTTGTTGTTAAACCGTTATACCAAAATGCACAAAAAACAATACCAAAAGCCACTTCTTCAAGCACTACAGTAAAATAATTTGCATTCCCTTTTTTTAGTATTGTTCAAATTTTAAATAGTTCCCCAAACAATTCCTTTTTTTATTAAACCTTTATCCTTATATATTTCTTTTTTCTTTTATCATGCATGGTTTTTAGTTATTATATTAAAGAAAAAGGACAAATGAGTGCTCCGTTTGAATTACTTGTTGCAGTAATTATAATGGGTTTTGTAATTATAGTTGGATCACAAATGTTAGCTGCGGCTAATAAAGAAGTTTGTGTAAATAATATTGATAGAGAATTGACGGAGTTTAAACAAAACTTAGAAGATTCTGTAAATATTAAAAACTCTAATACTTTTAGATTTGATAATCCTGATGGTTGTTTTAACGAAAAAGATGCTATAATAAGAATAGAAAAAAACACTAATGCTCAACAATGTTCTGCTATTTGTTCAAGAGCAGAAAATTCTTGTTATGTTTTATTATTCTCAATTCCAAAATCAGGAATATTCAAACAAAAATGTTTGAATATAAGTAGATTTACTTCGTTCTCTGATGATGGTATAAATTGTCCTAATACAAATTTGCCTGGATATGTTGCTACTGATCCAACTATAGGAGGAGTTAAAGTTGGTAATTATGTTATAAGAAATGTTTCAAAGGCTGGAGAAACCTATCCTAATATTTGTGTTTTTTGGGGCCCTGGGGGAATAAATTAATTTTTTTTAATTTAATAAAATTTAGTATTTAGTAAATTTTAGAAGGTAGTGTTTTTTAGAAAATAGTTTTTGGTGATAAATGTGTTAGGATTTATAATGAGTAAAATGCAGATGCTTGTTTTTGTAACTGGGATGGCAGTAATAGGGATTTTGTTTCTTAATTTTATTTCAGGAATTGAATTAAAGAGTGTTGCTGAAAATAATATTATTGATGTTGAAAAAATAATTAATGAAAGGTTGTCTTCAGAAAATCTTTGCTCTTCAAATAGTTTAGTTGTTCCGGATGTGTTATATTATGGACTTGGGGGGAATTCGCGTTTATTTTATGATTTGATTTTTTCAAAGGTTTCTTTTTCCGATCACAATTTACTAGTTATTTCAATTTCTGAGCATGGAAAAAATAGAATTCTTTCTTCAAGAAAAATTCCAATTAAAGGTTCAATTGTTTTTGTAAAACCTGATTTTTTAATTGGAGAAAATTATAGTGACTTTGGTAGTTTCTACAATGTTAGTGATGAAATAATATTGTATCCAAGAGCAACTTATACAGGAAAACAAGTTGCTCCTCCAAATTCATTTATTGCATTAAAAGAAGTAAATAATGGACAAGTTACACTTTATGTGGTTCCATGTTCAAGTTTACTTAATCCAGTAAAAGATTCAGGGTTGACAAGTAATTGCACAAGTAATCTTTTGTTAGTTGGTTGTTATAAATTAAAAATGCAAAATCCAAACAATAATAGTACTGTTTCAAATTGTTTAAGTTTAGCTATAACCTCCGGGTCAGGAGTAACACAATCAGAAGAAGTTACTTGGGATGATTGTAAAAGATTATTCAATGGAATTGGATAAACTTAAGGTGTTTATGTAAAGTTTTGAAAATAGTGTTTTAAGAAAATATAATTTAATATAATTTAAGAAAATATAATTTAATATAATTTAAGAAAATATAATTTAATATAATTTAAGAAAATTTGATTTAATAGATTTTTGTTTAGTGAATTTAAAGTTTAAATAAAAATATTTTTAAAAAAAATAGAAAAAATATTGTGGTTTTTATGAAAAAATTTTTTTCAAAAGTAAGTTTTTCAAAAAAGGGTTTTATTGGTCCAATTGGTGATGATTTACCTTCATTAATCCCAATTGTTATGTCATTATTACTTTTTTTTACCATTTTTGCAGTAACACTAAATACTTACAATACAAAAAATAATTCAATAAGTAAACAAACAATGATGATTTCTTCTTCAAGAGAATTAAAAGGGGATTCAATAATTTTGGGTATTGATTCATTTAATGATAGGTGTGATAAATTAAAACTAAAAAATTATCCCTATAATTTTATGGCAGTAATTTATCCTACTGCTGGACAAACAACTAATCCTCTTGAGAATTTAATTGATGAATTTATAAATATTGATTTTGATTCAAGTGATAATTTGGATGTTGGGACCGTTTCTTCAAATGTTATAACTGATAATTCAGTTCCTTTTGTGTGTGGGTATAAGAAAAGAGCAAGTGGGGAATTTAAGAGTACTACAAAAACTTATTATTTGCGTTATTACCCTGTTGCTGTTCAAACTTTACTGAATATTTCCGGGAGTGATTATTATGTTATTGTTCCAGGAGTAATGACTATGGTGGTGTGGGAATGAAACAAATTTTTCTTGGACAAAAAGGCCAAGCTGCTTTAATGGATTCTTTATTTTTTATGGCAATAGTATCAGCAATTTGTACCACTTTGTTTTTTTTTACAGCTAATTATGGGGTACAATTAGATAAGCAAGTATCAGCTTTTTACTCAAGTGATTTTGCTTCTGATACATTAAAGGTAGTTTCGTACATTAATGTGTTGAGGGATGGTTCTAGTATTTACCAACATTCAGGGGGGCCTGTAGAGCTTGATTATTTACTTGCAATGATGAAAGAAGATTATTCTGATAAAAAAGAATTTAGTTGTCAAACAAGAAAAGCTCTTGTTAACACTTTTGATTCTTCTCTAAAACCATTTAGTGATTCTTTGGATTATGCTTTTTATTTTGTTAACACTAATCAGGATTCTTTTTTATTTTTAATGATGGTAGTTCATGAGTGTAATAAAGAGGTCTATCCTGAAGAATGTATTTGTTATAAAAATTATTCTAGTTCAGCTTGTACTGGTAATACAGAAGGGGTTAATTCTCCTGATTTTATAAAATTAAATTATTATTATTGTAAACCACAAAGTACTGGCATATTGAAGGATAAGGTTTTTCCTTATGCTGGAAAAGTTGATGTTGCTTCTTCAAAATTTGATTTTACTGATGATATAACTAAAACAAAATCTTCTACTTTTTATGATGCAGAATTAGCTATGTGGGTTTCAAAGGATATTGAGAGTTTAAATAGTTTAAGTCAACAAGGCTCTGAATTTAATTGTGTATTAATAGATCCTGCTGTCCCTTGTCCATAAAAATAGTTAGTTTTTTTTTTATTTGTTTTTTATTTTTAGAATTTTGTTTTTTGTCCACATTTAGGACAAATAATTTCTTTTCCAATAATCCCTTTAGCACAAGATTTACAATAAGCTAAACCACATTTGGGGCAATATATTATTTTATCTGCTGATTGTTTACAATTTGGACACATTTCTGAATCCTTATCAAGATCAATTTGTTCTAACTCTGAATCATCATTTAAAGAGTTTTTGTCTTCATCACCAGAATCAAGCCCAAGATCAAATTCATCTTTTTCACCTAAAGGTTTTATTGGTTTATCTGAAAATAAATCTTTTATACTATCTTTTTCATTCCCTAAGTTTTCTCCGCCAAGGTCTTTTTGAAAATTTTCTTCAATTGCTCCGCTTGAAGCAACTTTTTCTTCCATTGTAGGTTGGTTAGAATTTCTCCTTCCGTGTCTTCTTTGGTTCCTTGGAGATTGTTCCATTTCTTCATCTCCATAATCAATAGGGTTATTTTTTATTTGAGTAAATAAGTTTTCTGCGATTTTTTCGGTTTCTTTTTTTGTAGGCATTCTATTATTTTCTCGTTTAAATTTTTCGATTTCTTCTAATGCTAGTTCTTTGTCTTGGCTTTCTTGTTGGAATTTTTCTATATCTCTTGCATTTCTTTCATTAATTTGTAAATCCTCATAATCCATACTTGGTATTCTATTTAATTGTTTTTTTTCTTGAATTTGGGATTCATTTGTTAAACTATCAGTGTAATCATATTTTTCTCCAAAACCAGAATTAGAATAATTATCTTCAGGGTTAGAATAGTTTTGAGTATTATATCCTTGGTTTTGTTCCTTTTCAATTTCTTCTTTTTTTCTATAAAAGCGTTTTAATCTTCTTGGAACATCATCACTCATAAAAAACAACTCATTCAATTTTTATTAATTTAAATTTTTTTAATCTAAATCAAAAATATTTTCAAGATCTTCTTCATTTTCTTGAGAATCCTTTTTTGCATTGCTTTCTTTACCATTTTCTTTAATTTTGTTTTCTTTTTTTTCTTGATTTACTTTATTTGGACTTATTTTTTTGGCTTCATTTCTTAATTTTTCTAACATTTCTTTTTTTTGTTTTTCTTTTTCATCTTCACTAGGGGAACTTATTATTTCTCTTAAATCCCCAATTACATTAGTGTTTTTTTGTTTAAAAATCTGTTCTTTTTGATTTTCTAAATTTATTTGTTGATTTTTTAGTACTTCCTCTATATCTCTTTCTTCTCCTAGTTCCTCTTTAGTTAAAACTTTTTTTGGTAATTCAATTTTTCTTTTTTCTTCTATGAGTGGTGCAAGATCTTCTTCAAAATACATTTTTCTTTTTATAAAAAATGAAATAATTAATAAAATAAAAATAACAAAAGTTAGAGCATAGAAATAATCTTTTTGAAAAATTATTGCTGCAAGAAATCCGGGGAAAGAAACAATTACTCCTATAAGTAAACCCATCCCTAATTTTTTTTCTATTCCAAATTGTTGTGCATCAGGAAAAGCAAGTCGCATTAGAAAGTATCCTAAAGAAAAACTTCCTAAAAAGTGAGTTAGGTATACTAATTCTTGCATAATTAATCCCGAATTTATAGATTTAATATTGTTCTGATTTTTCATCTATTTATAGTTATTTATTTTGATTTTTGGGTTATTTTTACTATTTATTTTTGTTAAAAAAGCTTTTATATTACTTTTATGCATTTATTTTTAGTATGGTTGCTTTAGATTTGATTTTTTTTAGTATTATAGACTTTGTTGCACTTTTGTTAGTCTTCTCAATTATTGTATTTTTTGTATACAAACTTTTTTCAAGTATTAGAAAAAAGGTTGCAAAAAAGTATGATTTGAGTTGGACAAAATCTTGTCTTGTTGTTAATTTTGTTTCAATTTTTTCATTCTTGCTTTTAGTTTTTATTTATTTTTATATTTTGGGCGGAGTTTTAGCAAAACCAATTGATCCTGAAATTCAATATAATTTAGTTGATGATTTTGTAATAGTATTGTTAGCTTCTGTAAGAATCTTAGTTGCATCAATTATTGCTTCTTTCCTTTTTTTATTTTTTGAACTAATTACAGGATTTTTTATGGAAGTTCAATTAAGTAAAGGAAAATCAAATTTATTTAGTCAATTTTATGGAATACTTGTTGCGTGTTTTGTTGCATTAATTTTATTTTTATTTGTTTTTAATTGGGCTTTTTTAGGATTTTTTATTTATGTTTTTTATGGCTCAATTAATTCGCTTCCATTAATGTTTATTAAAATAGTTTAATTTATTAAGGTAGTTTAAGTAATATATATTAGGTATAATTTAGCAATATTAGCAATTTTGGATATATTAAAAATTTGGGTGTTTGAATGTTAAAAGATTTTTTACAAGGATTTTTTGTAACAATTATTTTTTTAACAATTTTTTTAAGTAACCCTGCATTTGTTTACTCCATTGATAATTCTCAAATTAATTCTACTTCTTTTTCAACAGTGTATTTTGAAGAAGAAAATACATTTTTAGGTAATACTGATAATACTAATGATAATACTAATAGTGAAACAGACACAACAAATACTAATGATGGTTCTTCTAATGAAAATAATAATTCTTCAACAGATTCTTCTGTTTCTCCGCCTTCAGTAGATTCTTCTAATTATGTAAATTCTGGTTGTACTATTTCTAAATTGAGTGCAAAAGAAGCAAGTGATATTTTGGATATTACTCATAGTGGGTTTGATGGTAATTCAATGAGTGATGGTAAAGCAAGTGATTCTAATGGTAAAACTCCTGTGGATTTGAATGGTCTTGGGTTAATTGCAAATGATAATGATGGTAAAAGTGCGATAAAAGTGGTTCCACCAACTACAGGAACCCAAGCTTCAAGGTACTCTGTTTTTGATGGAGTGGATATTACTGGCCCTTGGGGGATTGGATTAGTTCTTGATGATACTTTAAGAGTGGGTAGATGTGAGGATCTTGATCAAGAAAGTTGTAGAATAATGGGGGATGGGACAAGTTATAGAACTAGTGGGGTTGGAATTAAAGCAGGGTTTTCTAATGCTTATGGTGCATTAAGTGATTTAACTAAAAGAAAAGTTGCTGGTGTTAGTGAAGAAGATTATGAAAAAATACAAAACAGTATTTTTGATAATGATGAAAATAGTTTAGTTTCTTATAGTGTTGAAGAGTCAGAAAAAATAAAAAATTCTTTTAAAACAAAAAATTACACTGCGAAAAAATCTTCAAATTGTAATAATACTGAGTGTGTTATTTCAACTTACTCAAGTTTTGATAAATATTTTAATTCTTGGTTTTCTGTAGAAATGATTGTTTCTTCTTTTGGTCCAACACTTGTTGGAAAGGCTGGAAAACTAATGGGGATTGGTAAGGCTGCAAATGAGGGGACTTTTTGGAGTAAAACTTCAAAGTTTATGGATAATGTTACTGATAAGGTTAGGAGAACTCCTCTTGAAGCTGTTGGGCTTGAAAGATTAAATCAATACAAAAAAATACTTAATGAGCATCCAAATTTGAGACAATTTTTTGATCAAGAAACAATTAATAAAAAAATGTTTTCAGCAGGGCAAGGAGGATACATTACTGATATGTTAAAAAAAGATTCAGCATTAATGAAATTGTCTAGTGAAGAGAAAGCAGCTTTTTTTAAAGCAACAGATCATTTAAGATCTTGGATTAAACAAAGAAATGCAACCGTTAAATCACTTAAATCAACTTATCAAAAAGTTTTAGCCGATCCATTAGCAACTCAAGCTGAAAAAGAATTAGCTCAACTTGATTATGCAAGAAGTTTCTCAAACACGATAATGGAATTTGATGATGTAATTAATCTTGATTTTCCTGAATGGATAAAAGAATCTGGGACTCTTGGAGACTTTATGTCATTAAATATTAAAAAGAACGCTATTGGAACAACTGGAGCAGATGCGGGTATAGTTAATTTAGCTTCTGAAGGATCATTTAATTTAAAAAATGGAGTAATGTCTCCTTTTGCAAAAAAAGGAAATTGGAGTGAGTATGCTGGAAAAATAACTGCTGATTCTTACAATGTTGATGCTGCAGGAAATTTAATGCTTTTTGAATTAACTGATGGAAAGCTTTTACAACAAGGAGTGAGAATGGAGGACTTAGCAAAAAGAGCAAGTCAAAAAATAGGGGAAGGGACTATAAAAATTAGAATCCCCGGGGATCCAAAATCTTATGAATTAACTGATACTACTGTAAAAATGCTTGAAAAATATTACCCTAATTTAGCAGCAGTTGATCTTTACACAAGTGAATGGGTTCCAAAAATGATTACAGAAAATGGAGTGACAAGACAAGCTGTGCTTACTCCTCAAGAATTTGCTGCAAGAATTAGTCAAGATAGAATTGCAGGAAGAGTAAACATGGCTGAAATTACTCTTGATGATTGGGTTACAACATTAAGAAATCAAAATGAATTCACTGATAGAAGAGCATGGAGTCTTTATGATACTCAACTTGCAAAAGAAAGTGATTTTTTACTTGACTATTATAAGAAACCTTTTGAAGTTGGGATTTGGAAAGGAACAGTTATGCCTATAGCTTATTGGAATGCTAAAAGAGGATTTGGGTTTGAACAAATTTCAGGGTATATGTTGCCTGATAAGTGGACTAATTTAGAAGTGTATCAAGGATCTGACAGAATTTATAGTGATTCATATATTGATTTTTATGCTAATGAAGGGAGTGACCAAGGAGACTTATTTATGAAAGCAATAAGTCAAGGAATATTTGTTTGGAAATTCATGGCTGATCAATTTACAAAAGAAGTAATACCAGTATTTTATGACCCAATAACAAGAGCTGCTGGTAGTGCTGAGGGAATTCCAACTGGTGGATTGAGTTCAAAATCAATTACAAGGGATGTTGTTGGAGATGTTGCATTTTATTCTCATAACGAAAATTGTTCTGGTTGTAGTGGAAAGTTTGCAGTTGAATCAGATTATTTATCAATTGAAGGAATGGATTTACCTGTAGCAATTCAGGCATACTTAGTTGAAGCAGTTGATAGTGAAACTGCACAAGAAAAAGGAACAACATTAATTGCATTTTCTCACCATTCTGATATTAAAGGAAAAACTGCTGACATTGAAGGAGATAAGGTTGGTTTAGTTCAAGCAAGAGTGGATGGGGAAACTTGTGAACAAAAATTAAAAGATATTGGTCTTGGTTGGACAAATCCAAAAGCAGCAGGATTAATCTTGGCTGGTGGAGAATCATTAGCTTACGCATTTGGTGGTCTTGGTGGAGGAATTACAGCAACAGCATTCCAACAAGTAATAATGACAAGGAAGTTACAAGATTGTATTGATGATTTAGATGGGTATTATATTCATTTTTTCTCTCCTCCTTCATATAATAAAACACAATCAAAACAAGCAGTATCAAATGAAATCATAGCAAATACGATCTCTGATTTGAGTGATAAATTTTCTACTTCAATTTCGGATACTAACAATCCAGTTAATAATTCACTTCAACAAATTGGAGAAGATTTTAAAGAATTTGCGGCTCAAGCAAAAAATGATAATATATTACAAGCTTCAATTCAATTATTCCCTCCAAGTTCAGGTGGAGTAACAGGAAAAGAAGTATTTTATGTTTGGTACAAAGAAACTGCTTCTCCAGCAAAATACAAAACTGATGGACAATTTGTAGTAAAAGATGGAAATCAAGAATTAGTTCTTGATTTTGAGACTGGGGAAACAAAATTTAATGGAAAAACAATACTTGGTTCAGATAAAGCAGATCACACAAGAATGGCAACTACTCCAAGTGATAATAGAATACCCGGGATAGTTATTCCAATGACTCTAAACAAAGTTAGTGCTCCACAAACAACAAACCCCGTATTTGAATTATATACAAATGGCGAAATAAAAATATTAAATGAAGAAGTGCTTGATTGTATCCAAAAAGCAGTTAAAGACCAAACAGGAATAGAATATACTGGTAATGAATTAACAAGCGTGTTTGGAAAACTTAATGGATTAAGTACAAAATTATATGGAAAAATATTTGTAAGAGATGGAAAAATAATGTTTGAAGGAGAAGGACCAAGAATTGAAGGAACTGGTTCTGCAAAAGTAATAGTTGATGGATATTGGAACACAAGAGCAATAATTGATTCAAATAAACAAGCAGATTCTGGTAAATTTGAAGGAATGACTTTTGAACATGGATCAATTGTTTTAAAAGAAGAAACAAATGAACTTGTAATTTGGTTAAGACAACACAAAGAATCAGTGTTGAGTAGTAAAGAAGTAGCAGGATTAAAAGCAACATTAGATGAAGTAATAGATCCTAATACTGATTGTCCAGTGCCTGCAATTAATCTTGAAGCAATAGGACACAGTGGGGATGAACTTGGACAACAAAGAGTAAAAAACTTTAACACCTCAATCGATCACTTGGGTCCTTTTACTCAATTCACAACAGATAATAAAATTTATGAGTTTTATGCAAAAAGAGATGGAAACAGTGGAGAATGTAAAGATTATTTTAGAATAAGGGATAAAGATTCTGGAGAAATCATTTATGATGGTGAAATAAAAGGCGGGATAAAACAAGCAGAAGATGGTACTTTATCTTTTGAAACAACTGATGGTAAAAAACACGAACTTAAATTTGATGCAGAAAATGGAGTACCTACATTAACTTATAATGGTGGAACTCCAGAAACATTACGTTCAGCTCAAGGACCAAATGGGTCATTTTGGTATGATCCAAACACTGGGCTTTGGTATCCTGAAAATGGGTTACAAATTCCATTAAACCAAGCATTCAAAGATAATGGAACATTATTTGCTAGTGATGGAAAAGGAGGAGTAGTAGGAACAGCTCAAAATCCAATAAACTTAAACGTTGGATCACAAGGAACGGGTGGAATAAGCTTACCTTCAATACCCGAAACAATAACAGGGTATGTTTTATTTATTTTAAGTTTCTTAATGGTATCTTATTTAATGACACAAAAATCATTCCAAAAACAAGATCAAAGACAAAAAAAGAAAAAATAGTTAAACAAATAATAAATAAAAAATAATAAATAAAAAATATTTAAACAAATTTTATAAAAAACAACAAAATCTTTACTTTAAGCCAAGTTATTTATTGCCTCAAATATTTTAATGTTGGCACATCTATTTTGAATTTTTCTAGAATTAAGTATACATTGGAGTACTAACACTATCAATTTTTGTTTCTTTTCCTTGTCCTTTATCAATTTCTTTTAATTGACTAGCTAAAATTGCTTGCATTTTTTTTGCTTGTTCAACAAGGGGAGCGACATCAATTTTTGTTTTAGTAATACTTGAAATAACTTTAACAACTTCAATTGCAGAATCATAATCAGCATTGTTTCTCGCATTACCTAAAATGCAAATAGATTCAATATGATTATCTTTTAAGTAAAGCATTAATAAAGCAGTTACTCCTGAAGTAACTCCATCATTAATTAATTCAATTTTGTTTTCTTTAATAATTTTTTTTGCTTTATCATCACTTGCAAAAGCATAAACATTTTTTCCTTCCGGCATTTTTACTCCTGAAGTAGTAATCACTCTTTTAATTCCTTTTTTTACAATCCACTCGGTTAGTTCTTTAGCCATAAAGTAACCACTTTTATTATCAATTATTTGTTCAGAAATAAGAACTACAAGTTTGTTTTTTTTGCTAACATAAATTCTTATTGGGTGCACTGGAACTCCATTACTAATTCTTGTAATTGGTAAAATAAATTTAGAATCAATAAAACCAATTTCTTCAAATTTTAGTTTTTCAACAAAATATCTTGCGCCAATAGTACCAGCAAGCCCAAGATCAGGGAAACCTTCAATCAAAGTAAAACCTTTTAGAGAAACATTTTTTGTTTCAATAAAATTAATTACTTTTTTTGTTTCTTGCTTCATAAAAATCACAACTAACTATTTTTTACAATAAAAGAATGGATTAAGTACTTTATAAACTTTCCTCAAAAAAATTGTTAATTTGATTAGTTGTTATTTTTTTTAATTAAATTTTTAGTATTATTTTAATTAGAGGATTTGTGCACTAATAAAAGTGATTAAAGAAATTGGGACAAGAAATATTAAATAAACAAAAAATTGTTTTTTGTTTCCTTCCTGAATTGCTAAAAAATAACTTGCAAGTAAAGCATATTCTATTAGGTAAATATTTGCCCCCATTTTTGCAGAATCAAACATTATTTGTCTCTCTTCTGGACTTAATCCAAATCCAATATCGCCAATGCTTGAAAAATTGAGCCCAGTAATTAAACCAATTACAAGTCCTAAAATTCCTGGAACAATTATTGCACAAGCAAGTAAAAGAGTATATTTTGTGACAAGCATTACTGCTTGACGTTCTTTTATAATTGCTTGATTTTCAAGAAGGTCTTCTGCAGTTTCTTTTAAAGAATCAGAAACACTTACTCCACTTTTATAACTTTGTAAAAGTAAATCAATTACTCTATCATAAGATCTACTTTTATTTAATATTTTAGTTTTATTTAATGCTTCTTCAATTGTTGCTCCTTTTTTTATTTCAATTAAAGCTCTCTCAAAATCCTTGCTTAGTAAATTAAAATCACTTTTAGAAATCTTTTCTATGGTGTTTAGTAAAGAATTTTCATCACAAAAAATACTTGCTTCAAGTAAAAGATCAGGTAAGAGAGTTTCTTTTTCTCTTTTTCTTTTTTCAAAAGAAATATCTTGGAATAAATAATTTAAAAAAAATGGAATAAAAAAACATATTCCTCCAATTAAAATTATTTTTTCAATACTAAAAAATAAATAAATTGAAGATATATTCATCCCCATTATCATTAGAATAATTCCCTCAATAACACAAAATTTTAGAAAATCATTCAAATTTTTTGTTCTTGAATTATTAATAATAAGTAAATTTTCAAAATTAGTTATTTGCTCTTTTTTGAAAACAACTCCTAATATATTTTTAAAAAATAAAACAGAATCCATATAATCACTTATTTTTTTAAATTTTATATTTTATTATTTTTTTTATTTTTTATTTAATATTTTTTATTTAATATTTTTTATTTAATATTTTTTATTTAATATTTTTTATTTA
>DAOQRN010000009.1:12762-21968 GCA_035355675.1 archaeon
ATATTTTTATTTTTTTTATTTATTTTCCTTTCAAAAATAATGGTGTTTTTGAATTAATCATGGATAGTACTGCAACATCAATTAATGGGAATAATCCAATAATTATGATTAGTACTTGTATTGGAGTAAACTCTATTTTCATAAAATAGCTTCCAACAAGAATAAAACTTTGAAACATTGCAGGGGCAATTGCTGAAACCGTAATAAATACTAGTGAATATACTATCATTTTGCTTGAGAATTCTTTACTTTCAATTCTTTGTTTTAGTAGTAGTTCTTGAGCGAGTTTTTTTAACCCACTAATGTCTTTTGCTCCGTGTGAATAAATATTTGCAAGGTTACTTGATACTCTTTTAACATTTAATGAACATAGTCTTTTGTTCATTCTTTCAAGTGCTTCATTAATTGTTGCTCCTTTTTTTATATCTTCAACAACTATTGCTATTTCTTTAGCTGACTCTTCTTTTTCCTTAGAACAATCTTCAAGAGTTTTAAAAAAACTTTTTCCGGCTTTTATTTCATAAACCATTTTTAGTATAAGTATTGGTAAGTCCGCTTCTACTTTTCTTGTATGATTTACTCTCTTTAAAATTGGTAATTGTAATAAGAAAAGGAATAAAAATGTTGTAAAAATTATTGATATTCCTGCAGATAATATAATATTTTTTATTATTAATCCTAAACACAACCAAAAGAATAATCCAATAAATAAAGAATATTTTATACTATTTTCTTTGTGTTTTTTTAATTCTTTTTCTTGCATTGCAGCACTTTTTTCAATTATTTCTTCAATAACTGATTTTTTTGAAAATTCGCTTATTTTTTCTTTATTTATTTTCATAAATGCTCCCCGGTTACTCTTGCTCGGCTAGTTCAAAAAATTCTTGAAAATTTACTTTTCCATAGAGTTTGTCTATTAATTTTTCTTTTTCTTTAAGCATTTTTTTTATTTCTTTATCATTAACAGAGAAAGTTTTTTTTATTTTATCAATAATTTTAGTTCCTTCATTAATTTTCATTAATTTGTTTTTTTCAAAATCATATTCAAATAATTGGTTTATTATTATTTCTTTTCCATTCTTTATTACTTCACATACTTCTATTACTTTTCTTTCTTCTTTTCGTGTTTTATTTTTATGGTCAATTTTGTTTATTCTTTTTTGAACAATAATTAAATCAAGACACCCTAGTGAGTTTTCTTCTATTCCAAATGTTTTTAGTCTTTGAATTGCTTCGCTAGCACTTTCTGCGTGAAAAGTTGCATAACTTCCCCTAGCTTGACCCGCAAGCATTGTGTTAATGAATGAATTTGCTTCTTGTTTTGTTCTAATTTCTCCAACAATTACTCTATCAGGCCTCATTCTGAAAGTGTTTTCGATTAGTTTTTCAAGCGATATTTCAAGTTGATCACATGTATTGAGTTTTATTTTGTGACTTTGAGGCAGTACTAGTTCTGGTGTTTCTTCCACAACAATTATTCTTTCTTCTTTTGGCAAAAAACAGAATAAAGAATTAAGAGTTGTAGTTTTTCCACTTCCCGTATTTCCACAAACAAGAATTGAAGAGTTTGTTTGCATTGCAAGCCAAAGAAAACTCATTACTTCTTTACTAATAGTGTTTGAATAAACAATATCTATTGGGGTAAGTGGATTTTCTTTAAATTTTCTAATTGTGCAATTAATTCCACTAAAAGCAACAGGGTCAGCTGAAGCATTAAGTCTTGACCCATTTTTTAGTACTGCATTAAGAAGAGGGGTGTGGTAAGTTAATTGTCTTCCTAAGGGTGCTGCCATTTTGTTAATAATATTTTTTATTTTATTATCAGAATTAAATTGAGTATTAGTAATTAACCAACCAAAAGTTCTGTGATAAACCATTATTGGTTTGTTTGCTCCATTAATTACTATTTCTTCAAAATCAGGGTCAATTAAAAGTGGAGTTAAGATGCTTTCATTTAATGATTCAATCTCAAGCCAATAAAGAATTTTTTCTCTTTGCTCCTTGTTTAATAAAATTAAATTATCCAAACAATAGTTTTTTAGAAAAAAATAAATATCAGATTTGTTTTCAATTTTTTTTGTTGATTGCTTTAATTCTTTGAATGATTCTTGGAAAATGTTTTGTTCTTTTTCACAAAGGTCAGGCAAATTAACTAATAAATATCTTTTATCTTTTGCTGAAACAATTTCTCCACTTGAACAAATACTTAGTTTTTTTGAAAAATCAATTGTATTAATACTTACTTCAACTTCTTTTTTCATTTAGAAAATGTTTTTTTCTCCCTTTAAAAGAATTTATTAAAAATAGACGATTGTCGTAAATAATTTTTTTGTGTTTTTTATTAATTTTGTCATTTTGTGTAGTTAGTGGAACCGCGCGGTTTTTATATCAGAAAGGTAGGTATACATATGGGTTATCACCCCGATTTCTTATAGGTAAAGGCAAGAAGGCAAAGGAGGGAAAGAAAGCAGTCTTATTAGTCGCTTTCTTTTCTTCTTTAAATTTTTTTTCTAAATTAGGTTTACCAACTAACTTTATCTTTAATTTTAATTACTTTAGCTTCTTTAACCGGTAGTTCAATAACATATTTTGCTGCTTTTTTTGGAGTGTAATTAACAGTGAAAGGAGTTAGGGTGGTTTTATCCACTACAATTTTATTTGCGTCCAAAAATATTGCGGCTATTGGAAAGAAAACAAACATCATGTGGAGTGATGACTCAAGTTTTCCTTCGTTAGGGGAAGTAAAAACAAGAGCGTAGTTAAATTTTTTCTCATCTTCAAACATTAGTCCTTTCATTCTTTCAAGAGGAGTAGTGGCTAGTTTAACTTTTTTCATTATGGTTTTTCCATTTAATTTTAACATAAATATTCACTAAAAAAATGGTTATTTAAGAATTTCGAGTGAAGGTACTTTAAGTTCTTCAAGTAATTTTTTTGTTCTTTGTGGTTGGCCGTTTCCCAAATATTTGCTTTTTTCTTCAAGTTCTTTTGTAATAGTATCAATTTCATGCATTTTATCTTTAAGTTCAGAAATAATTTTATTCATGTCTTTCTTGATTTCTTCGTTACTTTTAGTTCTAGTTGACTCTTCAAGGGGCTCTTTTTTTGATAATTCTTTAAGTTCTAAGTCTTCTACCATGTCATATTAATGGATTTGTAATATTAAAACATTTGTATTAATTATAAATTAGAAATTTATTTCCGAGTAAGAGTTAAAACTTAAATATTTTTATTTTAAAACATCTCCTGCCTCATTGCTCCAAAAAATTAGATCAAGTTCTGCAAAATTCACTTTGTTTTTTTTACAAAACACCCTCATTTTTTCTTCAATTTCTAAATAATTTTTTTTGTTTATTGTTTTTGGAATTTCTTTAATTATATTGCACTTTTTTAAGTTTTTTAGAATGTGTCTATCAAGTATTGCAATATCACTACCAAACCCAATATTTCTAAGAAAATGACTTGCTTCTTTTAATCCATATCCATTAACTTCATTAACTAAAAATTCTCTTACTTTGTGTGGGTCTTTTGGTAATCCTTCTTTAATTAGAATTTTTTTTATTTTATTTTTTGGGAATTTTTCTTGAACTAAAACAAGTCTTTTTGCTTTTGTTCTAAAAAATCTTACATTTTTTACAAAAGGTTCTTTTTGTTTAGCACTACCATTGTCCAACAAATTATGTTCTTTTAGTTGATTGATTGCTTTCATTGCTTGTTTTGCTGAACTTTGTGGGGTGAGTATACAAAAACACATTTCTTCAAAAATTAGTTCTTCACTTTGCCAAGTATTTTTAAAATCCTTAAGCGCTTTTTTTATTTTTTTTTTAATTATTGGACTAGCAGGACAAATATTTTTCATTAATATCTAACCCATAATTAGTTCATTAACATTTCCTGTTCCTTCAACAAGTTCTTCAAATAGTTTTACATGTTCTTTTTCAAATTCTGCAAGTTCTTTAAAAAATTCTTTTACTGCCCCAGTAGTTTTTTCACTTGCTTGGGAATAAAATTCAACCGCTTTTTTTTCTTTCCAAAGCCCATAAAGAATTGCCGTTAGTTCTCCTTGTGCTACACTTTTTGGTTGTATTTTTGGTAACTCGTTTTTATCAAATTGGATTGTTTTTAATTCATTATTTTTTAACTCTCCTTCAAGTTCTTTTATTTTATTTAAATGCATTTCTTCTTCTTTTACTAAAAATAAGTAAAACTCTTCAAGTTCTGTTCCTTTAGTTTTAATTGATTCTTTTTTATAAAAATCTTCACTAGATTCTTCAATATACTCTGCAATTTTCAATGCTTTTAGCACAGTTTCTGTTGAATTATGGTCAAGTTCTTCAATTGTTTTAAGTATTTCTTTAGCTTTAATAAATTCCATTAATTTCACCTTTAAAATATAATTATTGTTGTTTGGTTATTGTTTTAAAGGTTTTTGAATAGTTCTTTTTTTGGTACAATTCTAAACATCATTGTACTAATTGTTTTTTAAACAAAAACATTCACTTTTTGATAGTGTATATATAGTATTTTAGTTGGTAATTTTTATGATTGAATCAATTGCATTTATTCCTGATGGGAATAGACGTTATGCTAAAAGAGTTGGTATTTCTCTTGCAGAGAGTTACGCTTTAGGTACAGAGAAAGCATTTGATATAGTTAAATGGCTTTCAAAATATTCTTCAATTAGTGTGGGCACATTTTATACTTTTTCTTTAAAAAATTTTGCAAGATCAAAAATGGAACTCAATATTTTGTTTAAAATATTTGACGACCAACTAGATAAAGTTTACACTAACCCGCTATTTGAGGAAGAAAAAGTTTCTTTAAAATTTATTGGTAGAAGGGATATGTTTCCAGTAAATCTTCAAAAAAAAATGGATAGTGTGGAAGAGTATACTTCAAAATTTAACAAGCGTCAAATAAATTTAGCTCTTGGGTATGATGGTCAAACTGAAATAGTTGACGCTGCTCAAAAATTTGCTGAAGAAGTGTCTCTTGGTAAAGCAAAACCTGAAGATCTTTCAGTTGGAAATTTTTCAAAATACTTATACTCTGATTTTAAAGCCCCTGATTTAATTGTTAGAACATCAAACGAACAACGTTTGTCAGGTTTTTTAACTTATCAAAGTTCTTATTCAGAATTAGCTTTTTTGGATAAATATTGGCCAGAACTAACAGAAACCGATGTTGATAAAGTAATAACTGATTTTAATGAAAGAGATAGAAGATTTGGAAAATAATTTCTTTGAGATTTATTAAAATATTTTTTTAAATTTTTTCTAAATTAAAATATTTATTTAGATTTTTGCTAAGTTTCTTATTTAATTATATAAATGAAAAGAATCCTATTGATATTGCGGTTACTATTATCCCTGCTATTGTTACTCCTAACATATTTGCTAGAAAGAATTTTTTATATCCAATTCCCATTAAGTTACTTACAACTGCTCCAGTCCAAGTTCCTGACCCTGGTAAAGGAATTGCAATAAATAAAGCTAAACCAAAAAAACCATATTTATCTATTAGTGGTTTTGTTTTTCTCTGAGATCTAATAATTATTTTTTTATACAATTTGTCTAAAATTTTTATTTTTAAAAAAACGTGAATTATTTTATCAAAAAATAAATATGCTATGCCGCCAAGAACTATGTTTGCGAGTATACAAGTGATGAAAACTATTTCTAAAGGTAGGGCAAAACCTTGCATTGTTCCCATTATTGGAACGTCTATATTTCCAGAAAATAAACCAATAGGAATACTCCATCTTAGTTCAAAAATTGGAACAAAAGTGAGTAAAATTAAAGTAATAATTTTGTCAATCATTAAAATCACTATTATTTTTTGTTTTAATACAAATAATATTTTGTTTTAATACAAAAATTAGTTCATATTTAGTTATAAATGCTCTCTTTAAAAAAATTTATTATCTTCATTTGTGTGTCAAAGCCCCATCGTCTAGTGGTCAAGGATGGCGCCCTCTGATAAATTAATTAGGATTTGGAGTTCGGCGTAGACCCCAGTTCGAATCTGGGTGGGGCTATTTTTATTTTTTTGAATTAGTTTTTTTTACGTTCTTAAAAATTTCATTGCAGTTCCAAACAGTGTCCAATATTTTGGGTTGCTCATTAGTTTTCCAATGAATTTACTTGGTTGATCCATATCCCCATGTTCTTCAAGGAAGTGTTCTATATTTTTTTCTTTTAGTTTTAAAAATAATTTGTCCATTTCTTCATTACTTAATGAGTTTATATATTTTCTTATTTTCCAGTGTAATTGTAGTTCTTTGTTTATTGTAGTTAGTTTTTTTTCATAATCTTTTAGGTTTCCTTTTTTTTTCATCATATTCGCAATTACCTCTCCTAAAATATTTCCTGCTTTCATTCCAAAAATTACTCCGCCTCCTGTTGTTGCTTTTGTTTGAAAAGCTGCGTCCCCAACTAGAACAAAGTTGTCTTTAACTAGTTCTTTTAGTGGTTCTCCGTATGGTATTAGTGCTGATACTTTTTCTTTTACATGAACTGAAGGGTATTTTGTTTTTAAGAATTCTTTAAAGTTTTCTGAAATATTTTCTCCTAAAATATTTCCCAGTCCAATTTTTGCTTTATCTTTACTTATCGGTACTACCCATGCAAAAAATCCTTTTGCATAATCTCCAAAGTGTACTTCGACGTATCGTTCATCAAATTCTCCAGTGCATGTTGCTTGTATTGTGTGGATTAATTTTTCTTTTTCAGTGTTTATTCCCATTAAATGTCTAACTGTAGAATTTACTCCATCAGATCCAATAATGTAATTTGTTTTTCTCATTTCTCCTCTTCCATCGACTTGGATGAATAAAGTTTTTTCGTTTCCATTAATGCTTTTTCTTGCATCAATTAATTTTGTGTGTGTGCTTACATGTATTCCTAATAGTCTTGCTTTTCGTAATAGCATTGAATCAAATTCTGCTCTATTAACAACATAAGCTACTGGATGTTTTTTTTGTACTTTCAGCATTGTTCCATTTGGTGAATATATTTTTGCTCCATAAATAGTATTTTGTAGTGAATCACCAAGATTTAGTCTTAATTCATCTATTCCTTTTTTTGATATTAATCCTGAACAGTGTTCAGGGTAACCAATTTTTTCGTGTTCTTCATAAACTATTGAATCAAATCCTTCTTCTCTTAGTTTTATTGCAGTGGATAAACCTGCGGGTCCTGCTCCAATAATTGCTATAGGATTCATAGTATCAATTTTACTAATTAGTATTACTGCTTATCTTTAAAATAAACCTTTCTATTTTATTTCTTTTTTTTATTGTGGGTTTTTTGGCCAAGATTCTTCTTTTTTTAATTCAATTTCTACTTGTTTTGTTTCAGTTGATGTTTTTTCTCCACCAAATCCGTGTGTTTTTTTTAATAAAATTGTTCCTCCAATTATGAGTATTGCAATAAATAATAATACTAAAATTATTGCCCCTCCTATTAATATCATTCCTGACATGTTTGATTCTTCAATTATTTTTTTTGTTTCAATCTCTTCACTTAAAGTAATTGGATTTGATGCAAAATTATTTATTATTTCTTTTGTTATTAATTCTTCAGATTTTTCTTTTGTAACTACTCCAGTTCCATAACTTATTGTTTTTGTTTCTCCTGGTGCGAGAGTTAAGTTAAATTCAATTATTGGATCTTCTTGTAATATTATAAAATTTTGGTCAGAGAAAATCTTTGAAGCTTTGTCAATTAGTTCTTTTGGAATAATTTCTATTACTTTTATTGTGTTTGAATTTGTGTCATTTTTTATTGTTAATTCAATTACTGCGTGATATTCTTCTCCCACTTGTATTATTTTTAATTTTCTTTCATTATTTTTACTATTTTCTTCTCCAATACTTGCTATGTCTTCACTAAAACCGATTTCTTTTAGTGTTGATTTTACTGTTCCTTCTTTTGTTTCATAATTCTTTGCTTCTTTTGTTTCATTAGATAATTTTGTATTAATTTCATCATACATTTTTTTTGCATCTTCTGCTTTTTTTGTTGCGCTATTAACATTTATTGTTTGTTCAACTTCTGCTCCATTAAATAAATCATCAGCACTTTTCTTTTTGTTTAAAATATCAGTATTAATAATAATTCCTTGTTCTTGTAAATATTTTATTAAATCCTCAATTATTTTCTTTTTTGCTTTTGCTTCAGTTATTGCTTTTTGGCATATTTGATTTTCTGATAAAATATTGTTTATATTAATTGTTCTTGTTATTTCTTTTATATTTTCTGCTCCATCATAAGCAATTGCTTTAATTGCATAATTTCCATTCTCTAAAGTTTGAGTGTTAAAATCCAAGTAATAATTATTATCAGTTTTTGTAGTAGTGTAAGTTATATTGTTTATTAGAAAATCTACCTTGTTTAGTGATTTATTATCAGTTGCTTTAACCATTATTTTTTTTAGTAGTGAACAATCATTGTTAGTGTCACTCCATTCTATTGTTGGAGCGGTGCTATCAATTGTAATATATTTATTTGATGAACTTGTCCCATTAGCTTCACACCAAACTCTTAATTGTGAGTAACTTCCTTCAATATTCATTGTTTCACTAATACTAGTCACTGAACTTGAGGATGATTTTATTGTTTGGGTTGATTGTGAATCATATTTTGCATAAATTTTTGCGCTTGAAGCACTTTCTGAAAAACTACAATTTATTGTAATCTCATCATCGTTTTTTGCGTACTCAATTTCATTATTGTTTCTCTTAACACTAATAGTTGTTGATACACTTTGTGGGGTTGCACAAACTTCGCTAGTTTTTTCACTTTCATTTCCTGCATTATCTATAGTACTGATTTTGAAGCAGTATTGTGTCCCGTTTGTTAAATTTGATTTTGTTTTTTCTAGAGTTGTCGGTGATGTTAAAGTATCTGATAAAGAGTTATTCATATATATTTTGTATCCCGTATTTCCTGAAAAATTATCTGCACTAGGAGCACTCCAATTCAAAACCACTTGCCCATTTCCAGCACTTGCACCAAAACTTGTAGGAGTGCTTGGGATTGTGGTGTCATAACCTATAATTGTGTTGTAATCTGGTGAAATGTTTCCAGCTTTATCAATAAACCATACATAAATATTTTTGTCTTGATTTAATGTTGTGCTACACCCGTAAGTAGCGTCTAAAATATTAAAATCACTATAAGTTGTTGCAAAAGAAAATATTTTTC
>DAOQRN010000010.1:0-3153 GCA_035355675.1 archaeon
AATTCTCTTGTGTTTTTTAGTCCGTATGTTTTTTTTGTTTCTCTTTCTTTTTCAATTCTTTCTTTTGAAAAAGCTTTTCTTGGTGTTTGGTATGACTTTCTTCTCTTTTTTGGATCTCCCATTTCACATCACATCTTTTTTTTTAAAATTTATTTAATTATTTTTTTGCTGAAGGTGCCTTTGCACTTGGTGCTGCTTTTGCAGGTGCTGCTGGTTTTCCAACATCTTTTTTTGATACTCCCACAGTTCCACCTTTTCCTCTGTGTCTGCTCTTTGTTTTTTGTCCTCTTACAGTTAATCCACTAATGTGTCTTAATCCTTTGTAAGATTTCATTTCTCCCATTCTCTCAAAGTCTTTTTTTAACGAGAATGCTAAATCATTCATGATTAAGTGTTTATCTTTTCCTGTTTCAATATCTTTTCTTCTATTCATTGCCCAAATTGGTACTCCGTGTTTTTCTGGATTTAGAATTAATTCTTCAAGTCTTGCTACTTCTTCTGTATTTAGTTCTCCTAATTTTTTTTGTCGTGTAATTTTCATTTCTTTAATAAATTTACTTCCAAGTACTTCAGCTATTCTTGGCCCTACTCCTTTTAGTCCTTGTATTGCATATTCAACGGGTTTTGTTCCGTCTAAATCTTTTCCTGCTACTCTTACAATATAATTAATTTCTGCCATAAATCACACCATTTAAATATTAATTTTTTAATGCTTTAACCACTGCGTCATGTGGTGCACTATTTGCTATTTTTATTTTTTCATTTGTTGGAAATAAATGTAACATGTTGCACTCTCTTCTTTTTACGCGTTTTCCATCAATTAGTACTCTTCCTTCTTTTGGAGTAGTTAGTACTATTACTTTTCGTCCAGCCTCTCTTCCTTTTGTTTTTATGCAAATTTGTCCTACTTCCATAACATTCACCTAATTTTACTGTGCTCTTCTTATTCCTTGTTTTACATATTTTTTGTACTTTTCATCAACTGCATCAATTGTTTTAATCCCAGCTGCAACTTTTCCCATTTCTATAAACACTTCTTCTCTTGCTTTACTTGATAACACTCCACCAAATGGTACACTTGGTCTTCTCTCGGTTTTACTTAATTTTTTTATTTCTCCTCTTCCCTCTCTTGCTGTTCCGTGTAAAATATTTCCCGTTATTGCGCATCTTTTTCTTTTATTACTTGCATCAAAAAATTCTTTTTTTGTTTCACTCATTGTTTTTTTGTGTTTGAATTTTCTTCTCTTATCTGCCGGTTTTGTCATACATCATCACTTCTCATTTTTAAAAATTATTTTTTCATACTTGGTTTTATATTTTTATCATAAATTTTTTCCACTAAATTAATTCCTAATGATATTACTAAATAATAAAAGAAATACATTTTGAAAAATCCTATCCCACTCGTTTCAAACCCTATAGGTATCCAACTTATTGGATTTAATATATTAAATCCTTCAAACATTGGTAGTGCGATAAATGATTCTAATGATTTTCCTCCATATAAATAATTCATTCCTGCTAATGCAATTAAAAACACTGGCATCGTAACCCACATCAATTTCATACTTTGATTTAATATTTTTGTGTTTACTTCAAGCATTTCTGTTTGCAATAATTCTAATTCTTTTTTACTTTTTTCACTCCCTTCTTTCATTAATGCATTCATTTTTTTTTGCATTTCTTTCATTTTTTCTCGATTATATTCCATCTCTCTTTTGTCAATAAATTTTCTTTGTAATACTTTTGAAATTATTCCTAGTACAATACATAAAATTAAAATTGTTATTGCTGGACTTATTATTTCTATATAAACACCTTTCTAATTTTTTTGTAAAAACTTTTTGCTCACCAATAACTAATTTCTTAAAAATAACCTTTAAAAATGCTCCTATTGAGTTGTTATTTTTTTTATTTTCCCCCCATTTTTGCTAGTAATGGTGCTAATTTTTCTGCTTGATTTTTTGCTATTTCTTCATATAATCTATAAACAATTCCAACGGTTAGTAATATTCCTGTTCCGCTTGTTATTCCTGATAATACAATATCTCCAAATCCAGCTAATATTGCAACAAATATTGATCCAAGTACTGTGATTGGCGGGATATATCTGTCTAGTACTTTTTCTATTACTCTTTTGTCTCTTCTAAATCCTGGTATTTGCATTCCACTTCTTTCTAGTTGTGCAGCAACTGCTTCTGTACTTTGGTTTCCCATTTGTACCCAGAACCATCCAAATACAATACATGCTACTATAAGTATTGACATAAATACTGTTGCTTGAATAATTGCATTAATTGTTAGGTCGCTTAATCCTTGTACTATAATTCCTTCTATTAAACTTCCTCCACTAGTTCTTACTGAACTAAATAGGGTGTTGTTTCCTATGCTTGGTGACATTGTTGCCCATGCGAATACATCAAGGACGCTTCCTAAAATTGGTACATTTTTTGCAAGCATTGCCCATAATTGAAAGTTCATAAATAATGCCATTGCTAAAATTACTGGCATGTTACTTACATATAAGAATTTTACAGGGTATCTTCCACCCATTCCGCTTTGTCCAAAACTAATTGGGATGTTTACATGCATTCCTTCTGCAAATACAACTACTAAAAATATTCCAATTACTCCAATTATTGGTAATAATAATATCCAGTCTCCTGGTGTAATAAAGAAGAATTGCCACAATATTCCTCCTTGTGATATTCCAAGTATTGAACTTATTGGGGGTTGGAATATTTGCCAAAATAATTGTCCACTAACACCAGCTGCAATGAATAAACTTATTCCTGAACCAATTCCATATTTTGAAACAATTTCATCAAGGTATAATAAAATTAATGATCCTAATGCGATTTGTAGTGTGACAAACCAAAGCATTGGGTTTGTTAATGCATTTCCGCCAATTGGCATTAGCATTCCTGATGCAACATAAATTAATCCTTGTATAAAGCAAAGTGCTACTGCAAGTATTTTTTGTAGTGATTGAAATTTCATTCTTCCTTCAGGAGAGTGAAGATCAATTTTGATTAATTGTGCTCCTAAGAATAATTGTAAAAAGATTGAAGCGGTTACTATGGGGCCGATTCCTGCTGTGATTAGTGTTCCTATTTCACTAGCTAAAATTGTTGAAGCGAAACCAAATTGTTG
>DAOQRN010000010.1:3253-13867 GCA_035355675.1 archaeon
TTTTCGTATTCAAAACTTCCACCTGCAGCAATTATTTTTTTTACTGCGCTGATTGAAGCGTTAATTTTTAGCACAATTTCTTTTTCAGTATTGCCTTGACTTAATACTTTTTCATAACCTGATTTTTTGTCAACAATATATTTTGTTCCTTCTTTTGTTACTTTTCCTTTAGCAACTAAAGTGTCAATTATTTTGTTTAAGTTTTCAAGGGTAATTTCTTTTCCTTTAATTCCTGCTTTAAGTCTGTATTTTTTTTCTTTTAATGGCATAAAAGTTGCTATCTTGTGTTTTCTGTGTCCTGCGTTTCCTCTTCCACCTCGAGAACCAGCACCTCTTCTATTTTTTGTTCCGCCAGCACCCATTGTTCTTTGTCCTCTTAATTTATTTTTTTTTCTTCGTTTTCTGTTTTCAGCCATAAAATTCACCACTTTAAATTTGTCCTAATATTTGTGTCCTCAATTTATATCATTCTTAATATTAATTCATTTATTTCTTCTTTTCTGTCCCCATAAGCTCCGCCCATGGTGTAAGGTTTTTTTACTCCTTTTCTTTCAAATCCTTTTTTTGGTGGACTTAAAGTAAAACAATTAAATAACCCTGCTTCGTTTGCTGTTTTTCCACTTTTAAGATCTGCTAATACTTTTTTAGTGTCAAGTTTTCCTTCTATCATTTTTCCTCTTTTTTCTATTAATTTTGTTAGAGTAGTGTCATCAATTTTTCCAAATGTAACCATTGGTTCTATTTTTTTTATTGCTTTTTTGAATTGACTTGTTTCTGGCCAAATACTTAAGTTGTTTGCTCTTCTTAAGTTCAAGTATTCAAGTGTTTTTCTTGTATCTGGTCTAACACTAACAGTTCCTCTTATTCTAATTACTGCATACATAATTTTTCACTCTCAAAAATAATTTTACTAATTTATTTTTTTAATTTTCTTTCAAGGTCTTTTGTCATTTTCATCTCTGAAACTTTTTTCAAAGCATCAACTGCTGCTCTTACAAAGTTTAGTTTTATTGATGTTCTTCCTTTTCCTTTACTCCATACATTTTGTATTCCTGCTAAAACAAATACACTTCTTACATTTCTTCCAACAGCAAGTCCTGTTCCTTTTGGTGCTGGCATTAGGGTTATTCTTACACTTCCTTCTTGTCCAACTACTTTCATTGGTACAGAGTGTTGATCTTCAGTAGGTTGTTCTTCCCAAGAACCTGAACCTCTATAAACTCTTATTAAATTTAATTTAGCACTTCTTTTTGCTTTTGTTATTGCTGGGAATCTATCAACATCTTTTGCTGTTCCAAGTCCAACGTAACCATTTTTGTTTCCAACAAGTACTGCGGCCCTATAACTGAACTTTCTTCCAGCAGTAGTTACTCTTGTTTTTTTAGCAACTTCTACTACTTCTTCTTCAAGTTTTATTAAAGAATCAACAATTTCTGGTTCCATTATTTTGTATCCTTTATCAAATATTTCGTCAATTGAAGCAATTTTTCCTGCTTTAACCATTCTTCCAAGATCAGTTTTTGGTGTCCAAGCATCAAGTGTTCTTTGTTTTTCTGTTAGTTCTTTTGCTATTTGTTGGAAATCCTCTTCAGCTCTTATTTTTGGATCGTCTGATCTCTTCTTAAAATTTGATCTATTCATGCTTTCACCTTTTGTATTTCACTTTTTGCTTTTTCAAAAGCTTTGTTTATTTCCCCAGGAGTTATTTTTGCCTCAATATATTTTGCAAAAACTAAATTAGCTTTATCTCCTAATTTTTTTACATAATCATCAAGAGTCTTACCATTGATTCTTTCTTCACTAGGAACTGCACTTTCTGATAGAGGTACTTTTACGCCCGCGTCATTGATTCCTTTAGCGCAAGCAAAAACTACACTTCCGTGACTTGCTGTTTTTCTTCCAATATCAAGTACTCCTTCTTTTACTTTACTTGAAATCTTTTTTCCTAGTAATAATCCTGTTAAGTAAGCTGATGGAGTGTTGTTTGTTCCATAGAACCCATATTTTGATAATTCTTTTGAATCAGAGGTAGCAATTGTTTTATCTCCTTTTAATTCAAACATTATTGCTTGTGCAATTATTCTTGTGTTTGTTTTTCTAACAACAAATCTTACTTTTTTTGATTTTACAAGTTTTAATCTTTTGTCGTAATCAGTTTTTCCTTCTGCTCGTCTCTTGAATTTTGTTTCGTAAGTTTTTTTATGAGCCATTTTACTTTTTCACCCCTTCCACATATTCTTTTAAATAATTTTTTCCTTTAAAGAAATTTCCTTTAATTTTTTTGTAAATATTTCCATACCCTTTTTCTTCAACCGCTTTAGGGTTAGTTTTCTTTAATTCTTGTAACATATTTCTTTGTGCTCTAACTTTATGCATCCAATTACTTTTTTTATCCACTCTTGTGTTTTTTGTTCCTCTTCTTTTTCCTTTTCCTCTTCTTCTTCCCTTTTGTCTTTGTAAAGTAGCTACTCTTGATCTTCCCCTACTTTGGTAATTTGTTTTTCTTTTTTTAATAATTCTTTCAGCAATTAATCCTCTTACATCATCTTTTGTCATTGCATCTTCTACTTTTTTTAAGTTAGATGGATCAATATAGACTCTGTTTACTCCGACTTTTAGTATTCTTCCTGCTAATTCTTTTGCTTTTTTTAAATCCATAAAATCCACTCTCTCAATTATTTAGTTTAATACCCAAATTGCACTTTCATTTGCTTTTTTTATTAATTCATTTCTTTTTCTTTTTCCAACAGTTTTACTAATTCTTGCTGCTTGAGTTTTATTATCCATTTTTGATAAATCATTAAAATTACATACAAGTACTTCTTTGTATCCTGAAGGATGAATATCTCTTAGTACAGCATCACTTCTATAACCAATTTTTGGTCTTCTTCCGTGAGCTAAACATCTATCAATATCAATTCCGTGTGGTTTTCTCCATTTGTCCCATTTTTTTATAGATTTTCTTCTGAATTGTTTTTTACCAAATCTTCCTCTAAATACAGGGTGACTTTTTTTATTTCTAAGTGACTTTTGTATTTCTATTATTTCTTTTGGTTTCTTTTGTTTTATTTTTTCAATGTAAGGTATAAATTTTTTCTTAACAATTTCTTTTTTAGTTTTTACTTCTTTTTTGTCAGTTTTAGTTTCTTTTTTTTCTACTTTCGGAACTTTAGCTTCAGCTTTTGTTGGCACTTTTGCTTTTTGTCCTTTATCTTTCATTACTGGTCTTTCTGGCATAACATTCACCTTTATTCTCTTCCTCTAATTACTTCAACAACTTTAGTATTAGGTTTTTCTGTAATATTTGTTTGCTCTACTAAATATACTCCGTCTTGGTATCTTCTTATATCTTTGTTTTTTACCTTTGCACTTTGTTCAATACTTGAAGCAGTTTGACTAACTTCTTCTTTATCATATCCACTAACAATTATTTCTGCTCCTTTAACTTCAACTTTTGTTGCTCCTCTTATTTTTGATTTTCTTGGATATTTTTCCCCTAAAAAGTTTTTTACAAGCACAGTATCTTTTTCAATTTGTGCTGTCATTGGAAAGTGTGAGTAAACAATTTTTAGTTTGTATTTGTATCCATAAATTGCTCCTTCAACCATGTTTTGTATGTGTGAAATTGCTGTTTTTACAATATCTCTTGTTCTTCTTGTAATAGGTTTTCCTTCAATAATTATTTTATTTCCTTCTACTTTAATGTTAGCTCTGTAATTTTTCATACTCTTTTTTAGTTCAGCTTTTTGTGATTTTATTGTAAGTATTTTATTTGTGTAAGTTGCACTAACTTCGCTTGGTAATACTAATGTGTAAATAATTTCTTTTTTTGCCATAAAATTCACCAATATGATTTCATTCAATTAATACATGAATGCTATTAATCTTCCCCCAAGTTTTTGTGCTTTTGCTTCTGTGTGTGTTACAAGTCCTTTTGATGTTGATACAATAATTAATCCAACATCTCTTGCTGGTAAGTATCTTTTTTCGTATTTTTCAAATTCGTCTCTTTTTACTGCATATCTTGGTTTTATTGCTTTGATTGTGTTTAATTTTCCGTTCAAACTAACTTTGTAAGATAATTTTTGATGATCTTCAATTAATTTGTAATCTCCAATATATCCATTATTTTTTGCTATTTTTAGTATTTCTCCAAAGAATTTTGATGCGGGTCTAACTTCGCATTCTGTTTTTGAAGCTAATTCAGAATTTCTAATTATTGTCAACCCATTCATTACTGGATCTGTCATACTCATATTTTCACCCGCTTTTTTTCTCCATTTTATTCAAATTTTTCAAAACCTAATTTAACAGCATTATCTTTGAAGCATCTTCTGCAAATATCTAATTTGTATTTTCTCATAAACCCTTTTCTTGCTCCACAGATTTTGCATTTTCTGTCTTTCTTTTTCATTTTTAAACTTTTAACATTTTTGAAATTTTTATCCGTAAATTTTACTGTTTCACTCATATTATTTCAACTCCAAGAGTTTTTACAAATTCTATTGCTTCTTCTCTACTCACTCTTTGTTTTCTTCCAACAGTTGCTTGTTTTATTTTTCTGTATTTAATTCTGTATCCTTTTTTCTTTAATGCTACTAACACATCAAAACCCATTATTCCAATTTTTGGGTCATATTTTACTCCAGGTACATTAATGTGTTCTTTTATTCCAAATCCAAAGTTTCCTTCTTTATCAAAACTTTTTGCTGGGATTTTGTTTTCTTTTGCAACTAGTGCTTTTTTTAAGAATTCATTAGCTGCTTTTTTTCTTAACGTTAATTTTAATCCAAGTTCTACTCCTGGTCTTACTCCCCAATCAGGGATTCTTAATTTTGAAGTTGTTTTTACTCCGCTTTTTCCAGCAATAGTATTCATTACTTGTACTGCTTTTTTCATTTTCCCTTCGTCAGAACCAACACCCATGTTGATGACTATTTTTTCTACCATTACTTCATTTATTGCTGTCATAATAATCCCTTTAATTTCCTCATTTATTCAATATCTTTTAATTCTGCTTTTCCTTCTCCAATTACATAAACACTTTTTGGTATTGTTTCAAATTCCCCATTCTTGTTTTTTAGTTTTACTAATTTTTCTCTCTTATCAGTTCCTTCTATTATTTCTTCAACTGTTGCAAGTTCTGAACAGTGTTCTCCTTTTGTTATAAAAACAATTGATCCTTTTTGTAAGGGTAATACTTTGTCTATTTTCCCTTCAGGTAATTTTATTTTTAATGAATCTCCTCTTTTTGCACTATCATTAAAGTAAACTCTACTATCATCAGTAGTTAATTGTACTCCTTTACTAACCATTTTTTTGTGTTCTACTTTTACAATTTTCTCATTACTTTTTTCTTCTAAGTTTTTCAAATATAATCTTCCTTTTTTATCAAGTAATACTCTATAAAATAATTTTTGTTTCTCCATGTCAACAGTATCAAATAATCCAAGACCCATTCTTGCATCTTTTTTTACTACTCCATTTACTTTTACTTCTCCAGCATTAATTATTGCTTTTACTTCTTTCATTGTTGTTGCAATATTAAGTAATTCTCTTAACGCAATTGCAAGAGCAACAGAGGCAGTTCTTTTATGTGCTCCAGGCACTGTATGAATTGTCCAAACTTGTTCCTTTCTTTTAATATTTACCGACTTTGGTGCAACAAGTGCTTTTGTTTTTCTATTTCCACCTTTTTTACCCATAACTTTCGCCTCATATTCTTTTTTTATCCGATTTATCTAAATCCATTAGTATTACTTTTGATGGATCTATTGCTACTTCAAATTCTGTTCCGTTAGATTTTTTTCTAACAATTTTTTCTATAAATATTTTATGGTTTTCTGGATCCACTCTAATCACTTTTCCGTCTTTTCCTTTGAATTCTCCTCTAACAATTTTTACAATATCTTTTTTTCTTACAGGAAGCGATCGTGTTTTTAGCTCTGCACTTAATTTTTCACTTAAGTGTGCAGCAAGTGCTTTTGCTTTCTTGTGCTTTGGCGCAGTAAAAGTATATTTTCTTGCTTTTCCTGGTCTTTTTGTTGCATTCATAAAAATCAATCCTTTTTCTCCATTTTATAATTTTAAATAACTGCACTTGCTAGTCCTAATACTTTTGGAAATCTTTCTCCAACTTCTTTAGCACAGCATCCTTTCATTTCACTTGCTTTTGGTAATCCTTCTTCATCAACTAAAACAACTGCGTTGTCTTCAAATTTAACTCTAAGTCCGTTTGCTCTTCTAAATTCTTGTCTTGTTCTAATAACAACTGCTCTTTCTATTTTTCCTCTCATTTCTGGTTTTCCTTTTTTTACAACCACATTAACTAAACTTCCAATACCAGCTTTTGGGTAACCTTTTTTTCTATTCTTGTATCCGAATACTGAAATAATATCAATTTCTTTTGCTCCAGAGTTGTCCGCGCAAGTTACTCTACTGTGTAGGGTTAGAGCTCCAATATTGTTTACACTCATTGCTCTCATTGTTTTTCACCTGCTTTTATTATAATTTCCATTACTATAAAATTTTTTGTTTTAGAGATTTTTCTTGTTTCTCCAACTTTAACAATATCTCCTTCTTTCGCATTAATACTAAGTGGGTTGTGTGCTTGTATTTTTGATCTAATTTTTCTATATCTTTCATATTTTTGCACATATTGACTAATCATTCTTTCCACTGTAACAGTTTTGTTTGCTTTTGCTGAAGTTACTTTTCCTTCAAAGATGTTTCCTCTAATTGGGTAAGTTTTTTCTTTTGTATCTGCTTTAGTTGCAGTTTCAACTTTTGTTTCTTTTACTTTCTTTTCTTTTTTTTCAGCCATAAAATCCACCCATTTATCTAAAATCTTTAACTCTATCCTCTGGTCTTTTTAATACATTTTTTCCTTCAACAATAATTTTTTCACCGATGTCAAATTCAAATACACATTCTTTTTTTGGTACAATTTTTTTTTCTCCTTTCATTTCAATCCATACTGTGTTTTGTGTTTCATTAATTATAATTCCTTCAATCTCTCTTTTTTTATCACTGCTTTTTATCACTTTTACTTTTTCTCCAATCCATTCGTGGCTCAAAAAGTTTTTCTTTGTGATTTCATATTTTTTTTCCATTCAATCTCCTTTAAGCATCAATTAAATTTTCATTATATCCTTTTTTTATCAAAAATTCTTTAACTCTCATTTTGTGGTTTCCTTGCAGTTCAATTGTTTTGTTTGCAATTGTTCCGCCGCAAGCAAATTTTTGTTTCATTTCTTTTCCTATTTCTTTTAGTTCATCATTATCTTCAATTCCGTGAACTAGTGTAATGATTTTGGAAAATTTTCGCTTAATGACTTCGACCTTTATTCTCTGCTTTTCTTTTGTTATGTTTGTTATATCAAACAAGTCTTTTGGCAGACCACTGATCTTGTCTATTTCTTGCATTAAGCTTTAACCTCCTTTTGATTCATTACTGTAAACATTCTTGCAATATCTCTTTTTAGTTTTCTTATTTTTCCAGTGTTTTCACTTTTTGTTCCACTAGCAATTGTTGCTCTTTCTCTTCCTAATTCTTGTTTTGCTTCAACAAGTTTTTGAGCAATTTCTTCTTTACTCATTTTTTGCATATCTTTTGCTTTCATAATCATCAACTCAAATTTTAATTAATTTACTTTTTTTCTTCATTTTCATTTTTTGCTTCTTCTTTTTTTACTTCCTTTTTTGCTTCTACTTTTTTTTCAACTGCTTGCATAATTTTTTCTTTAACTTCCTTTGTTACTTCTATTTTTTCTTCTTCAAGTTTTTTTGCTTCTACTTTTTCTTCCTTATCTAAAACTAATTGTTTTTCTAATTGTTCTTTCATTTCTGTTTTTGTCTCTTTCATTGCTTTAATTACTTTTTCAGCATCAATTTTATCAGGGAATACTACGCTTGGGTGTATTATTCTAAGTCTAATTCCAATAGCTCCAGCTTTTGGATAAGCTGCTTCTTTTGCATAATCAACCATTCTTGCTTGGTGTCCAATTTTTTTCATGTACCCTAATGCTATTCTTTGTTTTCTTTTTCTTCCACCTTTTCCTGATAATTTTCCTTTAACTACAAGTTCTATTCCTTGTGCTCCAGCATCCATTGCGTCTTTAATTAATCGGTAAGCTATACTTCTCCAAGAGAATCCTCTTTCAATCATTTGAGCCATTTTTTTTGCTTGTAATTTTGCATTTAATCTTTGATCTTTTAATTCTTGTATTTCTATTTGTGGGTTATCAATTTTGTATTTTTGTGAAATAACTTCTGTTAATGTTTTAATTGTTGATCCACTTTTTCCAATAGCAAGTCCTGGTTTTGCAACATAAAGTACAATTCTTGTAACCATTGGTGTTTTTATGATTTCAAGTTTATCAAAACCTGCTCTGTCAAGTTTTTTCTCTAAGTAACTTTCTAGTTCCATCTTGTTGAAATTTTTTTGGATGAATGTTCTTTCAATCATTTTTTACACCTTTTTTCTCCAATTAATTTAATCCTTTTTGTTCCATTACTATTACTTCAATATGTGTTGCATTAACTCTTCTTGCTTTTCCTGCAATTTTTCCTTTTGATTGGTAACTATATCTATTAATTCCCATTGAAGCAAATGCATTAAGTATAATTAATTTTTCTGAATCTAGTCCTTTAAAGTCAGCATTGTTTTTTGCTAAATTTAGTAAACTGATAAATTCTTTACAAGTCATTTCTGGGTATCTTCCAGATTTTGATCCATTTAATGCGTCTCCTTTTCGGTGTGCTACTTTTTTGTTATATCTCATTAATGGTAAGTATTCTTTGTGTGCTTCAATTCTTTCAAGCCATGCAATTACTTTGTTTACTGGAAGTCCTTTTATTTGGTTACAAATTTCTGTTGAATATTTTATTGAAATATTCGCATTTGTAATAGTTGCTTTTGCAGTTTTACTTGGTTTTCCAACCTCTGCTTGATAATTCTTTTTTGCCATAACATCACATCAAATATTTTCCAAATTATTTTATTTAATTTTATCCTCTTGCGGTTACTGCACTTGAAGATTTTGTTGCTCCAATTCCAGCTTTTCCGTGTTGTAATTTCTTTCTAGTTAATGCAAATTCTCCTAAATAATGTCCTAACATTTTTTCTGTAATATCAATTGTTTCAAATCCATTTCCTTTGTGTACTGCAATTTTTACTCCAACAAGTTGTGGTATTACAATGTAATCTCTTCCGTGTGTTCTAATTGGTTTTGCTTTTGGGTTTTTCTTGTAAGCTTCAACTTTTTTTAAGAATTTTTTATCATATCCTTTTAGTAATGATCTTCTTGGTCTAGATTTGCATAGTTTTGCAAATTCTTCTAAACTCATTGCTAGTAATTCTTCTAGAGTTTTTCCTCTGAAATTGAATTTTTTTCCTTGTATTTCCATAATATCCCTTCAAAACCTTTTAACTTTTTTAAAAATAAATTCTGGAACAATATGTTATATTGATCCAGTATCAATTTTAATTCTAGCCTTTCTTTCTCCTTCCTGTTCTTGAAGAAGCAATAGCTCCAACTTTTCTTCCAGGTGGTGCGTTTCTTGATGTACTCTTTGATTTTCCTGGGTGGTGACTTGCTCCACCGAATGGATGATCAACAGCATTCATTTTTACTCCTCTTACTCTAGGCCACATTTTTTTCTTTGCTTTCATTGCGTGGAACATGTTTCCTGCTTTTACCATTGGTTTGTCTTGTCGTCCTCCGCAAGATACATTTCCAATAGTTGCTCTAACATCTAAAGGTAAATTGATCATACTTCCTGATGGCATTTTTATTGTTGCACTTTTTTGATCTTTAGCCATTAATAGTGCGTAACTTCCTGATGATCGCACCATTTTTCCACCATCATTTACTGTTCTTTCAATATTAAAAATTGGGCATCCTTCTGGTAGTGCTCCAACTTCTGAAACATTTCCAATATTTGTTCTTGCTCCTTTTCCTTGTTCTACTTTTTGTCCAATATACATTCCCTCAGCTGCGATTATATCTTGTTTTCTTCCATCAGCAAAAGTTATTTCTGCCATTATGGCATTTCTTCCATTTTCTTTTACAAAGTTTGTTACCTCTCCAACCATTAGGTCAGGAGTTTTTAATAAATATAAAGAGTTTATTCCTCTTAGTTTTGCTTTGAATGTGTGAGAGCCTTTTCCTCTTCTTTGTGAAATTATTCGTTTTCCCATTGTTCTTCACCATTTTATAATTATAATATTTTTAATTTTGTTGCAAGGTCATTTGCTTTGAATTCTTTTTTTAGTTTTACAATTGCTTTCTTTCTTCCTTTCATATCTCTAACCATATTTATTTTAGCAACTTTTACTCCATAAATTCTTTCAATTATTTCTTTTACTTTCTTTTTGTCAGTATTATTTGCTACAATAAATGTTATTTTGTTTTCAGCATCAATCATATTAACTGCTTTTTCTGTTACAAGTGGGTAAAGTACTACTTCAAGATCAGCTATTGTTGCGTGTGTTTCTAAATTTTCTTTTTTTGTTTCTTTTGCTTTTGGTGCTTCTTTCTCTGCTGCTTTTTCTTTAGCATTAATCTCTGCTTTTTGTTGCATCTTGTCAGATTTTGTTAATTTTACCATAAA
>DAOQRN010000010.1:13967-21454 GCA_035355675.1 archaeon
ATCACTCATTTATTCTTTTTTTGTTTTTAATTTAACACTTTTTTTTACTACTTTTTTTGTAACAACTTTTTTTTCTTTTACTGCTTTTGGTGTTTCAATTTTTTCTGCTTTTTCTTTTCCAAGTTCTTTTATTGCAGATTCAGTCCAAACAACAAGTCTTCCTGCTTCTGCTCCTGGTGCAACAAGATCAACATTTAGTGATGCTGTTGTAACAGAATCTACTCCTGGTAAGTTTCTCACTGCTTTTAATATTGGTGAGTTTTTTCCAGTAACAATTAATACACTTTTTTTTGCTTTCCAAACTCTTCCTCTTGATTTTCCTTTTCCTGCTCTTTTTCTAACTTTGCTTTTAGCATTTTCAAGGTCTTTTCCTACTCCAACTTTTGTTAGAGTTTCAATTGCTTCTTTTGTTTTTGCAATATTTTCTATTGCATCTTCAACAATAATTGGTAATTCTTTTTCAACAATAAATCTTTTTTCTACAAGACTTTTATTTGCTGTAGCAGCGATTGCACTTGCTAGAGCAATTTTTCTTTCTTTCTTGTTGATTTGTTCAACAATAGTTTCCCATGATTTTAGTGGGTGAGCAGCTCGTCCTCCAACAACGTGTGGTACAAATGCTGTTCGTCCATAAAGTAAGTATCTTCTATTAGTAAGTCTAGGAAGTCTTGCATTTTCAGTGTTAATAATTCTGTGAGGGGTTGGTACTCCTCTGTATCCTCTATATCTTGCTGTGTTCTTTTTTCCTGCACGAGGATCAGTTCCTTTTGGTTGTTTTTTTGTTGTTTGTAAAGCAAGTCCAGCTCTTCTAATTAAAGTTGGATTATATTCAGTTTCAAAAACTTTAGGTAATTCAATAGTTCCTTTATTAGAACCACTTACACTAATTATATTTGCTTTCATAATTATCACTCAATTTTTAAAAATTACTTTTTAATTATTTTTTCTACTCCTTCAAGTTGGATTCCTTTTTGTTTTATTGGTCTAATTGTTTTTCTTAAAGCAACACATCTTTTTGCAGGTCCTGGAATTGAACCGTAAATTAATGCATATTGTCCTTTAACAAGCCCATACCCTGAAAATCCTCTAGAAGGATTTACTTCTTCAGGATTAGTTGAAATTTTAATTAATTTTTTTCCAGATTCAGTTCTATTGTGGTATCCCATTTGTCCAGGTCTAGCAACAGTGAACATTACTGTGTGAGGGTGCCATGGTCCAATAGATCCAACAACTCTTTGTTTTTTGTTTTTTGGTCGAAGACTTCTAACATGGAATCTTTTTATTACTCCATTAAATCCTTTTCCTTTAGTAACAGCTTTTACATCTAAAAAATCTTTTTCAGTGAAAACTTCATCAAATTTTATTTCTTTTCCTAATTTTTCTTTAGCGTAAGCTAATTGTTGTTCTTTTGTTCCACCAATAATAACTTCAGTAACATCAGGGGTTTTCTTTAAATCAAGTTCATCAGGTGTTGTGTGTACAAGTAAAGTGAAGTACAAAATATCATTCATTTCTTTTTCAAAATCTTCTAAAGTATAAAAATCTTCTTTCTTTTCACTTTTGTTTTCCTTTGCTTGCTTTTTTTGTGATGGTTTTTTGAAATTATTTATTTTTCTTGATAAAAATTTATCCACATTACTTGCTAAAACATCACTTAATACTTCTTCACCAATTTCTCTTTTAGTGTAAGCCCTTATTCCGAAGACTTTTAGTGCAGGTGTAGCAATTACTGTTGCAGGAACTATTGTTTCCATTCCAAAGGTTGGACTATTTTTGTGAGTATTTTTTCCTTGAACTTGAACCATTCCAACTTTGTAAGCTACAAAACTAAGCGCTTTATTCTCTGTTCCAATTCCTTTAATTGAAGGAGTTTCTTTTTTTGCTCTAACTCTAGGATAATAAGCCATTGATCCTCTTCTTGGAGCATTAAATTGTGACATAATTTTTCAACTCAAATTTTTACATTTTTAATAAAATTTATTTTTTTAAAGTAAAATTACTATGCTAAAAAGCACAAATAGAAAAAATTTTCGTATTTGCTAAACCCTAAGCCTCACCAGAAACTCTAGTTTAGTAGTGTACTTTCAACATTGATTAATAACAATCAATAACTAATTTTGCCAAAGAAAGGTTTATAAATCCACTCAAGGGTTTGTCCAAAAAATTGGTTACTTTGGAATTAGTTAAAATTTTGTTGATTTTATTAAATTTAAAGGGTTATTTTGGGTAATTTTTTAGATTTTGATTGGTTTTTTGCTTTTTATTTAATTTTAAAGTGTTTTAGTTTTTTGGTTTAATTACATCAACAATTGTATGTATTTTTAGAAACTCATCAAGAGTAATTATTCTTGGGCCTAAATAGTTTTCTACAAAGAGGTGTTCTTCATTCATTTTTCCCAAATAAACTAAAACATGAGTGTAAAGTCGGTAAGGTCTATTGCTGCCACTTGTGGTATAAACTCCAATTATATCTCCTGGAGAAATTATTTTTTCGTTTTCTGCAAATCCAATAAATTGTTGTTTTGTTAATCCTCCTTTTCGTGGTATTACACTAAATTTTTCTCTGTAAATTACATTATTTACCTTTGCTAATTCCCAAGCATCCGCTTTCACATAATTTAATCCAAAATACTTTTTTGCAAATCTTGTAGCATAAGCTGAACACCACCCGGATTTATTCGGATTTGTTGTTCCATCTTTTAACAAAAATGGTGCTTTTTTTGTTTTCATTATTGTTTCTAATTCTTTTAATTCTTGGGGGATGAATATTTTTATTTTTTGACTTGACTCAAATGGATAGATGGTTAGAATGATTTTTTTCTGTTTTTTTAATTCTTCAACATACTTCATTGCTTCGTTATTAGGTAATTGGAAATTTGTTGTGCTTGTATAATCAACAAATTCAAAATTTTTTACAAGTTCTTTATTATAATCTCCTTGGATTTTTAGATTTGTTAAAGTGGTTTGTTTAATAAATGCAATGGATATATTTTCAAATCTTTTAATTTCAACACTATTGCTTGCTATCCAAGCACAAGGGCTACTACACTTGTATCCTAAATTAATATTGTCAGTATATTCAAATGTTTTTTTTTCAAAAGATTTGTTAAAATTTAGGGTAATACTTTTTATTTGACTATAAGGTGCTTGTAGTGTGTTATCTTTTTGGTTTATATCTTCATTAATTAGATTGATTATTTCTTTTGAGTTAGTTTGAATTATGCAACCATTTTCACAATTTTTTAATGAAATATTTTTGTCTTGAGTGATTGTATAAAAAGGGAGATTGGATAATATTGAGTTATTTTCAAAAAACTTGTTTATTAAAGTTTCAATTAGTTCTTCGTCAAAATTATTAGAATCTTTTTGGACATTTGTGTCAGTTTGAATTCTTCCTGAATTATTTGTATCAAGAGTGTTTAGGTCGCTTAAAAATTTATTGTTATCACAATTTTCAATTATTTTATTAGAATCAATTTGCCACCCAATTGTTCTTAACTTTAATCCAATAGATTTTTCACATTTTCCAAAAATTATGTTTATTTTATGATTAGTTCTTTTTTCAAAAGAGTAATTTAAAGTAAGTTCAATTGTGTTTAATTTTAATTTATTAAAATCATTAATTGTGTTTTTGCTCAGGTCAATTTTTGGTTCATTGAGGTTGTTTGTTGTATTTTTGTTCAGGTCTACTAAAATGATAAGTTCTTTTTGGTTTTTATTAAAGTCCTTTATTTCAACTTTAACATATTTTGTTATTTCGTTACTATTAGTTGATAAAATTGGTATTAATTGTTGTGTGTTGTTAGCATTATCTAGAATTAACGTTATTGAATCTGCTAGGTTTTCTTCTGATATGAAGAGATTGATTTCTTCTGGAATTAAATTATTTGATTTTGGTCCAAGTTCAACTAAAATGTTGTTTTCTGATTCTTGTAAGTTGATTGGTTCTTCTTGTATTGCTTTTTGATCCAAAATAAACATTAGTGTTTCAAAGATGCTTTCTTTTTTTGTAAAATTTTGATTTGTTTCACTATTAGTATTTTCAATAATTGTGCTTATTGAATTAATAATGTTGTTTTTTGCCCTGTCAGTTTCCGCTAAAAAAATTTTGTTTTGATTTTCTTTTTCTTGAAATTCTTGTTTAGTGTCTTGTGTGCCTTGCGCAAATTCTTCTATTATTTTTTTTACTTCTTCTATTTTGAAATAATTATTCTCCATGTAGTTAAATTGTTTTATTGTTTCTGTGAGTTGTTGTTTTTCGCTTTCATTAAATGTTTCATGATCTATTAAATTTATTGGGAGTAGAATTGTGGTGTGTTCTTTATTTCCTGTTTGGGTTTCTATTATTAGTTTTTTTATTCCAGGCGTGTATTCATTTTGTTTTATTAGTAATATTGGATCGCTTTCAATTATTGTTGTTGAATAATCTCCACTTATTGTTAGTTGGGAAATATCAGTGGCAATTGTTTTTGGAACAATTAAGTAAGCAATTATTGGGTTTTCTGTATAAAAGGTATAAGTTTCAATTCTAGTTTCCTCGTTTAGAAAAATGGATTTATTCATTTTGAAATCAGAAAATGAAAAAGATTGAGTGGTTGTTTGACTATTGTTAAGAAATATAATTGTAATAATAATTAGAATTATACTTACTCCAATTATTGCGAGTTGTTTTTTTCCTAGTTGCATTACATATATTTCTTTGGAATGTATTTATACTTTTGCTTTGTTTTTTTTTAAATTAGGGTGGTTTAGAAAAGAGCGAATTTTTTAATTCGCTCTTCTCTTTACCAATTAAATTGTTATTTTTTTGAGGTGATTAATTTTTTTCTTCTTCCCAAACTTGTTTTTCTTCACTTTTACTGTTGCTAGTTATTCTTCCTATCATTCCTATTATCAGTATCACTAATATTATTAGAATTAATAGTGTTCCTAAATTGCTTATTCCAAATATTCCTAGTGAGAACAATCCTGAAAGTGATCCGCTCGAATTAGATCCACTTATAGTATATTCATTCTTTATTTCTTCTCCTTCTATTATTAGTGAAATAGTTCCTTTTCCATTTGTGGCATTTGTTTCTTTTGATAGGGGTATTACAATATTATTTGTTCCTGGAGTAATTGTTACTTCTTTTGTGTTAGTGCTCCACCCTGTTGGGGTGTTAACTTTTACTATCCCATTAAATATTTTTGTAGTTGGGTTATTTACTTGAATTATTATTGTCCCTTGTGTTTCGTTTTGTTCAAATTTTGTATCTACACTTAATTGACTGATACTTCCTTTTGCAGTATTTGTTACTCTAATTGTTTTTGAAGGGAAGTTACATCCTGTTACTGAAGGTTTTAGAGTTATTTCTCCGCTTGCAAGGTAAGTTTTAACATCAAGGTCTCTTGTTATTGAACTATTAGGGGGTAATGAAATTAATGAGGGGGTTGTTTCAATTGTTCCTTCTACATATACATCTGCTCTTTGATTAGTTCCATTAGTAATTGTGATTGGTATTTTTCCAAAGTTTTCTATTTGAATATTGTCTATTGCACTAATTGAAAAATTATTACAATTGGGAGTAGTGTTTGTTGTGTTTGTTGCTGAGTCAGTATTTAGGATATTTACATTAAATATTTTCCTTTGAATATTATCAAACGAACAGGTTCTTCCATCACTAAATCTTCCTCTCACTCGTATATTGTTTTCAAAAGTTTTGTTAGCAAATACGCTTTCTGCTTTTGCTTTAATTATGATATTTGCTGCTCCGTTTGCTGAAGCATATTTTTCATTATAATAATTTTCTAGTGTTAGTCCGTTGTTTGTTAATTGGATTTCAGTTATTTCAAATCTTTTTGTAGAATCATTTCTTAAATAAAAGATTTCAGTTTGTTCACTGCTTTCACTAATGTCAATATTTTTTACAATAACTGAAAGGTCCTCACAATCAGCAATTGAAGTGTAATCATCATCATTTGATCCGCCTGAAGAAGTTGATCCAGTATCTTGTACAGTTACACTAAATGATTTTCTTCCAATTGCAGTAGTTGAACAAAATGTCCCATCTAAGTATCCTGATACTGTAAAAGTTCCGGTTGTGGTGCTGTCACTTGAAACGTATCCTGCGCTTAAAGTTACATCAACAGTTTCTTGTGAGTATCTTGGTATAGTTGAATCATAATCAACTGAACCTGATCTTACTAAAGAGTTAGTGAATAGTACTCCTAAATCATTTACTCTGAATTCTTTATTAGTGTTATTTTCAATTCTAAAATATCTTGTACTTTCTTCTCCTTCATCAATTGTGTAATCATAAGTTGTTAATTTTATTCCTGAACAGTTGTTGCTTACAACATCAACATATCCTGTTAAGTTTTGATATTCTTCGTTATTACTATCAAAAATTCTTGTTTCAATTCTGTACCTTGTGTAATAATCATCAACAGTGAATTCATTTGTCCAAATAAAGTAGTATTCATCTTCAATTAATGTCTGGCTTCTTGCACTTGTGGTTCTAAATTGTTGCCAATTTCCGCTTTCAGTTATTCTATATATTACTGATCTTGCTGAAATTTCTCTTGCACAATCAGTTCCTGATAAATCATCAATATCAAATCTAACTCTAATAGTCACTGGTGAATTGTCTTCTGCCGAAATACTTGTCGCATATCCATCAGTATTGCTTCTTAGTTCGAGTTGTTCATTAACCATGCTAATAGAACAAGCACTAACTAAACCGAGTATTAATACTAAAAAAACACTTGAAAATATTAACTTCATAACGTTACATTGTGGCATAAACTCACCTTAAGTATTTAGCGTATGGGGAACTATATAAATCTTTCGTTTATTAACGGGAAGAAGTTAATTTGATTTTTGTTTTTTATTAAGTATTATTTTTTTGGTTTTTTCTTTAGCAGTAATTTGGTAGAGATTTGTGATTAAAGTTGAACTAAAAAGGGTTATTATGCTTGAAAAAATTAATCCGAAGATTACTGCAATTCCAAAATAAATAGTATAAGCTATAATAGTTCCAATTATTCCTGTTAATTCTCCAACTAGTATCATAATTTGCCCAATGGCATTAATTACCCAATTAGTAAGATAATTAATTGTAGATAATATTGACATTATTAACCAAACAATAATTAAGTAGAAAAAAATAGAGGAGTAATTTTGTTTAGCTCTTTTAAAAGATTCTTTTAATGTGTAAATTGCACCCTTGTCTTCAAAAATCGCAATCGGTAGTATTAATGTAATAAAAGGGGATATGAGTTTAGTAGGTCCGCGTCCGTGTTTGCCGTATGAATGGGATCAATATGATAGGTGGCAAAAAAGAAGGCTTAGTACTATCCCAGGTTGTACCGGCGTTTGGCAGGTAAGTGGAAGAAGTGAAGTTTCATTTAATGATATGGTTGTTCTCGATATATTCTATATTCAAAATCAATCTATACTTTTAGATTTGAAAATAATTTTAAAAACAATTCCAGTGATGATTTTTGGA
>DAOQRN010000011.1:0-5869 GCA_035355675.1 archaeon
GTTAGGAGTTATTTTTGAAATTACTTTTTTGTAACAAAATAAACTCCAATTGCTACTAAAACAAATGCTGCAACTGCACTAAATCCTGCGTCAAAAAGTTCCCATTCTAGTACTTCGATTGAAGAAAGTAAAAAGAATACTGAAACTGCTATTAAAAAAATTCCTTGTTGAACTTCTTTGTCTCCCATTAAATTCACCTTTTTGATATGTAATACCCATCCCCCAAACTATAAAAATCTTTCTTTCACTGGAAAAAGTGACTATTTTTGTTTTTTATTGTTTTTTTATTCCAAAGGGTAGATTTTTAAGCACCTCATAATCATTTTTCTTTAAGTATTAACCATTAAGTTGGTTAGTGCTAAATTAAATGGAGTAAGATAAGAATGGATGATAGAAGAGGATTTAGAAGAGATTTTGGCCCAAGAGAAATGCACGATGCTACTTGCAGTGAATGCGGAGCAACAACAAAAGTGCCTTTTAAGCCAATAGAAGGAAGACCAGTATATTGTAGAGACTGCTACCAAAAACACAAACCACAAAGAGACAACAGAGGCGGCGGATTCAATAGAGGTCCAAGAAGAGAAGAAAATAGTGAATCTTCAGAAAGTTTTGAAGAATAAAATTAATAAAAATTATTTTTATTTAAGAAACAGTTTTTAAAAAATTTTGGAGAAAAGAGAAATCTTTTTTCCAAAAAAATCTTTTTTTTTAATTTTTTTGTTTATTAATTCTAATTATTGTTACACAATAGTGTCCAATAAATTGAGTTATTATGTTGGTAGTTAATCAAGTTATGGGGTAGTATTTGGTGTATTATTAGAGTATATTGTTTTTGAGTATTACTAAATTTTATAAAAATAGAAAAGCCTCTAGAGGGATTTGGACCCCCGACCCCCGGTTTACAAAACCGGTGCTCTACCACTGAGCTATAGAGGCATTTTTTGGCTTTTCATATTTAAAGTTCAATGTTAATTAATTGATTTTTGGTTACTTTTTAAAAGCTTTGCACAATTCTTTTTTCATGAAAAAATTAGTAAAAAACAAAAAACTCTCTTCAAAAGATGAATCAGTAATTTGTTTAAATTGTGGAGAATGTTGTAAAAGATATTGGATTACAGTGCTAAATGAAGAGAGTAAAAAGATTTCAAAAAAACTAAAAATTAGTGAAAAAGAATTTTTAGAAAAAAATTGCGAAATTCATGTAAAAATTTATCCAAAATCAGTAAAAGGAATACTAACATACCCTTCAACATTTTTTCCCAAAAATATTTATGATCAAATAAAAAAAGAAATTGGAATAGTTAGTGATAGTTATTTTATTATTCCTCAAGTAGTTTTAAAACGAGACATAGTTGAAATTGATGGAAAAAAAATTTGTACTTTTCTAAATGAAGATAACACTTGTAGAGTATACTCTGTTAGACCAGAACCCTGTAGGTTATTTCCTTTCATTGCAGTAGAAGGAATAAGAGAACAATACCCTTTTTGTGAACTTTATAAAAAAACTTATAAAAATTTATCAAAACAATCAAGTGTATATTTTAAAAAAGTGAAGAATTATTTTAAAAAAGTAAATGATAAAGGTTTTGTTAAAGTCTGGAAAAATTCACCAAAAAAAGGTTCATTATATGTAGCAGATAAGTATGTTTGTCAAATTACTTTAAGTGAACTTAACTTAATGTTAATGGATCAGAAAGAATAAATATTTTGTTTGCTTCAATAAATTTTCTCTCAATGTTATCAGATTGGTTCATAACAAATGATTTGTAATCAAAATAATCTTTCATTATTTGATTATACTCTTTTATAAAAATTTCAAATTTTGCATCTTCTCCTAAGAAAAGATTTTTTATTTCTTCATTATTCTCAAAGTTTTGTGAAAAATATTGTTCTTTTTTTGCTTCTTCAATTCTTAATTCATAATCTGTCATATAAAAATCATAAGCACTATCCTCATTAACAATAAGTACACTTTCAAGAGCTAAATTAAATGCTAACTCTTTAATAAAAAAATCTTTTTTAGATTCTTGGAAAATTTTGTTTTCTAAATTCCTTAACCACAACAAATCCTCTTTAAATGAGTATAAATAATCATCTTCTACTGCACTTTCATAATCTTCATCAAGTTGGGTTTCCACTTCTAAAAGATACTCATCAATTGCTAGAACATGTTGATCATGCAACACTTTTCCATAACTCGTTGAAATAAAAATCTCACTAATATCCTCTCTTGGAAGTGAAATTAGAATTATGATTGAAATAATTAAACCAATAAAAAAAATCAAAAAGAAAGGTCTCTTTTTTATATAATCTAAAATAGATTCTTTTGACTCTTTTTTGGAATTATTTTTATTTAAATTTTTTCTTAAATATTTTTTTTTCATAATTATAACAATATAACAATTATTTTCTTTATATAAAAATTAATACCCTGGGTTGGGATTCTAACGCCGCAACCCCTTTTTTGAAAAGGTGTTGCATTCCCAAAATTTTTTTAATTTTTATACCCTGGCCGGGATTCGGACCCGGGTTACCGCCTTGAGAAGGCGGGGTGCTTGACCGCTGCACTATCAGGGCTCGCCAGTTTCGGCAGGCGCATGCGATTGACTCATGCATGGTCTTTGACCATGCTTAGTGGCTTTTTATAAAATAAATTTCTCTTGCTTAGGTTTATATTATTAATTAGTGTTTTTTAATTTAAATGAAATTACAAGGCAATTTTTTTGGATTTTGATGGGACTCTAATTGATTCAATCCCTTTAATACTAAAAAGTGATAAAGCTGCAATTAATGCATTTGGTTTTAAGGTATCCAATCAAAAATTAAGAACACTTTCCATGCTTCACTCAAGAGACATAGCATATTATTTAATGGATTCAAATAAAACAACTTTTGATTTATTTGATTTTATTAATTTTAGGAGAAGAATTTTTGTAGGATTATTAAAGAAATATTTACCAAAAAAATTATGGTTTAGTGATTCAAAAGAATTTTTAAATAATGTTTCAAAAAAATATAAACTTGCTATAATTACAGGTTCAAGAAAAATTTTTGTTGAAGAAGTATTAACAAAAAAAGAACTAAATAATATTGATTTGATTATTACAAGTGACAATGTTGAACACAAAAAACCAGATATTGAATCATTACTTATAGCTTTTAAAAAATTAAAATTAAAAAAGAGCCAAATATTGTTTATTGGGGATTCAATTCAAGACGGATTAATGTGTCAAAGAGCAGGAATTAATTTTTTAGCAAAAACAACAGGAATATCAACTGAAAAAGAATTAAGAAAATACAATCCTATTCTAGTTACTGATTCTTTTAAAGATATAGAACATTTCTTGGGATTAAAATAGAATCTTATTAAAATACTTTTTTATAAAATAATTTTTATTTTATTTAATTCTTTTAATTTTGTTTTTTCTCTAACCCCAAAGATAATTTTTCTTCAAGTAGGGGTAAATTAATTTGAGTGTTACTACATCCATCTTTTAAAAGAAGTGCTATTTGTGGAGCAACATTTAGACTTTTTACAATATCAAAGGACATTAGTGCTTCATTAAAACAACAAACCCCTATAGCTGCTTTTGGTTGTTCTTTATCAATAATTTTTTTAACAAGACTTCCCCCAGGAACAATAAATATTTTAGTATAACCTAATTTTTTAGCTAATTTTACAGCATCCCCAATATTACAGCTTCCACATTGTTTACAATGGTATCCTGTTTCGTCAAGTGTAGCTTTACAAACTTTAGTGTTTCTTGAACAATGTGGCAAAAATAATGCTCTGTCTTCAACTTTAACTTTTTTGAATTCAGATTCATAAATAGTGTTTCTTAATTCAACATGAGTGTATTGAATCATTGTGTCACTTAAACCAAGGGATTTTCCAATAGTTTGTGCAGCATTTGCTGCATTAAAGTGAGTACTATCATCAAGTGCTTTACCAATAGCAGTTCTTATTTTTTCATAAGTTATATTAACCATTTTTTTATCCCTTCTTTTTTTCTAAAATTTATGTCGCTGGGCGGATTCGCACCGCCGAGCTTCCGATTATGAGTCGGACGATCTAACTACTGATCTACAGCGACTGAGCAGTTCCGGCTGCTCGGTGCGGGGCATGGTCTTCGCCTTTGGCTCGACCAAGCTTATCAACAAGCAGATAGATGCTGAAAAATTTTTGCTAAGAAAAGGTTTTAATAAGTGCCTTTTGGATAATTTTTCTAATTAATAATTTAGTTTTTGCATTATTTATTGAATTAAGGCTCATTAGTCATTCTACTTTTCATAATTAAATTATTTTCTCCATGGAGTAGTGCACGATCAGCATATCCAATAAATAAACTAGTTTCAAGTACTCCTGGAATTTTTTTTGCTTGATAATCAAGATCATCAATAGAGTAAATAGAGTTATCCGCTTTAATATCAATAAATGCGTGACCAGTTTCACTTTTCACTATTTCTCCCTTTTCTTTCCAAGCACTCGCTTCACCAAGGTTCATTAATTGATAAAGAGTTTTATTAAAAGCAAAATTACTAACCTCTACTCTAAAATCATACTTCATTTGTGGAACAAAGTTCTTTTCGTCACAAACTACAATGAATTCAGCAGCGTCAACAGCAATCATTTTGTCTCTAATTAAAGAAGTTGTTTCGTTTGAAATATAATTAAAATCTTCATCCACTTGGTCTACAAAATCAAAAGCAAGATCTATTTCTGTTTCATCAAGAGGGATTGTTTTTATTTCAAGTTCAGAACAAAGTATTCCGATTTTGTGAGAGGTGGGAACAACTTTAATATTCATATTGTGTTCATTAACAAAAAGCCCTAGTTTTTTTAAAAAATTTTCATTACTTTCTCCAGTTCCAAAAGAAAGAATCATTTCAGGTTTAATATATTTATACAAAAGTGCTTCAATGTGAACATCTTCAATCATAAAAACCTATAAAGTAATGTTTCTTGTGAATAAAAATATTACTAAAAAGAAAAATTAGTAAAATTAAAAGCCTGTGGCGGACTCCGCCTCCGCGACCCCGTCATTACCAATGACGTGCAATAACTGGCTATGCTACACAGGCAAATAAATAATTAAAAAGTAACTAATTTTTTTATTTTTTCAATATTTAATTCAATTGTTTCTTGTTTTCCAGTTTTTAGGTTTTTGATTGTGATTTTGTTTTCTTTAAGTTCGTTTTCTCCAATTATTCCAACAAAGTTGTATCCTTTACTTTCTGCGTACTCAATGTTTTTACTAATGTTTTTTCCCACAAGATCAATTTCATTATTTATTTTTTCATTTCTTAGTTTTTGAGAAATTTTGAAAAGATTTGTTTTTGTTACTCCTTCTCCAATTCCGCAAATGAATAATCCGTTTTGAGAAACTTTTTCTCCATTCTCTTTCAAATAGTCAAAAATTCTACTAACTCCAAGCCCCACTCCAACAGCAGGGGTGTCTTGCCCACCATAGGTTGAAACAAGTTTATCAAATCTTCCTCCTCCACCTACCGAAGGGCCATTATCTAATTTTATTTCAAAAACAATTCCAGTGTAATACTCAAATCCTCTTGCAAGTCTTGCATCAAATTCCACAAAATCTAAATTATTTTCTTTTAAGAGATTTTTAAACTCTAAAATCTCTTTAACTCCTACGCTTTGTCCAACAATTTGAGTTATTGTGTCAAGATCATTTTTTTCAATTACTTCAATTACTTTTGGGTCAATTCCTTTTTCTTCAAGCATTTCAATGATTCCTTTTTTATCAACTTTATCCATTTTGTCAAGTATCCTCATTGCTTCAATTTCTTTTCCCTTAGCATAAACTCCTAAAATGTCATTTAATAATTTCCTTGAATTGAATACAATTTT
>DAOQRN010000011.1:5969-16275 GCA_035355675.1 archaeon
AATAATTCAAAACTTTCAACAGCAGGGGTGTAGAGTGGTAAGTATCCGTAGTTTTTGAAAACATTTTTAAAATTTGATTCTATTTTTTCTTGTAAAAGAGCATCTTGTCCTACAAGATCTCTCATCCCTCTAACTGTTTGTATTTTCATAAAAATCACTTAAATTAAAATAAGGGCCGCGACCGAGAGTCGAACTCGGGTCCACCGGACCACAACCGGTGATTCTGAACCACTAAACTATCGCAGCCATTTTATTCAATTAAAACCTCCAAAAGCTTTGCTTTAGGTTTACTATGCAAAATCTCGACTTATAGTAAGTATTAGTTAGATTAGGAATCTTTAAAAAACTTGCAAAATTCGAAAGATTAGTAAAATTAGAAAAAATTATTGAAACTAAAAAAGCGTTCTTACGACTATCAAAAAGAGACATCGGACTGATGATGAAGTAAATCCCTTCTATTAGTCATAATATATTTCCTGTTCCAGTTGTATTTAAAGGTAACTGTTTTTGAAAAAGTAGTTTATTTTGGTTTTATTTTTCTCCGTAGATAATTATGGTTGGAGAGTATTTTTTTTCATCAATCCAATTTGCTTTTTCGTTGGTTGGTTTGATTTCTTTAATTACAATATTTTTGTACCCTGTTTTTGTAAACATTTCAATATAATCTTCTTTACTAAAATAATAATCAATTCCTTTAATTGGTCTAGTTGACTTTAGTGTTAAACTCACAGCGCTTCCTGACTTTAGATTTGGGGTTTTGTCACACTTCCATGAAATAGATTCTTTTCCGTTAAATTTTTCCCAATTAACATTAAGCACAAACATTTTTCCGCCATTTTTTAGTTTTTTGTGAATTGATTTTAATATTTCTTCAATTTCTTTTTTTGTTTTAAGTGCGCATAAGCAGTAATTTGAAGAAGCAAAATCAAGAGAGTTGTCTTTAATTATGTCTAGTTTAGCACTTTCTATTTGAAAGTAATTAATTTTTTTTGGACTAATTTTTTTAGCAAGATCAATCATTTCTTTTAATACATCAACGCCAGTAACATTTGCTTTAAGTTCGTTTAATTTTCTACTAAACTTTCCATCTCCACAACCATAATCAAGAATATTTTTGTTTTCAATTTCTCCCATTAACTCAATTACTTTATTGTATCCAAGTAACCAATCAGTAATAGCAGTTTTTCCGTAAACCTCAAATCCTTCAGCATTAAATTTTTCCATAATAATAATTTTGTAAGTTAATCTTAAAAATAGATTTCTTTGTTTTCTTTATTGAAATTAAATTTATTTAAAATTATTGTTTTGATCAGTTTTTTAGAAAGTTATTATTCCAAGTGACCAAAGAAGCATCATTATCCCAATTAGTAGTAATATTAGTCCTGCTACTAAGTGAAGTTTTTTTAGGTTTCTCTCTCTCCATCCACCCATGTCTTCTACTTTTGCAAAACCAAGATAGGTTATTAGTGTAATTGTTATCATTGGTGAGATAAAAATTAACATGTATAAAATAAAATAAGGAATTGAAACTATCCAATCAAATGAGGAAAGCATTCCTGTTGCGACAAAATATGGTCCTGCTGTGCAAGGAGTTAAAAATAGACTAACAATTAGCCCAACTACAAATGCTCCTTTCACACTTGTTGTTCCTTGGATGAGTGCTTTCATTTTTGGTCTCCATTTTTGTGGAACTTCCATAATGAATCCTCCACCCCCATAAACAACAGCGTCTTTTAGATTGAGTACTCCTAAAATAATTGCAAATATTGATAGTGTTGCAAAGAAAAGAGTGTTTGATAAATTTAGATATTCTCCCAAAAATTTAAATCCTGCAATAATTAGTATTCCAAAAACAGCATACATCAAAAATATTGCGCCTGAAAAAGCAAGTCCTGCATAGAGTGCTTTCTTTTTTTTGCCAGGAAATTGAGTTAATATTGTTGTCATCAAAATTATTAGTACTGCAAGTTCGCAAGGGTTAACCGCATCAGCAAAAGCTAAAAAAATTAAACTATTTAAAGAAAATTCAGTTTTTGTTCCACTTGAATTTTCATTTATTGGGTTTGAACATTCTTCTTTACATTTTAAGTAAGTCACTTCTACTTGGTTCATTATGGGTTTGTCTCCTAAAAGAAAAGTGTTTCCAATAAACATTATTGGCACCCCACCTTGAGAAGAAGCAGGAACATTGTATTTTGAATAAAGTTCTAAAACATAGTCAATATTTTCATTAATTTCAATATATGAAATATTAAGGTCGGGGAATTTGTCCATGTTTGATTCAATATAATTTTTTGCAGTTGCACAGTGTGGGCAACCATTTCCGTAAACAAAAACAGCATCAATAGTTTGAGCAAAAACCAAATTTGCTAAAATTAAAAAGATTAAAATTAATGTGTAATGTTTTAGTTTCATTAAATCACTTTTTTCATATTTTTTAATATAATTATTCTTTTGTTGTTTTTATTTTTATCGCTTTTCCTTTAATTATAGCTTCTGCAAGTTTTTTTCTTGCAGAATTAATTGTTCTATTAAATGTTGGTTGAGAAATACTCATTTTGGTTGCGGCCATTTTTTGGTCAAGTCCTTCAACATCCTTAAGTCTTAAACTTTCCCCCTCTTCAAAAGAAAGAACAACTTCTTTAAGTTCCCTTAAAGGGATTCCTGCGGGCTTAAAGTAAGTTGCTCCAGGTTCAAAATGTATTCTTCTTGGAATTCTTGGTCTAACCATTTTTGCACCTTTAATTAATTATTTTTTTATAATTAATTTTTTGATTCAATCTCATTAATAGAGTTATCTATTTCGGCTTTTCTTGCTTGGAGTTCTTTTAAGAGTGTGTCTTTATTTGTTTCTTCCTGTTTTTGATTTTCTAAAAAAAATCTTCTTCCTTGTCCTTTTCTACAACTAAAGTCTCTACTACAACCTCTTCCAAATCCTCTGCCACAACCTCTACCAAAACCGCCTCTTCTTCCAAAATTATTGTTTGAAAGATTTTGGTTTGTTTGGTTATTACATTTTCCAAGTCCTCTTCCACTCATTGGTCCAATTCCGTTTGGTCCAGTCATATCTATATTTGGCATATTTATTCCCTCCTTTTTTTATTTTTTTAATAAATGTTACTTGCATTTACCTTTTTTTCTTCCTGTTTTTGGTCCTTTTCCTTTTGGTCCAGTACCGTCTCTATTTGGCATAATTTCGCCTCCTTCATATTCAGTTATGAATATTGATTCATAATATAATGGATATATATTCATAACTATTTTTAAAGGTTTTGTTTATGTGAAAGATTTGTTTTTTTGAAAATAGTGCCTCTACCGAGAATCGAACTCGGGTCTTTAGCTGATTACCTTTCGCTTCATCGAGCGTTAGCGAAGATGATGCTTCGTACCGCCCTGCCGAAACTGGGCCCGCAAGCTAATATACTAATCCACTATACTACAGAGGCAAAATGATTTGGTGTATTCGGCTTTGCTGAATGCGCCCTTGCTCCCGCCAGCCGAAACTGGCGATTCATTATACTACAGAGGCAAAATGATTTTTTTAAAATTTTATTTTTCAAGTGGTAGGGTGTCATATTCTTCACTAATATTTATTTCATTCATTTCTTTTTTTTCTTCTTCACTTAGTTTTGAAAATCTTTTTTTTATTTCATTATAATGTTTTGTTACTTCAGGGTCTTTATTTTTTAATTTTTTAATATACTCTTTTGTGATTCTACAATCTTTATCAATTCTAATTTCATTATTAATATAAAGTAAGGGATATGATTTACATTCTAGTGGTTTTTTTTCTAATTTACATCCATTAAGTGATAAGTAATTACACAATTTTTTCTCTTCTTTTCTAATTTTTTTTGTCTTAAAAATTTTTTCTTCATTTTTTGTTAAATTTATTATCATCCCGCTGCAACATTCTTTACAAATTTTACAAGTTTCCCAAATACTCATTTTTCATCAATCCAAAAAATTTGATTAATTTTGTTTAATTTTATTTTTGTAGTTATTCTCCAAGAACAATTGTTTTGTCTTCTAGTATTAGTAAACTTTTTTCAATTTGAGTAATTATTGCTTTTGTTTCTTTAAGTCCTGAGTGCATTTCAAGACACCCTGCTTTCATTAGTTCTCTAAGTCCAAATGTAAAATTTAGTTCTGATAGTTTTGATTCTTTTCGTAACCATCTTTCAGCAAAAGGGAGTCCTTGGTATTTTTCACAAAGTTTTAGTATTTCTCGAGCAGAAGTGTTTCTTACTCCATAAGTTTTTTTTAGAGAAAATATTTCCACAGTTTGTGCTTCACTTACTTTACCTTTTCCATTTGAAGCAAATGGTTCTATTGCAATTGCTTGTCCTTTAAGATTTTCACTACTTCCGCCACTATGGTTTGGAATACTTGGTGCAGCATGAATGTCATATTTCCCAAGTCCATGTCCTCCTAAATTATACACTGGATTAAATGCTTTTTCTTTTAAAGTACTCTCAATTGTTGCTCCAATCTTTTCAATTGGTTTATTATATTCTGCTACACTTATAGCATTACTTAATGCAAGTTCGTTTGCTTCAATTTGTTTACTAAATTTATTATCTAAATTTACTGTGGTTGCTCCGTCACAAATATACCCTTCAATTTGTACTCCAATATCAATTTTCAAAACATCGCTTTCTTTTAGTAAATAAGTATCATTATATTTTGGAGTAAAATGGGCTGCTTCTTCGTTAATACTTAAATTTATTGGAAAAGCATCGCCTGCTCCGCTCTCTTTTATATGTGCTTCAACTTCACTTGCAAGTTCTAGTAAGGATTTTCCTTCTTTACATTTTTTCTCGGCAAAATTAATTGCACTTCTCCAAACAACACCAGCTTGTTTGTAATTCTTAATAATCTCTGAATCCATAAATATAACCTTGAAAGTAAAGATTATAATTCTCATCTATTTAATTTTTTTAACCCCATTGGGCAAGACCTGACTGTTTTCCTCCAGCAATTAAATCTTCTTTTGTGTATCCTAGTTCTTGCATGATTTTTATTACTGCTGGGAGTAATTGGTTTTCAATATAATAATCAGAGTCATAATCTCCTTCCATAACATATTCTTCTAGTTCTGCTTTGTCAGAAATGCTTGCTTTGTCTTTTTTTGGTTTTGTAATAATAAAACTAAGCATGCTTCCTGGCCCCAAATCTTTTCCCCTATCAATTGCTTTTATCGCGGCAGCAACGTGTGGTCCGATCGCTGTGTAATCTTTTGGTTTTCTTTGAAGCATAGTCATTATAGTTAATTCACTTTTTTTCACTTTTCCTTCTTTAAGTTCTTTAATTATTTTTCTAACATAATCTACTGGTTCTTTTGTTTTTCCTTCATTTAATACAAGTTCAATTATTTTCTTTTGAGTTTCTTTAGCAATGTTACACCAATCTCTTCTCACATACTCAAATCCAACAATTTTTAAGTTCCCTTTTTTATCAATTAAAGCATATCTTTTTTTAGCAGCCCCTCCTTCTTTTTTTGTAACAAAAATTCCCCTCTTATAAAATCCATCAAACTCAAGTTCCATTCCTTCAGGAAGTTTAGAATTAATATTATCAAGGAAAGTGAAAACATCTACTTCGCTTTTTCCATCAAATTGTAAGAATATTGAATCAGTATCAGAGTAAAGTGTGTTGTATCCTGCGTCCTCTGCTTCTTTTAGTGTTTTTTGAATATATTCTCTTCCAAGAGCAGTAGTAGCACTTGCGCATTCTCTTGAATACCATCTTGCTCTTGGGTAGGCGAGGTATCCATATACAGAATTTAGTACAATTTTTAGCGCCCATTGTTTTGCATAAAGTGTTTTATCATCCACCCCATTTTTTTTCTTTTCTTTGTACTCTTTTTTTAGTGCAAGTCTTTTCTTCATCATTGTTTGGAGTATTTCTGGAAATAGTCCTTTTTCTTTTAAACAAAACCAAGTTCCATCAGGATTAGTGTTTTGTTTTTTGCACTCTTCATGTTCACAATTTAGAGTGTCTGGGGAAATATTATGGCTAATTATAATGCTTGGGTATAGTGAAGCAAAGTCAAGTACTGCAATATTTTCATGTAGTCCTGCAGTAGGTTCTTTTACAAAAGCTCCCTTAATAGGATTCATTGTTCTTTGTTTGACTAAATCCTCGCGGGGTTTATTTGGAGCAATTACTTTACGCAAGTGTACTTCTTTTAGTAAAAGGTCCTCAACCATTTGAGAGGTAGTGTTTCTTGTAGTGTCATAAAGTGTTTGAGATGTTAGTTTTGATATTTCAACAAAAAGTGGTAAAAATTCTTGAGCAATTCTAAGAGCGGTCTCTGAATCCTTTAAATTATAGTCAACCACTCTTTCAAGTTTTTCTTCATCTTTACTCTCATAAGCTTCATTAATTTCAAGAGGGTAAACTTTTTCTTTTTTTATTCCAAAAACTTTTTCAGAAACAGTTTCAATATCAAGTTTTACAGTGTTAATTGCTCCAGTTCTCTCCATTAATTGGATTATTTGAAAAGAATCAATGTGTTGTACTCCACTAAGTTTGGCCGCATTATCAAGTCCACTTCTAACAATTCTAACCTCTTCACTATTAATTAGAAAAGGAGTGTTATTTTTTTTAGCTCTAATTTTTGTGTAAGCGAAATCAAAATTATCCCCATTATAAGTAACAATCATATCAGTGTCATTTAGTTCTTTAGTTAGTTCTTCAATTATTTCTTTTTCACTCTCAAACATTTCAAGTTCCTTAATTTCACCAGTGTTGTAGGAGAGTACTCTTTTTTGTTTTTCTTTTTTGTTAGTTGTTTTATTTTTTACAATACTAATAAAAGTAATTGGTTCAAGTCCTACTTCAAATTTTTTTCCAACCCAAGTTTCAAGATCATATGAAACAATTTTTGGTTCAATAAATTTTGAATTAGTGTGGTTTGTGGGGTTTGAATCAATTGATTCAATATCGTTAATTGATTTTATTTCATTTTTTTCATTCACTTCAAACTCAACATACCCACTGGGTTTTAGTCTTTTATCAATCAAGTATCTTTTTGCATAAGGGATATCATATTCAAATTTATCAATTCTAAGTTCGCTTAAATATTTTCTCGCTTGAATAAGGTGGCTAACTAAATTGAAATTAACTTTTAGTATCACTTTTTTTTCATTTTCTTTTTCATTCGATTTTAGTTCACTCTCAACACTGATTTTTTTTACTTTAAATTTTTCTTCATCCCCAAAAATATATTGCTCAAGAAATGCTTTTTTTTCGTTAACTTCATCTTTATTTACTTTAATATAAAGGTAGGGTGAGAAGTTATGATCATACGCCCAGTATCTTTTTTCTCCATCATTAACAAAGAGTCTAATAATAGAATTTCCACTAGTGTCTGTGTAACTTGCATCAAGAAGTAGTGCAATTTTCTTGTTTTCTTTTTCTTTTAGTTTTTGGGTGCTCATACAATAATTTTATAAGCACCAAATGCCTTTTAATAGTATAAAGTTTTATTATTTTTTGAAAGTAATTGATATTAATGTTTTTTTGGTGATAATTAATGCCTAGACCAGATAGATCAAATTCGCAAATTAGATCTCAAAGTCCACCTCCACAAATGCACTCTGGTGGTCAAAGACCTATGCCTCCTCAACAAAGACCCGTAGGGGTTCCACTTACTGGTGGAATTGCTTCTGATATTAGAGCACTAAATTCAAGTATTTTATTAATTACTCAAAAAATAAAATATGTTGTTCGTAATGAAAAAATTTTGGGAAGAAATTTAATTGTTTTAAATAAAAAAATAAAAACTCTTGAAGATAAATTAACTACAAATTTGTCTCCGGATGCACAATCAAATGTTTCTTCTGAAGAGGTAAAATTATTACAACAAAAAGTTGCTCTTCTTGAAGCACAAATTGATGATTTAAGAACAAGGGCTGCTTTTAAAGAAGAATTAAAAGAACTAAAATATGTTATAAATTCTATCAATCCTTTGGAATTTGCTACTCTTTCTCAAGTTAGAGAATTAATTGATAAAAGAGTTGAAGAAAAATTAAAAAAATAATATTTGTGTTAACTAATTTTTTTAAAAATTCTGTGTTTTTTTGTTATTTATTTTTATTAGTTAATTTTAATATTTTGGATTTCCACTTAAATTAGGCCTTAAATTTAATCTATAACTTGGTTTTCCTTTTACTGTAATTGCTATATCATTTTCTTTAATTACATTTATTTTTGTAGTTAATGTTGATTCTATACTTTCAGGGATTGTTGAATTTCCTGTGAAAATTATTCCAAACCCGTCTTTTTCAAGTTCATTAATTAATCTAATTGTATCCTTTCCTTTAAATAATTCATTTCCGTTTGTAATAATTAAAGCAATTTCGCTTACTTTTTCTTCTTCTATTGATGCTTCTAAATAATTCATCAAACTTTGAGTAAAAATCAAATCTTCATTTTTATTTAATTTGTTTGTTTCAATAATTGTTGCCCTTCCTAAAGTTCCTGGCCATTTTTTTATTAATTCTTGAAGTTCAATGTTTTTTCCAAATATTTTTCCATAATTATTGTCAATTATTGTTAGTATTCTTTCAGCTTTTAATTTTTGAAAATCATTTAATTGATTAGCATCGAATAAATTTGCAATTAATTCTTGAGGGGTGTTAAAGTTTATTTTTTTAGCTAACTCAATAATTCCCTCTTCAAGTTTTTCATCTTTAATTCCAAGATTATCAAAGATTAAACCGAGTTCAGTGTTTTTCATAGACACTTTCATGTTTTCTTTTGCCACTATTTTTTTTACAGGAAATCCTGATGGTTCATATTCTACAAGTTGTTCTTTTAATTTTGAATCATTTTTTGATGCCTCTGCAAGTCCATTAAAATACTCAGTTTGATCAAAAATAATTACTTGTTTTCCTTCAAGTAATAGATTTTCAGCCAATATGTAAGCACAATATAGGGCTTGTTCTTGTTTTTCACCAACAATACTTGTTCGGTATAGATTTTTTGTTTTCTCAATAACAATTTCTCTGTTTTTTGTTAATCCTAATTGGATTTTTGTTTGTTTGTCCTCTTCAAGATCCATTTTTATATTCATTTTTGTTAATCCGCTTGTTCTTTTTGGGGATAACAATACTTGCATTACAAAAGGGTCTCCAATTATTTGGAAATATTCTTTTATTGACACTTCTCCAAGTTCTTTTAATTCAATTGAAGAAGTTCTAGCAAGATCAATTACAGTTCGTATATTATCAAAGTTTTTATCAATTTCATAATCTAATTTTTTTAAATAATCTTCTTGAGTAAAATCTAAGTATATTGGATCAAATGTTAGAAAAAATATTTTTTGAGTTTTTTCTAAATTATTTTTCATTATTCCCATACTTGGTTTTGGTAAAGTGTTTATGAAGGATTCTATTTGTCCTTTTGAATATAACGCTTTATATCCTTCCACAATTGCTCCTATTTTTTTTTCTCCAATTAGTTCATATATAAATATTAAATATATGTGTTCTTGGTTAGTAATTATTTCAACTTCATGGCCGTACACCTTTCCAATAAAAATTTGTTGCCATGGACCGTGGTTTATTTTAAAATCTACCAATTCTTAACACCATTTTTAATTATTCTCGATTATTATTAAGATTTTTCTACTATTAAAACAATTTGTTTAACTTTTAAAAAGAGTTTTTTTAAAAGCGATGATTTAAATATTATTAATCCCTAATTAATATAATATTTTTAATTAGTTTTTTATGGGTGACTTGGTTTGGTTAATGAGCAAATAGTTTCAGAAACAGTTAAGCGAATGCTTGATTCAGGTATTGATGAACCCACAATTATTTCTACTTTGAAAGACATTGGTTTATCTGATGCGGAAGCAGAGAATCTTATTACAAAGTTAAAATCTGATTCAAATAATTCTTCTCAAGATTTAGAAGATGATCAAGAATCTTCTTCAAGAGAGGAAATTGCTCAGAATGAACTTGAGGCAGAGGCTCAAAAAAATGAACTTAATGATACTACTACTTATAATATGTTGAACATGCATGAACAAAAAATTGATGAAGTTTCATCTAAAATTGATGAAGTAAAACAAGCTGTTAATTCATCTAAACCTACTATGGATGCTTCGGTTTCAACTAAATTAACTGAACTTGAAACTAAACTTGATGATGTTTCAGCTCAAACTAAAGCAATTCTTGAGGTTGTAAAAAATATTTTAGAGACTGATAGAAAAGTTCTTACTGAAATTGAATCAAAAAAGTAATTTAACAATTTGTTTTTAATATTTCTATTTTTTTAATTATTATTTAATTTT
>DAOQRN010000011.1:16375-21293 GCA_035355675.1 archaeon
ATTTTTTTAATTATTATTTAATTTTAATTACTTGTTTTTATTTAAATATTTTTTCAAGTTCGGTTAAAATATTTTTTGCAATATTTGGTGTTTTGTGTGGGATTGCTTTATAATTTATTTGGGTTTTTGAATCAAAAAATTCTGCTGCTTTTTTTGAAGTGAATGAAGAGTATTCTTTTAATTTGTCTTCTGGGTAATATGCGTCAATTTTTTTTGCTTCATTTTTTCCATTTTTTAAATAATTCCAAAATGGGTCAAGTACAACAATTATTGTTGCTATTAAAAATAATGGTCCTAGTATTCCTGCTTCAACAGTATAAAAAAAAATAGTTAATATAAACAAAGTAATTGCAGCGTATTCGTTCATTAAAATCACTTGGCAGCTTATTTTTTTGGTTGACTAATTTTAAGCCATTCCCCCCATTCCTCCAGCTCCCCCAAATAACCCTGCGTATGGGTCTGCAGGAGCTTCTTCTTTTCCAAGTCCAAGTAAATACCCTAATACTATTAGTCCTAGTACTCCAAAAAACCAGTATTCTTTCATTCCTATTCCATTAATAAAATAGAAAACAAATAATGAAATAAACATTAACATGCTTGCTTTGAAATCATTTGCTGCAACGATTAGTATTAATGTTGCTCCAATAGCCATCCAAGCTTCTCCAAAACTAATTGCAAGAGCAATAATTGTTATTGAAATTAAATAGTTCATTAAATCCATTTTTTCACTATTCATTTTTATTTAGATTTTGGAACTTTTTCTAAAATATCTTTACCAAAGGTTGCTAGTAGGAATAAAATTAGTGGTATCCACACTAGGTCTTGGTATAAGAAAAAAACTAGGTAAAATACTATTCCTGCAAGAACCAATCCATATTTTATTCCTACTTGTTTTTTCCCCCAATTATATAACCATAAAAAGTATATTATGAATAATACTAATGCTATTGAACTAAAAATGTCTTCTCCGCTTAGTGCTGCCCAAATATCTATTGCCATAATTTTCACTTTCTTTTAGTTACTCTCTTTAATAATTTGTTTTTTGTTAAATAAAAACTTGCTCTTTTTGGTTTTTTTAGTGTTGTTGTGGGATAACTTTACTTGATCCCCAAACAATTACTCCAAATACTCCCATTCCAAGTAGGGTAATTCCCCACCAACCCATAGCACCTATCCACCACCATTTGAATACTAGGTAGTAGATTAAAATTCCTGAAACAATTATGCTAATAATTCCTGGTCCTAGATATCCTCTTACTGTTGTAAAAATTACAAAAACTAGTATTATTCTAACAAGAATATCTAGGGGTTGGAAAATAGTCATTCCTATTGGTAAAATTAGTATTAATATTAGCATTAATACTATTACTGTTGGTATTAATGGTAACATTTGTAAAAATCCTTTTTGCATAATTTTCAACTCTTTCTTAATTATTTATTATTTTTTAATTATTTTTCATCATCATTAATTATTTTATTGGTGGTTATTTATTTTTTCATTAAATTATATTTTAGGTTTACTAAAATATGTTTTATCTTCTTAATAAGGGTGGTCCTCCAATTCTTGAAGTGAAATCTTTTCCACTTCCAACAGGTTCTCCCATTCCTGGAGCTTTTGGGGCTGGTCCTGGGGTAATGAACATGAAATCAATTATAACTGAAATTAATCCGAATGTTAATAAAATGTATAAAATATATATTGATCCAAAAATTGCAAAATAATCAAATATAACTAGCCAGGATATTAATGCAAATATGAATACTCCTAGTGGGCCTTTTCCTACATGATTCATTACGTAAGAAAATACTCCCATTAGTACAAATATTTTTAGAATAAAAGTTAAATCTCCAAATAATTCTCCAAAGAAAAGAATTGGAATGAAATTAGTTATTAATAATGTTGATATCATAACAAATATAGGTTTTAGGAGTATAAAAATTTATTTATAAAAAGTTTTTATAATTTTTTTATTAGTTAAAATTTTATTTAAAAAGTTTTTATTAGTTTTTTTTAATTTTTTTATTTTAGATTTTTTATTAGATTTTTTATAAATTTTTATTCATTTTTGTTTTATTTTCCAATTAAGCTTAGTTCGTAATCTTCTAAGCTTGATTGTGTTCCGGCTGTTGTTGAGATTGTTTTTTGGTTCCACCAAAATGTCATATTTGATCCATCATTACTTATGCAAACTTTTTTCTCTTTAACTAAGTCTAATAGGTCTTGCAGTGATTCAAATGTTGATAAGTTTAGTTGGTTGTTATTATTCATTCCACTTATCCCAATTAACTCTTGTGAATCAGTGAATTCTCCGTTTGGTGTCCAGAATTTTGTTGTACTATCGTCAGATTCAATAACATAACTTTCTCCTGTTGGGGTGTATATTATTGTTTTTAAGTATAAATTTCCATTAAATGAAGCATCTATCCACTCAAATCCGTATCCTCCTTGTTCGAGTTCATAATCTGGGCTGTCTTCATAAACATCTATTGCTGCAGATCCGTAGAAGTCTTTACTTTTTGCTGCTCCTGTCCAGTAACTAAAGTTTCCTCCAACGTTCACTTCTTGTTCATCTTTTAGTACTTTAAATGATGCTAGTCCTGTTGTTCCGTTTAGCGTCTTTTTCATAATTATTGTTGTTGCGTAATTTGGAGTGAAAGTAAATGTTGCTTCATAATCACTATAACTAATACTTGCTAGTTGTCCTCTTGTTCCTACTGTAGAATTTGTGCTAACAAGATTTCCTCCTTTTTTTGTGTTTACAGTTACTACTCCATTTCCTGAAACATTTTCAAATGTACTTACTGTATTTAGTACATCTTTTGTAGTTATTTTTAATTCATTATTTTTTCCTTCTGTTAGATTTTTGTAAGTTGCTCCGTAACCATTTCTAATTGTTTCTTCTCCTACAAGTCCATCAAATGGAATATAATAGAATGGGTAGGTTTCTATAGGGTTTCTTATTGATAATAGTGATATTTCAATATCTGCGTTTGAATCAATAATGCTTAGGGTTTCTCCTGTGAAATCAATGTAGAACCATACATCATATAGCCCTGCTTCAAAATCTGTGTCTCCTGAGAATCTTTTACTAAATTTTACTTTTCCACTAGCCAAATAGTCAAGTATTTTTCTTTCAGTTTCAGTCATTTTTTCTCCAAAGTTTGTAATGTAATAGTTTCTAAAATCTATTATAAAATCTTCATTGTAGGAATCTCTAATTAAATAAGATCCGAAGTTTATGTGGTCAAATAAATCTGAAATGTTTGTTATTTCGCTTGTCCAATTTATTTGGTCTGAATCATTCAAGTAGTAACTTATTGCAGGTAATCCTCCTACGCTTCTTGTTGTTCTTTCTATCCAACACGAATCAGTAATTGCTTCTCTGTTTTCAAACGCTCTTGTTAGTGCTCTTCTGTTTCCTTTGTTTCCATTAAATACTACTGTAAAGAAATATACTCCTTCATATTTTGAGATATTTGCTGTTATTGTTTCTTCACTAATTCCTGCAGGGAATGTTTTTTCTGTAGGGTATTCAGGAACAACCGGTTCTCCACTTCCTTTAATAGTGTATGAATAAAATGATTCTACTGCTCCTCCAGTTTTGTTATTTACTTTTATTTTTGCTGTCATTACATCATCAATTACACTTATGCTTATTTCTTCAGGTCCAATGTATCCTTCAGCTACAGTATCAATGTATGAATTTATTTCATTATTAACTACTACAGTTTGTGCATAGATTGAATCGTTTGGACAACCTGTTGCTTGGTTTAGTTTTAAAAAGTCTTCAAGGTCAGCTAATTTTTTTACTAAACTAATTGTTGTTTGAGTTGCATCACAATAAACATAATCTTCATTTTCATAACTACAAGTGTCTTCTTTTATTGCATCCCAATCCCAATTTAGTTTTATTTTTGGTAAAGCATCAGGCCCTGTGCTTCCTACAAGTATTCCATTATTGCATGAACTTTCTTTACTTAAATATGCTGAACTATCATTTGATTCTCCACTAATTACTCTAATATGGTATTTTTGTGAGTATTCTGTAGCAGTTACTCCGGTACAACTTCCTTCTCCTGCATTTGCTCCTATCCAGTAATTTCCAAAGTTTCCATCGTGACAAAATACATCAAAGTCAGTGTCGCTTCCGCTTCCTGTTGAAGTATCTCCATCAGCATCAGGTAGTGATCCGTGGATGTGTTTTGTTGCATTAATTGTTAATGTTCCATATTTTGGTTGTGCATCATTTAGTCCTGCATTAGTAAATCTTATTCCTACATTTTCTTCTTCTCCATAATCCGCATCACTAAAGTCCCAAGCAGTACTTACCCCACTAAGAGTAAAATTTAGTGCCCCTGCATCACTTGGGATTGTTCGTTCTTCTGTGCTTTCTCCATCAGGAGTAGCAACACTCATGGTGTCTCCTTGTAAGAAAATAACAAAATCGCTGAATTCTCCAATTTGGAAGTTTTCTGCACACTTGTATAAACTATCTTCTGCTGCTAAATAACCAATGTAAGCTCCAATTATTGCTCCAACAACAGAACCAATTCCACTACCCCATTTTATTGAACCCGTAGTGGGGGTTGTTCCTGGTGAGGAATATCCTTCAGGCATAAAACTTGCACTTGAGTAACTTTTTTTTACTAAATAATTAGAAGTGTCATAACCAAAGTCCATTCCGTTAGTGAAATCATTTATTTCTGATAAATAAGTTGGTAGTAAAAATCCTACAGAAAGATTACTAAACCAAAGAAGATTGTCATAAATTTTTTCTTCTCCTTTTGAATGAACTTTTTTGAATACTGGTAACTGAACTTCGGATTCTTTTGTTGATCTATATGCTTTCCAAATAGTAGATGATGCAACTGCTCCATATTCATCTCGTATAACAGGAGGTATTGAATTTGTTTGTGC
>DAOQRN010000012.1:0-21071 GCA_035355675.1 archaeon
GTTGATCCATTTCCAAATGGTGTTTCAAGTGTTGCACTTTCGCTTTGTGCAGTAATTTTTATTACTGATGCTGATTTTTCTGGAGTGTACATTGTTCCGTAAAGTGATACTGTTCCTGATCCTGTAGCATTATTCCACCTTAATCCGTATCCTTGTCCTGTTGTTTCTGATTTTTCGTCTCCTGCATTTGTCCAATTTCCCATTCCTTTTCCACTAAAGTCAAAGCAACCTTCTCCTATCCCTGTCCATTGCATAAAAGTTGCACCCATTTCGTTTTGTGCTTTTCCATCAACCTCAACTAAGTAGTATGCATAAGCATCTCTTGCTTGTGTTCTTGTAACATTTAGTACCATTGGTACTGCAATACTTGGGCTCAAAATTAATTTCACGTCATCTCCAACTCTTGAAACAGTTAATACATTTCCTTTTCTTACTGGATTATTTAAATTATAGAATGAATCATCAACACTAACAATTGCTTTAGTTACTGGAGTTCCTGAAGTATCATACTCTGCTTTAATTGTGTCAGTGATGTAAAATGCTTCTTCGCTCATTACTTGGTAATTAGTTCCATACCCTACTCTTCCGTTTTCTGATTCTGAGTCAAGTCCAACTAATCCGTTAAACCCAATATTGTAAATTGTGTGGAATGGTTCTGGATCTCCCCATGGTTCTAGTTTTACTGTAACTTTCTTTATATTATTATTATCATTATTCCATACCCAATTGTCATTGAACTCTATAATTATTTTTGCATTGTATTTTCCTGCTTTCCAAGGTGCTGGTTTATTTGGCCACTCAATAACAAATCTTTCACTCCTAAATAATTCACTTAGTCCTTCTGTAGTGTAAAAAGGTAAAGCACTTACTAATTTCTTTGAATAGTTATCAAAGTCAGTTTTGAAGTCTTCACTAAATGCATCTCTAACAAGATTAACTGTGAAATTCGTGTAACCTAAAGCATTTGCTCCATCAGTAGTAGTTAGTAATTCATTAGCTGATAAAACTCTTGCAAAGTAATTAGATTCAGTAGTGTATCCTTCACAATTTTGTACACTTCCAGTGTCAAGAATCAACATTGTTGCAATAGTGTCATTTGTTGTATCTAAGTTTTTACAGCCTTCACAAAGAGTTGGTTCTGCACTCACTAAAATATTGAATTGCCCTGTCCCAATTTCACTAGTTTTTACATCACATGAATAAATTTGTTCACTAATTAATTCTTTTTCTATTTCGCATTGTGGAACACTAACAATAGTTCCATCATTTCTACTCAAAGCAAAAGTAACTTTTGTATTCATTGGTAATTGGTTGTTTGATTTAACTATTGCTTCAAGAGTAGCTCCGTCAGTTGTTTGTCTAAATTGTACTCTTGTTAAAGCAACATCAAGAGTGTTTTTTGATAAATCATTTTCTTTTACAGCTGCAATATCAATAGCAGTTGGACACTTAGTTAAACTATTACTTTTAATGAATTCTTTTAATTTTTGTATTTTCTTTAATGTAGAGATAGTGAATTGTGTAGTATCACAATAAACATAATCAGCATTATCTTCATCACAAGTGTCAATATCAATTAATCCATCTTCGCTTCCTGTCCAACTCCAACTTAATTTAATTCTTGGAGCAGCATCAGGGCCAGTACTTCCTGTTTTTCCATTATCAATAACACAATTTCCTAAAACAGTTTCTGGACATTGGTAAGTGTCAGGTCCACAATCAACATACTCATAAGCATTGAATAATAAGTGGAATTTCTTTGTATAATCTCTAATCTCATCAACAACTAAATCTTCTTCACTCATTTCAGCAATAGTGGTACTTTCTGGTTTGAATAAATCTCCAATCAACCACCAATCATCAAAAATTCCTTTAGTTTCTTCATAATCTCCTCTTTCTTTAGCAGCAGATTTTATTCCTTTATAATTGTAATCAGTTTGGTAAACATTCTCTGAAGCAGTAACAGTTAAAGTTCCACTAAATGGTTTGTATGGTGAATCATTAACTTTTTTGTTTGGATTACTAAAAGTTAATTCTTGTATTTTTACAGTACTTGAAGAAGCAGTCATTGATTGTGTATTGAAATTAACTCCACTACTATAATTGTAATTATTATTACTAGTTCCAGTTGAGGTAGAATCATTTGTAGTTCCAGTAGTACTAGTATTTGATGAACTCACAGAAGCACTCTCTCCAACACTACTTGCATAATCATTACTTGAATCAAAGTCATAAGTCACTTCTCCTTTTTCAACAGTAATTCCTTCAGCAGACTCTAAAGTAACATCATCAATAGTAACTTTATCTACTCCAAAAGTATCAGTGTACTCAATTGGAGTATTCTTTGCAGAAGCCATCTCAGTTAAAGCAGCAATCAAACCACTAACAAGAGCACTATTACCAAACATACCCCCAGCAATACCAGGAACATTATTAGTTAACAAATTACTAATACCACCAAGCATATCATTAGAAGTACTAGTAGTACTAGATAAAAGGAACATACCAGAAGTAATAGTAACATATTTTTCGTCGTTTAATTTTAAAGTTCTTTTGTAAGTTCCATCTTCTTGAGGTTCCCAAATATAAATTTCTTCAGAAATATTTTGTTGAATTACTTTTTTATTATCCATTCTATTAAAACTTATTAATCTAGTTTCTCCTTGTGTTAAAATAGTTAAATCTTGTTCTTTAATTTTAACTTTTGTTGTTGCTTCAGATCCACTAACATTTTTTATTGGAACTTCAATTGTACCAGTAGAAGTTGCTGCTTCGTTTGTATTAGTTTGGGTTGTAGGTAAAATAGATTTTTCTGGTCTTACATCTTCTTTTGGATTACCTTTTGGAACTTCTGGTGCTGCAGTTGTTTGTGGTGTTGATTGTTCAGGAGTCATTTTTGTTCCATCTTTATTATATTTCACAACTTCATGTTCTGCATTTACTTCTTCCCAACTTTCATCTGAGAGTTGGTATACATGACCTAAATATCCTCCGGATTCATTTAAAATAAAAAGGTATTTTCCTGTATCATCATAAGATGATTTAGCATTAGGGTATTTGTTTTTCACTGCTTGAGGTATGTTTGGTTGTGCTGCAAGAGTTCCTGTTGGAGTTACTTGTTCTTTCACTTCTCCTTTGCATAGGTTCTCGATTTCTGTTGTTGTAGTAGTGTTTTTTGTTCTAATTTTTTCAACTTCTGTTTTGCTTAGTTTGTAATTTTCTTCTTTTGCCCATTCTTTGAATTTATTGTATGCCTCTAATCTTTTGTTATCCGATTCAAGTAGTCCTTGTGCGAATTGTTTTTCTGCTTCTAGTTCTTGTTCTTTCATTTTTGGTTCAAGATCTTTAGTTGTTATTGTTGAGTTTTGTATTTGTTCTTGAAGTCTTGTTTTACTATCAGTAATATTTTTTGTTGTTGTTCCAAGTGCTTGTTGTATTTTTGAAGTAGTGTCTTTTGTTGCATTATCAAGTTCACTAACTACTTGTTCTCTTTGTGTTTTTTTTGCTTTAACCATTTCATTAAGTTCTGCAATAGCAGAGTCTCTAAAAGTATTTGCTTTTGATTCACATTCTGTTTTTTTAGTTCCACAATTTGCACAAGTTCTCATCATTGCAGCATATCTAGTTTCAATTGCTGTTTTTCCTGATTTTTCTTGTGCTTCTAAAATATTTTTTCCTTTCTCTATTTCTGCATTAATTTTGTTTTGTGTGGCTTTGATGTTTGCATCAATTTCTGTTGCAGTCATTTTTGTTGCTGCTTTTAGTTTATCAGTTGCTTGTTGTAGTGCTTTTGAAGCGTTCTTTTCGCTTTCGTCAACCCATTTGTTTGTGTCGTGGCATTTGAATCCGGTTAATTTTCCTATCCAACTATCACAATCTGATTTAAAAAATCCTATTACTGCTCCAATTAGTGCTTGTTGCCATACTCTTGATTTATCGTATTCTTCTTCTCCACTAACCTCTACTCCAATATTTTTTTCTGTACAATAATTTTTTAAGTATCCAACATCTGTTCCGTCATACTCGTTGTACTCTGAATCGTATACATCATATTCGTATCTTGTTAATTCAATGCATCCGCTTGTTGGTAGGATTGCTTTTACATTTCCTATTAGTTCTTGTTTGTCATTTCCTTGTCTTGCGTAAACTAAGATATTGTATGCTCCTCCAATATCTCCTTCATTTCTTATTACAGTAACATCTTTTGTTCCTTTTGACTCTATACTAAATATTTTATCAGATAGTTGTAGTTCTGAATCTATTGAGAAGTCCGCTTTTTTTACACAATTGTTTGTTATTGAGAAACTCGCTGTTCCTTCTTCTTCAATAGTTATTAGATCTGCTCCTATTACTAAACAATCTTGTAAATTAATTGCATTAATTGTGTACTCCATTGAGGTTGATACTACTTGGTCTTTTGAATCAGTGTTGTTTTTTGCTTCAAACACTATTGTTCCTGTTGTTGTTCCGTTTACTCCTCCAAATGGAGTAAATTTTACTGTTATTGGTACTTTTTCTCCTGCTTCTATTTTTGTTCTAAATACTCTATTATAACTTTTTGATAATTCAACATATGCTGTTGTTGATTGTACACTCATTGTTCCTAAATTATTTCCAGTTGTTTCATTTCTTGCTCCAAGATTTTTTAATTCAACAAGAACTGAGTCAACCATACAGTTATTGATTATATCAAATGCTACTTGTACTTCTTTTCCTTGTGTTGTTTCTTCCCAACTTGTTTTTGTTATTTCAAGACAACTTGGGTTATCAACATCTTTTCCAAGTCCAACTCTAATTTTTGCATTAATTTCTTTTACCCATTCATTGTACTCATTTCCTACAATTATTTGGAATGTTCCTTCAAGATCATCTGATTGAGTGATTACTCTTCCAATAAATACTTTGAATTCTGTTTCAATGAAATCGTTTGATGGGATTTTTGTTCCCTTGTAAGTGTTCATCCATGATTCTACTTGTGATTCTGATACAAGTCCTTTTAGTTTTCCTGTTAGTTTTATTTCTTTTATTGTTAAATCAAATCCTGTTTTGTTTTCTATTTTTACTGTTTTTGAATCACTTGTAGCAGTTTGTGGGTTTAGTGTGAATGATAATTCTGTTGGAGTTATCTCCACAATATCTTCACTTATGTTGAATTCTTTTACATAAGTTTCGTACTCTGGTTTTTCTATTTTTATTGTTAATTTTTCTGCAGGTAGTGCTGCTGGAACGTTTAGTGTTGCTATTCCTAATTTGTTTGTTAATTCTTCTGTTAATTTTGTTCCAAATCTATCATAAAGTTTTACAATTGCATTTTCTACTTCTATGTTATTAGCATTATTGAATACTTTTACTGTGATTGGTTGATTTTTTCCTGAAACTAGTTTTGGTAAATCATCTTGGAATTTACTATCATACATGTATTGTACTTTCATTTTTTTATCAGAAGCAATAAAGATACTAAATATTTTTTCAAGAACCAATTTACTATCATTTCTTAGTCTTAGTTTTAATTCTCCTGTTCCAATTTTTCTTGGAGTTAATTGTAGTGAGTTTATTGTTATTGATGTTCCTGGAGAGTAATCAGGAGTACTAATCCATTCGCTTTCGTATCCATTAATTGTTCCATTAACTATTCCTTCTCTTGGTTTTATTATAGAATAATCTCCAAGGTAAAGGTTTTCTTGAGCATTTTCTAATTTTATTGCTGCTTTATCAAAAGTTACTTGTGCTCTACTCATTACTTTAATATTTAAGTTATATAATGAATTGTTTTTTGCATCAAAACTTGATTCAAAATTGTTAGTGAATCCATCAATATCAGTGTATGTTGATGAGATACAGAAAGTGTTTTGTTCGCTTTCTTCACATAGTGCTTCAGTTCCTATGGAAATTATTTGTTCGTTTGCTGCTGCATATAATTCTTGTTTTGTTGAAGCGTTTTGACTTGTTCCAAGTACTTCATCTTTAATATCTCTTTCATATTCTCCTTCTTCATTAATTCCCCATGCTCTGTATGCTATTACATCATTTGCTTGTGGAGCATTTTCTTTTATCTTTATTATTGCCCCTACAATTATTTTTCCAACAGCATAATCATATTCATTCCATTTTACTTGTCCCCATTTACTTTGTTCTAAATTTAAGTATTGTTCATCAGTGTTGTATCCTTTTGGTTTATTATATGACCCTCCGGTAACAATAGTGTTTATTCCTGGAGCAATCATTTCTTTGATGTATAAGTTATCAAGTTCTGATTTTGTAACAGTGTCTTTTCCTACTCTAATAAAGAATCCAAGTTCTTGGTATCTTTTTGGAGCAATTAGTTCAAATAATGCTAAGTATTCTTGTCCTGCTTGTACTGTTAGTACTTTTGATTCATTTTTGTATAATCCAAGTGGTTTGATTCTTATTTCTTCTATAGGTGGTTTTGATAATACTACATTAAATGTAGTTACTCCATTTCCAATTATTAATTTAGGTATTGTAGTGTAAGTTTCATATCCTTCTTTTTTTATTACTGCATATGCTTTTCTTCCTGCTTTAACATCAAAGCTTATTCTTCCATCAGTTCCTTCAATGATTCTTTGTCCAGTTATTTTTGAGTTATCATAATCTCCAAATAGTTGTACATAAACTGGGTTTCCATCTTCGTTAGTTAATGGATTTCCATAATTGTCTTTTACTATTATATTTATTTTCCCTAAGGGTATTTCTAATTTTACAACATATGCTTCTGTTTCGCTTGTTGTTTTGAATTCTTTTAATTCGCTCCAACCAGAGTAAGCTCCTTTGAAAGCAAATATTTTGTATTTTTCTCCAGCCTCTGTATATTTTACCGGGTTCCAAGAAACAGTTCCATTATAATCAGTTAGTTTTTCTATGTATGTTGTTTTGTACTCTTCATCATCTTTTTGTCCAAATATTATTACTCTTGCAAATACTACTGGTTTTCCATCAGCATCAATTATTTTTGCATTTAATTTTCCTCCACAAGTTCCAGTATTTGTTCTCATTGTAATATTTACATCACTTGGTGCACTTGCAGTTGTAATTGATTCACAATAACCATCTTTTGTTGCATAAATATTAAATGGTCCAATTTCTGGTGCTTCAAATTCAACTACTCCGTCAGTTCCTGTAACTTTTGATTCAACTTCTATTGTTCCTTTCATTAAAGTTACTTTAACACTATTTAGTAAAGTGTTTCCAACTTTTGTAGTTACTTTTATTTTTCCAAAGAAACTTTTTTGTAAAGTAATACTTACTGTTGTTGGAGTTGTTTTTGTTATATTGTATATTGTTGTCATTTCACTAACTTTGTAACCTGATCCTGCAATTGTTCTGAATTTGTATTCCCCTATTGGGAGTTCAAATGTTGCACTTCCATTTACTGAAGTTGCTGTTTCTGCAGGAGAGTAAAGATTTGCTGCCCTATAAGCTTGAACAGTGATGCTTTCTGATATTAAGTTTCCGTCAGCATTTTTTAGTGTGATTGTTGCTCTTCCTGTTTCAGTTGGGATAAGTAAACTTAGATTAATTATTGTTGATGGTCCAATTAGTGAAACATTTTTTCTCTCATATTTTTCTGAAATTGCGGTAACAAGTAATGTTCCACAATCACTTTTTACTTCAACATTTGCTGTTCCATTAAATGTATCTTTTGTTCTTTCCATAGGTTCTTTTCCAGTTGAACATTCAAAATTAAGAGTTACTTTATCTGTTACTCTCATTCCTTGTTCGTCAAGTATTAGAATTGTTTTTGACTCCATTAGGTCAATTCCATATCCTTTCAAAGTTATTTCAGAGTTTTGTTTAGAATTACTAATAATTAGGGGAGTTTCTACTCTTGCAGTATCTTTTTTTACTTCAACATTTAGTGTTCTTCCAAGAGTAACTATTACTGGTTCCACTAAACCAAAATCATTTGTGTAATAAGTTTTGTTAATTCCTTCAATTTTTACTTCTGCAAAACTAATTGGGGCTCCACTTTCATCAACTACACTTAATGTTAGTGTTGATTGTTGAGTTCCTACAATTCCAAATAATCCTAAAGATATAATTAAAAGTAAAATAAAAAATAAGATTAAAAATAGTGCAAAACTAGGGAAAACTTGATCAATTGGGTCTATTACTTTGTAAATTGGTAAGTGTGCATCGATTTTATCTAATGCGTCATACCACTTTTCTTCCCAAGAATAGTAAATTTCTCTAAGTGAATCGCCCACACCCATTATAAAATCCCATGAAAAGTTAAGAACTCTATAAAAATATTGTTTAGGAAGTATTTAAATGCTTTGTTTTATTTTTAAACATTTTTTTAATTGTATTTTTTTTGAATTTATCAATAATTTTTTTATTTTTTAAAAATATTTTGTTTTTTATTTTTTTAAAATTAGTTTTTTTGCTTTTTATTTTTTATTTATTTTAATTATTTTTCACTTTTTTCAAAAAAATATACACTTTATTTTTTTTAAATGCATTTTTCTCATTTTTTTAAATTTTTTTAGCGAATATGTGTTTTTAGTGACTCTATCATTTCAAAGACATTTTTTCCTTGTTTCATTTCAAGTCCAAATGTTTCAGTTGGCCAAATTTCTATTATTATTGGCATTGTTTGTTCTATTATTATTGCTAAAATAATAGCAACTATTACAAGTGTTATAATTTTTTCAACTTCTTTTGTTAAATAAATTCTGTTGTTTAAATCTTCAAAAGAAGTTACTCCTAATTTTATTCCTGCATATAGAGCTAATAGTAGTGGGAATATGTAAATAATTATTGCGGCATTTTGTTGGGTTCCTAATGCTAGTCCGAAAAATAGTGCTGGAATGAATGCCATAAATCCAAAAAATATTGTTCCTGCGAGGAAAAATGAGATTGTTACAATTGTTAGGGATATATCAGAAAAACTTGTCACTGTTGGGAAAAAAAACCCGTAACAATATGCTCCAAAAAAAAAGAGTAAGCTTACAAGAAAACTAGATATGATTTTTTTATCCATTGGTTCACCAAAAATACTTAAAGTTTAATACTTTTTTGGTAAAAAGTTTTTTTTATTCAGCCAGTAGTTTTGTTTCGTTCCAGATTATTGCTTGTCCGTCAGTATTTATACATAGTTTTCCGTTTTCTGCTCTTATTAGTTCAATAATGTTGTCAAGAGTTAGTGCATTATTGTATGGTGTTTGTATTGTTTTTGTTGAGTTGCTTCTTGGTGCTGGTAATTCTCCTGATTCTGTTTTTGGAGTAACTCCTGTTATTTCAATTGTTTTCATTGTGTATCTTCCTCCACCAGTTCCTGAATAGAATACTAGTGATCCGTCATTTGGGTAATAATAAATTCCGGTTATTTCTCTTGTTTCTTGTCTTGGTTCTAATTTGTAAGCGTATATTCCTGTTGGTGTTTTTTGGTCAGGTCTTTTATTTCCAAATTCATTCCAAGTTATTATTGAATTTCCTGTAGTTGATTTTAGTGATGTTGATGTTGGAGCGTATCTTAGTTCTGTTTCTTGTGGATTTAGTGTCATTGTTAATTTAATTGGAATTCTTGAGAATAATTTTGTTTCTTCTCCGTATTTTCTTAGTATTATTCCTTGTGAACTATCAGTTAGGCTTTGTGTTTCAATTGTTACTTTGAATCCTGATTGTAGTACTACATTTTTCTTTACTTCAGGTGCTTCTTTTATTGTTTTTTCAACTAATTTTAGTGTTATTTCTTTTGGAGTGCTTGTTTTGCATAAATCAGTATCAATTTCCCCTTCATATTTTCCAGGAGTAATAGTGTTAGTGTATTTTATTGTGTAATTTTCTTCTCCAAATCCACTAGGTACTTTTCCATTTAGTTCAGTTTTTAATTTCTCTGAAGAATTAATTTGAGTTAATAATAAATCATTTGATACTTCTGAATTGTTTTTAGTTTCTTTTGTTGTAGTACTAAATAAAGCTAATTTGTGTGCTTCGTTTAATCTATTATTATTTGTATATATTTTTTCTATCTCATTTTTATCAGGATTTGTTGTATTAATTACTTTTACTATTCCTAGTGAATTGTCATAAACCCATTTCATTGTTTCTGGTTTTATTTTTACTTCTTTTGAGCATAAATTGATTGTACATTCTTTTCCATTTGTATTACAATCACTAAAGTTTTCATTAATTCCTGTATTTAGTGATGATAAATATTTTATTGGTACATAGTAGTATGAATTGATTTTCTTTATTCCTAAATCATTCAATAAGTACTCTTCAGTAACTCCGCTTGGAAGAGTATCATTTTTTATTTTTAATAATAATTCTGTTTTTTCTTTTGATTCAAGTTTGTCAAGTATTTCACTCATTTCTATTAGACTTGAGTCAGAAGATGAAACTCCTTTCTTTATATTTTCTATTTTAGTTTTGTATTCTTCAAGTATTTCTTTTGGCATAATGTAAGTTTCTTCAATTATTTTTCCATTTTCGCCTAAGTAATAATTATTATCTACTTTTTCGCAACTTTGTATAGTTGTTTTTTCAGCAGTTTTGTATAATTCACTTAACATTACTGTTTTTCCGTCACTGCATCCAAGAGTACTTTGATTAATTTTTCCTATTATTTTTTCCATTCTATTTCTTATGAATATTTGTAACATATCATTGTTACAGAATTTTTCAGTACAATAATTTGCGTATTCATCATTTGAAATTTCTTCAGCGTTTGTTTTTCCAATTAAATTAAATCCGTATTTTTCTGGACTTGTTGAGCATCCTTTTGCTATTTCTCCGCTACTTTGTTGGTTATTTATATCAGTTGGGTCACCAATTACAGTACATTCTTGTTTTAGTTCTTCAATATTACCAACATTACTTTTAATAGTGTAATTTGGTGCAGTTATTAGTGCTCTTAGTTTCCAAGTTACTTCTCCGCTTTGGAAATTTACAGCTCTTGTTAATTTTGAAGTAACTGTTGTTTCTATAAATACACAATTTGTTCTTAATCCATTTCTATTTATTGAAACAACTAGGTTTGGTCCAAGAGTGTTATTAATTAAACTTCCTTTTCTTACTGATTCAACACTGATTATTGCTCCTTCAAATTCATTTTGGTAAGTAATATTACTTAATTTATCAAGTAATCCACAATTTTTTGCACTACTCATTGATTGGTTATTTATTTGCTGATTATTTTGTCCTTGGTAATTGTTAAAGTATTGCATATTTGGGTAATATGTTTGTGACATTCCCATTGTTGGTGCTGGACCTATTTTTACTGCGGGTATTTTTGGATAATATATATAATTTCCTGATTTGTATTCAATTTCTGGTACTGCTCCTTTTGTATTTCCTCTTTCAAGCCAGTATCCATAAATATCTAGTGATTTACTACTTTCTTCTTCAGAAACACATTCTTCAGGTCTTGCACTTCCATCTCCCCAGTTTATTGCAGAGTCAATACTTTCAAGTGCTCTCCAGTCATCCTCAATATCAACAGGGAAAGTCATACATTGGGTTTGTCCGTATTGATTATTGTATTGTACATTTACATTTCCATAAATATTTGATCTAGAGTCAGTTTCTGTAGCCCATTGCCTAAAGTCACCAAGGGTTTGGAATAAACCATATTGCCCTGAGTTTGAGTTGAATAGTTTTGATTGAGGAATATAACTTGCATTAGGCATTACTTCAAATTTAATTTCTTCAACAGATCCTGAACTATTTTCAGTTAAATTATATCCAGTAACTCTTGTTCCTGTTATTACTGAACAATTATTTCCTCCACAAGTTTGTGATTGAGCATAATCATAGTATGTATTGTAAGTACTGTTTAATGGGTATTGGCTTGAATACATGTTTTCGTATCCTTGTTGGAATAGAGTGCTATTTGTTTGTCCCATTGTTCCAGTTGCAGCTAATGGTCCATCACATTGTATTGACACAGTATTATTTGATCTAGGAAGAGTAACTCCTGAATCATAACAATAATTGTATACTTTGTATTGTTTTGGAGTGTAGATAAATGAGTTTAGACTTATTATTGAAGTACTTAGTTTTATACAATCATTATCAATATCTCCTAATTTTCTTACAATTACACTTACTTCATCAATTTTCTTTTTTGTATCTTCAGTATTTTCTGGTTTTGCATAAACTTTTATTTTGTATTTTCCAAGAGTGTATCCTGCGTTTACATTTATTGTTTGTTCCGAATCTGATCCTATTGTGAATTTTTCTTCTGATACTCCTATTCTTGAATCTGCATCAAGATCTATTTCAATATCAATTGCACAATTATTTTGGATAGTAAAAGAACTTTGTTCATAAGTGTTGTAATTTTGTTGTTGGCCTGCAGAACCACTATTACTACTATTCATGAAAGGAATAGCACTAGTCATTCCGTATGGGTATGATTGGTTTCTATTACTAAACCCTTCATAATTTTGTGCGTATGAACTAATGTTACTTGTCATTAATCTTGAGTACCCCATATTCCATGGTGCAACATCAAGAGTAATTCCACCACTTGGTTCTTCAATAGTTATACATTTGCTTAAATTACTCATAGTAATTTTTGCAGTAGTGCTTGCTTCAATGGTCTCTACTTCATTTTCTTCAGGTATGTTTGATCCTTTGAAAGTTATTTTTAGGTCTTGTGTTCCTGAACTAATTGATCCATTAGGAACAAATCTTACTGTTAGAGTTTCTTTTGTTCCTTTTTCTAAAATTGTCCCGATTTTTGTGTATGCTGTTGATAATCCTCCACTGAATCCATTTCCTGATACAAGCACACTTCCTAATTTGCTTGTTTCATTTATTTTTGCTTCAATGTCGTGTAAATTTATTTGTATTCCTTCTGCTGTACAAGTGTTTTCAAGTTCTATTGTTTGTGTTGCTTCGCTTCCTGCTGCAATAAATTCAATTGTTCCAGGAGTTACTTTTAAACATTTTTCACTATCAATATATCCGGGCATACTTAATCTAATTGTAATCGGTATTTCATTTTCATAATTTTGTGTTGTTCCTTCAATTTCTGTAGTTATAATTAAATTTCCATTTAATGTTAATGGTTCTTTTAATTTCTTTGAAATACTATTTGGTTTTATTGTTAGTGTATAATTTTTGTCTTTACTTTTTTCTATTAGTGCTCCAGTAATTGTTTCATTGAATTTTAAATCAAGGTAGGTTGATAAATCTCCACTAAAACTTGTTGATTTAATCTTAACATCTTTAACGGTAGTGTTTTGCATTAATATTGTTTGACTTATGCTTGCAATTTCTCCAATTTTTATTGTTTCACTAATTGAAGGGGGTGTAATTAATAAAATTGATTTTTTAGCTTCTTTTGTTATTTCAATTGTATCATACCCTTCTTTTGTGGCAGTGATAGTAATTACATCTCCAATACTTGGTGAGGCTAGTTCATAAGTTGCTAGTCCTTCTCCACTAGTTTCTACTGTGCCTAAAATGTTTACTCCTTTTTTGATTTCAATTAATACTCCACTTAGTGGGGTGTTTCCATCTATCACTTCAAAGAACATATTATTTTTTATGTATGGGATTATTTCTTTTGGTATTATATCAAGACTAAATTTTTTGTTTGCTTTAACAGTGATTGTAGTTGTTTGTTCAAATTCATTTTTTGTTGATGAATCAATTTTTGTTGTTATTGTATTTGTTCCACTCATTCTTGGAGTAAATACTACTGCAATTCTATTGTATGAATCTACCCCTATTGTTCCAAGATCTATTGTTTTTGTTGAGTGTTCAACTCCATTAATAGTAATTAAATTAAGATCAATTCCTACAGATTCTAAACTTAATACTGCTCCGTTTATACTTCTTCCACTATTATTTGTTAATTCAGTTATTAGTAAATAACTAACATCTTTTTTGGCTGTGAAAGTATTATTTATGTAATATCTTTTTCCACTATCAGTTCCGCTTAGTACTTCGATTGTGTTTGTTTTACAAAATCCATTAGCACAAATATTTGTTGATCCCCCAGTTAGGATATAATTTTTTGCTGTCGAGTATAATTCGTTTATTCCTGTTGTATTACTTGCTGGGTCTCTTAAAGTACTTGCTCCTTTAGCCCACCCTCTGTACCAAACATTTATTCCTTGTAATTGACTAATTTCTGTGATTAAAATATCTGCTTCAAGTTCATATGTTCCTTCACTAGGGTTTCTCCATAATGCATTAACCCATTTTGAGTCTCCAGTTGTTAAATTTTTTGAATCTTTATCATATCCATTATTGGGAGTGTAACTTGTTCCTTTTGTTGTTCTTGATGCAGCACTTCTAATTTCAGTTATTTTTATTGAATCCTCTTCCATTAAATTTGTCATTCCTTCGGTTGCTTTTCCTGTTCTTAGATGTATTCCTGCTTCACTATAAGTTCCTTTAGGGATTGTGATTGTAACTTTTGCAGTGTAAACTCCTGCACTAACTGTTCTTTCAGCAGCATTTTCTGTCAAACTGCCTCCTTTAGTATTCATTGAGATTTGTACTTCAACTTTTCCAGTTGCTTTTTGTAATGTTACTTCTTTTTCTATGATTGAATCAGCATCAGGTTTTATTGTAGTAGTAGTGTATTTACTAAACCCGCTTCCTTCAATAACAAAATAAACTAACTTATCAGCTCTTACTTCAAAAGTTGTTTTTCCTTCACTATCAGTGTTTTTTTGTTCTTCAATTGTTTGAGTTCCTTGTGAGTAGTAATTATTCATTTTTACACTTGCGCCTTTAAGTGGACTTTTTTCAGAATCAAGAACAAGGATAGTTATTTTTCCTTTTCCAATATTTAATTTCACATCAATAACAGTTTGTCTTCTTGGAGTAACAGTTACACTTGTTGAATTAGCAGAGTACTCTTCTTTTGCAACATACACATAATAATTTTGATTGATTTCTAAATTATAAAACTCTGCAGTTCCTTCAGACCCTGTTGTTTTTTCATCAATTTCAGTATTATCTAATTTTTTCAAAACAACTCTTGCATTTTCAATTATTTTTCCATCATTATCAATAACATTTACTTTTATTGATTGAGAATTTTCTGAATTTGCTTTAACTAAATCAATTGAGATTTCTGTTTGTTCTGAAGTAACAGTTTTTGTAGTTCCTACTATATATTCTGGATGATCTGCACTAATATTATATGCTTCATTTTCAGCAATATCAAATGTTACTTGTCCAGTTAAACCAGTGATTTTTGTTTCAACTCTTGTTGAGTTACTAATTAAGTTTAATCCAACTTCTGCTCCTTTAATTACAAGAGCAGTATCAACATCTCTTACTGTTACAACTATTTTTTTAGAAGCAGTTTTTGTTAAACTAACTGTAAATTCAGTTGTGTTTCCAGTGGTTACTTCTTTTGTTTCACCTAATTTTTTTCCATCCCAAGTCTCGAATTTTGTTTCTACATCAATTCTTGGATCATAAACAGTAACATAATATTTTTTTGTTGGAACATTTTCAAAAACTACTACACTTGTTTCAGTAACTTTTACTTGTTGTGGTACTCCATCTTCCCCCGAGAGAACTACTTTTAGTCCTGGTGGGATTGTTTCATTTGACAATAAATTTACTCTTACAGATCCTGTATTTGTTGGTGTTTCTTCAACTGTAATATCTCCTCCGCTAAAAGATGCTTGTCCTGAAATAACTTTGTATCCAGAAATTGATTGAATTGTTATTTCAGTACATTCATTTCCAAAATCAACATCAAATTTACCATCTTTATAAAATGCAGATTTTTCAATATCGCTTCCAACACAATAATATTTTACAGTTCCGCTTCCAGTAATTAATCTTCCGTCAGAAGTTTTCATATAAACAGTTTTTGTGCTTAGTGCTCCACCAATTAAAGTAATTCTTTCTGTTTTTCCTGCTTCAACTTCTTTTGTTAAAGTGGTATACCCGCTTTTTTCTAATCTTAAATTGTATTTTCCAGGAGGTAATTTAAATACAGCAATTCCATCAGAGTTAGTGTCACTATTGGCAACTAAATTTAGTCCTGAGTAAACAGAAACATTTACTCCTGAAAGAACTAATTCGCTTGAATCAACTACTCCAACAGTTAGTACACTAGTAGTGCTACTAGTTAGTAAAAAGAATAATAACAATATAATAAGTACAATTAGAATGATTGCTGCGGGGAAAGAAGGAATATTTTTTTCTTCAATAAAATCAACTGCTTTTCCAAAAACAGGGAGTTTTTCTGAAACTTTATCCACAAAAGAATACCATTTGTCTTCTAAAGAATAATATGTATCTTTTATTGAATCAGTAAAACTCATTAACACCACGTAGTTAACAATAATATTATTACTTTGTTTCCTTTATTAACTTTACTATTTGAATTAATTTTCGTTAATTCTTTAATTTTTTTTCAAAAAAAATATTTTTGAATAAATTTTATTTTATTAATTTAAATTTTTTTGATTTTTAATTTTTAGTTCTTGTATTTTTTGATTTTTTTATTATTTAATTATTTTTTTATTAGAATTTAGTTTTTTTATTTTATTATTTTCTTTATGGGTCTTTTACGAGTTCCCAGTATCCTTGATCAATCATCATCCAGTGATATCCATCAGGGGTTCTTATTCCAAATTTTTTGTATACATGTTCATCTATCGTTCTATCATCTAAATGAAATTCTGCACGAGTTGCGACTCTGTCCCCCCAATTTGCAGTAACATTTGTTATTGAAGAATTATATCCAAATTCTCTATGTGTTGAACTATTTGATCTAATTCCTGGGCAACCTGTATCAACAAGTCTACTTGTTTCCCCAGTTTTTACATTCCAAGTTATCCACATTTCTGGACAAGTATATAATGTTCCTCCTTGTGCACTTCCAGATGGAGTTAATGGTATGTCTGGTGGAGTTGTTCCAAAAGTTTTTCCATCTTGTCCTAGGTTATAAGTAATTCCACTTGGAGCAGTCCAACTTCCTGTGCTTTAAATAAGCCCTCCTGAATTAGTGAAAGTAGTGTTTACTGCTCTTGTACTTCCTCCTGACACACTGCATTTTTTATCAGTTGATGTTCCGTCAGTACATACTCCGCTTTGTGCGGGTGATTTACTAAAAGTTTTTGTATTGATTTTTATTTTATAATATAATTTTGGTCCACTCACTATGTATGATGGATTTGTTTCTTCAAAAACTACTTCTGCGGATAAACTTTCTATTTGGTTGCAATATAATTTTACTGTTCCTCTACTTTCAATTGTTTTTGTTACAAAACCATAGGGGGAAACATCAATTGATGCGAATGGACAATTTCTTATTAAAAAATTTTCAGTAACAAGTCCTTTTGTGTTTCCATTCAAATCATAGTTGTTGTTTAAAAATTTTGGATCTCCTGTATTCCCTATTCCTGCACTTATTGCATCACTACAAATAATACTTCTTGAGTATGCATTTAGTGGAGCTCCAAGGAGTGCTCCTCCAAGTTTGTAACTATTTACATTACTTAATGTTGCATTTTCTAGTGTTTGTTCTGCATCCCCTGAATCTGCTGGACAATTATTTCCTATCCAATTACCTGTTGTTGCTCTTAATAAATCACTTCTTGGAACACAACTTGAAGCATCACAAAATCCAGATCTTGCTTTTGCTAAATAATCATTTTCAAGATTTTTAATTATTTTTGCTTGTTCTTTTGTGTGCCAAACAGCTTTAAAAAATCGTATTGGGATATATATTCTTAATTTTGTTTTTGGAAGAATTGCAATTCTTATTTCTTCACTTGTAATAATATCTCTTACAATTATTCTTGGTAATTTTTCATATTTTTCATCAGAGATTTGATCTAAGGGGATACTAAAATAAAATGTTCCAACTTGGCAATCATTTTCTTCACAACCAACTACTTCTAGAAACGATTCTCTTGCGGATGCGTTTGATAAAGTTTCATTAATTGCTGCTTTAATATTTGCTTTTGCTTCCGGCCCTGTATCACTTAATGTAACATGGTATTTTCCGTATGAACCTTGACTGAATTGGTCAACTGTTTTTGAAGCAACAAAATCTATAGCTGCATCAAATTTTCTTCCAACATTATTGTCTACAAGTAAAACTACTTTTTCAAAATTTCCTTTTATTTCATTCCAATCAGTACAATTGTCTGTAGTAACAATTGGCCATCCTCCGTCATTTATTATTCCACTTTCACTAAAAGTTAACCAATTTTCCATAGATTCTCTAAAATAGTAATTAAAGTTTTGTAAAGCATCAGCTCTTGCAAGAGTTGCTGCATCATTTAGTTTGAAACTATTAACCATATAATAAATTTGGTTGTTTGTTTTTTCTTCAGTTGAAATTAGTGTGTTTACTAAAACTATTCCTGTCATTAGTAGGATTGCCGCAACTACACTTGAAAATAAATTAAATCCTTTTGAGTTAATAATATTTTTTAACCGATTCATTGTAGTAGATAGAATCTTTCTTGCTTAAAAAGTTTCTTGTTTATGTTATTTATTAGTTACTGTTAGAGTCCATGTGTTTGCAATTGTGTAAAATAGTGCTGCGGCTCTTTCATTTGGGAATAATTGTTTTGAAATTTCAGGAGTTATAGTTATTTTTGCACCAACTGTTTCTTCAAATGTTAGTTTTCCTAAATCTTTTGCTAAAATATCTAATAATTTTTCTGTAGTTTCTTTTATTTCTCCATTTCCTGATTTTGCTTCTTTTTCTAGTTCTGTTGTTGTTTTTCCACTTGAAGCAATTATTGCTGCAACTACTGGTTGTCCTGCGTATATTCCATTATTGTTTAATCTTGTATTAATGTCTTTTGCATAATTTTTTATTATTACTTGTGAATTTGGTTCTCTTATTTTTTTAATTATATTAGTTATTGTTCCATCATCAGGGAATTTGTTTGATTCAGTTAGTATTTTTCTTAATTCTTCAGGATTTAGGTCAAGGTAGTAGTGTGATAGTTTTCTTTGGTATGGTGGTAGTTCTGTACTTGTTGTTGGTTCCCAACTTATTATTTTTGCAATTGAATTATTTGTTCTTGAATCAATTTTTAGTTCTTCATCCATTCTGCTTTTTTCTTCAGGGGTATCAATTTCTTCAAAGTCTGTTGTTTTTTCTTCAAGTATTACTCTGTATGTTGTATCTTTTTTTAGAGGATATCCTGGTAGTGATAGTGATTCTATTGGTAGGGTTTCTGTTGTTCCTTTCATTGTTTCATTATATGAATTTATTCCTGCTGTGTTTGCAAGTATTGAACAACCTATAGCGAAACCTAATTTTGTTATTCCTGATAGTGCTGACCTTGCTCTTGTAAGAGTTTTTGCTCCTTTTAAATCATCCGCAGCACTTGTTGCTTTTTTTACAACTTCATCAAGTTCACTTATTGCTTTTTTAGTATCATCTAAACTTTTTCTTCCACTTTCAACAACTCTTTTTGTTGAATCATTTACTTTATTTGATAATGCTTCAAGTTCTGGATCAAGTATTCTTGCTCCTCTTCTTGTTGTTGTTGATTGTGCTAGTGAAGCTCCTTTCATATTTTCTCCTGCGATTACTGTTTGTTCTAGTGCTTCATTGTATGCTTGTGTTGCTTTTTCTAGTGCTGCTTTTTGTTTTGTAATGTCTCCTGTAATTCTTGCATCATCAATATCAAATACTATTTGATCAATTTTTGTTTTTGCTTGATTTAGTTGAGTCAGTGAATCATCAAGTAAACTTGTTGTTCCTGCTCTTAGTCCAGTTGCTGTTGATTTATAATTATTTATTGAAGTAATTTGAGTATTTATTTGATTACTTGCTGCTCTTAGTGCATCATCAGTTGATCCTCTTGCACTTGTTTCTCCAAGTGTTTTTACAAGTGTTTCTCTTGCTGCTTTTTCTGTTTTTGCTGCATCAGCACTTGCTTTTGTTAGTTCGGTAATTGTTTTTCCGGATTCTCTAATTGCCATACTTGTTGGTCTTATTTTACTTACCACTCTTGCACTCGCAGCAGTTACTGCAGGCGCCCAATTAGCTTCTTTTATTGCAGCAGGTTCTAGTTGTGCTTTTGCCCAGTTGCCCACTCCGGGGAATCTTTCTAGTGTTTCAAATATTGTTTTGTAAATAGTGCTTCCAACTTTACTTGAAGCTTGGATATCTGATTTGAATACTGTTACTGCGGGCACTACACAGTCGAGAACTGGACTAAATGCTACTCCTTTAATTAATGCAGGTAATCCAATGAATGGAGACCCAATTAAGAATGGTGCTACATTTACTACTCCATTACAAGTTGCTGAAACAATTGCACAAGTAACTAAGTAATCTTTCACAGCTTCTCCTCTTGATTCTTGTAAAGTGTCAAAAGTTTTTTCAGTACTTAATTGTCCTGATTTTTCAGATATTTGTTTTGTCCCATCTAGTTTTCCTAAACTAATTAATCCTTGCCTGTATTCATCAAAGTCTTCTATTACTGGGTCATCATTATCCCAAGTTACAGTAATATAATATGGATTGTCTTCCCCAATTTTCAAATCTTTTTTACTTAATTTTTCTACAAGATCATCAGGATGGATTGTGTTTGTTCTTAGAGTAATTGTTCCGTCTGTTTTTTCTGTTCCTTGTGATTTTCCTGAAGTTTTACTAATTGCAGTAATTGAAAAGTTTGTTCCTTCAATTCCTGTAATTAAAGAAGCTCTTGCATGATTTGGAGTGTCTTTTGCTGTTTCAACTAATTCTACACAAACTCTAATATCTTTTCTGAAAGGATTTTCTTTTTTAGTGTTAGAATCATCGTTTGTAATTAGTTGTGCTTGTTGATTTATTAATATTATTCCTGATTCATTATCGTAATTTATTTCAAATATCTTTCCTCCTATAGAACTAGTAGTAGTTTGAGTGTTATTATTTTGGTTTGCGTTTTGTGGAGTTGGTTGTGTTGGTGGGTTTTGATTTTGTGAGTTAGGTTGGTTAGGTAAGGGAGGATTTTGATTATTTGTTACTTGGGTATTTGAATTTCCAGTATTTGGTGGGATATTTGTAGTACTTGTTGAATTATTACTTGCATTATTGGTAGTGTTATTGTTTGTTGTAGTGTTGTTGTTTGTTGTTTGATTTTTTATAGAAACTTTTCTAT
>DAOQRN010000013.1:0-4583 GCA_035355675.1 archaeon
CAAGAAGAGGGTAAGAAATATTTTTTGAAACCCTCTCAATATTTTTTCCAGAACCTGATGTTAATGTCCTTGGTATTTTTATATTATTTATTGCAAGAGAAACAAAAGTGTATGGTTCATTATCAACTAAATAATAAGAACCTTTTTTTGTATTAACATAAAATCCTTGATTTGTTAACTCTTCAAGTAAAGGTTCAATAAATGGGGCAAGAGTTGAACGAGCTTGTAAAAACACAGCATCAAAATTATCAATATTTGAACCAACAAGTTTTATTTCAGTTTTGTCTTTTTTACTAACAAGAACAACTTTTGATAAACGCAAATATTTTGCACTAACTCCTTTTTCTAAAAATGCATTAACATAATTATCCGCAATTGTTTTCTTTTCGGCTAATACAAGTACTCTCAAAAAAAAACACCCTAAAATTCAACTTATTAGGAGAACAAAAACCTTAATAAGCGCTATTTCCTTACATTTTAGAACACTATGGATAATGACAAAAAGTTAATAGGACTTGTTGAAATCGTTGAAATAGTGGGCGCAAAAGGGAGCATAAAAAAGAGAGCACTATTTGATACTGGCGCAACTAGATCATGTGTTGATGTAAAAATTGCTGCAAAAGCAGGTATTGGGCCAATTGTTTCAAGTGTTAGAATAAAATCAGCAAGTGCACCAAAAGGGTACACAAGAAGAGCAATAGCTGAAGCGACTATTAAAATTAAAGGAAAAGAAGTAAAAGCAAGAGTGAATATTGAAGATAGGGAAGGCTTGCCTTACTCCGTACTAATTGGAAGAGATATAATTCATGAAAATTTTTTAATTGATGTTAGTAAAAGCAATAAAAGTATAAAATCAAATGATTTAAGGGAGAGGGAAAAAAATGAATATGTGCAATAAATCAAAAAAAGAGAAAAAAACAAAAGAAACTCTTGACATTGAATTAAAAAAATTAGAAAACCATGATCTTACAACAATTGATGATTTGCATGAATTATTTCCTTTCTGGAGAAGGGATTCTATTTTAAAAAAATTAAAAGAAACTGAATATGGAAAAGACCTAAGATTTATTGCAACAATGAATGGAAAAATAATTGCACATGTAAAATACATTTTAGGAAAAAGTTTACACAAACACCGAGTGGAAATGGTTTCTTTAATTGTTAGTGAAAATAATAGAAAAAAAGGAATCGGAAAAAAATTAATAAAATATTCAATAAACAATCTTCCAAAAGAAAAATCTCTCATAATACTTGCGGTTGATAAAAAAAATAAACCTGCAATTAATTTATACAAAAAAATTGGATTCAAAGAACATGGATTATTAAAAAAAGGTTCAATTGTTGATGGAAAATTTGTTGACAATTTATTAATGAATAAAAAAATATAAAAAACAAAAGAAATAAAAAAGAGATTTTTGAGTATTAAAAAAATTTATATACTAAAAAGGAGTTAGTTATACTATGTTTTACAACTTTTTAAGTCCAAAAAAAACATTTGAAGATGCAATTTCAAATAACAATATTAGTGATGCTTGGATTGTTGCACTATTAACCGGAGTAATTTTTGGAGTTAGTGCTTGGCTTTTCTCTGGAGAAACTTACCCCGCAATAGGTGTAACAATACTAATGGTTTTACAATGGTTTATTCTAGCAGGGATAATTTATATTTTTGAATTTATGATGAAAAATAAAAAGAAAAGAATTGCAGATAAGAGTTTTGGTGAAATTGCTTCAGCTACAGGAAAACTTTGGGAACTTGTTTTAGTAATCTCAATAGTATTATTAGCAAGCATTGTAATAGGAAACAATTTAATTTCAACAATTATTGTAATAATTATAACAATTTTAGGATTGTTATTCTTGTATAATTTATTTGTTCTAATAAAAGTTGTTTTAGAGGCAAAAAATTTGAGAACTTTAGTTAGTATTGTTTTAGTAATAATACTACATTCACTAATAACCCAATTATTTCTTATTATACTTGGAATAATCATGTAAATTATTCAAAAACTAAAAAACCATTAATTCTAATCAAATTAAACAAAAAAAGGCCAAAATTCACCTGTTTTTAATCAAAATCAAATTTTTACCCCTAAATTTTGTCAAAAAAGAACCTTTATAAAGGAAGGGGAAGGAAAATTAATTATGAAAAAGACATGCACAGATTGTAAGACTCGTTTTGAGGTAAAACTTGACGATGTTGAAGAGGGAGATAATGTAAACTGCCCAGAATGCAATCTAGAGTACACTTTAATTTACGATGCTAAAGGAAAAGAAAAACTAATAGAAACTAAAATCCTTGAAATGGAAGATAGTGAAGACGAAGAAAGCGAAGATGAAGACTCAAGTTATGAATCAGATACTGAATAATTAATTTAAACTAATAAAACCAAAAAAACTAATTTTTTTAAAAAAGTAACAATTAAAAACAAGGCCAAACTATATATACTTAGTATGCCAATTGAGCCAAAATCAAAAAGAATAATACCCTTCTTTGGAGCAATGAATATGAAACGAAAAGGACCACAACAATTAACTTTTGAAAGACAATTATTCAAAAAACCTTTACCGGAAAGACTTGCACAAGCAAAAGCAAAAACCCTTCAAAAATTAAAAGAAAGAAACGCTTCAATTGAGTCTACTAAAAAATATTTAGAACTAAATGAAAGATATATGGGGAGCACTGAAAGACATCTTGAAGAAGCAGAACTTAATGAAATGAGAAAAAAACAATCATCAACACAAAAAGGGCTTAGTAAAATTAGAGCAATTGAGATTAGAGAATCACTAAAAAAAGGAAAATACTTACGACTACCTGAATTTAATCCAAATAATGCAAAAATGAAACCAAAACTAATTGCTTTTGCAAAAAAAATCGATCTTGAAAGAATAAAAATAATTGGGGCAGAACAATTCAGACAGGATTGGGTTGTAGTTGATGCAAGAAGAAGAGACACTGCAAGTGGATATAATGATAGAGTGAGAAATTTTTCAGCATCATCAGTAGCATATGTTTGGGATATTTATAGAATAGGACAAGGAATGGTTGCTGAAGGAAATAAATTACAACAAAAACTTGGATTACAATTAATAGAAGAAGTACACAAATTGTTTGACTGAATAAATGAATTAAGTTAGTTTTTTATATTTAAAAAAATAAAAGTGAAAAAAATGGTTCTAAAATTTTTTAATTCTCTTGGAAACAAAATGCAAGAATTTACTCCACTAAAAAAAGGAGAGGTGACACTTTACACTTGCGGACCAACAATATACAATTATCCCCACATTGGAAATTTTAGAGCCTATGTTTGGGAAGATATTTTAAAAAGATACTTAGAATACAAAGATTACAAAGTAACCCAAGTAATGAATTACACTGATGTTGATGATAAAACAATTAAAGGAAGCATTGAACAAAAAATCCCACTATTCGAGTATACAGAAAAATACAGACTTGCTTTTCATGAAGATTTAGACAAATTAAACATTAAACCTGCTACAATTTATTGTGCCGCAACAAAACACATAAAAGAAATGGTTGAACTTGTCCAAAAATTACTTGACAAAGGAATTGCTTACAAAGGAGAAGATGGTTCAATTTATTATTCAATAAAAAAATTTCCAGAATATGGAAAACTTGCAGGAATAAATGTAGAAAAACTAAAATCAGGGGCAAGAATAAAACAAGACGAGTACGAAAAAGAAGGAGTGGGGGATTTTGCTTTATGGAAAGCTTGGGACGAAAATGACGGACCAGTTTTTTGGGAAACTCAACTTGGAAAAGGAAGACCAGGATGGCACATTGAGTGCTCTGCAATGAGTACAAAATATTTAGGAGAAACAATTGACATACACACCGGAGGAGTGGATAATAAATTCCCACACCACGAAAATGAGATAGCACAAATAGAACCAGTAACCGGAAAACAATTTGTAAAATACTGGATGCATTGTGCACACTTAATGGTTGAAGGAGAAAAAATGTCAAAATCAAAAGGAAACTTTTACACACTAAGAGATCTTGTAGAAAAAGAAAAAATGAAACCACTTGCAATAAGATACACTTTACTAAATTCACAATATGGTCAACCAATAAATTTTACTCACGAATCAGTAAGAGATAGTGAAAAAACAATAGAAGGATTACAAAACTTTATTGAAAGAGTACGAGAAATTAAAAACACTAATGAAAATTCAGAGGTTAGTAAAATAATTGAAGAAAGTAAAGTTGGGTTTGATAACGCAATGGATGATAATTTGAATACTCCTGAAGCAACAAAATATATTTTTGAATTTGTTAGAAAAATAAACAAACTAATTGACACTAACGAAATCGGACAAAATAATGCAAAAGAAATTATTAATTATTTAAAAAAAATAAATGAAGTATTAGGAGTACTTGATTTTACTGAAAAATTCTTTGAAGTAACTGAAGAAGTACAAAAACTAATTGATGAAAGAACAAACGCAAAAAAAGAAAAAAACTGGGCTCGTGCTGATGAAATAAGAAACACACTCCTAGAACAAGGAATAATTTTAGTGGATAATAAAGATGGAACAACTACTCCAAAACCAAAAAACTA
>DAOQRN010000013.1:4683-14408 GCA_035355675.1 archaeon
AAAGTGTCCTAAAATAAGTAACATATATATACTTTAGAACCATTAATAATTTAATAAAAAAGTTTTATTTAAAATCAATAATTAATAAAAGTTTTTGTTGTGTTAAAATGAAAAAATTTGTTTTTAATAGTGAAAAGAAACAAAAAAAGAAAAAAGTTAAGGTTCAAACAGATCCTTTTATGCTTAATTTTTTAACAACAAGTGTAAACAATTATCACAAGTACTTATTTGATCTTGCTTCAAAATATCCAAAAGTTGCATATTTAACAGTTAAAAATACACATTTATTTGCTTACAAATACCCAAAATTAATTTTATTTATTCTTTGTATAATTTTTGCTTACTTTTTAGTAAGTGATTCTTCATTTGTAAATGTAATACAACATTTAGATGGGTTAAGTTATATTGGAATGTTTATTACTGGGCTTTTATTTTCTTTTGGATTCACTACTCCTTTTTCAGTAGCAGTAATGCTTGCAATGAAACCAGATAATATTTTATTGATGGCAATAATTGGAGGTGTTGGAGCAACAATTTCAGACATAATAATATTTAAATTTGTTAAATTTTCTTTTGAAAATGAATTTAAAGAACTAAAACAAGAAAGACCATTTATTTTTGTTAAAGAAAATTTAGATAAATACTTACACCCAACACTAAAAACGTACTTAACATTTGCTTTTGGTGGAATTCTCTTATCAACACCAATGCCTGATGAAGCAGGAATTTTAGTTTTATCAGGAATAATGGAAATAAAACTAAAACTATTAATATTAATTAGTTTAATTTTCAAAACAATTGGAATTTATGCAATTCTTTTGTTGTAAAGCAAAAATAACTTTATATACTTCTTAATTTTTTTTATTTCAAGTGAGCACCATTTGGAACCATTCATTGAAATCTCAATTATAGTTGGAGTAACTCTTCTTTTAGCAGGAGTTGCAAGACTCTTAAAACAACCATTAATTATTTCATACATTTTTTCTGGAATATTAGTCGGACCATATTTTTTGAACCTGCTTGAATCTTACGAAATAATTGATGCACTATCAAAAATGGGAATAACACTTTTACTTTTTATTGTTGGACTTGGATTAAGCCCAAAAGTAATTAAAGAAGTGGGAAAAGTATCAATAATTACTAGAGTTGGACAAGTACTTTTTACTTCCATCTTGGGATTTTTAATAGGAATTGCACTCGGATTTGATTATTTTGTTTCAATTTTTATTGCAATAGCACTAACTTTTAGTAGCACAATTATTATAATGAAATTACTAACTGATAGAGGAGACACTGAAACGCTATATGGAAAAATTGCAATAGGGTTTTTGATTACTCAAGACTTAATTGTAATGTTAATGATGTTAATTATCTCTGCATTTCCTAAAGAGGGAGGAATTGAATCTAACTTTTTTACAACAATACTAATGGGGGTCGCACTCGTAATTGTTTTACTTTTTGTTGGATTTAAAATTTTACCAAAGTTAATGGATTTTATTTCAAAATCACAAGAATACTTACTAATATTTTCTCTAGGGTGGTGTTTTGTATTATCAGCAGGATTTCACTTACTTGGATTCTCAATGGAAATAGGAGCACTCCTTGCAGGATTCATTTTAGCAGCATCCCCTTATAGATTTGAAATAAGTTCAAAACTAAGAATATTAAGAGATTTTTTCCTTGTATTATTCTTTATCCACCTAGGATCACAATTAATGTTTGGAAATATTGGTAATTTAATTATTCCAATAATTGTTTTTTCTTTATTTATTTTAATTGGAAATCCACTTGTAGTAATTACATTAATGGGGCTTTTAGGTTACACAAAAAAAATGGATTTATGGCAGGACTTACAGTTGCTCAAATAAGTGAATTCTCAATAATACTAATCACAATTCTACTAACAGGAGGATACTTTGATTATGTTAACTCATTAGGTTTATTTTATAATGCACAAGATATATTACTGCTTGTAACAACTGTTGGATTAATTACTATTACTGGTTCAAGTTACTTAATAATTTACGCTGATAAGATTTATCCATTCTTTGAAAAACCATTATCTTTTTTTGAGAAAAGAAATAAAAGTAAATTAAAAATTGAAGAAAAAAAGGATCAACAATATGATTGTATTGTTTTTGGATGTAATAGAATTGGACATGATATTTTACGAGCACTTGAAAAAACAAAAACAAGTTACATTGTGATAGATCATGATCCACAAAAAATTAAAACTTTTGAAAAAAATAAAATAAATGTTATTTATGGAGATTCAAGTGATTCTGATTTTTTAGATGATTTACCATTAAATAAAATAAAAATGATTGTTTCAACTGTGCCTGACCTATCAACAAATCTTTTAATCTTAGAAAAAGTAAATGAGAGAAACAAAAAATGTATTTCAATTCTTGTATCCTATCATGCTGATGAAGCAATTAGACTTTATGAAGAAGGAGCATCTTATGTTGTTGTTCCTCACTTTTTAGGAGGACACTACACTGCAACACTAATTGAAACATGTGGAACAAATATTGATAAATTTTTAAAAGAAAAATTAAATCACATGAAATATTTAGAAAAAAGAAAAAAAGAAGCACCAGAACACTTCAATTATGAAATAAAATAAAAAAACAAAAAAATAATTAGAATAATTTCAGATAATTAAACAAATTGTGCTTTTAAAAAAACAATTTAGAAAAAATAGTTTTTTTACTTTGTCCATTTTTTTATAGCATCAGTAAGTTCTTTGTTATTTTTTGCTGCTTGTTTTAATTCAATTCCTTTCATTTCTGCTTCTATTGCATCTCTCATTGCTTTTGCTCCAGCACGTGTCCCCATAGGGTGTCCATGTATTCCACCACCTGCTTGAATTATTATATCTCTTCCCATTGAATGAATAAGTGGTTTTACACTTAGTGGGTGAATTGCACCTGAACAAACAGCCATTACTGGCGCAAGACCCATCCATTCTTCTTGAAGTTTGTGTTTAAATATTTTTTCAGAAACAAGAGTATCATCAATTTTTTCTCCAAGAACAACAATTTCGGTTGTTTCTTTTTTACCAATTCCGCCAACTTGTAATTCATCCACTCCAATTAATCTACAAATTTTTGAAACAACAAGCATACTTATTCCATGATCATTAGATTTTGTAAAAACCCCATGCCCTGCTTTATGTGCATGAATTACAACATTAAGATCCATTTCTCTTAATGATTGAAGTCCTGACCAACCAACAGTAAACGCATCAACTAAAACAAATCTTCCCCCATGCGAAATAACTAATTTTGCTCTTTGCACCATTTGATTATATGACCCAGTAATATTTGGTAAATACGCTTTTACTTCCCCTGTTTCTCTTTCCACTTTTTTTCTAACATCAAGTACAGCCCTTATTCTTTCATCAAAATCATTTCCTTGTAAAGAAGTTAAATTCTCATCATCACCAACAAGATCCGCTCCCCCTCTCCAAGCGTCCTCAGCAAGTTTTGCGTATTCCTTAATTGTTAAACCAACTTTTGGTTTTATTACACAACTCAAAAGTGGCCTATGCGGCACATCCATTAATTTTCTAATTCCTGGCACACCATAGTGAGGACCATAATAATGTTTTACAAAAGAATCAGGGAATTCTATATCAAGCAATTTTATTGATTTTATTTCCCGCATACTAAAAATATTTCCTGCAATCGAGGATAATACTTGAGGAATATTTCTTGCTTCAAAAAGATTTTCTGGAAAAGCAATTTTCACTAATTTATTTTTTTTACTAATCTCAAAAATTTTTGGAGAAAACTTTTTGAAAGTACTTTCATCAATATTTTTTAGTTCAGTCCAAGACCCTAGGCCAGCTTCTGAAGCAACTTTTCTTGCCACAGTTTCAAGAGTCACTCCTCTTGCCGGTTCAATAAAATATTCACAAATAAGATCAGTTTTTTTTGGTTTGTATGCTAAATTCAAATAAGTTTCAAGATTTTCAACAACCAAAAAAACCAACCCTCTCTCTAAAATACCAACTTATTACTAACCATTAATACTTTCTACTATTAATAATTATTACCACTAAATTTTTTTCACTAATAATTACCATTTACAAAAAACTATTTTTCTAATTAAATAATTTTCACTTTTTATTACACAAACTATTGTTTCTTCAAAACTAATCTAATATCTTCATCAGTAATTGTTTTTCTTCCAGCGTGTTTTGAGTAAAGTGAAGCTTCTTGAGCAACTTTCATTCCTACTTCTTCTAAATGCTCTGCAAGTTCTTTAGCAGCAGAACCACTAACTCTAATTCCACTAGATTTTCTAATAATTCTATCCACAGCCGCTAAAGGCAATTCAGTCATAAAAAAACACCTCTTTTTGTAAATAACCCTTTTTAGAAGAATAAAACCTTGAAAGAATAAAAAGGTATGCTTTTAACGCAAAAATTGGAATATTTGGTTAAAAAAAACAAAAATAACCATTTTTTAGCCAAATTAATTCAATATTATTAAAATTAATTCCACGGCATTGTTCTTAGAGAAGCTTTAAAACCCATAGAAACACTTACTAATTTATGTCACACTTAACACACGAACTAATTAAACCTAGTTCAGTAGAAGCAAGACTTTATCAAGAAATATTATTTACACGAGTGCTTGAAAAAGGGAACACCCTTGTTGTTGCTCCTACGGCTCTTGGTAAAACAATTATTGCAGTAATGCTTGCTGCACACAAATTAAAAGAAACAAATTTAGAAAAAAAGATTTTATTTCTTGCTCCAACTAAACCCCTCGCAGTACAACATGAAAATAGTTTTAAGAAATTTTTACAAATTGATGAAAACAAAATTGTTTCAATTACCGGAACCACAAAACCTAAAGAAAGAGAAAAAATTTATAACGAAGCATTGATAATTAATGCTACCCCACAAACAATTGAAAATGATTTACTTAATGGATTACTTGATCTAAAAAAATTTTCTTTAGTTATTTTTGATGAAGCACACAGAGCTGTTGGAGATTATGCTTATGTTTTTGTTAGTGCACAACTCGCAAAAAGAAACCCAGGATGTTTAATACTTGCACTCACTGCTTCTCCAGGAAGCGAAGAAGAACACATACAAGATGTTTGTAGAAACTTGAATATAAAAAATATTGAAATAAAAGATTCTACTGATAGTGATGTAAAACCATATGTGAACGAAATTGATGTAACTTGGGTGAAAGTAGATCTCCCACCCACTTTTATTAAAATAAAAAATTTACTTGAAGAATACCAAACAAAACAAATCAAGGTACTAAAATCAATAGGATTTGCTGTTACTGAAAACAAAAAATTCTATAACAGAATTAGAATTCTTGAAATGCAAAGTAGAATTCGTGCACAACTAATGTCCCATAGTAATACTCAACCGAGTTTATTTATTGCAGCAAGTAAATGTGCAAGTATGTTAAAAATTGCTCACGCAGAAGAATTAATAGAAACACAAGGAATTGGTGCACTAAAAAATTACTTTGATAAACTTGAAGATGAAGCAGCGAAAGGAAAAAGTAAAGCTGCAAAAAGCATTGCTAGTGATGATGGAATAAAAGAAGCAATTATTTTAACACACAAATTATTTAATGAAAAAATACAACACCCAAAATATGAAGAACTAAAAAAAATAGTTCTACACCAATTAAGAGAAAATCCTAAAAGTAAAATAATTGTATTCAACCATTATAGAGATTCAATAAACGAAGTGGTAGAATTTTTGAGTAAGGAAAGCGAAATTAAGGCAAAAAAATTTATTGGACAAGCTACTAAAGGGAAAGAAAAAGGGATGAGTCAAAAACTCCAACAAGAAGTATTACAAGAACTGCGTGAAGATAAACATAATGTTTTAGTTGCTTCAAGTGTTGCTGAAGAAGGACTGGATATTCCTAGCGTTGAACTAGTGGTTTTTTTTGAACCTGTTCCAAGTGAAATACGAACAATTCAAAGAAGAGGAAGAACTGGCAGATTTTCTCGAGGAAAAACAATTATATTAATGGCAAGAGGAACAAGAGATGAAGCATTTTATTGGGCTGGAAGAAACAAGGAAAAGAAAATGAAAAAAACTTTACAAGAAATGAAAAAAACACAAATGCTTCTTTCAAGTGAAATTGAAGATAAAATAAAAAACCAAACAAAAATAAATCACACCCCAAAATTTGATAAAGAACAAACCCTACTAAAAACTTTTTTGGAAAAAAGCGAAAAAAACAAAAACGAGATAATTATTTTTGCTGATTCTCGTGAAGGAGCATCAAGTGTAACAAAAAAATTATTTGATATGGAAAATGTGAAAGTAATTTCAAAACAACTAGAAATTGGAGATTATATTTTGAGCAAAGATGTTTGTGTTGAAAGAAAAACCATTGAAGATTTTGTTAGTTCAATGATTGATGGAAGATTATTTACTCAAATGGTTAATTTGAGAGAAAGTTATCCTAAACCACTTATTCTTGTTGAGGGAAATTTTAGTGAAATATTTAATATTCGAAACATTCATAGAAATTCCATTATTGGAGCACTCACTTCAATCGCTCTTGATTATCAAGTACCAATAATTAATACAAAAAATAATGAAGAAACCGCAGAGTATTTGTATGTTATTGCAAAAAGAGAACAAATAGGAAAAGATAAAGAAATTGGAATTAGATTTGGAAGAAAAGGACTCACTACAAGTGAAAAACAAAAATTTATTATAGAAGGACTCCCCCTTGTTGGTCCACAACTAGCAAAAAACTTGCTTGAAAAATTTGGTTCAATAAAAGCCATAATTGATGCGAACGAAAAAGAACTAACCCAAGTAGAAGGAGTGGGCAAAAAGAAAGCACGAGAAATCCAAAAAATAGTACACTCAAAATATGAAGAACAAGAAAAAAATGAAAATAAGTCTGAAGAAAAAAACACTGAAGAAGAAATAAATCTTGAAGAAGATCAAGAAGAACTTAATGAAGAAGCAGAAGAAATTGTGGGAGAAATGAAAGAAGAAAAAAAGTAACCCCCTCTAAAAAGCTTTAAAAACCTGCCTTAAATTAATTATCTTATAGTAATTGAATATTATATTTTACTGGTGAGAAAAAATGGTACAATGGCACACAAAATCTAAGAAAAAAACTAGTGGTGGAAAAAGAACAACTATTAGAAGATGCGATAAGAAAAAAGCATGGATGGGTGGACTAGCAGCAAATACTAAAACAAGTGAAACTTCAAAAGAAGAAGTAAAAACAAAAGCAGGGCGAGGAAATACTGATAAAAAAAGAACAATCCAAACAAAATACGCAAATGTTGTTGACAAAAAAACTAAAAAAGTACAAAAAATGGAAATCATTGCAGTAAAAGAAAATAATGCTAATAGATTATTTGCAAGATCAAATATAACAACAAAAGGAGCTCTTGTTAGAGTAAAATCAGGAAGTAATGAAAAACTAGCAAAAGTAACAAGCAGACCAGGACAAGACGGGACAGTAAACGCAGAACTAACAGAATAAAAAAAATCCACTACCAACAAACAACAACAAAAAACATCCAAAAAAACACTTAAAATACTTCAAAAATATACTTTTGGACTAACCTAATTGACCCTTTATAAAGACACCTTTTTTGGAGAAGATTTATAAATCTTACCCAGAGGGGCTTATATATTCAACTGGTTCTAGCAAGTATTTTTTGGATCGGTTTTTTATAAAAAAGGTGGTTTATTGGCTCGAAAATGTCAGGAATGTGGAAGTGAAAGAATTAGAGTAGATCATGCAAAAGGAGAAGCTGTTTGCATGGATTGTGGACTAATTGTATCTGAAGAAGAAATGTTTGATTCTGGAAAAGAATGGAGATCTTTCGACCAAGGTGATGAGGACTCTGCAAGAGGAGGATCACCAATGAAATACACTAAACTAAACAAAGGTTTAGTAACAATGATTGACAGAAGAGGAACCGACCTTAGAGGAAACAAGCTCTCAAGTAAAGGAAGAGCACAAATGTATAGACTTATCAAATGGCATAAAAGAGCAAGTGTATCAAGTTCAATGCAAAGAAACCTCTCAATCGCATTAACAGAAATGAGAAGAGTTGCATCATACTTAAACATACCAGAAACACTTGTAGAAGCAGCTGCTTTACTTTATAGAAAAACTGTAAAAAAAGGATTAATTAGAGGAAGATTAATTGAAGCAGTAGTTGCAGCAGTACTCTACACAGTGTGTAGAACTTACCACGTGCCAAGAACTTTAAACGAAATGGCAGAAGCAAGTGGACTCACAAAAAAAGAAATTGGAAGAACTTATAGATTTTTAGTAAGAGAACTAAATTTAGAAGTTCCACTAACAAACCCAATCCACTACATCCCAAGATTCGCTAGCGAACTAAACCTATCAGGAGAAGTTCAAGAAGAAGGAAGAAGAATACTTGAAGACGCAATCAAAAAAGGATTAATCTCTGGAAGAGGACCAACTGGTGTAGCTGCAGCTGCGGTTTACATTGCTGGACTTTTGAAAGGAGAAAGAAGAACACAAAAAGAAGTAGCAAACGTTGCAGGAGTAACAGAAGTAACTATTAGAAACAGATACAGAGAACTAAAGAAAAGACTCAACATTGATGTTGCAGCGTAAAAATAAAGTAAATAAAACAATTAATTTTGTGTTGTGGAAAAAAATCTACAACACAAAAAAACTTTTTTTAATAAACTTAAAAAATTTAATTAAACTAATTATTTAACTAAGCAAATTTTTTAATTAAACTAATTTTTACAAATAACATAAAATTAAATACCACAACCCCGCAAAATTATTTATGAGAGTAAGTTTAGTTAATGTTAGGAAAAGATTTGCAAAACACTTAAGAACACAAAAAGTGGAAAACCCTGAAATTGTAAAATCAAGACTCAAAGCTTATAAAAATTCTTTAAGAAAAACAAAAACTTCACAAGATGCACTTGCAAGACAATTAATGGCTAACCAACTAAAATTAATAAAAAAAGAATCAAGATCATTACTTACTTCAAAAGAAAAAAGCGAACTATTAGAAAGACAAATCAAAGCTTTCACTTTGTCTAAAAAAAGAAGAGGATTTAGTGAAGCATTTAATAGGTATGCTAGCGCTGAAGAAATTAGAAGCGCAAGAAGAACTGATGCTAGAAAAAGTTGGGGAGTAAGTTTTAAAGCCGGATTAAAACAACTAGCAAATTATTACTACCCAGTAAATTTAATCAATTATGTAAATTCAATAAAAAGCCAAAAACCAAGAATTGTTGAAATTGGTTGTGGAATTGGCAGAGCAGCAAACGAACTTTATGAAAAACTTGACGGAAGAGCAGAAATAATTGCAACAGGAGTAAAGTACATGCCAGAATGGGAAGGCTATCAAAATACAAAAAATATTAAATGGACTATAACAAGTGCAGAAACTTTATCAAAAACAATAACTCCAACAAGTGTAGATCTAATACACTCAAATTTAGGGTTTGAAAAAGCATTTGGAATAACAAAAGCATTCAAAGAAGCACACAAAATACTAAAACGAGGAGGAGTAATGATAATTACTTCGGAAAGAGAATTAAATATTCCAAAAGAATTTAAAATTGAAAAAATGGCAACAAAACAAATCCCTTACCAAAGACAAAAATACCCCTTCTTTGTTTATGTCTTAAGAAAAAAATAAAAAAACAAAAGAAATTATTAATTTAAACAATAAACAATTTAAACAATAAACAATTT
>DAOQRN010000013.1:14508-17922 GCA_035355675.1 archaeon
AATTTAAACAATAAACAATTTAAACAATAAACAATTTTTATAAAAACAAAACCCTTAATTTAATTACTAAAAATCATAAACTTTTTATCAAAAAAAATTTTGATACTATGAGAAGGTATTTATACTAAAACAATTATACAATTTAGTGGGAACATTTTGATAGAAAAAGTTTCTGAAAATAAAACTAATTTTAGTATTAAGAATTGTGTAAATCAAGAGTTTGATATAATTATAATTGGTGCTGGCCCCTCGGGAATGTTTGCAGCACTTGAAGCAAGCACTAACTCAAAATTAAAAATACTCTTAATTGATAAGGGAAAACTAATTGGAGAACGAACAAAAACTGAAGTAATGAACGGATTTGGAGGAGCAGGAACTTTTTCTGATGGAAAACTACACTTCACCCCTGTTTTGAGTCATGAAAAAATGTTTCACTTATACAATGAAGGAGAATACACTAATTTAATTAAAGAAGTTGAAAAAATATTCTTAGATTTTGGAGTTAACCCTGATTATTATCCCAAAGACACTGATAAAACAAATTTATTAGTAGAACACTCTCAAAAAAACAATATCAAACTTTATGTTAGAAAAACAATTCATGTTGGTTCTGATAAATTACCAAACATAATGAAAAATTTTCAAGACCAACTTGAAAAAAACAATGTTACCCTTCTAGCAGAAACAGAAGTTAGTGATGTTATTATTGAAAATAATGAAGCGAAAGGAATATTACTAAAAGAAGGAAACAAAATATTTAGTAAAAATATTATTTGTGCTCCTGGAAGGTACAATGCTAAATGGATGCAAGACCTTGCAAAAAAACACGGACTTAAAGAAGTTTATGACAAAATTGAAGTAGGAGTAAGAGTGGAGTTTCCTTCCACTGTTCTAAAAAAACACGCTGACTTAATGTATGAAACGGTATTCAAAATGTACACTCCAACCTATGATGATGTTATTAGAACATTTTGTCCTTGTCCAAAAGGACATGTTGCAATAGAACAATATGAAGATTTTGTTTGTGTAAATGGACACTCAAATTCAAACCACGATTCTGAAAATTCAAACTTTGCATTTGTAACAGAAATTGCACTAACTGAACCACTAGAAAATACAAGAGCTTATGCAAATTTTATTGCACAAGGAGTAACACTCCTTGGTGGAGGAAAACCAATTATTCAAAGACTTAAAGACCTAAAAAGAGGAAGAAGAAGTACTCCAGAAAGAATAATGCACTCCCATATTGAACCAAGTTTAAAAGAAGCAGTGCCTGGAGACATTGGAATGAGTATGCCTTATAGGATTACTAAAAACATTATTGAAGGAATAGAAATGCTTGATAAAGTACTACCAGGGCTAAATGGAGACTCAACTTTCTTATACGCCCCAGAAGTAAAATTTCGTTCAAACAAAATACTAACAAATAGAAACCTTGAAACAAATATCAAAAACCTTTATGTTGCAGGAGACGCTGCAGGAATATCAGGGAATATTGTTGGAGCTGGAGTAACTGGAATAATTGCAGGAAGGGCAATAAAGGAAAAAAATAGTCAAAAAGCATGATTTTTATTCTTTTTGATTATTTGTTATTGTATGGTTTCAGAACTATCCACAACATTTGCTACTGCAAAAAGAAATTGCTACTTGTGCCATGCACATAGGAGATTTAGAGAAACAGAACCCCAACAAGAACTAGCAAGAGCATCAGCAAGAAAAGCGTATGACCTATTGAAAGTTGCTTTTGATGAATTAAGAGCAAAAGATGCTCCAGCAAAACAACTTGACGCAGTAAGAGAAGCAAAAGCACTAACCCTTGAAGCACTTGATACATGCAACAATTGCGATAAGGAAAGACCAAGAATGAAAGAAATACTAATTGATATAAAATAAATTCAATTAAATAAAATCAATAAAATAAATTTAATAAAATAAAACTAATTTTCTAACCAACCTAACTCTTTTAATACAATAAAATAACTATTATTTATGCTTCGAAAAAGAATAAGAGTACCAAAAACTACAAAAAAAACTACTAACACTCGATCACTAGCATACACTCCAAAGTTTAAAAAATTTGTAGGAAAAAATAATCATGTAATTTTTAGAGTAAAAAAACTCATTACTACATATTTTGATGGACTTAAAAGAGGAGAAGAAGTAAAAACTAAAGACGGAAAAGTATCAATTGTTAGATATGCTTCTGGATTACACAAAGGCGCTGCTAATTTAATAACACTAAGAGCAAGAGTTGAAAAAAGATTATTTTTTATAAAAATAATTGAAGGAAAAGATAACAGATTAGCTCAAAGATATGATCTTGCAGAAATTCTTTTGTTAAAACTTGGAAGAAAAATAAATGGATTTACTGTTAGAATAATAAAACCACAATTAATTTACACAGAAGGAATAAAGGATAGATCTTTGTCAAAACAGGGAAGAACTTTTTTTGTTAGTGATTTTATTGATCAAAGCAAAGTAGTTCAACCAAACAATTATTTTGGAAAAGAAAGAGATAAAATATATGAAACACTTGGAGAAGTAAGTAACTTTATGAAACAAGAAGGAGTAATTCTTGATAGTCCACACTTAAATTCTTTTTACGAACAAAAAACAAAAACAATTTACTTATATGATATTTAATTGAGAAACATTTAATTAATAAATATTTAATTTAAAAAATTTAGTTAATAATATTTGATTAATAATATTTGATTAATAATATTTGATTAATAATATTTGATTAATAATATTTAATTGGTGAGAAAATGATTGTTGCAGGAGTTGATGAAGCAGGACGAGGACCTTGTTTTGGTCCAATGGTTATTAGTATTGCAGTAATTGATACAAGTATAGAAAGTGAATTAAAAAGTATTGGAGTAAAAGATTCTAAAGAAATTTTACCAAAAAAAAGAGAATCACTTTTGCTTGAAATAAAAGAAAAAACACTCGAATACCAAACACTAATTCTTGAAGTTAAAGAAATTAATTCACTAATGGTAAAATATTCTCTTAATGAAATTGAGGCAATGAAAATTGCTGAACTAATAAATAATTTAGATGAAGAGGTTGAAAAAATATTTGTAGATAGTCCTGACTCTATTCCTAAAAAATTTGAGGAAAGAATTAGAAAATACTTAAATAAAGATAAACAAAAAATAAAAATTGTTTCTGAAAATAAAGCGGATTCTAAGTACATTGTTGTTGGAGCTGCTAGTATTATTGCAAAAGTTACTCGTGATAAGGAAATTGAAAAAATTAGTGCAAAATTTGGTAGTATTGGTTCGGGATACCCCTCTGACCCTTACACAAAAAAGTTCTTGGCAGAATATGTGGAAAAGACCGGAAAACTTCCCCCCTTTTCTCGAATATTTTGGAAAACATGCGAAGTTGCTCTTGAAAAAAAAGGAACAA
>DAOQRN010000014.1:0-3784 GCA_035355675.1 archaeon
TGTTATTTGTGTATTTCTTGCAGTGGTTACTAATCTATTTTCAGCAAAATTCCAAGTATCAAGTGTTTTTATGTAAAGGTTACAATCAGTAGTTACTTTGTTTGCTCTAAAATTAAAATTAGTATTAGAATCAAGAGAAGTTACAATAGTTCCTGAGTTTGGTGAAATTAAATTTATTAATAAATTATTATTTGGGTTAGTTATTGGTTGATCTGTGCAGTCATTAATTATTGTGAATGTTTCTGATTTTTGTATTCCTTCTTTTGTTTCAAAATTTATTTTAAAATCACAAATCACTCTTTCTTTTGCATTACATGGACAAACCGAATCAATATTAGTTAAATAACAACTATATTTTGTTCCTGAGGAAAGCATTTTTTCGCAACTACTCTCTGCTCCAGGAGTAATTGATTTTATTGTTAAACTTTCTCCTAAAGTATTTTGAAAAAGAATAACTCCCTCTCCTGCAGAATTTATTGCAGAGTCAATAATACTAATTCCTCCTTTTCCAATTAAGTTTTGGTTTTTATTAGACATTATTTGGACTTGGTCATAATCAGTCATATTTAGTATTAAAGCAACAACAACAAGAGCAATTACAATAACAACAGCAATAATAACTAAATACTCAATCGTCCCTTGGGCGATTGATGTCGCATTTGGTGACTTGATTGTTTTTTGAGTGTTTAGTGTTTTCTTTAATGATTCAATTGTTTTTTGAATTTTATTTTTATTAAAGATAGTACTCATTATGATAAATAATGGTTCTTTAACCTTAAATATTTAACCTTACAATAGTATGTTGGTTAAAAATATGAATAATAAAATAAAATTTGACAAACTCGAGATTGGTTCTGGAGCAAAACCTAAGGAAGGGTACTTGCATTTTGATACAAGAAAGTTAGAAGGAACTGATGTTGTGGGGGATGCTAAAAATTTACCATTTAAAGATGAAGAATTTTTAGAAGTTTATTCAAGATTTTTTTTAGAACACTTATTAAGAGAGGATGCAAAAAAATCACTAAAAGAAATGAATCGGGTTCTTACTAAGGGTGGAAAAATAGTGGTAATTGTTCCAAATTTATCTTATTTTTGCAAGTTATTTGTTAGTGAAACTGGTCAAAAAAAAGAATGGGCGCTAAACAAAATCTATGGATTTGAAAAATATGTGGAAGATCACCATAATTTTGGTTATGACAAAGAGATTTTAGAAAAATACTTAATTGAAGCAGGATTTATTGAAATTATTGAGGTTAAAGAAGAAGAACAATACTTACACTTAGAAGGAAAAAAACTATGATTAATTAGATTTTAATAATTTTTTTAATGGTAAATTGATTTATAATTATTTCCAAAAAAGGTTATTTTATGAAAAAAACAATAATTGTAGGGTTAGTTTTAATTATGCTTTTTTTGTTTTTTGGTTGTACACAAACACAAGGTGATTTTATGAAAATTGAAAATAATTTAGTAAATGATTCAAATAAAGGCGCTGTTTATAGTAATTTAGATACTTTATCAAAAGCAAAAACAGGAGATTTAGTTAGAGTAGATTATGTTGGAAAATTTTTAGACAACACCATCTTTGATACTTCAAAAAAAGCAGGAAGAACTCCGTTAGAATTTGAGATAGATTCAGGTGCAATGATTCCTGGATTTAATGATGCTGTAAAAGGAATGAAAGTAGGGGAAACAAAAACAGTGACTCTCCAACCAGAACAAGCATATGGGGTAAGGGATGAAAAAAAAATAATTACCTTTGATTCAAACAATTTCGCTGATTTTAACAAACTACAAGTAGGGATGCAAGTAAGTGGCGGAAATGTAATGGGTACAATAATTTCAAAAACAGACACAAATGCAGTAATTGACTTCAATCCAGAAATGGCTGGAAAAACACTGGTGTTTGAAATAACTTTAATAGAAATAGTTGAATAAAAAAAAATTCAATTAATAAAATTCAAGCAGATTTTGTTTTTGGTGGATGAATGAAAAAAGCATTAATTGCATATTATTCATTTGGAGAAACACAAAAAGTCGTAGAACGAATTGGAGAAAAACTTTTAGAAAAACAAATAACTTCTCAAACCTTTCTAATTGAAGACAAAAAAAATTATTCACTAAAAGATCAATTTAAGAAAGAAAAACAATTAGAATTAAAAAATAAAATTCCTCAAATGGGAGAAATTAATTATTTATTTATTGGAAGCCCAGTAGTGTCTTTTTCTTCAGCTCCAATAGTTAATGTTTTTTTAAAAAACTTAAATGAAAAAGAATTAAAAAATAAAAAAATTATTTTATTTGCTACAGGAATTGGTTTACCAGGAAACACAATTAAAAAAATGGTGGGCGTATTAGCAATGAAAGGGTTGAGTGTTGAAAATGATAAAGTATTTTCAAGTATATTTCACTTTGATGAAAAAAAATTAAAAGAAGTTGATGAATTTATTAAAAAAATTAAATTATGATTATTTTTTATTTAAAAATTTTTTAAATTATTATTTATTTGATTTTTAATTGTTCAAATAAATCATCTTGGATTATTTCTTCAAGATTTCTTGTTTTAGTGTTTCTTTTTTGTTTTAAAATTTCTTTTCCAGCATCTTTTAGTTGAGATTTTAATTTATTTATTTCTTCTTGTTTAGTAATTGAATTTATTTGTGAATCAATGGATATAATTTCTTTTTTAATATTTGAACTAATTTTTAAGTAAATTGTTTCATCAATTTTTCTTTTTAAATAAGTTTGTTCTGTTAAATTTAATTCATGTAATTTTAGTAATTTTTGCTCAAATAAACCTTTAAGGATTTTCTTTTTATCATTTGATACTTCATTAATTTTTTTTATCTCTTTATCTGATAAATCTATTTTCTTTTTTGAATCAAGTAAAGTTTCAATTTTTATTAATTGTTCATGTTTTTCTTTAGAAGTGTTATCAAAAAGATCTTTAGATATCTTATTTTTTAAAAATTGTTTTTCAAACTCAATTAATTCGTTTTTTATTAAATCCCTTTTTTGTTTTAATTGTGCTTCATTAAATTTAGAATAGTCTTCTCCCTTTGTTACTTTCTCAAATTCTCTTTCATTATGGCTTTTTGATTTAATCATTGTTTTTGAAATAGTATTTTTTATTTTTGTTAATATTATTGAAATTATTAAAAAAATAATAAAGAGGATAATTGCTAGAATTATTGGGATTATTATTAGTAATAATCCATATTCGTTAATTATTTCTTTTGGAATCATTGAAAGGAACATTGGGGTAATTAGTATTACTCCTAATATTAGGATTACAATAATGATTTGTACTATCTTTTTCATCATTAAGTTGATGTTTTTTTCAAAATAAAAACCTTATTGTGAGGTGTTTTTTTATTATTTTGAAGGAAATGCTTAAATAAAACAAAAAACTAAAAGAATTATTACATTAAGAGTTGGTAATTTTGGGGATAGTTGAAAAAACAGTTAGAGATATAAAATCTTTAAAGATTCAAGGGGCTACTAATGTTAGAAAAAAAGCAATAATCGCAATAGGTGAATCAGTAAAATTATCAAAAGCAAAAAACCCTGTTAGTTTTAGAAAAGAATTTTTTCATAATTGTTCACTATTATTTAATTCTCGACCAACAGAACCAGAACTAAGAACTGCTATTAGAATAGTAAAAAAAAGTATTAATGATAAAGACTTATCAATTAGTGAAATGAAAGAAAAAATACTTGATTCAATAAAAAAGTATGAACAAAATAGAGTAAAAGCGATGGAGGATATTGCAAGATTTGGAGC
>DAOQRN010000014.1:3884-16792 GCA_035355675.1 archaeon
AAACAACAACCAATAGAACAAAGAGATGTTAGCGAAGTTTGGTCAGAAAAAGATAAAACAAAATTTGGTGCAAAAAAAGTAGAGTTAATGAATCCCGCATTTGACAGAACAGATTCTTCAACAATAGAAGGAATCATATGCGAACTAGGAATATTCACTCCACAAAACCTTGTAACAAAACTAATCGAAAAATAAAAAAATAGTTTTTTAATTAAATTTAAACTTTAATTTCAATAGTTTATTATTTTATTGAATCAAACTCAAACCATTTCCTGAATTAAAAAGGGCTTCTATTTCATCTTCGGTTAAAACTCTGTTCCAAATAGCAACTTCATCTATTTTTCCATTTGGCATTAATTCGGTATAGCTATCTCCAGTTAAACAACTCCCACTGCTTTGACAAGAAGCAAAAATACATAAATCGCAATTTGGTATTATATTATAACCAGAGTGGAATGCAGATACATCTTTTGTAAGAACAGATTCTCCTCCATTAATGTAAATTTTCATTTGATTTGTTGTTCTATTAATAACCATTGTTATTTGTGTCCAGCCTGACTTTGGCCAAGTAAACGTTCCAACATTTCCATTCCATGTTATTGATTCATAACCTGTTCTTGCCATTCCATAAGATATGCTACTTGTATGGTGAAAATTTGCATATCCTGGGTAACCTGCACCTCCATGTGTTCCATAAGTTAACATTCTTGCTCCACTAGTTGAACCTAAATCTTTTACCCAATAATTCCAACTCAAGCTTCCTGTTCCAATAGCGAATTTTGAGTTATTTGGAATTCTTATAAAAGATGATGAACCAACATATGCTCCATTAACTATTCCTTCAGTAGTAAAAGTTCCTCCTCGTCTTAATACTCCATTAACTGGATTATCTGAATAATCAGTAACTGTTGTTCCACTTGTTTCATCAAGTGGCCAATAACCTACTAGTCCAACTCTTAGTTCAGTTATTATTGCATCTTGCATTATAAACGTTTTTGTTTCTGATATTCCTGTGTTGTTGCTTGAATCAATACAAGAAACATAATATTCATGTGTTTCTGCTGATAAATCAACTAGGTCATAATATAAATATTGTATACCATCATCATAACCTCCATCAATTGTTAATATTGATTCATCATCAATGTATAAAGTACATTCTTCTGCGCCTCTTGAATTGTTAGATATTTCAAATTCTACTTCAAGTTCATCTCCAATTTCATATATTGCTCCATTTGAGTTGTAAACAATTATTTCTGGTGGGCTAAAACCAGTGGTGTTGGTGTCGCATTCTTCTGTGTAGTTGTTGTTATAGTCTGTTACTTTTATGCAGAATGTGTATTCTGTTTCATATCCTAATCCGTCTTTTAGTGTTGTGTAATAATTTCCATCAAGGTAATCTTCTATAAGTTCTTGTTCTATTTCTTCATAATTTTCTTGATCTTCAGTTATTTCAAATTTTTGTATTGCATTATTATCCCATGCTCTAAATGTTAATGTAATATTTTCTCCATCAACAACACTTGATAGATTTTCTAATTCTGGATCAACAATGTCTGTTGGTGTGGGTTCTGGTGTTTCTGGTTCTTCCTCTTCTTCTTGTGTTTCTTCTTTTGGGTTTACTGTGGAAATTGGGCTTTGTGTTGGAACACATTGTAGTGTTACGTTTTCTATTTTTTGTTTTTGTTCTAAACCATTTCTTGTAGTGTAAATAATTATTATGTTTTTGATTATGCTATTTTGTCCGCTAGGACAAGGTTGTTCAAGAGTATCTAGTTTAAAAGTTACTTTATTTCCTTGAGCAATATTTACTCCAAAATAATTATGATCCTTTCCATCGATCACAATTCTAACATCTCTAATAATGTCTCCAGTATTGTTTGTTAAAACAATTAATCCATTCGCGTTAGTACCAGTTCCAAGAATTGCTTCATTTAGCGCAACTGGCAAAGTTTGAGTCTGAATTTGCTGAGCAGTAGTACCAACATCACTATTATCTTCAAAAATACCCAACAATAATGCAACAACAACAAGAGAAATAACAACCACAATAGCAATAATAACTAAGTACTCAATAGTACCTTGAGCGTTTGATGTCTCTCTTTGAGGCACGATTGTTTCTTGAATCCTTGAATTAGATTTCATTAAAGAATTAATACCTTTCCCATTTTTATACTTTACGTTAAACTATTTTTGTTTAGATTTTTTTCAAACACAATAAGTGTTGCATGTTATTTTCAACACAAATTTTTATAAATCGTTGATAGGATATGTTCAATTTTTGTGTATAACACGCAAGAAAACTTTTTTATTAATTTATTTGGAGTGCCTTTAAAAGCAAACTAGAATCAGTTTGTTTTTGTTAGTTATTTTCCACAACTTTGTTCACTTTCATTTTAGATTTCCTGATTTTACTTTTTTGCTGTGTGCTTTTTCGATTTTTTCTCGGTAACCTAAATTATTATAAGTACAGAATGGAATTATTTTTCCATCAGGGGTAGCAAAGTGGATTACACATTTTTTTACCCTATCTATATCAAAATTGTATGGGTCTTGGAAATGCATTACTCCAATAAAAAGAGTCTTTAAATGAAATTCTAGTAATGTATCAAAGTTTCCTGTTAATAATTCAAGCAATAATTTTTTTAGGTTAAGGTATTTTGGAGCGGTTTCTTGAGTAATATTTTCTTTCAAAATTTTCCTCAACTTGTTTACTGTAACAACCTTTTTTGTTAATCCTTTTGGATTTTCTTTAGATAATTTGTTGATTTGTTCAATTAAGTTTGTTATATTCACGAAATCAGTTATTGGAATAATTTTCTCATCATCTTTAAAGAGGTATGTGGCTGCCCCACAATGAGGGTGAGCTGAAAAGAGTACTTGTTTTTTGTTTATTAATCGTTCTGCTAATTCTGAAAGTGGCACAACAGTGGGGATTGGATAGAAAGCGTTTTTTGGAATTGTACCATTTGATTGTTTGTCTAAGGCACTAATCAAGTCAGGGATTGTAAAGCTTTTTTGTTCCCTTTCTTTTGCGTCCATTCTTCCACAGAAAGATATTGGTTGAAAGTTTACTACCCTAACAATGTCCAGGTTCTTTAAAGCCAATTCAATTATAGAATATGCTTCATGATCGTTAAATCCTTTGATAATGGTTGGCACTAGACTAAGCTGCAAACCTGCTTTTCGACAGTTTTCAAAAATTTGGGGAATAAAATTGTAGTTTTCCGTGTTTGTTATGGGAGTGATTCCATTAAATTTTAAGTAAAGCGTTGTAACTCCTGCCTCCCGCAATTGTTTTGCTAGTTCTAAATTTTTTGTAATCTGAATTCCGTTAGTGGCGATAAATATTTGTGCAAAACCTTTTTCTTTTGCTTTTTTTACTAAATCTACAATATCGTTTCTAAGTAAAGGCTCGCCTCCACTAAATTGGATTGCTAAAGCAGGGAATGGTTTTTCAGCTCTAAGTAAGTCCATCATTTTTTCTATTTCTTCAAAGCTTGGCTCATAAAGGTAACCACTTGCCGCGGAATTTGCAAAACAATAACTGCATTTTAGATTGCATCTGTTGGTTACATCAATAATTGCAAGTAGAGTTTGAGATTCATGTGCCTCACATAAACCACAATCAAAAGGGCACTCATTTTTAATTTTTGTATTTGGGTTTTCTGGAGTAACACCCATTCTTGCAAATTCATCAAATTTCTTAAATAATTTTGCATCAGACCAATAAAGTTCCTTAAAAAAGCCGTGAGCCGAGCAAGTTTTTTCTAAAAAAACCTTGTTGTTTTCTTCAACTATTTTTGCCGGTAAGGGTTTTAGACAAACAGGGCAAACTGATTGAGTTTCTTTAATCAAACCTACAGTTTCTCTTTTCTTTTTTTTATGTTGACTAATAGACATACATTTATCACCCAAAGTTTATTTTGTTGAATAGGTAATTGGAAAGCTTTGCTACAACAACCTCATTGTTTTTGCACCTGTCCCAATTTAAGTTACTATTTTCTGTACCACTCCTTCAATGTTTAATAATATAAAATTTGATTTTGGATCTAACTTACTAGCCGTGTAAAATTTACTAATTATGTAAGTAAATATATTTAATTTATTATATAGTGTATATTTATAAAGTATTCAGTTTTCCTTAATTTTTGATTATTACAAACAAAGAATTCAAAACAATTTTTGGTGAGTTGATTTATTTAACTAGTCGCGCAAGAGATTCACATCTTTCAAGATGCGGATGAGAGTAAGCAATTTTTTTTACTGTTTATTTTTCACGGGGTTGATATGTGTACCACTTTGGAGTCACGCAGAAGTTCGTTTGAGCATGAAAAAGTTAGTTAGCGAAAACTCATACAATTTTTCTTTTCAAAAAATAAGGTAGCAAAGAAGACACTGGGGGAACTAATTTTATTTAAAGGGCATAGTGGTTCACAAAAAGCAAAAAGAATATTTGAATAACACCCAGAATTCAAAAAAGGGTATCCGCGAGGATCATTTTGGGGTTCACATTATCCTTTTTTCTTAGATATTATTTAAATACGCAGGAATAAAAAACTTCCTTGCTTTAAATATTCTATTAAGTGGTTTAGAATTTGGTTTATTTTGGTTGAATTTTATGGTTTTATCAGTTCAAGAAAAAATGTCTCTTGTTACAAGAAATCTTCAAGAAATAGTTACTACTGAAGAGTTACAAAAACTTGTTGAATCAAAAGAACAACCAGTAGTTTACTTAGGTACTGCTGTTACTGGAAGACCACATGTTGGTTACTTTGTTTGGGGAGTAAAAGCAGCTGATTTTTTAAAAGCAGGATTTAAAGTAAAAATACTTTTAGCAGATGTTCATGGGGCGCTAGATAATTGTCCTTGGCCACTCCTTGAAAAAAGATATGAGTATTACAAAATAGTTATTAGTGGGATGCTAAAAAGTGCAGGCGCAGATATTAGTAATTTAGAATTCATTAAAGGATCAGAATTTCAACTTGGAAAAGAATACTTACTTGATGTACTAAAATTATCAACCTTCACTTCAGTTCATGATGCGACTAAAGCTGCAAGTGATGTTGTAAAGTTTGGAGATAATCCAAAACTTTCAGGACTAATTTATCCACTAATGCAAGCACTTGATGAACAATACTTGGGAGTAGATATTCAATTCGGTGGAGTAGATCAAAGAAAAATAATGATGTTCGCAAGAGAAAATTTGAATAGACTTGGGTACAAAACAAGAGTAGAATTAATGTTCCCTCTAATGCCAGGTTTAACTCCTACTGGAAAAATGTCTTCTTCAGATCCAAACTCAAAAATCGATTTAATTGATTCAATAGATTCAATTAAGACAAAATTCAATAAAGCATTTTGCCCAGAAAAACAATCAGAAAACAACGGAGTATTAGCATTTTGTAAATACGTAATATTCCCCGTAATTACTGATAAAGGTAAAACATTTGATGTTATAAGACCAGAAAAATTTGGCGGAAATATTTCTTTCAAAACTTATGAAGAACTAGAAAAATACTACGTCGAAGGAAAACTACACCCAATGGATCTAAAAACCACAGTAACAAAAGAAACAGATTTATTGTGTGAACCAATAAGAAAAGCATTCATTGGAAAAGAAAAACTAATTGCTGAAGCTTATCCTCAAAAATAATTTCTTTTTTATTAATAATTGATTTTCTCTATTTCTTTTTTTAGTTATTTTTTTCATTTTTTTTAAAACCCCTTAACATTTATATACTCTAATTGTGTTATTTTTTCACTAAGAATTTTAACTAAAATTCTATTGAATTAAATAATTTGGAAGGGTGTTTTTTTTGGAGAATTATTCACAAAATTTAACTGCTAAGATATTTCCAATAATGGCTGGAAAAATGGTTTGTGTGTTAAATGAAGTTGATGCTAAAGAGTTTGGTTTATTTGTTGGGGATAGAGTTGAACTAAAGTACAAGAGAAAAAGTTGTGTTGCTGTTACTGATTTTACAAAAGACTCTGTTAGAGAAAATCATATTGGACTCTACAAGGATGTTTCTGAAGTGCTTGGAATTAAAGGAAACGAACAAGTGAATGTTTCTCCTACTGGAACAATAAAGAGTGTGGAACTTATTAGAAAAAAAATGACTGGAGAAAAGCTTTCTTTTGAAGAAATAAAAACAATTGTAAAAGATATTGCTGATGAGAGATTGAGTGAAATCGAAGCAACAGCATTTGTTAGTTCAGTATTCATGCGAGGACTTGATCTTGATGAAACAATTTCAATGACAAAAGCGCTAATAGATAATGGAAATAGAATAACTTTCGCTTCAGACAAACCCATAGTGGATAAACACAGTGTGGGCGGAGTTAACGGTCGAGCTACAATGATTGTAGTACCAATAGTTGCAGCAGCAGGGTTATTGATGCCAAAAACTTCTTCAAGAAGTATAACTAGTGCTGCCGGGACAGCTGATTCAATGGAAGTAATAGCACCAGTAAATTTATCAATGAGTGAAGTGAAATCAATTACAGAAAAAGTTGGAGGGGTACTTTCATGGGGTGGAGCAGTGGATTTAGCTCCTGCGGATGATAAAATAATAAAAATAGAACACCCTCTTTCACTTGATCCGGAAGGACAAGTAATTGCATCAGTGTTAGCAAAAAAAGCAAGTGTTGGAAGTAAATTTGTGGTAATAGATTTACCAGTAGGAAAATATGTAAAAATAAAAGACAAAGAAGTAGCAATGAGAATGGCCAAAAAATTCGTTCAAGTTGGAAAAGAAGTAGGAATGGAAGTAGAAGCAGTAATTACTGATGGGGAAGAACCATCCGGTTTAGCATTTGGTCCAGCACTTGAAACAAAATACGCTCTTGAAGTACTAGAAGGAAAAAGATTTGATAATTTAGCACAAAAAAGTTGCGAACTAGCAGGAGTACTATTTGAAATGGTGGGACTAGCAAAAACAAATTGTGGATATGAAATGGCTGTTGATATTTTAAAATCAGGAAAAGCTAATCAAAAAATGAAAGAAATAATAAAAGCACAAAAAGGAAAAATATTTTCAAGCGAACAAATACCAATGCCAAAACTAAAAATTGACATAATCTCAAAAGAAGAAGGAGTAGTTGAAGAAATCAACACAAAAGAATTAACAAAGATAGCAAGAATAGCAGGATGCCCAGCAAACAAATACGCAGGAATAATGATGAACAAAATTGTTGGAGACAAAATCAATAAAGGAGAATTATTATACACAATTTATGCAGAACAAAAAAATCGTTTAGAACTAGCAGAAGAATATGCAAAAGAAAACAACCCATACAAATTGAAAAAAATTATTTTACACACAATAAGATTCAAGTGAAATTATTTATTTAAACTTTTGATTAAAAATTGGTGAAAGAGAATGGAAAACTCAGTGAAATTAATTTTAGCAATAGTTTTGTTATTTTTTGGATTAATTGCTTTAATTGTAGGTATGTCTATATTATTTGTAATGCTTCCAATAATGTTAAATGTGTCAAATGATTCAGTTGATAATTATTCATTTGATACAATTTCAAATTCTTTATCTATTTACAAGAATGGTGGAAGTGGAGTTTCTCCTAGTTTTTCAATGAATAAAGGAGAAATTATTTCAAGTTATGATTTTGTTAAAAAAGGATTTGATTCTCATTCAATAATTTTCGCTGTTCACCCTGCATTAGAGAGTGACTTTTTTGTTGATTCTACAATTGACCAATCCTCAATAAGAGTTCTAAATTCAGCTCCAATTAGAGTAAAGGCAGAAATTTTTTGTGCTTTTAATGGAAGTTCATTAAAAACAATGGTTGATTCACAAAATGTTGAATATTATTCTAGTGAAGAATTACCATCAATATGTGGTGAAAATGAGTACAATCCTTGTTGCTTAGTTGTAATAAAAAGAGGTTAAAATTATTTTTTTGTTAAGGGGTTTTTTCCTCTAACAAATTTATTTTTTTTAAATTTTTTGTTTATTTTATTTCTTCAAATACTTTTAGTAGTTCTTTTGGAGTGTGTAAGTAAACTTTCTTCTGTAGGGTTTTGATTTTTTCTGTTTTCTTTTTGAAGTTTTTTATTTTTAGGGTTTTTGTTAGTTCTCCTTCTGATTGTTTTAATGCTTTTGAGAGGTCCTTGTTTTTGTGTCTGAATAGTTCTTTTAGGAACAAAAAGTATTCTTTTGAAGTGTTTTTTTCATCAAGATCTATTTTGATTAATGCACTTAAACAATTTGGGCTTGGAAAAAACGATGTCGCACTAATGTTTTCTTCAAGTATCTCTATTTTTGAATTAAGATTAACAAAAGCACTTAATGCATTGTACTCTGTGAGTCCTTCAAATGCAGTAACTTTCATTGCAAATCCTCTATCAATAACCATGATGGATTTTTCAATATTTGATAAGATTATTTTGTTAGTTAATGCTGTTGAAATATGGTATGGTGGGAGTGAAACTACTTTGTTTATTTTTAGTTTAACAAAATCCTCTTCTAAAGCATCACCATAAATTATTTGGAGTTTTTTGTTCTCAATTTCATTTTTGTATTCATTTTCTAAAAGCGCAGTCATGTTTCTGTCTTGTTCTATTACAATTACTTTTGTGTTTTCAATGTTTTTTGTTTTTTCTAAAAGTTTTTTTGTTAAAAATCCAGTTCCTGCTCCTACTTCAAGAATAGTGTCTCCATTTTTTATTTGGGCTTTTTGAGCCATGTATGTAAGAAGGGCTTCATTTATGCAAAAGAATTGGGATAGTTTTTTTTCCGGTCTGAAATTATACTTTAACATTAGTTGTTGTAGTTCTTCAAAAAGATTCATTAGTACCAACTATAAAATTAATTTTAAAATTTTTTTAGAATCTTCTTGGAGGATAATTTGGTCTTCCACTAAATCCTCTATTGTATCCACCACCATAGAATTGTTTAGTGGTTTCTGCGGGTGCTCGAACAAATAAGTAGTGTTTGTCTTCAGGAGTTTCAAGTTCTTCAATAATTCTTTTTATTATTGCTTTTTTTGGTTCTTTAATTCCGGGCACTCTTTTTGCAACATCATCAAAACTCTCAAAAGGTTTTTTTGCTCTCTCATCAAGTGCTATAAGCATGTGTTTTTTTCCTAACCCTGGTAAAAGTTCTAATTGGTGTCTAACAAGAGAAATTGGTTTTGATGTATTAAAAAAACCTAAGTATTTTTCTGGTTTTGCGTCAATTATTTTTTCAATAACTTCTTCAAGATCACTTAAAGCATTTGAAGTAAGGTCTTTGTATGCAATTCTTCCTTTAATTAATTCAACTTTGTCACGAACTTCTTTTCCAACATAAATTTCGTCCCCAACATTGAGGAATACTCCAGCTTTAGGAGTAACTTCTAAAAGTGTAAAAAAGTCTTTTCCAATAACTTGAGCAATTGGTTCGCTAGTAGAAGCGCTTGACTTTCCTTTTGGCATAAAATCTAATACTAATGCGTGTTCTTCTGCTGTCATAATCATCAAATCCTTTTTCCTTTACCTTACATATTAATTATTCAATTTATTTAAATAACAATTCGTTTCTTCAATAAAACAAAAAGTTTTATTGGATTTTGTCCTCGAACTTTTTTGTGAGTTCGATGACTTGTTTTAATTCATCTTCACTAGGAGTCACTGACTTTGGTAGTATTAGTTGTAGTTGTTCAACTCTAGTTGGGATAACATTAATTATTTGGTATTTTAGTTCTTCATTATCTTTTAAGAAAGCGATTTCGCTTAAAGAAGAGTAAAGATCTTTTGATTGTTTTTCTGTTAATTTAGCAAATTTTTCTATATACTTAAATGTAGTTTCTTGTTCGTAATTAAGTTCTTTATCAGTTGCTGCTTTTCTTTCTTTAAGAACTTCTTTAACTTCTTGCATAAAAATTGGTTTCATTTCAATTACTTTTTGCATAAAAATTCACCTTTTCAAAATCCTTTGTTTTTTATTTTTTTTAGTTTAATTTTTTTAAATGAACAGAGTTTGTTACAATACTATTCATTTGTTTTCCTACTTTTAAATCAACTTCGTAAGCTTCTCCCCTCTTACCAACAACTTTTCCACTAAGTCCGTGAAAACTTTTGTGTGGAAAACCAGCGTGGTAACTTGCGTCAATCACAACTTGCACAGTGTCCCCGATTTCAAAAGTCTTCATAATATCACTAACACTAACCTTAGTGTCTCTTTTTGATATCTTATATCTAGTCTTTCCTCTCTTACCTGGCTTTCTTGGAGATCCTTGCACCTTCATATCAATCACTACCTAAATTTTTCTAAAAATAAAATTGGCTCACCATTAGCACAATTAAGTATACAATATTTTTCAATAAGAAACCTTTAAAAAGCCTCGCTAGGGGACAAAATAATGTCCAATAAATGATGTTTATTTTAGTTTATTTGAGGTATTTTGGTTTTTTTGGCGATTTTTTTAGTAACTTCCTAGTAGTATTACTTCTACACAATTTTTTTCTATTTCTTTTATGGCGTTTTTAATATTTGTTTCTTCTAAATTTCCTTCAAAATCAATGAAGAAGAGGTATTCCCATTTCTTTTTCTTTGATGGTCTTGACTCTATTTTTGTCATATTTATTTTGAATTTTTTAAATGCTTCAAGAGCATTAAAGAGGGAACCTGGTTCGTTTTTTACTCCAAAAATTATTGAAGATTTTTTGTTTTCTTTTTCTTGGTTTTTGTTTTTACTAATTATTACAAATCTTGTAGTGTTTTCTTTATCATCATTAATACTAGCTTGTATTATTTTTAGGTTGAATTCTTTTGCTGCGAGTGTTGAACATATTGCCGCACTGTTTTTTTCTTTTGATGAAATTTCTGCAGCTTTTGAAGTACTAGTAGTTTCTATTAGTTCTATTTCTTTTAAATTATTTTTTAACCAATTTTGGCATTGAATGAATCCTTGTGGGTGTGAATAAATTTTTTTGATTTCTTCTAATTCACAATTTCCTGCTAGGTTTTGTTTTATTTCTAAAAAAAATTCTTTGTTTATAAAAAACTCTCCACTAACTAGTTCATCAAGAGTGAATGCAACACTTCCTCCACTAGAGTTTTCAATTGGAACCACTCCAAATGTTGTTTCTTTTTTTTCAACACTTTCAAAAACTTCCATAATAGTTTTCTTTTCCACTAATTCATTATTTGGAAAAGCAATTAATGCTGCTTCGTGAGTAAAGCTTGATTTTGGCCCTAAAAAAGAAATTTTATTCATAATAATCTTTTTGATTTATTATAATTATTTTATTAAAATTTATGGTCTTTTATTTTTCAGCAATTATTTCCATGTTTTTTGAACCCATTATTGGTTTTATTAAAACATGATATCCGTTTGCTTCTGCTATTTCTTTAAATTCGTTGTGTCTGTTTTGGATTGATTTTGCAAATTCAGTATTTTTTTCTGGATTACTATCAACATATTGTATTCTTTCAACTTCTTTTTTCGCCATTCCAAATAATTCTTGTAATGCTCGCTTTCTCCACCCTCCATATCTTTTTCCCATTTCTCTTGTAACAAGCCCTAGTTCATGATGTCCGTGTTGGCTAGTTTTGTAATGTGCTTGTATATAATGTATGTTCATTATTTTTGTTTTTCCTCTTGAATAAACATCAGCTTCTATTGATCCAACAGATCCTGGAAAATTTAGTGATGGTCCATTTTTTTTAACTTTGCTTATTGCTTCACTAAATGCTTTCATGTGTTTTGGGAGTGGATAATATACTAGATTAAATCTACTTGATCCTGGAAAGGGTCTTTCATCAAAACTAATTGCGAGTAATCCTCTTGTTCTTCTTTTTCCTGTTTTTTTATCAGTGTGAATTATTGTGTGAAATTTATTTATCATTCTTCCATTTCGGTTTATTATTGGTCCGCCCCAAATTCCAGGGCCCTTGCCTTTAAACCCGTTTGAGAGTGTTGCTTTTTTTCTTACTTGTAATGCTTTTTTTTCTGCAACATCTAAATTGAGTGGTACTTTTCTTGGTTGCATAAAAACAATTTTTTAAGGATTTATTTTTTTATTACTTTAACTTTTTTTCCAACTCTAATTCCGCTTCCAGCATATTTGTTACTTGTTCTAAAACTTGTAGTAAAAATTTCTTCAACCATTCTTGTTAGTATTCCTTTTCTTGGTGCGGGTGGTCTTTGGTGAACCATAGTCATTTTTGGTTTAGTTTCAGTATTATTTTTTCTTGGTTGGATAGTTGTTGTTGGTTTTGTTGTCATTATAGTTCTTGGTCCTCTTGGAGAAAGCACACCCATTCTGTTTACTTGCATTGGGATTCTTTTTTTCTTTTGAACAGATTGATTAACATTTTGTTTTTGTATAATTGGTTTTCTTATAATTGGTTTCATAAAATTCACTTTCCTAAAATTTTTGATAAAAATCCTTTCTTTGCTTGAGGTTTTTGTTGAACCCTTGTTGGTTTTTGATTTAATGGTCTTTGACCTACTGGTCTTTGACCTACTGGTTTTTGACTTACTGGTCTTTGACCTATTGGTCTTTGTGTTACTCCCATACTTTTTGTTACAAATCCTTTTGCGTATGCTCTTCTTCTTTCTTCAAGTTCTCTTCTAATTCTTTCGTTTTGTAGTTGTCTATTTCTTTCAGCAATGTTTCTTTGTATTGCTGCGCTTTGTCCTGCTCTATTTAAACTTCCCAAAAAAATCAACTCTTTTCTCTCAAATATTGCTGCTTTAGTTCCTTTTAAGGCTTTCTTTTTTGTGAAATTTTGGTTTTATTTTTTGTTTTTTGTGAAAAAAACCTTTAGGAATAGCTTTAAAAAGTTCCTTTCATAAAAAATCTTATAGAAGCGATTTTGGTTAAAAACCAGAACAAAAGGTCACTATTGACCCCGTAGCCCAGTGGATAGGGCGACTGCCTTCTAAGCAGTAGGTCG
>DAOQRN010000015.1:0-12227 GCA_035355675.1 archaeon
AAACAACTCTTATTATATTTCTAATTCAATTAATTGTAATGCAACAAGCGGAGGATTAGTTGGATTTTATGACAATGAAATTCCATTAATAAAAAATTCTTATTCATCAACAAACATAACTGGGACTGATAATTGGTCAATTATACCAGATGAATATGGCGATGCAAGTATAACAAATTCATATTATGATTCAACTAAATTCAGTGGGGAATATACAAACGGAACTGGACTTACTACTTCTCAAATGAAACAATCAACAAACTTTTCAGGATGGGATTTTTCAACAATTTGGAATATTACAAATGGAACAACTTATCCTTATTTAAGAAATAATACACAATCACCATTACCTCAATAAAAAATTAATCTAATTTTTTCACACAATAGTTATTTAATAACTAAATTTCTTTATTTTTTTAATGAATCAAAATATTTTATTTCATTCTTTACCAATTAAGGATGTTCTTCGTGAAGTTAAATCTAATGAAGTTGTTGGTTTGAGTAAAGGCGAAGCAGAGAAGAGACTTAAAGAGTTTGGAGAAAACGAGGTTAAGAAAGGAAAAACAACTAGTGTTCTTGAAATTTTTTTAAATCAATTCAAAAGTTTACTTGTTGTTGCACTAATTTTGGCAGCGATTTTATCAATTTTCATGAACGAAATGCTTGATGCTGGTGTAATTATTTTTGTACTAATTGTTAATGCGATTGTTGGAACTTTTGAAGAGTACAAAGCTGAAAGAGCAATTGAAGCATTAAAAAAAATGTCAGCAACTAGTGCTAGAGTTATTAGAGATGGAAAGCAAGAAAAAATTTATGCAAAAAACTTAGTGCCTGGAGACATTATTTTGCTAGAAGTAGGGGATAGAGTTCCAGCTGATGCTAGAATTATTGAATCATTCTCACTAAATATTGACGAATCAATGCTTACTGGAGAAAGTGTTCCTGCAAAAAAACAAGTAGGGGAATTAAAAGAAAAAACACAAATTGGGGACAAAACAAACATGGTGTTTAAAGACACTATTGTAACAAAAGGAAGAGCAAAGTGTGTTGTAGTAAAAACTGGAATGAAAACAGAAATAGGAAACATTGCTAATTTACTTGAAAAAGAGATAGAAGAAGAAACTCCATTAATAAAAAAACTAAATACATTCATGAAAGATCTAAGTGTGGTAGTACTAATTGGTTTTGTTTTAGTGATAATTTTAGGTTATTTTGTTGCTGGAATTGGTTTTGAAGAAAGTGTAAGACTTGGGATAGCACAAGCTGTTTCATTCATTCCAGAAGGACTCCCAATTGTTATTACTGTGGTACTTGCTCTTGGTGTCACAAAAATGGCTAACAAAAAATCAATCATAAGAAAATTAACTGCGGTAGAAACACTAGGAAGTGTTACTTGTGTATGCACTGATAAGACAGGAACTTTAACAAAAAATGAGATGACAATAAAACAAGTGTACACTAACAATGAATTCATTGAAGTTAGTGGAGAGGGTTACTCAATTGAAGGAAAAATTGGTTATGATGATGAATTACAAGAAGATAAAAATATAAAAAAATTAGCAGAAATTAGTGTTCTTTGTAATGATTCCTCTCTTGATAAAAAAAATAATGAAGTGAAAATAATTGGAGATCCAACAGAAGCTGCACTTTTAATTCTTGGAGAAAAAATAAATATTACAAAAGAAAAAATGGATGAAGAAAATATTAGGATTGGAGAAATACAATTTGATTCAGAAAAAAAATACATGAGTACTTTTAATAAAAACAAAAACAAAATAATTGCAAATGTGAAAGGAGCTCCTGAAAAAATACTAAAAATGTGTACTCATATTTTAGTAAATGGGAAAGTAAAAAAAATTGATAAAAAACAAAAACAACTAATTCTTGACGCTAACAAAAAAATGACTAATAGTGCACTAAGAGTTCTTGGAATGGCTTATAAAGAAACAAAAAGTATTTCAGAAAATGAATTAAAAGAACTAATTTTTGTAGGACTTGTTGGAATGATTGATCCACCAAGAGAAGAAGCAAAAAAAGCGATTAAAGAAGCAAAAGAAGCAGGAATTAGAGTAATAATGATAACAGGAGATCACGAACTCACTGCAAAAAGCATTGCAGAACAACTAGGAATAATAAAAAACAATGATATTGTAATAAATGGAGAAACACTTGATGAATTAACTGAAAAGGAATTAGAAAAAATTGTGGATAAGGTTAGTGTATATGCAAGAACCTCTTCAATTCATAAAACAAGAATTATTGCTGCACTAAAAAAGAAAGGAAATATTATCGCAATGACAGGAGACGGAATTAATGATGCGCTTGCACTAAAAAAAGCTGATGTTGGAATAGCTATGGGAATAGCAGGAACCGAAGTAACAAAAGAATCAAGTGACATGATACTAACTGATGATAATTTTGCTTCAATAATTAGTGCAATAGAAGAAGGAAGAGGGGTATTTAGTAACATAAAAAAAGTAATAAACTACTTGCTAGGAACTAACGCAAGTGAAGTACTATTTTTAGCAATAATATTACTATCAGGTTTTATTCTACAAACCCCACTCCCAATAGCACTAATTCCAATCCAAATACTTTTTGTAAATTTAGTTACTGATGGAGTGTTTGTTATAACACTTGCAATGGAGCCAAAAGAAAAAAACATAATGCAACAACCAGCAAGAAACCCAAAAGAACCACTTTTAACACAGGATATGGTAGAATTCATTGTACTAACCGCAATAATTATTGCAGTTGGAACACTATATGTATTCTACACTGAACTAAACTCAACAAACTTAACACACGCAAGATCAATGGCTTTTGCAACAATCGTGTTCTTCCAATTCTTTTCAGCATTTAACGCAAAATCAAACACCATTTCTTTAATAAAAAATATTTTTAACAACAAATACCTTTGGGCAGCAACAATAGTGTTTGGAATAATACAAGTAATAGTATTTTATGATCCATTTATGAATTTAGTTTTACAAACAACTCCTTTATCAATAAATGATTGGATAAAAGTAGGGATAGTTGCAAGTAGTGTTACAATAATTTTTGAAATAGAAAAATTAATCAAAAATATTCTTAAAAATAGAGAAAAAAGAATAAAAAATAATCAATTTATTAATAACTAAATTCAACAATTTTAAAAAAATTTTCAACAAGAAGGTTTTTTAATACTAAAATTCTTATTTTATTAAAAAGAAATTAGGGTGTTTAAATTTGGGACCGATGGAAATTACTTTTCTTGCTATAGGATTCATTATTTTTATTGGTTATTTTGGAATGATTTTTTTTAATAAAACAAAAATTCCTGAAATTATTTTACTCTTAATTATTGGACTTATTATTGGTCCAATTGCGGGTATTGTTGATGCACAAGGAGTAACTTTTTTTGAAAGTATTTTACCATTTTTTGCAACTTTTGCATTAATGATGATTTTGTTTGAAGGTGGACTTCATCTTAATTTTTTCAAAATGATAAAAGCAATTAGCGGGTCTTTTATTTTTACTTTAATTGTATTCACTTTATCAGTTGTTTTTTGCACAGGAATAATTTTTGGGATAAGTAGTTTAGGTTTTTTACATTTTGATTTGTTAACCTCAATAATGCTTGGAGCAATATTAGGTGGAACTAGTTCTGCAGTTATTATTCCGCTAGTAAATAATACCTCTGCTCATGAAGAAACAAAAACTATTCTAAGCCTTGAATCGGCTTTAACTGATGCTTTGTGTGTTATTATTGCTGTTGCTGTTGGAGAGTTAATTATTTTACAAACAATTGATTTAACAAGTGTCACTTCATCAATTTTAGCTGCTTTTTCTATTGCTGCGGTTGTTGGAGGAATTTTTGGTTTAATTTGGTTAAAAGTACTAAGTTACTTACAAGGAAAACCCTATGAGTATCTAATGACTCTTGCTGCTTTAATGTTTTTGTACTCAATTGTTGCAACTTTTAAAGGAAACGGAGCAATTGCTGCACTAACTTTTGGACTAGTTCTAGGAAATAGTGAAGAAATAACTTCAATGCTAAAATTAACTACAAGAAGTGTTGATGGAACAATAAAAAACTTTCAAAGAGAAATATCATTTCTTGTAAGAACACTATTCTTCGTGTATTTAGGAATATTATTCAAATTTGAATACCTTACCTTGCCAGTTATTGGGGCATCAATATTAATTATTGTTGCAATATTTGTTGGAAGAAAAGTTGGAGCAGTAATTATTGCAAAACTAAAACCAACTCTTGTTCCTGATAAAAAAATTATTTCAACAATGATGGCTAGAGGTCTTGCAGCTGCAGTACTTGTATCATTACCAATTAGCATGAACTTAGGACTTGAACAAATATTACTAAATGAAATAACTGCAATAGCATTTATAGTAATTTTCTTAACAAACATTGTAACAACTATTGGGGTATTTATTTCAGAAGGGGATTATAAGAAAACTGAGAAAAAAACTCCTGGACAAAAATTAATAATAACTGAACAAGTAGAATAAAATTAAAACAACAAAAAAATGTAACAATACAAAATTATAATAATTACTAAAATAAATATTAAAATTTGAGGTGAAAAAAGTGGGTAATTGTTTTTTATGTGATGATTATGTTGGAGAAGAAAATGGGGACGGTGGAACAAAAGGATTCACTATTGGGGGAAGAGAGATTTGCAAATCTTGTCTTGAAGAATTAAAATACAGATTGAGTCAAGTTGAAGCCCGATCTCCAATTGATAGAGAAGAAAAGGAAGAACAAGGAGAAGAAAATAACCAAGAAAGAGAAGTACTTGATGAACAAAACCCATTTAGTGCAAAAGTGACTGAATAATAAGTCCAAAGAGATACACTAAGAAAAGTATTTAAACAACCAAAAAGACAATATTAATGAAAGTATTATACTCAAATAAAAAAAATAAGGACAATGGTTTAAGATGACAATTAAAAAGAAAACCAAAAAATTTGCTTGGGAAAAAAAATCAAAAATCTCAAAACCAAAAAAAACTGATTTTGTTAAGAAAGAAAAGAAAAAAGGAGTGTACAAACAAAAAAAACCAACTAATAAAAATGCCAAAAAAAAGTTTGTTCAACCACGAACTGTTTTTGGTTGGGAAGATAGAGAATACATCTCAAAACCAAAAGCAAGTGATTTTAGAGAACCAAAGAAAAAACCCTTAAAGTGGAGTATTCCTTGGTTAAAAAGTTTAATTTCTCCTGAAAAAATAGATGAACCAAAAAGAGAAGATTTTGTTGAAAAAGAAGAAAGAAAAGTAGGGCAACCGATAATTACTGCAAGAGAAGTGCTAATAGAAAAAAAAGAAATCACTACTGAAAAAAGAGTAATTCAAGAAAATAGAAAATTTGAAGAAGAACCAGAAAAAGTTGAAGAAATAGGAATTTTACCAAAAATAATGTTAATAATAATTGGGATTTGTTATTTAATATTTTTAGGAATTCTATCCACTGCATTCATTAATATTACAATTGAAGATTATCTTTTTATAGAAAGTGCATTTTTTACATTATCAGTAATTTCCATAATTCTTGCAGCAATTTACTCATTCAAAAAAGAAATATTTAAAGGATTTATTTACATCTCACTAATATTATTAATATACATTATATTAGGCGCAATATTTGCTGAACCTTTACTAAAAACATTAAATATTTTATTAATAGTGCTTGCAATTTTACCAATACAAGTATATTTAGTATTTTATGTTAAATAAATTACAAAAAATAATCAATTTAAAAATTAATTCTAAAGTTAGTGGTTTTTTTGGACAAATTAATTCTAGTTTTTGATTGTTTAAAAGATCCAAGAGATATGGCTAATATTATTCACTTATCTTTAGCAACTAACACAAAAGTTATTCTAACAGGAAACTCTTTACCAAAAAATCATTACAAAGTACTAAAAATATTAAACTCATGGATACCAAATATTAGCGAAAAAGAAATTGAAAAAAAAGTAAAAAATGAAATGGATTTTTTTAAATGTATTGAAAAACTTAAAAAAAATAAATACACTATTTATGGGACATCCCCCAATTTTGGTGAAAATTTTTATAAAAAAGATTTCAGAAAATTGAAACACGCAATTATTTTTGGAACAGAAAGTTCAGGACTTTCAAAAGAAAAAATAACAAAGATGGAAGAAATAGTACAAATTCCAATGAAAAATAACACTCGTTTTTATACAATAACAACAATTGCACCAGCAATAACTCTTGAAATATTAAGACAAAAAAAACTAATTTAAAAAACTAAATTATCAATAACTAAAAACACCTCAAAAAATAACTTAATCAAAAAAAAAATTAATCAAAATACTTTAATAAAACACTAAAAAACCACAATAATGTACATTTTATTACATAATGAGGCAAAGATGTTTTATAAAAAACACAGCAATAATAGATATATATGAAAGTTACACGAAAAATCAATGCTTTACGTATAGAGGAATTACTCCCAACAAGTCTTGAGGGAAACATTAGTTTTGTGACTACATTTTATACTGAATCATTCTAGAGCAATTAAAAACCCTTAAATTGTAAAAATTAACTTTCTTAAAAAAAAAATAAATCCATATAAAAAATTGATTTTCTTTAAAATTAAACAAATAAAATAAAAAAAGTCATTTTTAAACTTAATTTACTATTATTTAATATCAAAGAAGGGGAAAAAATGGACTTTGGATGTAAAAGAATTGACGGATCTGAATTAATAAAATGTACTTTTGGACTTAATAGAACAGAACACAAAATATTTTCTTTCTTATTAAAAAGCAAAGCTTGTCTCACTGCTAATGATCTTGGAAAAAAACTTGAACTCGATAGAACAACAATCCAAAAATCAATGAAAAGACTTCTTGAAAAAAACATTATTGAAAAAAAACAAAAAAATCTTGACAGCGGAGGATATGTTTTTTTTTATTGCATCAAAAACAAAAAAATAATTAAAGAAAAAATGTTAGAGATAATTAAAGAATGGAACAACTTAGCAAACCAAGAAATAGAATACCTTTTTGATTAAAATAATTAATTAATTCAAAATATTTTACTAATTTAAAATAATTTCAATAATCCTAACCACATCACACAAACTTTTTTAAAAGATTATTAAAAAAATTAGTAAAAAAAATTATTTTTTCTAGAGGTAAATTTCTAGTTTTTATAGGTAAAATTGACTAATTTTAGCACTATATTTAAATACAGAATAGAGTTTGAGATATACAACACATTAAATAATTCGGAGGGAATTAAAATGGTTGGATTATTCGGCGCAAAGCCAAAAAAGAAAGCATTCGGTGGGTATTGTATCTCATTTAAGGGATGCGAAGACACAATGGAAAGCGTTTTCGGTAAAGAAGACATAGCTCCAAGTGAAATGACAAAAAAACTTTGGGCATATGTTAAAAAGAAAAAAATTTCAGGAAAGAAATAAATAGAAAAAACTATTTTTTTATTTTGAAAGGTGATTAGTTCACCTTTCATAAATAATTTTCAAAAAAAGAGTAGAGAAATAATAAATCAATAATTCACACTAAATCTAAATTTAAAAACAAAACTAACCTAATTAATCATATGGAGAAAGTTTGGATAAATTATTTTATTGATGTTGGATTATTAATTTCAGGATTAATTGTAATGATTAGCGGAATACTAAAATTACCCCTATTAAATTTTTTACAATTACACAAAATAACAAATATACCAATGATGAGTTTTGTTCATGATTGGAGTGGAGTATTGTTTACTATTCTTGTAATAGTACACTTAATTTTGCACTGGAATTGGTTAGTATGCATGACAAAAAAATTATTTCAAAAAAAAGAGAAATGCTAAAACAAAATTTTCTTTTAATAGGATTAATCCTAATAATTTTATTCATTTTTGGATGCACAAGTGAGTCAGATATTAAAGACACTCAAAGTACTACAATTACACAAAGTGAAGAACCAACAACTTTAGTTACTGAATCTAACTCCCTAGAAGGAACTTGTCCAAAAGGAAAAACCAGTAATTGCTTTGGAGAATGCTCTTTATTTATTGATAAAGATAAGGACGGGTATTGTGACAGATCATAACATTGCATATCCTTTAACATTATAATAAACTATAAAAAAGATTAAAACATTAAAAAAATTATAATAAAAATTAAAAAAACTAACAAAATATTAAGATTAATAAATACTTATCATGAGGAATAATATATGAAAAAAATAATTTTTGTAATAGCAATTCTTGCTTTTTTGTTACTTTTTGGTTGTACTGATAACTCGAATAATAACCAAAATGATACTAATAACATAACTAATTTTGTAACTTTTAAAGAAGTAGAAAATTCTACTTGTACAATTGATGGAAAACCAGTAATTAGACTTTATTCAACTACTTGGTGTCCTCATTGTAAATGGATTAATGAAACTTATAACACTGTAGTAAAAGAATATGTAAATCAAGGAAAAATTGTCGCTTACCACTATGAATTTGATACAAATGATGATATATTAACTCCAGGAACTAGTGGAATTTCTGAACAAGAAAATACAATCTTTAAACAATTCAGCCCTAATGGAAGTATTCCTGCATTTGTTTTTGGGTGCAAGTATTATAGAATTGGTAATGGATATGAACCTGTTGGAAATGTAACTCCTGAACAAAATAAAGCAAGACTTGCTTTAGAAGAAGCAGAGTTTAGAAAAATAATCGAAGACCTAATTAATGAAACAAAATAAACAACTAATTAATAATTCAAAAAAATGTAAAAGTTAACCTTTATATATTACTCAAACAAAATATATTTCATGATAAATAAAAAAGTGCTCTTATTTGGGACAATTATTCTAATTTTATTAGTATTAAATGGTTGCACCCAATCACCAATTTGTGGAGATGGGATTTGCTCAGAACAAGAGTCAAGTATTAATTCATCATATCTTTGCACAAGCGATTGTGTTGGAAAAATAAACCCAAAAGATGGAAAAAATTGTGTATATGATAAAGATTGTGATAAAAATAAAAAATGCTGTGGTGGAGAATGTTATAATGTTTTTACTCAAGGATGTTGTGATGGAAAAATATTTGATCTTAATACTCAATCTTGTTGTAAAGAAAAAAAAATATATAATTTATCAACAGAACAATGTTGTGAAAATGGGGATGTAATTTTATTAACTCAATGTTGCCCATGCACTATTAATAATGGTTGCCCAACACCAACCAGTAAAAATCAAAATTTTGATGAAGAATCAATAAAGAAAGGAATTGGTTGGAATGAAGACTCCTGCAAAGTCAAAAGAAATTGTAATGAAATAAAAGTAAGTTGTTTAACAAATAATTCCTACAATTGTAAATTTCCTGATGCAAAGAACACTAGGGCTGTTTGTATTGGACCATGTGAAATAGTTTTAAGAATTGAAACATGTAACAAATATTTTGGAAACAATAATACTAAAGATTATGAAACTACAATAGATCAAAGCTCTTTTGATAACCCAATAAGAAGAGATAACATTAGTGCTGCACTAGAACAATGTACAATAAAACATGAAACTAGACATGCACTAGAAAATTGTTTTTGTGCACTTTGCAGAGGAGAAATAAATGCTATTGAAGAGGACAAAAAATGTGAAAACGAAATAAAAAATAACTTAACTAACTCTAACTATTACCCAGAATTAACTGCATACCAAAGACAATATCATTTAGATTATTTTACAAGAAATGAAAAAGTAAACCAAGCCCTACAAAGTTACCACCAATGCCTTTGTGACAATAGAGTAATGGGGACAGCAAATGTTTATAGAAAAGGAACTTGTGATGAATGTTCTAATAAATTAGAAACTGAATTAAACAAAATAAATAAAGAAGAAACAAGCAAATTATTACAACCAATTAATGCTAATGAACTTGCAACAAGTACAAGTAATTCTTACTGTGAATTAGAAACTATTATATAAAAACCTATTTTTTCAAATAGGAATAGATTTAAAACTAAATTTACTCTAATTTTTTAGATAATTATGGCTAAAAGCAGCGAAGTTTTAAGACTTGATAAGGTTTCAAAAATTTATGGAATGGGCGAAGAGAAAGTTGTTGCCCTTGATAAAGTTGATGTTCTTATTTGTAGAAATGAGTATACCTCAATAATGGGTCCTAGCGGTTCAGGAAAAACTACTTTACTTGATGTACTAAGTACTATGTCAAGACCGACACTAGGAAATGTTTTTATTGAAGGAGTGAATACTACAAAAATGACTAATAGTCAACTTGCTTCTTTTAGAGGAAATACTATTGGTTTTGTTTTTCAAACTTTCCACTTACTTCCAAGACTCACAGCTCTTGAAAACGTTATGACGCCAATGTGGATTAATGGAGTACCAAGAATTGAAAGAGAAGCACGAGCAAAATCACTTCTTGAAAAAGTTGGACTTAAAGAAAGAATGGGACATAAACCCGGAGAACTTTCAGGCGGACAAAAACAAAGAGTAGCAATCGCAAGAGCCCTTGCAATGAATCCCCCACTAATTGTTGCTGATGAACCAACAGGAAACCTTGACACAAAATCTGGAGAAATAGTAATGGATATTATTAGAAAACTCCACAAAGACGAAAAAAGAACAATAGTTTTAGTAACACACGATAAAAATATTGGAAAACAAGCACAAAAACACATTTACATAAAAGATGGAAAAGTAGAATCTGACAGAAAAGTATGTTCAATAATGTAAATTTTTAAAATAAAAAAAATATTAAAAAATAAAAAAATTAAAATAAAAAAAATAATATTTTAATTAATAAAAATTATAAAAATATTAAAAAATAAAAATTATAAAAATATTAAAAAATAAAAATTATAAAAATATTAATAAAAAAAATAATATTTTAATTAATAAAAATTATAAAAATATTAATAAAAAAAATAAAATAATTAAAAAAATAAAAAAAAGTTATTTTTTAATCAAAAAAACTGTGAAGTTATTTTTATGTCTTTATTACTTTTTGATTTAATAGAAAACTCTTTACGAAACCTTGGGCGAGCAAAAATAAGAACCCTCCTTACTCTCCTTGGGGTAATTATTGGAATAAGCGCTATTGTTAGTTTAATGTCTGTGGGTAATGGACTTAGCGCATCTGTAGAAACTCAACTCGCAGAACTAGGATCAAACACTATTTTTGTTATCCCTGGGGGAAGTAGTTTTGTTAGAAACACAAGAGTAACTCCTGCCGATATTAGTTTTATGGAAAATGTTCCAGGAGTAACCCAAGTTGCTCCAATTTATTCAACAAGCGCAATACTTGAATTTAATAAACAAAAAATAAATGTACAAGTGAGTGCAATTGATTCAAAAAATGCTGATATTTTTCAAAACACAGGATCATTTAATGTTGCAGAAGGGAGATTTATTAATGCAAATGAATCCGGCTCAATAATTATTGGAAACAAAATCGCTAATGATTTTTTTGAAAAAAAAATTGAAATAAAAAAACTAGTAAAACTTAACGGAGAAGAGTATAGAGTGATTGGAGTTCTTGCTCCACAAAACCAATCATTTGGTGGAGGATTTAATGGAAGCTCAAACGTTTTCATGTCCCTTGATGCATTCAAAAGAATTGTCCCAAACCCCAGGGCAGGAATTATTTTTGTGAAAACAATTAGCGTTGAGTCAGTAAATTTAGCTGCAAGTGATATTAAGGAATACTTTGAAGACAAGTATGGGGAAGGAGTAGTTACTGTATCAAGTGCTGAACAAATCCTAGAACAAGTACAAACAATACTTGGACTAATTACCATATTTTTAACAGGGGTTGGAGGAATAGCAATTCTTGTTGGAGGAGTAGGAATAACAAACTCAATGGTTACTTCAGTTCTTGAACGAACAAGAGAAATAGGGATAATGAAAGCACTAGGGGCAAGTGATAAAATAATTTTATCAATATTTTTACTAGAATCAGCATTCATTGGATCTGTTGGAGGAATAATTGGAGTAATTGTAGGATATACTCTTGCAATAATAATTGCACTAATAGCAGAACTAAGTGGATTTGCAATAAGTGCAGAAATTAGTTTAGAAATAACAATAGGAGCATTATTATTTTCAATGATAATAGGAATGCTTGCAGGATACTTCCCAGCCCTTCGAGCATCAAAAATGGATCCAGTAAATGCACTAAGATATGAATAAAATAAAAAAAAATTATTATTAAAAAATT
>DAOQRN010000015.1:12327-13840 GCA_035355675.1 archaeon
TTATTGTTAAAAAATAAAAATAATTAAAACGAAAAATAGAAAATGAAAAAATTATGAAAAATGATTGTGATTTTTATGAGTTATGATTTTGAACTTATTACAAATGCTTTAAAAAATCTAAAAAGACAAGGAATCAGAACCTTTCTTACACTATTAGGAGTAGTTATTGGAGTTGGTGCAATTGTTGCACTTTTATCGATAGGAACAGGACTAAATATTGCTATTAATGAAGCGTTTGAATCAATTGGATCAAACATGATAATAATTTATGCAGGAAACCCCATGTCAATGAGTGCATCAGATATCAAAATTAATGATAATGACATTAAACATATTGAAAACATTTCTGGAATTGATAGAGTAATTGGATATTATGTAACTCAAGGAACTATTGAATATGGTGGAGAAAAAAAACCAATAATGATAATGGGGTCAGATGCTGAACAATCAGATTTTTTAGAAGATACAGGAATGCTTGGAATGAGTGAAGGATCACTTCCAAAAAATAATTCTTTAACTGCAGCAGTAATTGGAGATGGAGTTGCTAATGATTTATTTTCAAAAAAAATAACTCTAAGAAAAGAATTCAAAATAAATGATGAAACATTCAAAGTTGTTGGGATAATGGAAAAACAACAACAATACGCAGGAGATCCTGAAAGTGGAAATAATATTGTTTGGTTGACTTTAACTGGATTCAAAAGACTTGACCCTAATGCTACTCCTCTTGAAATTATTGCAACAGTAGACACTGATGAAGATATTGATGAAATTGTTGGAGAAATTGAAGAATATTTTGAAGACAAATATGGTGAGAGAAGTATTTATGTTGCTTCATCAGAACAAATGCTTGATCTTGTAAATCAATTATACGGATTAATTACAATGGTACTAATTGGAATTGCTTCAATATCAATAATTGTAGGAGGAATAGGAATAGCAAATGCTATGGTAGCTTCTGTAATGGAGAGAACAAAAGAAATAGGACTCTTAAAAGCTATTGGGGGAAGTGATAATAAAATACTCACAATGTTCTTACTTGAAGCAGGATTCATTGGAATGATTGGAGGATTAGTAGGAATAACAATAGGATATGGAATATCTTTTCTTGTTTCATATGCTGCCAAAATATCGGGTTTTGTTCTACAATCAAACTTTTCAATAGAAATTATTTTAGGAGCACTACTCTTCTCAATGTTTGTAGGAATGATATCAGGATACTTTCCGGCAAAAAAAGCAGCAAAACTAGACCCAGTAGAAGCACTAAGATATGAATAAAATAAAATTAAAATAAATAAAATTAAATATAATCCAACTAAATAAAATTTAATTAAAAAATAAAAATTTATTTTTCAACTAATTTTTCTTTTTTTATTTTTATTTCTCCAGTGAACTCGTTTTCCATTTTTTTGTCAAACACTAAATCAATTTTTTTTGAAAAGAAAGGAGTGTCAAGTACGAGTGATTCATATTCTCCTCCCTCTCCTGCAGGATTAATTTTGTATTTTTCTTC
>DAOQRN010000015.1:13940-16372 GCA_035355675.1 archaeon
TCTTTTAATTCAATTTCTTTAACCCCTTTAGTTTTTACTATTATTAGAGGTAAATTCATTGCAATAGCTTGTAATTTTGCTAGTTTAATTGTTGGGGTATGAAACATGAATGAATCTTTATTACTTGAATCAATTGTAATTAAACACTTTACACCATACCCTTGTTTTTGCATTAAGTGCATTGCGTAAATTGAATCCTTTCCTGTTGAAATTAAAGCAGCAATAGGTATGTTTTTTTGATTTGGATTGTTTTTATTAAGTAAAGAATTTAAGTAATCAGCTTTTGAAACAAATCCATTATTTTTAGCTAACTTTTCTATCGCTTTATCAAAATTACTTCCATATTGAGCGGCTTTCTTTTTCCTATAAGCTATTTCTTTTGGTAAACCAAGAGAGAGTGCGAGTTCTCTTAGAATTAATTTATTTTCACCACTTTTTTTATCAATTTTGAATTTTGGATCTAAATTCAACCCAAATTCCACTAATTTCTTATCTAAAAATGGCACTCTTAATTCTAACTTATTATACATTAATACAATATCTTGATAGTATAAATCATTTTCATACATTTTTATTAAATAACTAAAACAATCTTTATTGATGTTTGTGCTTCTTTTGAATCTATCATACCCCGCGAATATTTCATCTGCTCCAAGTCCACTAAAAACCACTTTTATTTCAGAGTCAACAGAAGATAGTTTTTTTGATGCAAAATAAATTGTACTTGCAACTCCAACACGAATAGGGTCAGTTGATTCAATTAATGAAATTATTTTTGGTAGTTCTTTTTCAAATTCTTCTAATGACACTCGCGCAAAAAATAATTTTACCTCAAGTAAATTTGAAACCTTTTTTGCATTTTCTAAATCTTTTGGTTCACTAAGTCCATCAATGTAAGAAAACACATTTACAAATTCTTTTTCATGTTCTTTTAAAATATCAACAATTAATGTTGAATCAATTCCTCCCGAAAATAGTACTCCAAACTTTTTTTCTGGAACTCTTTTTAGAATTGATTTTGTTAAAAAATTACTTAGTGAAACAAGTTCTGTTCCTTTTTTTGTTTTAATATCACTAATTTTTCTTTCAATGAAATTAATTGAGTTCTTTTTTGTATCAAAAATTAGTATTTTTCTTGGATTTAAATGAATTGATTCAAACGGAAGTGCTTTTTTTTCTGAAGCAAAGTAAAATTGTTTCTTTTTTTTATCAAAACCATAAACTAAAGGTTTTACACCAAGAATATCTCGCCCAAGAATTATTTTGTTTTCATTTTTTGAGTAATATGCAAACGAAAAATCTCCATCAAACTCTTCAACTATTTTTTCTTTCAAAAAACCGTTTATTCCATTTTTTTCTAATAATAAAAAAACAAGTTCTGCGTCATTTTTTGGTTTTAATTTAGATTTTTTTGCTATTTCTTTCCAATTGTAAATTTCACAATTTATTATAAGCATTCCTTTTTGTGAAAAAATTGGTTGATTAACAAAACCAACTATTGAGTGTAAATTGTGACCAAAAATTACTTTTTGCATTTCTAAAATATTTGTGGAATCTGTTCCACGAGAAGTTATTTTTCCAAGTCCAGTAGTAATTATTTCCTTTTGATTAGAAACATTAACTAATCCAATTATTCCACACATAAAAAAACCAAATTTATTTCTTAATTAAATCCATATTTTTTCCACAACAAACTAGCACTCCAACCCCACTTTCTTGAACATTAACTACATTTCCACAAATACTGCATTTATAAACTTCCCCCACTTTTGTCATAAAAAATCACCAAAAGAATTAGAAAAGGAAAAGGATAAAAAGGATTTTTTTTAACCAAAAATTAGATTTATAAACCTTATATTTAACAACTATATCGGACCGATAGGTTTTGAATAAGGTGGGAATATGGAGTTTTTGAAAAAAGGTATGTTAGTTAGTTTAATTTTATTTGTTTCATTGATTAGTGGATTTGTTTTTTCTGCAGGAATTAATGATGGAGCGAGCATTAGAATTAATCAACTTCAATATGATCCTTTTCCTGCCCAAAGCGGAAAATATTTAGATCTTTGGATGACTGTTCAGAATCAATCAAATAATTATTCTAGTGATGTTAGTTGTGAACTTATGACAAAATACCCATTTTATTTACAACCTGATGAAAATTCAATTAGAAATATTGGAAAAATGAGTCCCAATAGTGTTGCTACTTTAAGATACAAATTAATTGTTTCTTCTGATGCACTAAATAGTGATCAAGAAATGGATTTTAGGTGTAAAATAAATGAAGAAAGTGATAATTGGGTTACTCAAAAAGTGACAATTCAAGTTAAAGCAATAAAACCAGAATTTGCTATTGGAACAATCACGACTACCCCAGAAAAATTGACTAGTGACACAACTAACAATAAAATTAATATTGAAATTCAAAATATTGG
>DAOQRN010000016.1:0-15725 GCA_035355675.1 archaeon
CCAGTATCAATCATGTAATTGACTTCTTCTAGAGTAAAAGAGCCACCTACTCCTTTTTGCATTGCACTCATGTAGCCATCATCTGTTGTTGCTACTGAAAAACGTGCTTCTGATGCTTTTTCTTCTAAATATGTAGGATCAACTAATATTCTTCCACCCACTTTAACAAAGGTTGTTAGTAGTGGAATTCTTTTTAGTTCTATTTTTCCAGCATATTCTCCTTTAATAATTTTGTTTTCTGCATTAAGTTTTGGTACTTTTGCATTCATGAATGAAGCAACTGCTGCAATACTTCCTGCATCAAATAAGTTACCATCACTATTCACTGCGTAGAAGTCAAAGAATGCAACAAATGCTGCTTCCCCTTCTTTTATACATAGTTTTGAGAAGTCAATAGCTTTACTTTCTCTTATTCCTCTATCAACTACTCTTGCTACTTCGATTTCGTTCATTGATGGTGGTCCGTATTCGTAATCTCCGTGGGCTAATGGGAGTAATTCTGCTCCAACACTAATAGCTCCCTCGTCTGGATTATCAGGGTAGGGTTTGTCTACTAACATTTTTATTCCACTAATTACTTGTGTTTCTCCAAGTTGAACAATTGCTGAGGCTTCTGCGTTCTCAAATTTTCCAAGTGTAATTGAAAAGTCTCTCATTTCTTCAAGTCCTCTTCCATCCACTCTTTTTCCAGCTCTTGCTAGTTCTATTACTTTTGATATATCATATTCTAAAACAGTTGATCTCATTTTCTCACCTTCTTTGCTTTGTCTTCTTTACCTTTTTTTTCGGCTTTCACTTCTTTTTCTTTTTTATCAACTTTTTTTTCGCTCATAACTTCTTTGTTAGAGTTTATTTCTACACCAACTGCTTTTTCTACTGCTTTTTTGTTTAATTCTTCCACAGTGAATCTTTCTGTTAATGCTTTCTTTTGTACTTCATACACTTGTTGACATCCTTTTATTCCAAGTGCTGAAACACTATCCCATTCTTTTCTTGTTAATAATCCATCCATTTGGAGTAAAACTATTTCTCCTGTGTTTGGCATTATTGCAAATGGCACATCAACTGCATCAGGCGCATCTTCTTCGTCTTTGTTTAAGTCAAGCACAATTTCGTTGAACGCTTTTCCTACTCCAACTGCTGATACTAAATCTTTCATTGGAATTCCAGCGTCAGCTAAAGCACAAGCGGCTGCTGCAAGGCATGCTACTCTTGATCCTGCGTTTGAGTCCGCAACTTCTACCATTACTGCAATTTCTGTGTTTGGAAATTGGTTAACGAAAACTACTTTTTCTAGAGCTTCTGATAAAACTTTTGAAATTTCGTGGTCTCTCCTATTAGGTCCTGGTCTTTTTCTGTCAGGTACACTAAATGAAGCCATTCTATACACTGCTTTTATTACTGCTTTGTATGGGTTTTGTGTGTGCTTTGGTAGAGCCTCTCTTGGTCCGTACACTGCTGCATACACTTTGTTTTGTCCCCACTCTAAATACGCTGAACCATCAGCGTTAGGAATTACTCCCACTTTGATACTTAATGGTCGCAACTCATCCATTTTTCTTCCATCAAGTCTTTTTTTTGTTTTCTTATAATCTACTATTTCTTCTTTACTCATTTAATTCACCTTCATTAGAATAATCTATTACTTCACTTTCTTCTTCAATAGTTTCACTTTCAACTCTATTATCATTTCTTTGTTGATTAAATGGAACTTTTTCTTCAAGAGTTACTCCGAAGAAATCTTGGATAGCATTTGTTAAGTTACTTTTGTAAGCGTTCTCTTCAATGAATGCTATTACTTTTTTTAGTAACTCAATGTTTCCGTTTCTTGCCCAGATTCTTCCGTTCTTTCCTATAATTAATTCGCAACCTGTTCCTTTTTTTAGTAATTCAAGCATTGAACCATTTTTTCCAATTAATCTTGGAGATCTAACTGGAACAACTTCAAATACTTCTCCGCCAATTAGTCTTCTTGGAAAAATTAGATCAGCTTCTTTTAATTCATCAACTGATTCTACTTTCGCCATTACTACATCCCCAACTCTAAGTTGATCTCTCATTGCTTTTGTTGGAATAAAAGAATCAACACTTGCGTTTAAGTTAATTCCATATCCTGCAAAAACTACTCTTGTTACAACCCCAATAACTATATCGTCGGGTTTTGCTAAGTACTTTCCTTCTAGTGGTACTACACTAGCTTGGTCTTTATCTACATCAGATACTCCCAAGACTTTTGCGTATATTTTTCCGTTCGCAACAAAGACATTACTGCCTAGTCGCTTTCTTTCCTCAGAGATCAACTCTCCAGGAACTACTATTTTTTTACTCATCTATTCACCTTCTTAAAAATAAATTTTTTTAATTTATTAAAATAAAATCTTTTTAACTCATTCAACTTTTCAAACCATTTAATTAATTTTTAATTACTAAAAACTCCATTCAATTATTTTTATTCAATTATTTTTATTCAATTATTTTTATTCAATTATTTTTACTATTACTTCTCCGTGTGTTACTGAATTTAAATCATTTAGTAAATCTTGTTTCATTCCTACTGGTAAAAAAAACTCTGCAGCAAGAGATCCGTCATTTAACCAATCTTCTTTTTTTAATTCAAATTTGTGAATAATACTTGATGCACGTCCTGCGTATTGAGTTGGCACTTTTATTGCAAAATGTACTTTTTCAAGAGAAATTGGGATAATGTGTCGAATTCCTGCAACAATTTGAGTTACTTGTTCTTCTGTACTCTTAAAAGCATCAATATGTACTTTTGCTTGTTCCATCGCATTTTCTATTCTAATTGGAGGGTGGGGTGTTTTTGTTTGAGGATTCATTGCGTTTCTTGAAATAAATGAAATTATTTCCGCTCGCTTTTTTTCTAGCATGTGTTTTCTTTGTTCTGTTGTTAATTGCACTTCTCCATCTTTTATTATTTTATAAGAAATTATTTTCATATCCATTGAACCAAAAATTTTTGTAATATGTTCTGGACTAGCAAGGTCTCCTGCTTTTACGTCCTTAAACACTTGATCTGTTGCGAGTAATTTATCAAGTTCTATTTCTTTACCGTGTTTTACTTGCATTGCAAAATCTGGATCAACTTTTATTTCAAATTTGTGACCAAATTTTTCGTACCTTGCAATAACTGAATTATCTAAACTTACCATAATTTTCACTTTTTTTATTTTTTTAATTTTCCCATTTTTATTTTTTAACTAATAATTATTCACATTATTTGTAATAATTAATTTTTTATTTTTCACTCTTCATTATCTAGTCCGTTCTTCTTTTTTTATTTCTTTTTTTATTTTTTCTTTTCCAACTAGTTTTTACTCCAACTTTCTTTTTCCCTAAAAGTTGGGATTTAATTCGAACTTAAACAAAACACAAAAAAGTTAATCAAAAAATCTTCTCTTACTTAAATAATTGTTTTGTTTCTTGTTCTGATAAAAATCTAAATCCTTTCGCATCAATTATCGCGAACTCTATTCTTTCTATTGATACTTTTTCTTTTTCAGGCATACTTTTTTCTAAAGCCTTGTAAGCTAATGTAATCGCTTTATCTATTGTCAATCCTTCTTTAAATTCTTTTTCAAATAAATCCATAGCTTTGTCTTTGTTTCTTCCAACAGCCACTGCCCTATATTGTGCTAGTGCACCACTTGGTTCTGTTTCAAATAATGCTGGACCTTTTTCGTCAAATCCACCAATAATAAATGCTACTCCAAATGGTCGTAGTCCCCCATATTGAGTAAACGCTTGTTTTGTTTCTGCGATTTCTTTTGCCATTACTTCTGTTTGAATTGGTTCTGCATATACAACTTTATTTTCTTGTGCTTGTTTTCTTGCAATTCCCACAAGTCTTCTTGCATCCCCAACTAAACCTGCTGATAATACTCCAACATGTTCATCAACTTTGAATATTTTTTCTATTGAATCAGGTAAAACTAATTTTCCTTGAATATTTTTGTCAGCTGCTAAAACTACTCCGTCTTTGTATAATACTCCAACTCCTGTAGTTCCTTGTTCTACTATTTTTGAAGCATATTCAACTTGGTAAAGTCTTCCTTCTGGACTAAACATTGTTGATGCTTTATCATAAGCTGGAACCTTTGATTGCATTGGATACATAAAAATAACCTCTAAAATAAAAACAGAGAAAACTTCTCCTCTTTCTTCCTTTCTTTCCAATATAACTTGATAGACAATCTTTTTAAATCTTATTAAAACGAGAAAAAATGGGAAAAAAAAGCAATTAAACATTAACTATTTTTTTTCTTTTTTTAATTTTTCTTGTTTTTCTTCTAATTTTTCATTTTTATCCTTCTTTTCTTTTATTTCACTTTCTACTCTTTTTGTAGTATCAAAACCAGCAAATTCTTTTATTGTTTTTATTGTACCTGAAGTTAGAAGAGGATTTATTATTACTTTTTTGTTTCTGATTTTTTCAATAAATGCTGTTCCAGCAATTAATTCTACTTCTTTTCCTCTTTTACATTTAACAATTGCTTTATTACTTTTGAATAAAACTATTTTTGGATTAATTTCTGCAAGCCCTTTTGACCCAAAAAAAGATAATAACTCTATCCAAAAACCAAAGTAAAAATCTTTTTCATTCAAATCCGCATTTAATACTTCAAAAAGCACATATCTTTTCTTGTCCCTGTGAGCTGCAGGAATTGTTGTTTTTTTTGATTTTATAATTTTCATAAAAATCACATTTCACTTTTAATAATATAATTCACCTTTAATGACATAATTCATTTTTCTAATTATTGACTACAAATTATTTTTTTATTTTATTTCTTCACCTAAGTAAGCTTCTGCTAATTCATTATTTAACCCTAATATTTCTGCAAGTGCAACTCTTACTTTTCTTGGTCTTATGTGCAAGGGGTCTTTTGTTCCACTAGCCACAAGGAATTTTACTTTTTTTAATTTACAATATCTTACGATTTCTGAATAGTTTTTCCAGTATTGGTGTCTTTCGAAAGAATTTTTTTTCATTAATTCTTCAAACATTAATACTACTGTAGTTTTATTGTCTGCTAATTTTTGTGCAAGACCTAAATCAAAGAATTGTTTTGTGTTTGAGGGAGAGAGTAAATAATCAGATTTTATTTTTGCAGCAAACTCGTTTGCTTTTATTGATCCACCAATTACTGCTTTCTTTTTTGATTGTAATTTTTGAATATCTTTAGTACCTTCTGAAACAATATAACAAGGAGTAAAATTATTTGCTTTTGCGACTTTTTCGTCTTTTTCGTTTTCAACAAGAACAATTACTTGTTCTTTAAAATAAGTAGTAATCTGCAACAACTCTTTGAGTGGTTGAGTGTAAACTATATCCATAAAAATAAATTCCTGGGAAATTTTTTCCCAGAAAAATTTTTAATTATTTAACTAACTAAATTTTTGACCCCATCTAAAGTCATTCTTTTTGTTAGCTCTATTTTTTCTTTTATTTACTAAATTTGTTTTCTTGTTTGCTCGTCCTGCGAAAGTTTTTCCTCTTTCTGCTCTTCCTTTTTGATTCTTTGACAAATATGCTAATTGTTTATCACTTTTTATTGTTGAAGCCTCTCTATCAGCCATCACTACTTCAAAGTAATGCCATTGACCATCTTCAGCAACTTTATATGATCCAAGTGCCTCTGCGTTTTCAAATTTCTTTGAAGCTTTTTGTTCAGCCATTGCTTGTGTACTTATTCTTCTTGATAATTTTGATTGCCCAAGTCTTTTTGGTCTTCTTTTGTGAGTTGGTCTATGGTGAGTCCCTGTTCCTTTTCTTACTCTAACTCTTGCAACAAAAATTCCTTGTTTTGCTCTATAACCTACTCCTTTAGCTGAAACTAAATTTGTTGGATAATCAACAACAACAACCGCACTCCCTGCGTTTCTGTATTCCAAAGTTCTTTGTCTTAAAAGAGAAATATAATCATAATCTTCATCTTTTGTTCCTTTCCATTCATTTTGAAAAGCTTTTCTAATATATTTATATGCACCCATAAAATCAACTCTTAACTCACCAGTATAAAGAAAATTGCCAAAAAAGCATTTATAAAGCTAACTATTAGGAGAACTTTTTTCAAAAAAAAGACCCTAAAAAAGGGTTTATTTTACCAAAAAAGCAATTGTTTATTAAAAACTCTTTTTCTACTTTATTTTTATGAAAAACAAAAAAAATTCAAACAAAAATACAAAACCAAAAACCATTGTTTCAATTGAAAAGAAATGTGATAAGTGCGAAAAAGAATCCGTTATTACTCTTACTTATGGGCCCCACAAATTCTGTGAAAAACACTTTATTGAATTTTTTGAGAACAGAATAAGAAAAACTATTCGAAAATACAATTTAATTTCCCCACAAGAAAAATTACTAATCGCACTAAGCGGAGGAAAAGACTCAACAGTGATTTTGTTTATCTTGGCAAAATATTATATGAAAGGAAGAGAAATTGAAGCAATAATTATTGATGAAGGAGTAAAAGGGTATAGAGAAAAAGCAGTAAGAACCGCGATAGTTAATTGTAAAAAATTAGGAATCAAATATAACTTAATTGAATTTAAAAAAGAATTTGGATTAACTAATGATGAATTAATGCCCGTTCTTGAAAATAATCCAAAACTTGGAGGAACTTGTTCATTTTGTGGAGTTCTTAGAAGAAACATAATGAATAAGTACGCTAAAAAATTTAATTGTCAAAAATTAGTAACAGGACACAACCTTGATGATGAGACACAAAGTTTTGTGATGAATGTATTCAATAATGATTATGAAAGAATGAAAAGAATGGGGGCTAGTGCAGGAATAATAAAACACGCAGGTTTTGTTAAAAGAATAAAACCACTCTACGAAACTCCTGAAAAAGAAATAATTGCATATTGTGCTTTCAAAAATATTAAACATTATAGCGAAGAATGTTGTCCATACTCATACACTGCAAAAAGAAATGAATACAGAGAAATGTTAAATACTTTTGAGGATAGATTTCCAGGAACACAATATTCAATTTTAAGATTTTATGAAAAATTGAAAAATGATATAAAATCAATTAATGAAAAAGAAAACAAAAATGAAAAACAAAAAACTGAAAATGTGTTAAAAGAATGTAAAAATTGTGGCGAACCTACAGAAAGAGAACTATGCAAAGCTTGTGAAATGATAAAAAAAATAAAACTTGAAAAAAAATATCCAAAAAAAAACAATAGTAAAAAGATTTTTGGAAAAAATAAAAACAAAAAACTAACTTGCGCTGTTACAAAAAGATATTAAAAAGATAAAAAAATTAAAAAAAATGATTAATAAAAAACAACAACCACTACATCTTTTCTGTAAGATTATTCATAATTTCTGTAAAATTCTTTTCAAATTTAGTTAATTCTTCAATCTTTGCATCAATTACAAGCATTTTTTGGGTAATTGATTGATCAAGATCAACATTTTTCTTATTTATTTCCTCAATAGCTACATTGATTTGAGTGATATTATCTTTCATTGTTTCAACAAACTGTTTTTTGAAATCATCAAGAATCTTTATTTTTTGTATCAATAACTCTGGATCTACTTCAGATTCAATTATTTTCAATTTATTTAATCTAACTTCTAAATCATTTACAAGTTCATCAGTTTTTTGAAGAGTCAAAGATTCAATTTTTTGTTCTGCCTGTTGAATCATACCATCAGCAATATTTTTTTGTAATTCAAGAGTCCTATTCACTCTTTCATCAAGTTCTCTTAAGTGTTTATCAGCATTATCTAAAAATGCTTGAGCTTGTGATTTACTTTTTATTAATTCTGAATTCATTTCAACAAGTAATTGTGCTTTTGTTCTTCTAGCTTCTTCAAGCATTTGTTTTATTTGTTCGAGAGAAGATTTTTGTTCAGATTTAGCTGTTTCAAGCGCTAATAAATTAGCAGATAATTGTTTATTTACTTGTTTTAATTCAACAATTTTTGAATCAATTATGAAAGAAATTTCTTTTTGTTTTTCCTCAAGAGATGATTTATTACTCGCAATAAGTAAATCTTTTTGAGAATCAAGCAATATTCTTAATTGAATCATTTCTTTTTTTACGACCGAATCCACTTTTTCTGAAATGTTTGAATCAATCTCATCCTTTAATTTTCTCATTTCCGAAAGTTTTGAATTAACTGCAACAACAATTCCTTTTTTCCAAAGAACATCAACCTCACTAGAATTATCTTGAATTATTTTAGAATTATCTTGAGTATAATTTGAATTATCAAATTTTTTATTAACAAAAAGTTTATTACTATTAAGTAAATTTTCAGAATTAAAAATTGAATCTGAACTCTTTTTTGATTCAATTGAAGATTCAGTATTTATTGAAGATTGTTTCAATTCATTTTTTACTTCAGAATCTTTTATTAAATTAGAATTATTAATAAGAATTTTTTCTGATTCATTTTTACTAGAATCCACATTAACATTTTTAGAAATTGTTTCTTTTTCAGGAAATAATTTCTTAGAATCTTGGAGCAGAGATTCTTTTAATGAAGAGTTTAGTTCAGAAGATTTTTCTTTTAATTGTTGAGGAGTACTTGATTTTATTAGACTTGAATTTTTTACTTTTAACCCATAATCTGAAGAAATCGAATTAGAAGCAGTTGAATTAAAAGAAGAAGTTGTTTTTGAAGAGTTTGAAACTTGCGAAGATTTTGCAATGTCTTCTTTAACTTTTTTCAAAATATCCGAATCGGCATTTTTTGATTCTTTATCTTTAATATTTAATTGACTAACCACTTGATCATCCATACTTAACTTTGAAGAGACTTCATCATAAATTGCTACAGATTTTTTTTCAACAGAATTTTGATTTGGAGTATTATTAATTGGAGTTTCTCTAGCATTTTTTATTAATTCAACAGATTCTTCCTTTGATATTCCAACCCCGCTCAATTCTTGAATTATTTCCTCATCACTTACTTTTAGATCCAAAAGTTTTCTAATAGAATCTAAAACAAAACTTACTTTTTCATCCATTTAAATCACAATACTTTCGCTAAATTTTCCTATAAAAAAATTAAGTTAACACACATATGCTGTATACAAAAAGAAGTTCTTAAATAAAAAGCTTTTTGGGCTTAGAAAAACCCAAAAAAACTATAAAAAACGAAGAAATTTTATTAATTATGGTGAAATCATTATTACACTGTCACCACGAACAAGTAATTTACCAAAATTTGTTTTTAATTCCCCATCCACTATTTGATTAGCATTTTCTAAATTTAAATTCATGTGTACATCAAATGCCTTAAGTGTTCCTCGAACTTGCTGATTGCCTTTTAGTACAACAATCACTTCCTTATTCAATGCATTATTTAACAAATCAAATGGTCTATTACTCATATATATCACCTCTTGCTAAAAAAAGAAAACAATTTAGCAAAGAATCCTTTTTTTTCAACTGGAACATCAGACACTTTTATACCCGTTAGTCTTGATGCCACTTTTTTTATTTCAACTGATGCCGGAGAATCAGGTTTTCTTATTATAACTGGCGCAATTTTTTGTTGCATAAAACTTTTTCTAACCTCTGCATCAAAAGGAACATTCCCAATAACTGGAAGTTCAAGAATACTAGAAATCTCTTGTTTTGAAATTTCTCCTTTTTCATTCATAACAAAATTAACAATAACCCCAATAACTTTACTATTTAATCTTTGAGCAACAATTTTTGTTTTTAATGCATCAGCTAAAGCTGGCGAAGTAGGCATTGTTACAAGTAATGTTTCTTGAGAAGCACTTAAAGCGGATAAAACATTTTTTTCAATTCCTGCAGCTGCATCAAGTAAGATAAAATCATATTTTTCATTTAATTGAGAAATAACAACTGACATCCTTTCACTATCTACCCTTTTGTAATTATCAAGGCTTAACCCTGAAGGAATAAATTGTACTCCTTCCGGACCATCATAAATTGCATCCTGCACTTGTGCTTCTCCGAGTAAAACATCATGCAATGTAATTGGAGATGATTGCATCCCTAAAATCAAAGATAAATTTGCCATTGCAACATCAGCATCAATTAACAAAATTTTTTTTCCTAATTTAGATAATGCTACTCCAAGATTTGCAGTAATGGTTGTTTTACCAGTCCCCCCTTTTCCTGAAGCAATTGTTATTACTCTAGCCATAAAAATCAAATTTCTTTTAAATTAATATAAATTAATTAAATCCATCAAAATATTATCTCACTAATTCATGTTCTTTTTTTTTATCCAAAATATTTTCGGTCATAAAAGAACTTAAATCTACTGCTAATGCTTTAAGTTCAATACTTGCTAATTCACTGCCTGCTTTTACAATAAAAATTTTTTTATTATGCGGCAAAATCATAAACCAACCATCATCTTTTTTTATCATTAAAACTTCACTTGATGGAAGTTCTCCTTTAATATAAGAAAACATCGCAGCCCCTATTAATCCTTCATTTACTCCGTTACCTTCACTAGAAACAACAACTGTACCATCCATATTTGTTACCAAAAATGCATCAACCAAATGTTTTCTTTTCAATATTAATAAATTTTCTTCAAAATCATTTGAAAAAACATACTTGTGTTTTGATAAAAAATCCTGCAAAAAATCAACTTGAACTTGTGGTTTTTGTGTGTCATCAATATCAAGAATTTTATAAGCAAAATGTTTCAAAAAATTCCTAACCATAAAAATCACAAAAAACAATGATCAAAAAATAATTAATAAAAATAATTACTTTAACTCACCTAAGCCATAATCCCCTAAATCAAGCTTTGATTCTTCCTTTATTGGTAAAAACCTTTGCTCAAACACATTAGGAATCAACTTTGGAATATCTTTTAAAGCTATTTTGTTAACTAAAATCAATTTTTCATCAAACGCAGTTACTAAATCAACTTGACTACGGCTCAACCCAACAACATGGAATAATCCTTTTCCTTTTGTTTGATTTAAAAAATAACTAAAAGCCTCATCCCCTTTGATTAATTTATTTAAAGACATACATTCAACACAACACGCAAATAATTCCCCTTCTCTAAAAAACATTACTCCCTCTTCAATGAAATTATCATAAATTGATTGTATAATATAACCATTGAACTTTTTTTTTGAATATTCTTCAATCAAACTAAAAAAATTAAAAGGAACACTTCCCTTAGAAACAATTTCACCAACCGGAAAATTCATTAAAACACCTAAATAAATTAAAAAATAAAACTAATCTTATTAAATAACAAAAATTATTTCTTTTTTTATTTTCTATCTTCACTTTTTTCTTTTTTATCTTCAACAACCTCAAATTTTTTTGGTTTTAAAAAAACTATTTTATCAGCAGTATTTTTTAATGCCGCAGCACTCATCTCTTCAGCCATTATTGCAACTGTTTCTTTACCTCTATTTTTTGCTTTAATTAATGCTGGCAAAAAATCACTATCGCGTGTTGCAAAAACCATTACGTCAACTGTTTTATTGAACACAGTTTCTGTTGCATCACAAGCCATTGCTACATCTACATCAGTTGTAGTAATAATTGGTTCAAACCCTTGATTCACAACCGCTTCAACTAGTTTATTTGAGGCAAATTGATTCAAATATACTCTTCCAATTTTAATTGAACCAAATTTTAATGCTTCTTTTTTTATCATCTCAAGATCAATCCCAAACTCTTTTCTTAAAAGATTTGGCCCATCAACAAAAACTGCTAAAGACTTTTCTTGCATCACTGTTTTTGGAAAAAAACTTTTTAACTTATTAAACACATTTGCTTTATTACCCACAAAAAACACCAATATATTATATTTGAAAAGAGAATATAAAGGTTTTACTATCAAAAAAATCCGAAAAAAAGTAGTTTTTTAAACCCAACTAAAGATTAATCCTTTCAAGAATAGGTGGATAAAAATGGCTGATGAAAAAAAATTTGACCAAGCAGGATCATTAAAACCAGGACACTTAGTCCTAATTGATGGAGAAGTGTGCCAAGTAAAGAGTGTTGAAAAATCAAAACCAGGAAAACACGGAGCTGCAAAAGCAAGAATAACTGCATTTAATATTTTTACAGGACAAAAAAGAGGACTTCTAAAAGGAACTGACGGAGAGGTAGAAGTACCAATCGTCCCAAAATCAACAGCACAAGTAGTTGCAATAATGGGGGACATAACTCAAATAATGGACACAACCTCATACGAAACACTTGATGCTCCAAAAAATGAAGAAGTAACTGGACTAAAAACTGGAGACATTGTAGAATACCAAAAATATGGTGAAAGTGTAAAAATTGTTAGAAAAAGGTAAACTAATTAAACTAAATTTTAGAGTGAGAATACTCACTCTAATTTTCTATTTTTTAAAAAGTTATTTGCAAAAACATTAAAAAGAACAAAACTATTATTCCACTTATGACAAAACTAAAAAATCTTTCAAAAAGAATAATCCTTGGGCTTACAGGCAGAAATGATATTGAAATTATTGAAAAAATTAAAAGTGCAAATAAATTAAAAATAAAAGAAGCAGGGTTATTTTTAGAAATGCTAGAACCAAACCAAAGAAATAATGTATACAAAGAATTAGAAAAATCAAAAATAAAACAAATACCATTAATTCATGTTAGAAATGATATGACAAAAAAAGAACTTGACTATTTAGAAAAAAAATATTCTCCAAAATATTATACAATACATGAAAGTACTTTTAATTACTTACAAAATTGGATAAATTATCAACAGAAACTTTTTTTAGAAATGAATTTTGATGACCACGTTGAAGAATATGTAAAAGTAGAAAAAGTAGGCGGATTTTGTATTGACTTATCCCACCTAAAAGCAGCACAAGAAAGAAACACGAAAGAATATGAATACACTATAAAAAAAATTAAAGAAACTAAAAATCTTTGTAACCACTTAAATGGATATCATGAAGTTGAAAAAAGAGACATACACACAATCAAAAGTGAAAAAGAATTTGATTATTTAAAAGAATTACCAAAAATAGTTTTTGGTGATAAAATCTCGCTTGAAATGTTTAACCCAATAGAAGAGCAAATTAAATACAAAAAATACTTAATCAAACTACTTAGTTAAACGAAACAATAAATAACCCTACTCAACACAACTTTCATTATGAAAACAAAACCAAACAAAAAAATTGATTCAACAAAAGTAAAAAAACAAAAAGCATTAATATTAATTTCTGGGGGATTTGATAGTCCGGTTGCTGGAAAACTTTTAGAAAACAAATTTGATTTAACTGCAATTCATTTCTCTCAACAACCATTCACGGATAATACTGCTGAAGAAAAATCAAAAAAAATATGTAAACTTTTAGGAATAAAAAAATTAATTATTATTGATGCTGGAGAAACACTACATGAAATTGCTAAAAATTCATATTCAGAATTCTATTTTTTATTAATGAAAAGATATTTTATGCAAGTGAGTGAAAAAATTGCAGAGAAAGAAAAATGCGAATACTTAATTACTGGCGAAAGTTTAGGACAGGTTAGTTCTCAAACAGCAAGTAACTTAATGAATATTAATTTATCAACAAAAATAGAAATACTAAGGCCTGTGTTTTTTTATAACAAACAAGAAATAATTGATAAAAGCAAAGAATTTGGTTTTTATGAAATTTCTAAAGGACCAGAAACATGCGATGTACTTGCACACGGAAAAGTAAAAACAAAAAGCAAAATTATTGAAATTACACGTGAAGAAGAAAAATGCAAAATGGAAGAAAAAATAAAAAAATCAATAAAAAAAATAAGAATTGAAGAAATAAATTAAATAATTAAAAAAATTATATTAAAAAATTATCCTAATATTTCAGCTTCAATTTTTTTCAACAAAGAAACTTGGGTAATGTTTGGAGAGAATGAAACCACCCTACTTAACTTTGATAATTCCAGCGTGGCTTTTTTTGGATCAACAGATTCCACTTTTTCCCCACTAATCTTTATTGGTTTATGTAAATCTTTTTCATGTGGAACTAAAACTACACTTTTTATTGGAATAACTCGCGGAGAGAAAGTTTCACTAGATCTATCCCTTGTTAATTTATTAGCAACACTTTCAGAAAATGCGCCTTCTAAAAATACTCTTGTTGTAAACCTAGATTTATCTTCTTTAAATCCTGATGCAGAAAAATTTGCAGGAGCCCTAAAAGGAAAAAATCGCTTTGCACTTGAACGAATATTTCTCCAATTAATAGTGCCAGTTTCTACAACAAATAAACCAGATTTATTTTTACCGACAATAACTATTCCATCTTCAATTGGAGAAACTAAACCCGATTTTGTTACTTTTTTCAAGAGAGTTGTTTTTCCTAATCCCCTAGGACCACTAACAACAACCGATCTGTTCCCAACATTCATTGCAACACCATGCAATAAATATAAATCTAAAAAGCCAAATTTTTGTTTTAATGAATTAATTTGATTCCAATCAATTGCATCTTTACCAAACATTCTATACTGAAAAGTAATAGCGCCTTGTTTTTGTTTTTTTGCAGCAAATTTTACAGAGCGTTCAATTCTTTTTGCTGAAAAAGAAGCCACCGCCCTATTAATACGTGAAAACATAGTAAATTAATATATTTGAGAGTTTAAAAAATGTTTTAATAAAAAAATTATTACTATGCAACTTGATGATTTTGTTGGAAAACCTTGTAGAAGTAAAACTGCTTATGAATTTTTACCAAAAAAACTAACAAAACTAAATTTAAGCGAAGTTAAAGAAAAATTAGAAAAAAAAGCAACAATTGAAGTTAATTCAAAATTATTGATAATAATGAAACTAAATAACCATACAATATCTCTTTTTCCTTCAGGAAGAATACTTGTAAGAGGAGAAAGGGATGAAAATAAAGCAAAACAAACTGCTCAAGAAATAATAGAATTAATTTAAAAAAATAAATAATAATTAAATTAATATAAAAGAAATTATATGATTAATTAGTTGTGATTTTTATGACCTATGCTGATAATGAATGTTTATTTTGTAAATTTGCAAATAAACAAATAGAAACAAGAATTATTTATGAAAATGATTACACTATGGCTTTTCTTGATATTAACCCCGCAGGAGAATTATCAGGCCACACTCTTGTAATAACAAAAAAACACTACAAAAACATTTATGATATTGATGAAAAAGAACTAGAAGAATTAATTAAAACTGTAAAAAAAATTGCGATTGCTGTAAAAAATGTTAGCGGAGCTGAAGGAATAAATATTATCCAAAATAATGAAAAAGCAGCAGGGCAACTAATACCACATATTCATTTTCACATTATTCCAAGAAAAAATGCTGACGGAATTTGGTTTGATACAAAAAGAAGAGGACTAAAACCACTAGAACAAGGACAAATTTCTGATTTAATAAGAGAAGAACTAGTAAAATTAATGGGATGGCCAAAATAACACCACTTACTAAAAAAATAATAGAGTTTGGATTTTTTTGATTCAAAGGGAACTAATTGTTTGAAATCCAAACTAAGCAGGTATTAATCAAAGTAAGGTGTAATATAATAGAAAGAAAAAAAACCAAAAAATGGATAAAAACTATTTTTTGAAAAAAAATCTAATTCTCCCAAACGATAGCAAAGTAGCGGCACAAAGCTAGGCATAGAGTTTTAAACAAAAATAAAAAGAATAATACTTAGGGAAAAGGGGAATTAAATGGTTGATCTTAATTTAGAAGAAATTGAAAGACAAGAGAG
>DAOQRN010000017.1:0-15573 GCA_035355675.1 archaeon
ATATTTGTTAATATTTTTTTGACAATTTTTTGAACCACATTTGCATTCAAAGTCCCATCTTTTGTCCCAAAAAAAATCCTCTGCCTTTTCCCCTTTTTCTAAACCATTATACAAAAAAGTTAATTCTTCATTTTTTTTCACTTTTTTTATTGTTACAATATTTAATTCATCATCAACTTCACAATTAGGGTCACAAGAATGATTAGTGCAAATAGCATTGTTGTATGAAACAACCCAAGCATCAGGATTTTTTGTAGTTCCTACACAAATAGCATTACAAATCATGTCAAGTGGAACTTCTGAATATTTTATTACTTTTCCAACAAATTTTTGTACAATTGTTCCTGGTAAAAGATCTTTTGTAGCAACTAATGCTTTTCCATAATGATTATTAATTACTTTAGAAGGGTAGAGGGTCATAAAAAATCAGCCTTAAGAGGAGAAATTTAGAAAATTAGTATTAAAAAGTAATACAGAATAAATTTGTTTTATTTAGAAAATATTCTAATAATTCTTTTTATTCACCAAGATTAAGTAATTAAGAAAGATTTTTAAATCAATTAATAACATTTAAAAAAAACATTTAAATAAATGGTTTTTATTACTTTCTTTACCTATTACATTTATGAAATTGTTTGATTTTGTAACTAAATTAAGAGAAAAAGAAGGAAAAGAAGTCCCTAAAGTTTCTGAAAAGAAAGAAAAAGGGGTTTGTATACCAATCCACGCACTTTCACCAGAAGAGCGAAAAAAGAAATTAAAAGATGATGATTCTTTATTTGATAAAATAAAAAATAATAAACCTCTTGATGAGGATGAACTTGAATTTATTGGAGAGGTAAGAAAGGAAAAACCAATAAGTGGAAAAAACTCTCTAGGAATTGGGGTTCTTGATGATAATAAAAAAGAAGAAAGAAAAGAAATTCCTGTTGTAATTCCAGAAAAAAAAACAATTGTTAAAAAAGAAGATCCACTTTACATTAGAACTGAAACAAGTGGAAACAAATTCAGGGTTAGTGGAACTTACGATTTTGGCTCAAGTATGATGATATCAGGGATAGTAGAAAGTGGAGTGGTAAAACCAAAAATGCTTTCAAAACTTGATTCAAAAAAAGAATTACTAATTTCAGAAATAAAAATAAGTTCAACAAAAGTAAATGGGTTAATGAAAGGTGAAGAAGGATCAATTTTTGTAAAAACAAAAGGCAATCCAATAATAAAATACGACGATATTTTAGTATTCAAATAAAAAATATTACTTTTCAAATAATATGAGTTCTTTCAAAAACTAATAAGAAAGGCTTTAATAACTTCTTAAACCAAATTCTATTATTGATTAAAGCACGGGTAGGGAAGCGGTCAAACCCGCCAGACTCAAGCTGCTTTTTCTTTTCTCACTAGAAAAGAAAATGCAAGTTGCCAAAAGAAAAGAGGTGGCTTGCTGCAGTAGTTATCTGGTCGCTTAGTGCGTTCAGCAGTTCAAACCTGCTCCCGTGCATGTCCGTCTTAACGGACGGGTGAGAGACCACACGGCAAAACTTGTGTTTTGCAGTGCCTAGTAAAAATTATATTTTTACCAGGTCGCTACGTGATGGCCTTGTTTTTTAAGTAAAAGATTTGCATTAAAAAAAGGCATTATTTTGGTTTTTCTTATGAAAAAGTACAAAAAATCTGTTTTTATTTTTCGAAGAGATTTAAGAGTGGAAGATAATACTGCTCTTATTGAAGCACTAACACAAAGCGAAAAAGTATTACCTTGTTTTATTTTTGACGAAAGACAAATAAGTTCAAAGAATGAATACAAAAGTAATAATGCAATGCAATTTATGGTAAAGTCTTTAGAAGACTTAGAAAAACAATTAAAAGAAAAAAAAGGAAAATTGTATTATTTTTATGGAAAAAGCGAAGAGTTTTTTGAAAGGTTTATTCCAAAAGAAAAAATTGATGCAATTTTTGTAAACAAGGATTATACTCCTTTTAGTAAAAAAAGAGACACTGCGTTAAAAGAGGTTTGTGAAAAAAATAAAATCGATTTTTTGGAACTTGATGATCTTTTACTCAATCAAATAGAAATGACTTTAAAAAAAGATAAAAAACCTTATACAATTTTTACTCCTTATTACAATAATGCAAAAAAAATTGAAATAAAATTACCTACAAAAAACAATTTTACAAACTATTTTACTGAAGAATTAAAGTTTGAAAATAAAACATTAATGATAAACCTAAAAAATTTGTTTAATGATAGTATTGCTCTTCATGGGGGGAGAAGTGAAGGAAAAAAAGTATTAAAAAATATAAAAAATTTTGAAGATTACTTTTTTATAAAAGATTTTCCTGCAAAAAAAACAACAATGCTTTCTGCACATAATAAATTTGGAACAATTTCAATTAGAGAAATTTATTGGGGAATTATAGAACAACTTGGGCCTTATTCGCCAATTTTAAGACAACTTTATTGGAGGGATTTTTTCACCCAAATCGCATATAATTTTCCAAGAGTGTTTGGAAGTAATTTTTATAAAAAATTTGATACTGTTGTTTGGATAAATAATAAAGGGGAATTTGAGGCTTGGAAGAGTGGAAAAACAGGGTACCCTATAATTGATGCAGGTATGAGAGAATTAAATGAGACGGGGTTTATGCATAATAGAGTTAGGATGATTGTAGCTAGTTTTTTAACAAAAGACTTGCACATTGATTGGAGAGAGGGTGAAAAGTATTTTGCTCAAAAATTAATTGATTATGATCCTTGTGTAAATAATGGGAATTGGCAGTGGGCTAGTGGTACTGGGTGTGACGCTTCACCATATTTTAGAATATTTAATCCATTTATTCAACAAAAAAAGTTTGATCCAAGTTGTGAATATATAAAAAATTGGATTCCTGAATTAAAAGAAATTGATCCAAAAATTATTCATAATGAAAAAGAAATTGAAAAATATTATATTCAAAAAATAGTTAATCACAGTGAAGAAGTTAGGAAAGCAAAAAAATATTATAAAGTGAATTAAATTTTAGTGTGTTGATTTTGGGTGGTTATTTTTGGAGTGTAGAAAAGAAAAAAATTTAGTTAATTGTAATTGTTCTTACCCTTGTGAAAGAAAAGGGATTTGTTGTGAGTGTGTAGCATATCATAGAAAAAGAGGAGAACTACCTGCATGTTATTTTGATAACAAAACAGAAAAGACTTATGATAGAAGTGTTGAAAACTATTTGAAAAGTAGGAAATGAATTTCAAAAATAAAAATAATCTTAATAATTATAAAAAAATGTAATTTAATTAATTTTAAAAATTAGAAAAATTTGTTCATTTGTTCCATTTTTTTATGGAACAAATGTTAGTTTAATTGTTAATCCGTCTTTTGCTGTACCTTTATGTAAGGTTCCGCTTACTGGTTTTCTTCCAGCAGTGAACACGTTTAGGTTTCCCCACATATCTTCTCCACCGAATTTGAAATTTCCGGATGCTCTTAATAATTCAATATTTTCTACTTCAATTCTTTTGTATTTATTTCCTTCCATGCAATTTATTGCACCTTTTAATAAAAACCCTTCAATGTCTTCTAGTTTTGCTTCTCTAACATTATTTTGTTGCATTCCTACTTTTATGCAAGTCATTACATCGTCTCCCTCGTCAAGAATTAGTGTGAGGGTTTTTCTTGGAATTTTCTCTTTAATTAACATTGAATCAATTTTTTTTGTAGGCATAAACATCACCCTAATGGTTAAGGCCAAAAACCATTGAATTCATTAAGGCCTTTTGTATTTAAAATACTATTTAGTTTGTTTTTTTCTTTGGTTTCTCTTCGGTTTTTTTTGATAAATTTTTAGCCATTTTTTCAATTAACCCTGTTTTCTTTTTTATTTCTTTTTCAGCTATTTTTTCCATTCCTGAACTTACAACGACAAGCAAGATATCATTTTCTTTAATGATTGTTTCTTTGTCAAATAAGTATTTTCCATCATATGTTGCAAGAGTAGTGTAATGTATTCCTTTTGCACTTCCCATTTCTTTTCCAATTAGTTCTGTTTCGTTTGCTTCCACTTCAATCATGTCAAACTCTCCTTCGTGAATATTAACTATTGCACTTACTTGTGGTCTACTTATCATTAATTCAATTGCTTGTGCAGCAAATTCTTCAGCTCTAAGTGGAATGAATCCTAATTTTTTTAGTATTAGTTCACTTTCTTCGTTTTCAATGCTTACATATATTTTTTTAGCACCTGCATTTTTTGCATAAATCGCTGATAGTACATTTTCTTTTTCAAGATCAGTTGCTGCAATAAATACATCACATTTTTCGAGTTCAAGTTCATCTAAGTGATCAGGGTTTGTTGGATCTGCATTTATTACGCTAATGTTTAGTTCTGAAGTGAGTCTCATTGCTTCTTCTTTCTTTTTAACAACTAGCGTTATTTTGTTCTCATTTTTTTTAAGAACAAGTTTTGTTAGTTCTACTGCCAAAATAGAGTTTCCTACAATTACAATACGCATATTTTCACCTTTTTTTAAAAATAATCTCTAAATTTAAAGTTTTTTTTCTACTTTTTTTTTATTGCTTTTATATTTTTTTTTAGCTTGTTTTGTATTTTAATTTTATCTTATTCTTGCTCCAATCCCTGTACTTTTTAATAGCACTAAAAACGGAATTATTTCCATTCTTCCAATAATCATGTATAAACTCAAAAGTATTTTAAGCAGTGGGTTCATTAATAAAATTGCTTCTTGACTTATTGTTAAAAGTCCATTATTTCCTATTGCTGATACTATAGTAAATATTGAGTCAATTAATCCAAATCCTGCATACATAAAAATAATACTTCCTGCAATAATGAAAACAATGTATAACGAAATGTAAGAGAGTGCTTTTAGTGCTTTGTCTTCAGGAACAATTCTTCCGCCAAGGATTATTGGAGTTACTGCTTTTTGTGGTAAAAATGCTCGGTGTATTTCTCTTTTAACCACTTGATAAAGTATTAATATTCTCCAAAGTTTGAGTGCTCCTGTAGTAGATCCGTATGATGCTCCAAATGCCATTAAAATAATTATAATGAATATTGTTAGTGCTGGGAGTGTTGAAAGATCAAGTCCAAATATTGCTCCAGTGCTTGTTAGTGCAGAGATTACATAAAAAAATGATTCAAAGTAACTATTTCCTTTCGAAAAATAAGTATTAATGAAAATCAAAATTGTTGCGGTTATTGCAATTAAGAAAAAGAATTTTATTTCAGGGTTTTTTATAAATTTTCTAAATTTTCCTGTGAGTAAAGAATAGTGTGATTCAAAACTCATTCCTCCAAGAACTGAAATTAAAATAGTCACTGTTGCTGCTGAAAAACCAAAAAAACCTATTCCTGCATTTTTTGTAGAAAATCCTCCTGTTGCAATTGCAGTAAATGAATGTACTATTGCATCAAGTAGATTCATTCCTGATAAGATGTAAAGTATTATTCCAATAAAAGTGTAAAGAAAATAAATTGCTACAATCATTCTTGCTATTTTTTTTATGTTTGGGAAAAAATCTTCATTTCTTCCTTCTGCTGAAAACAAATTCATTGCAGTTTCTGGTCTTTCATAAATTAATAGTGCCATTACTACAATTCCAAATCCTCCAAGCCACTGGATTAGTCCTCTCCAAAATAAAATTGATGCGGGTAATATTTCAAGATTTGGGATAGTACTTATTCCTGTTCCTGTCCATCCTGAGATGCTTTCAAAAAATGCATCAATTGGGTTTAATCCTAAAAAAAGAAAAGGAATTGCAGAAATTGCTCCAAACAAAAACCAACCTAGTGCAATTGAGATTATTGCGTGTTTCATTAGTGCTCTTCTTGGTTTTATTAATTTTTTAGATAAAATTCCGACCAAAATTGTTATTATTGATATTGAAACAAAGATTTGAAAAAATGCTGACTCATTTGAGTAGTGTGCAACAAGAGCTGGGATTAATAGTGCTGCTCCAAGTAACATCATCATGTTTGCTAGCGTTTGAGCAATAACTAGTAAATCAGTTTTATCAAGTTCAAACAAATAAATCCCTTTCTGGTAAAAAAAGAATGCTGTTTTTATTTTATTAATCCTTTGTTTAGTGTCTTCTTTTAACCTGACTTCTTTTTAGTGCTTTTTGTGTAGAAATTATTTTTTTTCTTTGATTTTGAATAATAGGGGTTATTGGTTTTGTAAGAGGTAATTCTGCACTAAAAACTCTGGAATTAATTAATTTTTTTATTACTCTTCTTTGTTTTGGAAATTCTTTTAGTAATAATTTTTGGGCTTCGCTTAAAGTTAAACTTCTACCAAGGTCTGGCCTAATTCTACTAGTTGCTGCATTGAATTGATCAGCTATTGCGAGTAAGCTTGAAATTTTAGTGGCTTTTTTTCTTGTACTTAAAGAAATTTTTGGATTTAATTTATCCGGAGTTAGTTTATTTTTTCTTGTTTGAAACCTATGATGCATTAATGCAATTTCTGCAGAAAAAGGGTGAATTTCTTTTAAAATTTCGTAAGAGTAAAGAATATGCTTATCAATTTCTGGCTGGGTTTTTGGATCATAATTTTTTTGTCTCAATAGTTCTCCTGGGACATAAAGTTTTCCAATATCATGCAAGCAACCTGCAAAAAGAAGTGGTTTTGGATCAATTTTGAGTACTCTTGCCATTTTTGCTGATAAAAGTGCCACTCTTACTGAATGAATAAAAGTTGCCTCATCATGTTTTCTTAACCTTAATAAAAGCGAAACTATTGACTCTTGGTGAATTCTTGCTACTCCCGCATTATTAAATTCAACAAGTAATTGATTTTCAATTGTGTTTTGTTTCATTATTGTCAATAATATTAGAGTTAACTGGCTATAAGTATTTATTGTATTTTTAAAGGGTTAATTAGCTTTAATTTGGTGATTTAATATTATTTATTTAGTTTAGTTTAATTTAATTTTATTTAATTTATTTTGATTTGATTTGTTTTGATGAGGGTTATTTATTTTATTTAAGTTTAATGTTTAAATTTTTTTTATCACTCAATTTTATAAACCCTTTTTGACCAAATTTTGTTATTAAGGTAATAAAAATATGCATAGAACAAACACTTGCGGGGAACTAAATTCTAGTTTTGTTGGAAAAGAAATTACATTAATTGGTTGGGTTGACACAGTTAGAGATCACGGAAACGTTACTTTTGTTGATTTAAGGGATCGATATGGAATTACACAAGTGGTAATTGATCACAAAAAAAGCGATATTATTGCAACGCTTGCAAAAAAAATTAGAAAAGAATTTGTACTAAAAATCGTAGGGGTAGTAAAAAGTAGGCCTAGTGGGACAGAAAAAAAAGATCTTGCAACAGGAGAAATTGAGGTTGACTCAAGTGTTGTTGAAATAATAACTGAATCTCTTCCAATTCCAATTGATTTAACTGGAAGAACAGAAACTAATGAAGACATGATGCTAAAATATAGATACCTTGCATTAAGAATGCCAGAACTACAAAAAAACATTATAATGCGACATAAAGTTGTAAAACTTGTTAGAGATTATTTAGATGAAAATGGATTTATTGAAATAGAAACACCTGTGCTTGCAAAGAGTACTCCTGAAGGGGCAAGAGATTATTTAGTTCCAAGTAGAGTAAATCCAGGAAAATTCTTTGCTTTACCACAAAGTCCACAATTATTTAAACAATTATTAATGATTGGTGGGTTTGACAAGTATTTTCAAATAGCAAAATGTTTTAGGGATGAAGATTTGAGAGCAGATAGACAACCAGAATTTACACAAATTGATATGGAAATGAGTTTTTTAGAACAAAAAGATTTAATGGAATTAAATGAAGGATTAATGAAAAGAATTTGGAAAGAATTTTTAGGAATTGATCTTGTAACTCCTTTTCCAGTAATGGATTATTCAGAAGCAATTAGGGCATATGGTGTTGATAGACCGGATACAAGATTTGAAATGCTTTTAGTTGACTTGACAGAAGAAATGGGAAAAAGTGAATTCAATGCATTCAATACGGTTGTTGCAAATAAAGGAATAATTAAAGCAATTAATGTAAAAGGAAAAGCAGATTATAGTAGAAAAGATATTTCAGAGTTTGAAGATTTTGTAAAAATTTACAAAGCGAATGGGCTAGCAAATCTAAAAATGGTGGATGGGAAACTAGACGGAACTATTGCAAAATTCTTTACTAGTGATCAATTACAAAAAGTTATCGCAAAAACAAATGCAAAAGAAGGAGATTTGATTTTAATTTGTGCAGGAAAAGAAAGAGTAGTAAATGACGGACTTGGTTATTTAAGAGTACATTTAGGAAAAAAACTCGGGTTAATTAAAGAAAACCAATTCAACTTTTTGTGGGTAAATGATTTTCCAATGTTTGAGTGGGATGAAACAGAAGGAAAAGTATCAGCAACACACCATCCATTTACTTCACCAAAACCAGAACATATTGGTTTACTTGAAACTGAACCACTAAAAATGAAAGCAAATGCTTACGATTTAGTACTAAATGGAATTGAACTTGGTGGGGGAAGTATTAGAATACACGACCCAAAAGTTCAAGCAAGAGTATTCAAAACAATTGGGCTTAGTGAAGAAGAAGCAAAACAAAAATTTGGTTTCTTCCTTGAAGCATTCAATTATGGGGCCCCAATTCATGGTGGACTTGCGTTTGGGCTTGACAGAATGATAATGTTAATTACTGGTGCTGAAAGTTTAAGAGAAGTAATTGCTTTTCCAAAAAACAAAGCAGCAGCATCATTAATGGATGATTCTCCAAGCGAAGTAAGTGACAAACAACTAAAAGAACTACACATAAATTTGGACATTGTTAAGGAAGAAAAAAAGTAAAAAAATATTTTTCTTAGAAAAATAAGTTAGAATTATTTTTTATAGTATTAAATCTCAATTAATTTGTATTCTTTTTTTCCTAAACCAATTTTTTGGGCATAATCAAGTGCATAATCTCCTGCGAAAACTTTTTTCCCTTCTTGTTTTCTAATAAGATCCAGTGCAGCCTTATCAAGTGCAACAGGATCAGTTCCTGCGAGTATCCCAACATCTTTTGCAATAGGTTTCATTTTTTTTCCTTCACAATCACAATTTTTTGTTAAATTAAAAACAAAGTTAAAATAAATTACTTTTTTTCCTTTTTGTGCAGCAAAAGCATACTCTACTAATTTTTCTAAAAAATTATTAGGCAGGGTTGAAATCCAATTTGGGGTGATTACTCCAAATGGACAAACAGCAATACACATTGCACAACCAATACATTTGTTATAGTCAATATGTGGAACAAGGGTATCAATTACAAGTGCATCTTTTGGACAGTGTTTTGTGCAGGTGTGACACTTTTTGCAGGTTAAAGAATTCAAAATCGGTTTTGCATTACTATGCATTGCAAGTTTTCCGCTTCTTGCAGCACAACCCATAGATAGTTGTTTTATTGCGCCACCATATCCTGCTAAAATATGTCCTTTAAAGTGAGCAATTACAATCATTTGTTTTGCCATGCTAATTTCTTTTCCAATATTACATTTTTGAAAATGTTTTGGATTCACTTCACTAATTTTAATTTCTTTGTATTTTTCTCCATGGTCCCCATCAGCAATTTTTATTGGGATTTGAGTGAACCCATGTTCTTTAGCAATTTTTATGTGAGTGTCACTAAATGTTCTTTCTCCTTTATACAAAACATTTGTATCAGTAAAAAATGGTTTAGTTTTTTTTGATTTTAAGTAATCAATTATTCCTTCAAAATTCTTTGGATGAATAAATGTTTCATTTCCTTTTTCACCAAAATGAACTTTAAGCGGGATGTTTTTTTCTAACTTTATTTTTTCTTCACTAACAATTTTTTTTAGTAACTCTTTAGCAGAACTTGAAATATTTTCTGTTTCATTATAAGAATTAATTTTCTTAAAGTAAACATTATTCACAAATACCACAATTAGTTTTGTTTTTCAAATTTTTGTTCAATTTCTTCAAGTTCTTTTTGAATTAATTGTAATTCTTTTTTCACACTTTGTGCTCTTTCTTTTGAGTGATGATTTTTAATTAATGCTTGTTTTATTTCTAAAATATCTAGTTGCATTTTTTTAATTTCTTTTTCAGTTCTCTTATCAATTAAATAATCATGTTCGACTTTTTGACTTTCAATTTCGTTCATTCTTTTTTCACTCATTAAAATAATTGATGTGTGAAGTGCTGCAAGAGTTGATAGTGTTAAATTTAGAATAATAAATGGGTATGGGTCCCATTGTCCAAATAAAATCATAACGCTATTTGAAATTATCCAAATAGAAATGTACAAAACAACAAGTCCAACAAACCACCATGACCCAATCCATTTTGTTAAAAAATCCGCTGCTCTTTGGCCAAGTTTTAATTTTTTTTGCCTAAATTTTGTATGAGTTTTTATTGAATGGTTGTTATTAGTTTTCATGAGTAAAGAACGTTTTTAGGGTTTATATATTTTTCATTAAAGAGTAATTTTAAAGAATTCTACTATTTTATACAATACTTTTTTCAATTGGGTGAGTTTTGTAGTAACCATAACTTATAATAAAAATTATTATTGTGGTTATTGGATAACTTAACCAAACCCCAAATAAGTCTAAATTGAAAACAAAAATTAGTATTAGTGCTATAATTAATTGTACAAAAATGTTTGCAAATGATAAAGCCATTGCAATAGTAGTTTTTCCAGCTCCACGATATGCTGATAGTATTACTACATTTGCTCCAAAGAATCCAAATAATAAAACAAACATCACTACTGAAGTAATTGCTTCATTTAACACTGTTAAATCGTTTTCTATAAAAAATGAAGTTAAATCTTTAACAAAAACAAGAATAATTACTTCTAAGATTGTTAAGAATGTGAAAGAAAATAGCATTCCTTTTTTTACTATTTCATGTATTTTTTCTATTTTTTTTGCTCCAAGTGTTTGTCCAATAAGGGTTAGTGTTGCAAGGGAAATTCCAAATGAAGGAATCATTGCAAGACTTGTTACTCTCATTCCCACTCCATAAGCAGCAAGTGCATTTGTTCCAAACCAAGCAATAATAAAAGTTAATAACACAAATCCAATTGACCTTGATAAAAACTCAAGGGTGGTTGGAAAACCAATTTTTATAAATTCAAATAATGCTTTTTTATTTGGGTAAAGATCTTTTTTTCTAATATTTACAAGTTCTTTGTGTAATTTCAACCAAATTAATGCAATTAAAAGTGAAAATCCTTGAGTAAGTACTGTTGCAATTGCTGATCCATTAACCCCCATTTTTGGTATTACATTCCATCCAAAAATAAATAAAGGATCTAAGATAAAGTTTAGTAAAAGTCCAATAAAAGCAATTAGTAGAGGTAATTTTACTTGTCCAAGGGATCTTAAAATACTTGTAAATCCTTGATAAACAAAACCAAAAACAATTCCTATAAAAATTATTTTTGTGTATCCTGAAGCAAGAATTGAAACATTACTTTCAGCTCCAATCAAAGTTATTAATAAATCTGAAAGTAAATACCCTAGTATTCCTGTTGCAAGTCCAATAATTGTTAACCAAATTAAAGTTTGCCCTGCATAATAATCAATTTTGTCATGTTCTTTTTTTCCAAAATATTGGGCAACGATTATTGCTCCTGAACTACTTACCCCAAACATTATTGAATTTATTACAAAAATTATTGGAAAACTTACTGAAATTGCTGCAATGCTTTCTGTTCCAAGTTTTGCAACCCAAAACATATCTACTACTTGGTAAAGAGTTAAAATAACGTTAATTAAAACTAAAGGGATTGAGAGTTGAATTAGCGCTTGAAAAACTGGTACATTAGTTAAATCTTTTTTTTTAAACATTTAAATCAATTATAGAAAATCAGAGATAGGTTATTATAGTTATTTTTTGGTTTTAATTTTTTGATTATAGTTTTTAATTTGCTATTTTTTTATTTTAGTTGTTTATTAATTAGTTTTTTTTTATTTTAATTTTTAGTTTACTATTTTTTTTATTTCATTTTTTAATTTTTCTGAATTCAATATATGAATAAATTGTAATAATTATTGCAGAAAGAATTACTGGTGCAATAATTAAGAAAATTGAAATATTTTCAAAAAACATTCCAAGTATTGCAATTATTCCACTTAGTTGGAACAATTTTCCGCCAAATTTGTGTGTTTTTTCCCAAACTTCTTTATTGTTTAGTGTCCAAGGGGTTCTAATTCCAACAAAATAATTTTGTTTAACATCTTTAATAAACCAACCAATATAGAAAAATAATACTCCAAATGCTGGGGCAATAAATGTTGAAAAATTAAATTGATTGCCTAAATTCCAATAAATTGTTAAAAAGTGTAAATACCCCATAAAACCTATAAAAAAAATTACCATTGTTAAATATTTATTCCATGACTCTAAAATATTTTTTTTCAATGGGTCAAGTTTTGGAATAAATACTAAAATTACTGCAATAATTATTGTTAAAATTGGTAAAAAATATAATCCAAAATCTTTGCCTGCATAACCATCAGCAACTCCACTTGCATTCCAGTGAACTGCAACAGTTTCTGGTATCATTGGTGCAAAGTAAAAACTTGCTACAAACAAAACTAAAATTAATCCAATAATTGTTGTATACAAAATTTTTGTTAATTTATTATTTTGGGAATCTTTTTTAGTTGGTATTTCTTTAATTATTTTTCTTTTCATTCAAATCAATCCGGATTATTATTTCTATTAATTTTTCTTCATATAATATTCTTTTTGCTTTTTATTAAGTCTTTCTATAGAGTAACGCAGCATTGTTCTTGGCATTTTTTTGTAATGTTTGTCTAAAAATGAGGTGAGTTCTTTTTCACTTGCTCTTTTTCCGGCCTCTCTAAGCATCCACCCAACAGATTTTTGTATTAGGTCTTCTTTATCATTAAGTAAAATTTTTGCAATTTTTAAAGTATGTTTAGTTTCTTTTTGTTTAATAAATGTAAAAGTTGCAAGGATGGATGCCCTTCTTTCCCACAAGAGCTTTGATTTTGCAAGGTCGTAAAGTATTTTTGCATTTTTATTATTTCCAAACAAATATTCTCCTAAAATATTTGGGGCACTCAAGTCAATTAAGTCCCAATTATTTATATTTGATTTTTTTAAGTTTTTTAAATAAAATTCATAAATTTCTTTTTGCTCATCTTTATTTTGTTGTTTTTTGGCAATTTCATATTTTTTTATTAAAATAAAAAGTGCAACCATTCTGTGTTCATGAATTTTACTGTCAAGTAAGGGTTGTAGTTCATTAAGTGATAGATCATATTTTTTTGATACACTTCTTAGTGTTGGAACAGTTATTCCTAAAAAAATATCCCCTTCTCCATATTCTCCTTTTCCAGTTTTGAAAAACTTTCGGAGTATTTTTGCCTTGGAAGGGTCTTTTAGGCTGTTTAATTCAGTGATTAATTGGTTTGAATTCATAATTCAATTAAAAAGTAAAGTTATTATAAATGATTTTGTGTTAATTAGTTATGGCTTTAAGATTATTAATAGCAATTATTGCGATAATTCACTTACTTCTTTCTTTTGTTCCTGGAATATTTTATATTTCTTTTAATGATTACTCTTCAACTATTTCACCTATTTATTTTGTCTTTACAATTTTTTCCACAGTAATTTTTATTATTTTACTTTCTTTAGTATTTCTTGATTCTCTTAAAAGAAAAGGGATGACTTTTTTAGCATTTTTTTTGGTTCTTTTCCTTTCAAGCTTTGGAGCACTACTTTATTTATTTATTACAAAAAATCTTGCAAAAAGTGATTACAAAAAAGTAAACAAAGAATTTGGACTTGTTAGTAAAATGGATTTAGACTCAATATTAAAATCTCCTTCTTATATTAATGTTTCAAATGTTGATAAAGAAATGATAAAAGATTTGCATAAAAATGATAGAAAAAACACTTTTGATGCCACTCCTTTTAAACCTTTAAATTTTTTTAAACCTGCTGATGAATCTAATGTTGCTTATTATAAAAACGGAAAAGCTGTTTATAGGGATGAAGTTAAGTAAAAATTATTTTTATAGTTGTTGTTTTTATTAATTAAATTATTAATTTTTTTATTATACATTTTTTTTATTTTTTTATTATAATTACTTCTCCATCTTTTAGTGTTTTGTAAGAAATTTTGTTTTGTTCATAATATTCAATTAATTCATTCATTGCACTTACACTTGGATTTTTGATATCATGGTGTGGGACTATTTGGTAATCAATTAAATTAAGTCCCTCCCAAATAGTATATTTTAGTGCAAGATAAGGTTTTTGTTCAATATCTTCAATTAATTCAATTCCTTTAAGAGTTGGGCCAATTATTGTTACTCCTGCCCCATACCCACCATAAACAATACTCACTTTTTCTTCTTTGAATTTTTTTAAAATAATATCAAGCCCTGATAGTTTCATTGCTTGTCTTAAAACAAATTCATTTCCTCCTCTGACCCAAATTAATCCAAAATTTTTTAATTTATCTTCAAGTTCTTTTTCTTTGAAAAAAAATTGTCTTAATTCTATTTTTTCTACTTCAAAACCATTTCTCCTTAGTTCGCCCATATCTTTTTCTTCCATAAATCGTCTTCTATCAAGATCAGCAGTATAATCAAGCGCATTAGAAATGTAAGCCGTGTTTTTATTTTTTCCAACTAACTTTAGTAAATCTTTTGGGTTATTTCCAATTCTTAAAGAAGATAAATAAAATTTCATAACAAATTTTGATTCAAAGTTAATTTAAAGAGAACTTTTTCTAAAAAATTTTTCTGATTCTCTTTAAAACATTCCTATTTGTTATTTATTTATGCACAGAAAGATTTTGTATATTCATGATGAAAAAAGAATAAAATTTGGTGCAAATTATATCAATGAATTAATTGTACAAAAATTAAGAAAATCAGGTTATGTTGTTGACACAATTTATCCAAAACAAAGTATAACAATGTTTTCAAAATCCTTAAAAGGCATAACAAATATTTTATTTTTTTATTCATTAATTAATAAAAAATTTCATTCAAAAAAATACAAAATTATTCAAGGAACGACCTATACAGTTTTACCTTTTCTTGATAATGGAGTAAAAGTTGTTTCTCATTTTGGTTCAACAACTTTTGGTTTCTTAAAAAGTGTTCCTTCAACAAAAAAACTTGCCTCTGAAAAAAAAGAATTATTAAAAATATTTAGTAAACTAAAGAAAAGGTTAAACATTACAGATTATTCAGTTTCAATAAAATCTTTACAAGATATTAACAAAATAAAAATCGAGGTTGCGAGAAAAAGCGATGCTGTTATTGCCACTTCAAAAAAAGTGAAAAGAGAACTTGTTAAGTGTGGAGTAAAAAAAGAAAAAATATTTTTAGTTCATAATGCAATAGAAGATTATTGGTTTAAAACAAAAATAAAAAAATCAGTGAAGCAAAAAGCAAACCTTGTTTATCTTGGCAGGATGGGGGATGATACTTTTACAATAAAATTAAAAGGAATAAGCAGGTTATTTTATGTTTTAAAAAGATTTCCTGAAAATAATAAAAAAATTATTGG
>DAOQRN010000018.1:0-10567 GCA_035355675.1 archaeon
CTCTCCGCGTAATACAAAAAGTTGAACTCTATAATATTCTTATTTACTCAATTTCTAAAACTTTACAAAAACCAAACCTTATTATAAAATAAAAACAATAATTTATTATGCCCCCATATGAATTTAGAAGAGCTCTTCAGAGAAGAAAAGAAAAGTTAAAAGAAAAAAATAGCAAACCTGCAAATTTAAGAGTACCCCACAATATTGTTACAAGTACTCAAATGAAACCAAGTTTTTTTCAAAGAATCAAAGGTTTTTTTAAAAGAAAAAAATAATTACTCCACAAAATATCCTCCAAAATTACTTAATTAGTCACATTTATATTTAATAAAAATATTATATAATCAGGTGATTTAGTTGAAATTGTTTGAAAAAAATGTGGGAAAAACTGATAAAATGATTAGATTAGGTTTAGGAATAATTGCACTTATTGGATCATTATTAACACAACCAATAGTATCCTATGTTTTAGGTTTAATTGGAATAATGTTTGTTTTTACAGGGATAATTGAGAGTTGCACTTTATACACTATTTTAGGAATTAATACAAATAAAAATAAAGAAAATAAAACAAAAACAGAAAAAAAATCAAAAAAGAAAAAGAGAAAATAAAAACGAATTTAATGCGGGTAAGTTTTCATGAAAAAAAAGTTATTGTTGTTGGAGCGGGTTTTAGTGGACTTGCCTCCGCTGCACTTTTAGCAAAAAAAGGATTTGATGTAACCATTGTTGAAAAAAATAAGAACCTTGGAGGAAGAGCACAAACTTGGAAAACAAAAGGATTCATGTATGATATGGGCCCTTCATGGTACTTAATGCCTGAAGTTTTTGAAAACTATTACAAAATTTTTGGAAAAAAAACAAGTGATTTTTATAAATTAAAACAACTAGATCCCTCTTTTAGAGTGTTTTATGAAAAAGAAGGGATGGTTGATTTACCAAAAGACAAAAAGAAAGTGTACAAATTATTTGATAGTATTGAAAGTGGGTCTTCAAAAAAACTAAAAAATTATCTTGATCTAGCAAAACTAAAATATGATATTGCTATGGAAAAATTTTTATACAAAGAATACCAAACAATTATTGATTTTTTTACCCCTGAATTAATTACTTCTGGATTAAAATTACAAATGTTTGAATCACTTGATAGTTACGTTTCAAAAAAATTTAAAAATCACAAATTAAAAAAAGTGTTAGAATATAGTATGGTTTTCTTAGGAGGAAGTCCGAAAAACACACCTGCACTATATTCACTAATGTCGCATGTGGACATAAATAAAGGAGTGTATTATCCACTTGGAGGAATGGTAGAAATTGTTAATGCGCTTGAAAAATTATGCAAAAATAATGGAGTAAAAATAATTAAAGGAACTGAAGTTAAAAAAATAATTACAAATGATAACACTAAAAGTAGGACACTTTGTTCTGGGATTTTAACAAACAAAGGAAAAAAAATTAGCGCAGATATTATTCTTGTGAGTTCTGATTATGAAGAAGCAGAGACTAAACTTTTACACAAAAAACACTCAATTTATTCAACTAATTATTGGAACAAAAGAGTTATGGGTCCTTCTGCACTTTTATTTTATATTGGTGTTAAAGGAAAATTAAAATCATTAAAACACCATAATTTGTTTTTGGCTGATGAGTGGGAAGAGCACTTTGATCAAATATATAAAAACCCAACTTGGCCAACTAACCCATCCTATTATGTTTCCTGCCCTTCAAAATCTGACAATAGTGTTGCACCTAAAGGAAAAGAAAACTTGTTTTTCTTAATCCCAATAGCAAATGAATTAAATGATGGCGATAAAGAACGAGAAAAAATGTTTAAAAAAATAATAAATGATTTTGAAAAACGAACAAAAGAAAAAATTAGTGACAAAATAATTGTTAAAAGAATTTTTTCCCAAAGGGATTTCAAAAAAGAATACAATTCTTTTAAAGGAACTGCTTTAGGACTTGCACACACGCTTTTCCAAACCGCAGTATTTAGACCCTCTCACAAGAGTAAAAAAGTAAAAAACCTTTATTACACTGGTTCATATACCCACCCAGGAATTGGAGTACCAATGGTTTTAATTTCAGCACAAATTGTTGCTGACAAAATTCAAAAAGAAAACAAAAATTAGTTTTCTACTTGGTGAATTCATGAAAAAAAATAATAAAAAAATAAAATATTCATCAAATTTAATTTTTAAAAAAGGAAGCAAAACCTACTTTTATTCTAGTTACTTTTTTCCTAAAAAAATAAGAAAAGATGTAACTACACTTTATGCATTTGTAAGAACTGTTGATAATTTAGTTGATAGTGTCCCTCAAAAGAAAAAAGAATTTTTTAAATTCAAAAAACAATTTATTAATGCACGAAAAGGAAAAAAAATACAAAACCCAATAATTACAAATTTTTTAGAACTTGAGAAAAGAAAAAACTTTGAAAAAAAATGGGCTAATTCTTTTATGGAATCAATGCAAAAAGATCTTAAACAAAAAAAATACAAGAATCTAAAAGAAGTAGAGAAATATATGCATGGATCTGCTGAAGTTATTGGTTTATTTATGTGCAAAATTCTTGATATTAATAAAAGCGCATACAAATCAGCCAAGCTTTTAGGAAAAGCAATGCAATATATTAATTTCATTAGAGATATCGACGAAGATATTGCACTAAATAGGTGTTATTTTCCAGAAAACGAATTAAAAAAACATGGTTTTAAATGTTTTGATAAAGAAAGCATGAAAACAAACAAAGAAGGATTCAGCAAGTTCATTAAAGAACAAATAAAGCATTATAAAAAGTGGCAAAATACAGCTGAAAAAGACTTTTCAAAAATTGATAAAAAATATTTACCCTCAATAAAAACAGCTTCAGAAATGTATAAATGGACGGCTAAAAGAATAGAAAATGATCCACAAATTGTTTTTAGAGAAAAAGTAAAACCGGCAAAAAGCAGAATTTTTATAACCGGAATAAAAAATTTGGTGAAAAAATGTTAAGTACTTATTTATTGATTAATATTCTAATAATTCTTTTCCCCTTTTTATTTTCTTTTGAAAAAAGAATTAGTTATTATAAAAAATTTAAAGCACTTTTCGCCTCAATTTTAGTAACAGGAACTCTTTTTGTTATTTGGGATGCTTTTGCTACGCTTAGAGGACACTGGTTTTTTGCAAAGGAACACATTTTAGGAATACATTTACTAAATTTACCAATAGAAGAAGTACTTTTCTTTATCACTGTTCCTTATAGTTGTTTATTTGTTTGGGAATCAATTAATTATTTTAAAAAAGAAGAAAAAATTAAATCAAAATTTTTAACAAAAAAAATACCTTTTATTATTTCAATAGTTTTTATTCTGCTCGCAATGATTTTTGTAGAAAAAGAATACACCTTAATTGCTTTACTTATAAGTGCGATAACAATAATGATAATTAATACAAAAACCACTTTATTTGAAAATAAAAATTATTATTATTTTTTATTAATTACCCTTGGATTGTTTTTAATTTTTAATTATATTTTAACTTCAATCCCAATAGTACTTTATGATAGTAACGCAATAACTAATTTTAGAATTCTAACTATCCCTATAGAGGATTCTTTATTTAATTTTTCAATGTTAACACTTTATCTTGCTATTTTTATTAAATTTAAAAAGATTAATCACATTTAAAAGTTTTTAGTCACAAGTATTAACATATAAATTTAATTAAATTAAAAAAATTCTTAAGTGATTAACTAATGATTGAGCAAGAAAATAATAATCAAGAAACAAATATTTTTTTACAAAAATACTCAAAATTAACTGATAATCCAAAAAAATTTCTTTTTGTTTCTCACGAAAGTCTAAGCGGGGACCTTGCTTGGGAAATTCAAAAAAGAGGACACTTTGTGAAAGTTTATATTAAAGCTGAAGCTGATAAAGATGTTTATGATGGAATACTAGAAAAAACTGATGATTGGAGAAAAGAAATTGATTGGGCGGATGTAATTATATTTGATGATATTGGATTTGGTAGTGCTGCTGAAGAACTACGAGCAAAAGGAAAACTTGTTGTGGGTGGAAGTAAATACACTGATAAATTAGAAGAGGATAGAGAATTTGGTCAAAATGAAATGAGTAAAGTTGGGATGAATGTTTTACCCCACTGGGATTTTAATGATTTTAATGAAGGAATAAATTTTATTAAACAAAACCCCTCAACTTATGTATTCAAACCTTCAGATAGTGGGTCAATGGTTCCTAAAGGAATTCTCTTTTTAGGACATGAAGAGGATGGAAAAGATATTATTCAAATTCTTGAACAAAATAGATCGCTTTGGGCAAAAAAAATAAAAAAATTTATCCTACAAAAAAGAGCTATTGGAGTAGAAGTTGCGGTTGGAGCATTTTTTAATGGAAATGACTTTATTTACCCAATAAATGTTAATTTTGAACACAAAAAACTTTTCCCAGGAGATATTGGTCCATACACTGGAGAAATGGGAACCCTAATGTTTTGGTCCCCACCAAACAAAATTTTTGCAAACACCTTAGGAAAAATGAAAGAAGAGTTAGCAAAATCAGGGTATGTTGGTTATATTGATATTAATTGTATTGCAAACTCAAAAGGGATATTTCCATTAGAATTTACTTGTAGATTTGGTTATCCAACAATAAGTATTCAAATGGAAGGAGTATCTTGCGATTGGGGAGAGTTCTTTTACAAACTTGCAAGTAAAGAAAATGCAGAACTAAAAGCAAAAAAAGGATTCCAAATAGGAGTAGTAATTGCAGTGCCTCCATTCCCTTTTGAAGATAAAAAAGAAGCATTTGTTTATAGAGATCTTTCAGTAATATTCAAAAAACCAAATATTGATGGAATTCATTTAGGAGAACTAAAATTAGTTGACCAAATGTTAACTATTGCTGGAGAAACAGGGTATGTGATGGTTGTTAGTGGAGAAGGAAACACTGTTGAAGAAGCGAGAAGACAAGTATACTCAAGAGTAAAAAATGTTAAAATACAAAACATGTACTACCGAACTGACATTGGATACAGGTGGGCTTGTGATTCTGATAAATTACACTCTGATGGGTATTTGTACTCAATAAATGGAGAAAATAACAATAATAAATAAAACAATAAAATGAACAATACACAATATAATATACACTATACTACTAGAAATGAAAATCTAAACCTAATCAAATTAAACATAAATTAAAAAAACACTATTTTCTAAACAAGGAGAGTTTATTTAAATTAAAATTTTCTTTGTCAAAAAGAATTGACTAAGGTCTTTTAAAAATGAACCACTTATAAAATATTTTGGTGTTGGTAAAAATGGTTACTAAAAATAAAACAAAATATATAAAAAAAATAAAACAAGAAATAAAAAATATAAAACTGGATGAAGAAGAAATGGATTTAACTGAACAAAACAAAATCTTTAGAACTTTAATGCATTTCCCAGGAAGCACTTTCAGTGATCTTTGGGATAAAAAAGTTGAAAGTAATAAATTCACTTATTATTTGAAAAAACTAGAAAGCGAAGGTTTTGTTGAGAAAAAACAAACAAAATATTATTTAACTGTTAAAGGAAAAAGCGCAGCAACTACTATTAGTGGAGAAACTGGAAAAGAAGAAAAAAGACCTGCTGTAACTTTACTTCTTGTTGCTAAAAGAAAAAACGATTATGTTCTTTATAAACGATTTAAAGAACCATATTATGGTTTTTGTGGATTTCCTGGAGCAAAAATGAAAAGAGGAGAAGAAATAATTGAAGCTGCAAAAAGAGAGTTACTTGAAGAAACTGGACTTAGTGGAGAGGGGCAAATAATTACTGTGCAAAATTGTTTTGTAATTAATGATAAAGAATTATTTCACCACATGACTCAATTTGTGGTACTTTTTGAAAATCCTGTTGGAGAACTTGAAAAAGAAAACAGAGAAGGAACTTATGAGTGGGCAAGTAAAGAAAAAATACTTTCACAAAAAAATTTATTCCCAGACATTCCTTATGCAATAAAATCAGCAGAGAACAAAAAATTGACAATAAAAGAAATCAAATTTATTCAAGAAAAAGAAAAATTTGTAAAAATAATTGTTAATAATGTTGGGCAATAATTAATTAAGGTAAAAAACTAATAAAGAAACAATTAATTTATAATAAAAAATTTATAATAAAAAATTTATAATAAAAAGCTTATTAGTTTTTTACTTTTTTTCAATAAATCCTTCTTTACTAATTAGTTTTGAATATACTGCATCAATAGAGGATTGGGTAACTGGTTGAGTGAAAACTTTTGGCACTTTACTTTGAGATTTATAATCAACAACCAATCCTTTTCTTGTTAATTTAGAACAAATATCTGCTAAAATATCAGTTCTTGTTGCAGAAGGATTTTTTATTAAATATTCTACAATTTCACTTGCAATTAATTGTCTTGCTTTACTTGATTGAAACATTTTTTGAATTAATGGTTTAGATTTAGGAGTTTTTAAAACGTGAGAAACTTTTGGAACACGTGGTTTTAGTACATATCTTTTTCTTAACCCAATAGTTGATGCCGCGGGCCCTCCTCTTACTGGTTTTCCTTGGTGGAATTTTCTAAAAGCATCAAAATTATCTGCAGAACCAGCAACCCTACTACTAAACCTCTTTCTCATACAAATACTTTATTTATGGTAGAATAAAAACCTTACTAAAAATAAAATTAATAAAAAAAATCATTAAAAAATAAAAAAATGTTAAAAATAAAATAAATGTCCAAAAAATTACTTTACTCAAAAAAATAAAAAAAAATCCCCTCCAAAGTAATATCTTTTCTTCAAGCAGTAACTGCCCTAACACAACTAAAAGAGATTTCTTTCAAACTAAAGCGCTGGAACTATTTTTCACTAAAGTAATACACTAATCTATTATTTTAGTGAAATTGTTGTTTTATTAGATCCTTTAATCCAAATGCTGGGCGATACAAATACCCTTCATTTCTTTCTTCACTTTCTTTAACTTCTGCATTTTTGTGTTTTGATAAAAGAGTGTGCCACGCACTACTCCTAAATCTCTCAAATTTTGAGTTTTTCACTTTCTCTCTAATTGCTTCCATTATGAATTCTTCTTTTGAGGGATAGTGAAACTCTCTAACTGCTCTTCCAACACCCTTTGAAAGATCACTCTCCAGTATTAAACAAACTGTGTCCATGCCATAATATAGTGTAACAAACTCTGTATATTCTTATCGAAAAAACAATAATATTCCTAAAGAAAAATTGACAAATGTCTAATTTTTTCAATAAATAATAATAAAATAAATACTATTTATCAAATTAATGACAAAATAAGTAATATTAATAATATCAAAAACAGAAATATTCTATGCAGCAAAGCATTCATAAAAAAATTGGAGAGTATTTATTCATAATTGAACCTTTAGAAAGTAAAGATTCTCAAAAGTATTCTTTTTATTTAAAAAAAGGAAATAATGTTGTTGCTTATAGTACTATTTGTGAAGTTAGAAATAAAGTTATTACTGGAGCTAATTTTGGTTATGCTGCAGGAATTAGTAAGATTCAAAGAACTATTGCTATTGATTTACTCACAAGTGAATTTGAAAAGTTTTTTAGAAAAAAAGGAATAACTAGAACTAATGTTAGAACAAACCCAATTTTTGCTAGATTTTTAGAAAAAAGAGGATGGCAAGTTTTTTATCCAAAAACCCCAATTGTTAAAACTTTACCTAAAACAACAAAAAAACCTCTAGCCCTTAAAAGAGTTAAAAGAAAATAAAAAAATATTTAAAAAAATTATTAAAAAAAAGAATAGTTGAAGCAAATTGCTTCAACTAAATCAAAACTTGTTTTTTTATTTGTTGAATTAATTTATTTGAATTAATTCAGTGTTTGGATCTCCTTCTACACTTTCTGGTAAAGTTCCATCAAACACGACTCCGCTTTCAGTTACTTCAATGTCATTAATGCTTAGTCCGGGGTTTTGTTCAAAAACTTTCTTTAAAGCATTATTTACTTCCTCTTCTACTTGTGGAATTTGGTCACTTGGTACACCTACTCTTCCAAACTCTGCTGATTCTAAATCAAGTTCTAAACTTCTTGAAGTGAACGAATCTATTTTTCCTTTAGCATAAACTGGTCCTTTTAGTTCAGGCACTCCTTCCATCCCAGTAGTGTCAACCATTGCACTTGTTTCAATAGTACCATCAGGATTGAATTTTATTTGTATATCGCTTGCTGGTCCAATTGTTCCATCATTTCTTTTATTTAGCATTGCAGTAAATTCTTCTGCAGTGAAAGTGTTTTTTGTTGGAACTGATCCAGTTGAAGTGTAATCACATCCAATACATAAATATTCTGGGTTTAGTACTTTTGCTCCTGGAACTTTTGCTAATCCTGAAGAGTAATTTGTTTCAGAAAATGATACGCCTAATTCTCTTGGTTTACTTGTTCCCATTAAATCTGAAACTATTGGAACTAGTCCAGTTGACCCAAGAACTAATACTACTCCAATTACTAACACCATAACTACTACTCCAACAATAGCTAATATGCCTATTAATTTTTTCCCCATATTTTTCCCCCCAATTTAAATAATTAAAAATACAAATTATACTTCTCCAAAAATCAATTACAACTAATAAAAACTAATAAATATACTAACAAATACTTCTTTTATTTCTTTCCTGATGAACCAAATCCTTTCTCTCCTCTTTTTGTTTCTACAAATGGTTTGTTTCTTTGCTTTATTTTTACAGAAATAAATGGTTGAATAATCATTTGAGCAATTCGGTCATATTTGTTTATTACAAAATCTTTTGAAGAAGTGTTGTACAAAATTACTCCTATTTCTCCTCTATATTCAGAGTCAATTACTCCTCCAAGAACAGTTATTCCCTCTTTTAGTGCAAGTCCACTTCTATCGCGTACACTTCCAAAACAATTACTTGGAATTGCTACTTTGATTCCTGTTTTTACTAGTACTCTTTTATTTGGTTCAAGTGTAAAAGAAGATTGGGTTAGTTCTCTTTTTTCAGAATCATACCCTACAACAAATTCTCCGCTTGATTTTAAATCAAAAGCAGCATCAGTAGAGTGATTATATGTTGGTAAAAGTTCTTTATCACTACAAAAAACTTCTAAAACCTTTTTAACCAAAAAAATCACTTCACAAAAATCAGTTCATTAGGATTTTAACTAATTTTTTTATAAAAAGAAAGAGACAAGCCAGGGAACCTTTTAGTTTTACCATTAATTTACTAAAAAAATAAATCAATAAATAAAATCTATCCTCATAATCAAGGCAGTAAGGTATGTCTTGTCTCCACTAACTCCCAACACGATGACAAACTCTGATAAAATCTCTTTAAATACCTATCCTGAGAACGTAAAAATTTGGACACTTTTATTTAATTTAAAAATTTTTTATAAAAAAATAGCTTTTTATAGTGAATTTTGTAGAAATCAATTAATATGAGTGACATAATTGCTTTTACTAAAGAAAATGCACAATTTTTGCTAAAAGAAGCCTTAAAAGGAAGAGAAAGAGTGGAACTTTCTTTAAATTTAGGCAAAAATAAACAAGTTGTTGATATTGTTAATGGATATGTTATACCAAAACAAGGTGAAAGTAAAAAATTTCTTTTAGAAAAATTACAAAGATTAAAAGAAAACACTGTTTACACTGTAGATAATGGAAAAGTTCTAGCAGTTGAATTATTTTCAAACGAAAGCAATTTATATTACAAATTAAGACCTACCAAAGATTGGCCCACTTTAATGCTTTCAAGTGTCCCAATGCACAGATTCATTACTAGTACTCCTAAACTTGATACTGAAAGTAAAATTAATTCAATTAGACCAATCAAAGGAAAAGTACTTGATACTTGTTGTGGCTTAGGTTACACTGCAATAAGCTTGGCAAAAAACGGAGCAACTAGTGTTACTTGTTTTGAAAAAGACTCGTTTGTTCTTGATATTTGTAAATACAACCCATATTCAGAAGAACTATTCACTAATGAAAAAATTACTTTAATTAATGAAAGCATATTTGAAGGGATAAAAAAACTAGAAGATGAGTCGTTTGATAGAATTATTCATGACCCGCCAACAATTAGTTTTGCAAAAGAACTCTACAGCATTGAGTTTTACTTAGAGTTACACAGAATTCTAAAAAAAGATGGAAAATTATACCACTATGCACCTAGCCCCGGAAAAACAAAAGGAATAGAGTTTTGGAAAACTATTGTAAAATTATTAAAAAACGCTGGATTTAGAGATGTTGATTACTTTAAGAACTCAAGCGGAATTGTTGCAAAAAAATAAAAATAACAAAAAAAAGGTTTTTATATCTAAAAAACCTTAATTAACTGCTTTAATAAACAAAAATTAAATAAATTAAGCAAGAATAAATTAAGAATGAATAAAATAAATTAAATAGGGATTAAATAAATTTAATTAATGTAAAATAAATTTAATTAATGTAAAATAAATTTGACAGAAGTGAAAATAATGAGCGAAGAATCTATTTATGGTAATTCAAAAGAAAATCCTACTGAAGAAAAAGAGGACG
>DAOQRN010000018.1:10667-14110 GCA_035355675.1 archaeon
GAAGAATCTATTTATGGTAATTCAAAAGAAAATCCTACTGAAGAAAAAGAGGACGACTTATTCACTGAAGCTTTTGGAGAAGATGAAGAAAAAAAAGCTGCAAAAGAAAAAATGAGAAAACATGCTGAAGAACTAAAAAAACATAAAGATCAAAAAGAATCAAAAGAAAATAATGAAAACAAGAATGATGATGAATATGACGATAAAAATAACAATGACAAAAATGATGAAGACGATGATGATGGAGACGAAGTGGAAGAAGAAGGAGAAAGTAATGTTGAGCCAGAAATTTTTGGAGAAATAAGCGAAGAGAATGAAGAAAAAATAAAAAAGAAAATTGGTTACAAAGAACCAGAAATTAAAACAATGGAAGACACACTAACAGAACAAGATAATGGAACTCCAATAATTCATGGAGAAGACGAAGAAGATATTATTGGAAAAAATTTAAAAAAATCAATAAAAAGTGTAAATGAAGAAAATGAAAAAGAGGACAAGGAAGAAAGTGAAAAAGAAGAAAGTGAAAAAAGTAGTGATGGGGAAGAAGATGCAGAAGAAAACGAAGATAAAAAAAATGATGAAGAGAAAAATGAAGAAACAAACAAAGACAAAAATAATAAAATAAATAAAAAGAAGTCAACTACTGGAAAACTTGATCTTAAAGTCACAATGGAAGAAGATGAAGAAGAAGAGGATATTGGAATTGAAAACCCAATTGAGAGAAATGTAATAAAATCTGTTATAAGAAATAAAGCACAAAAAGCGATTAAAGATAGTGATCATGATGAAATGGCTGAAACAATGTTAAGAGAAGAAGGAACAATTGATTCTGATGAGATAAAAAGAATTGATGAGGATTTAACTGCTTTACAAAATCAACAAGAACACACTGAAGAAGAAAGCGAAGACAATACTGATTCAAGTTCAATAAAACCAAAACTAGAATTTTTAACAAGTGATAAGGGACACGCGTATATTGGTAGAAAAAAAAGTGTACTATCAAAATATGGAGAAGAAGCAGGACTATTTATTGGAAGAGTACAAGAAAAAGATTCAGAAGGAAAAGATGTTTACCTTGATGGACTTAACCCACACGTTGTGTTTGTTTGCGGAGCAAGAGGAAGTGGAAAATCATATGTCCTTGGAGTAGTTGCTGAAGAAATGGCTATAAAAAACAAAAATGTAGGAATTGTTGTTGTTGACCCTATTGGAGTATTTTGGTCAATGAAACACCCAAATAAAGAAGAAAAAGAATTAGAACTTTTAGCAAAATGGGACTTAATGCCAAGAGGCCTTGATAATGTAAAAGTATTCATTCCAGTAGGAATGAAAAGCTCTGTTCCAAAATCAACTTATGATTCAGTATTCTCAATCCAACCAGCACTCCTAACAGCTGAAGATTGGTGTTTAACTTTTGGAATTGATAGATTCTCTCCAACCGGACTTTTAATGGAGAAAGGAATTAGTAAAGTAAAAGCAGGGTATGTTACAAGTGAAGGAAAACCTGTGAGAGGAAAACAAAACACTTTTAGTTTAGAAGATTTAATAATGTGTTTTGATAGTGATTCAGAATTAAATGATAAAGACAGAGGATACAAATCTGATTCAATCAGAGCACTTGCTAGTAGATTTGATGCAGCAAAACACTGGGGAATATTTGATGAAAAAGGAACCCCTCTTAGTCAATTAAGTAAAGCAGGACAAATGACAATACTTGACACAAGTTTTTTAGAAGACAATGTAAGTGCACTTGTAATAGGAATATTCGCTAGAAGATTACTTTCAGCAAGAAAATTAAGTACAAGAAGAGAAGCTGCTGGAAAATTCGCTGACACTACAATGGAAGATCTTGTAGAACTAAATGTACCACCAACTTGGTTATTCATTGATGAAGCACACACATTAATTCCTGGAGGAAACCAAAAAACCCCCGCAAGTAATGCACTTGTTGAATATGTAAAACAAGGAAGAAGACCAGGTTGTTCTTTAGTATTCGCAACCCAACAACCAAGTGCGATTGATACAAAAGTATTAAGTCAACTTGATGTAATAATGGCTCACAAATTAGTTTTTGATGATGATATAAAATCAATTCACAAAAGAACACCTGCAATTATTCCACACCAATACAAAAAACCAAATTTTATCAAAACAATGCCGGTAGGAATTGCACTAACAGGAGACAGACAAGAAACCACTACAAGAGCATTCATTATGAGTATAAGACCAAGAATGAGTCAACACGAAGGAAGAGATGCAGAAACAACAGAACAAGTACAAGAACTAGCAGAAGACCAAGTAGAAATACTAGCAGTAAATATTACAGCAAGACAACTAGAAAAAGACCCAAAAATCGCTATAGAAACACTCGCACAAACACTTGAAACACTAAACAATACTTACAAGAAAAAAGTTGAACTTGAAAAAATAATAAAAATGCTTGAAAAAAAAGGAATCACACAAGATGAAAATTACTTATACGCACAAGGAGTAAAAGAGGAAGAAGAAGCTGCTAAAAAAGCAGAAGAAGAAGGAATAGAAGGAGAGGAAAGTAAAGAAGAAGCAGAATTAAATAAATTAAAAACAAAAAAACCAAAAAGTGAAGAAGAAATTGATTTTGAACAAAGTGTAGAACTCACAGCAATTCAATCAACAATTGAAGAAAAAGAAGCACGCGTACTACTTGCAAAACACAGATTGAAAAAAACTCTTGGATTATTTGGAGAAGAAGAAATACTAGACAGATTGAGTCAAAAATATGGGTTAATTTACAAAATAAAGTACCACTACTTTACTCAAAAAGATGCGTACAGAATGGGAGAAGCTTATGTTAACTCAATAAGTGGAGAATTTATTCATGATGATAATGGAAAAATTGTTGAAAGCACAGGACTAAAATTAATTAATGAATTAAATGAAAGCGAAGCCACTTTATTTGGACAATTAATTAAGAAAAAAACACTAAAAGAATTAGCAAACAAAATTAGTATGGAAGAAGGTAATACAAAAAGAATACTTGATGAATTAATAAAGAAAAAAATTGTTACAGAAAGCATATTTAATAATGAAAAATATTACATATTAAAACAAAATGTTGATTTACCAAAAACACCATTACACGAAATTCTTCCAAGTATTGGAAAAAGACCAATAATGGAAGTTGAAGGAATATCTGTGGTTCCACCAAAACTTGATGAAACAGAACTACCAGAACTATTACATAAATTATGGGGAAATATTAAGGTAAAAGAAGTAACTCACTTGTTCCTACCACTTTGGGAAGGGGTACTAAAAAAGAAAACAGGAGAAGAAAGAACAATAATAATTGATGCAATAAATGGAAAAAAAATAAGCTGATTAAAAAAACAATCAAATTAAAAAAAATAATCTAACTAAAAAAGATAATCTAACTAAAAAAATTAACTCTCCAATAAATAAAACTA
>DAOQRN010000019.1:0-11626 GCA_035355675.1 archaeon
GCATCAAAATTTAGGCTTGTGTTTAATTCTACCCAACTAATTCCTTCCATTTCAAAAACATTCCCGTTAAGATCTTTTCCATATCCTTTAATTGGAATAATTGTTCCTTTTAAGTCTCCACTAGTGAACTCTAATAATGAATCTACACAATTTTCTGCTAAACCATTACACATTCTTTTGTAATAAAAAGGACCATAAGTTTCATAATTTGCACTTCCCTCATAAATAGGATCCCATGCTCTTACTGCATAAATTTCTTTAAAATTTCCATTCTTATAACAATTATCAATATTAAAAATTATACATTCTCCTTCTTCATTCACACTATCACAATCTACTTCTCCGCCATCATAACCAAAAGTTTCACAAGTAGCAATTTTTTTACTACAACTTGGACTCCACTCAAAAGAATCAAACTCTACTTTCTCTCCTTCAGCAAGAACTACTCCATCCCCACATCTAATCCAAATTGATTCATAAGACAATACTTGTAAATCCTCTTTTGTTCCTTTTAACTCAACACTAGGATCACTTGACCACCAAGTAGGGTAACTACTACCAACATTTTGTAAAGAAACAGTATTACAAAGTGGTTCAATAGCACTAACTTCTTTAACTATTTTTGAAAAAGTGTACTCTTCAGGACAAGTAGGGATTCCTATTGGAGTAAATTTTTCACTAATAGTATAAGTTGTTGAAGCAATAGTATCTCCACTAAATTTAAAATCAATATCTTGACTTGATTTTAGAATAAATCCTTCTCCTGCAAATAAATTATTATCAGGATTAAAAGTCCCAGTTCTTCCACCTTTTGTTGAACTAGACCAATAACTCTTATCCCCATTTTTTATCCACTTATAAACCATACTACCTGCTGGTAATTCTTCAAAAATTTCTCTAATACTATTAGAACTTGGTTGAACAGGAAGAGTTAATCCGTATTGAACATCTTTTAAAAATTTAAAAGTTTTTGTTTTTGGAGAATAAACTTCACTAACACAACTACCATTTCTACATTCTCCTACACAATCAATTGGTTTACTCCATTCAACCCCAGTACAAGTAACTTTTTGGGTTTCATTTAAACAAACACTCTTGTCTTTTTTTATTTCAAAAGCACTTGCATCAAGAATACAAGAACTAAGATTTAATTCTGGATTAATTGTAGTATTTACATTACATCTTTTTATTCCATAAATATCAGCAGCACAAACAGCGTAATTATTATTTCCTGCATAACATTGTGAATCAATTTCACAAATATCTCCTTCTTTTAAATCAACTAACAAATCATCTTTTGGTTCAAGAGAAATAGTAAAATCACTACTATCGTCTTTTGAAATATTTAATCTAACATCAGTCATTTTGTAACCATCAGCACCAACTCCAATAAGGAGTGAATCAACATTGCCTAAAAGTACTGAAAAAGTCTCTAATTTTTTTGGATTAGAATCTAAATAATACCTTGCTTCACAAAGAGTATTAAAAAAAGGATTAGAACAATCAAGATCATCCTTGTCAGGTAATTCTATAAAAATATTATTATTAGTGTTAATAAGTTTTCCACTAGTTGCATCAATAACAGAAATAGAAACAGTAGTACTTGGTAAAATAGTTCCACAATCAGTATAACAAAATGATTCCTCTCCTGATTGACAAATACCATCCCCACAATTCGAAGAAGTACAACCAAATAAGAAAAATACTGAAACTAAAATTAAAGAAATAACTAAAAAATTTTTAAAATTCATCTATAATAATTTACTATCCTATTCTTTATAAATCTATTTTTTAAAGAAAAAAACAAGAAGACTAATTTTGATTAATTTAATTACTAATCAAAATTAATTTAATTATTATTTAATTTGCTTTTAAAAATAATTTAGTTTTTAGTTGCAATTAAATTTTTTTTAATTAAGGCAAATAATAAGAGTAACCATACATTCCGCTTGATGCAATATTTGTACTAATATTGCCTAAATTATATGTTCCAAGTACCCCATTTATTGAATAATTAATTGAAACACTAATAGTTGTTCTATCCCCTACTGACATTGATTGATCAGGGAACACAAGTAAATCTCCAGTACTAAAGTAAAAACCAGTAAATTGATTAGGCTCAACAAGGTGTTCATTAATTAGTTCTGGGTTAGTAGAAAAATATTGTCCGTTTAAATTTACTAATGGTAAATATCTTCCGCCAGTTTCTCCATCAGTTCGTCTTTCTACGGTAGTACCATTAATATCAACACTAATAATATTCACATCAAATCTTGAAGTATTTTGTACCACTATTCCAATTTGATCATAACTTAAACTATCATAACCATACCAACTTTCAGATTCAGTAGTATTTATTGCAGTGTACATAAATTCAGTTAATTTGAATGTTACTGGAGAACCAAAACTAAAATTTGAATATTCTGATAATTCATAATACCCATATAAATCATTTGCTTCAATTTCTTCAATTACACTTGTTTTTACTTTTGGTTTAGTATTATAATCAACCCCATTGTAAGTGTAACTTAAAATAATTTCCGGAGAATAATTGTCTCCAACTTCAGCATTTTCAAGATTTATTCCACCATTTTCAGGATTTCCAATTAATCCACCATATCTTACAACAATTACTTTTGTTTCATTTGGATTAAATAGTGGTTCAGGATTATATTGAGATAATCCTTTATATTTTGCTCCACAAATATTTGATTCTTGGCAACCGGGTCTTTTTTCTAAAACTGAATGTACTATTTCAAATGATCCTTGGACAGATGGTTTTCCCATATCGTCATAATCAGGTACGCATCTTTTCCATTCAATATTTACCCCATCCACAATTATATTAGTTAGTAATGCTGAATTTGGTAAATTGTTTTTTGTTGCTATTACTACTCCTCTTTCTTCTAAAGCCCCAGTATCTACATTAATTAATCCGCTTGATCTAAATTCCACAATTTCAAATGGAGGAATTTCTTCTGTTGGTGGTTTTGTTGGAGTTGGGTTTGCATCAGCAATACAATCAAGTGCAACTGTTCCATAATTAATAGTTTGACTTATTCCTTCTCTTGTTATATAAGTTATTTTTAGTTCTTGGTATGTTTTTGTTTCTCCAGGGTTACAAACAACTTCAATATCAGTTAATTTTAGTGTTTTAGTGTCTCCTTGAGATAATCTATTATTATAGTAAGTGTGTTGACTATCTCCAAGTGTTACTATTATGTCTTCTACTAGGTTTCCTGTGTTGTTTGATATTACTATTAATCCGTTAGCGTCTTCTCCTGTTCCTATTAGAGAACTTTTCACTGCTAAAGGTTGAGTGGTTAAATCTAATTGTTGAGTTTGAGCACCAATTTGCCCACTATTAGTATCAAAAATACCTAAAAGTAAAGCAACAACAACAAGAGAAATAACAACAACAATAGCAATAATAACAAGATACTCAATCGTACCCTGACCACGAGAATTCATTTTTATCACATTAAATACAATTAAATATATTCAATTGGGGTATAAATTTATTTTATTTACTTTTTTTCAACACTTTTCTTTTTTTGATAAAATATTTTATCTTGTTAATTGATTTATCTGATACAATTAATCCTCCAAGAATTGCTGAAGGAATGATTGTAAAAAATCTTAAAATAACATTAATTTGAACAATTTCACTAACACTTAATATTTTTGTTAATAAAACCCCAATAGCAGAATCCTGAACAACTAATCCTTGAGGAATAAAGAAAAACAATCTTGCAAAAATACTTGCCCCTAAAAAACCAAGCAAAATAAAATTATCAACAGGGACACTAAATTGAATTAAAAGAAAAGCAAACAATATTACTCTAAAAATGTCTGAAAGCAAATTAAAAAATATTGAAATCACAAATAGTTTAAACCTTGTAAAATAAAGTAAAATTAGTGAAATAATTAATACAAGAAACCAGTAATTGATTAAAATCAAAATAATTAATCCAGAGGAAATAAAAGTTGATGTCCTAAAAATTGCGATTGATTTTATTAGTTCTTTTAGAGAGGATTTTTTTTTCAAAAAAAATACTTTTGAAGCATCAGCTCCAATTTTTCCAGTGAGTGTTACAATTTCAATAAAATCACTAATAAAGAATATTCCAAGAATTTCAATAAAAGAAAACTTTTTAGGTAACACTACAAAAAACGCTATTGTTTTTGAAACAAAAAATAATCCAAAAAAAACAAAACAAGTAATGGATAAATATAATGGAACACTCAAAAAAAATCCAAATATAATAAATAATCCTAATACTAATAAAGAAAGAAGACTTATTTTTTTGTAATCAAGATTTTCGATAAGAAAATAATTACTAAACATAAAAAAAACCTCCCATAAAAAAACCTTTAAATTATACTTTGTTAAGTATAAACAATAAATTTGCTAAGCCCTCTTTTCTTTAAATACTCGACAATTAATGCTCTCACATCAACAATACAACTGGGATGCAAAAAATCAATAGAATAAGTGTTATTTGACAATTTAGTTTCTTTTAAAACAAAAAGCATTGAATTTGAATTAAGGGGAGTAAATTCTTGATTTGTTTTTATGTAAATAATTTTTCTAACAATTGGAATAGAGCAAGTTTCTTTCCAAACAAAAATATAATCCTTTGATTTAATGTTTTTTGGCCAAACACTCAACTCTTGAATAGAAGTATCTTTTTCAACCACTCCCACACTTAATTCTCTTGAATCATCAGTGACTCTAATAAAAGAATCATCTTTAACTGCGTAAGAAATGTATCCTATAGTAGTTCCTTTTGGTATTTTGTCTTCAAGAATTAAAATACTCTCTTCTTTCACCGCTTTTTCAACTTTAAAATAACTAAACAAATAAACAAACGAAACAAAAAATAATAAAACAAAAATTATTGCAATAATTTTTTTCTTTGAAAAATAATTTTTTAACAAAAACTTATTGTTAGTAAAACTTGAATGAATTATTGATAGTATCCCTGCAAGTATCAATCCTAAAACAAGTACAAATAACAAAAGCCCACTAACAGTAACAACTCCTTTAATTGCAAGAGTAGTTAATTGACTGGAAGTTAGAGTTTTTACTGAATTAATTACAATAGAGTATCTAATAAAAAAATCAATTACTAAAATTACCCCTCCTAAAAACAAAAAATAAAAATATTTTTTCTCTTTTTTATAAAAAAACAAAGTATAAATTAAATACACTGATCCGACTAAAAATTCTGTTGTGAGTGGTCCCCCATCAACAATTGACTTTGTTAATAAATATGAAGAACAAATAAACAAAAATAAATTAAACCAATCAATATTTTTTTCTTCAAAGAAACTCTTTGATTTTTTTATCAATAAAATTATAAATAATATTAGTAAAATAAATCCTAAAATATAAATCAAAAAGAACCATTCTGGCATAAATTGGGGAACAGTTTGTGCAAAATCAAAATCCCCAGAACCAAAAAGTGGCGCAAATATTCCAATTACTGGTTTAAATGTATGAATATGAGTAATACTAGTTCCAGTAAAAACACCAAAAGCGTCATCATAAATTAAATAACTTAAATTAAATAAATCAAAATTATTGTGTGATAAAAAAATTAATTGAGAAGAAAGAGAAAGAATGGTTAATAAAATAAATAATATAAAAATAATTAAGTTAATTCTATTTTTGATTAAGTTGTTTATCTTAGTGGGAATTATTTTTCCAAATTGTTTACTTACATTAATAATTTTTTTATTCTTTTGAACATTTTTGTTCCTAAATATTAAGTTGTATCCTAAAAATATTCCTCCAATTATAAAAAACCACAAGAATTTTGATTGTGAGTAACCATTAAAGAACCCAAAACTATAATACTCTACAAAAAATAACCAATTTTTTCCACTCACAAGAAAAAAAATTACTAAAAGCATTAAGAAAATGTAAACAATTAAGTATGCTTTTAGATTTTTTATTTTATTTAATTTTTTTATCAATACACACCACTAAGAAAATAATTTATAATACTAATTTTATTCTAAAATAATTTTTACTCTTTTTATTCCTGCAGCAACACTTTCTTGTTTTGTTATTTTGAATTTACCCATCTCTTTTGTGTTAGTTACGTGTGGTCCTCCACATATTTCTTTAGAAAATACTTCTCCACTTTTTTGTACAGTGTACACTTTTACTTTGTCCCCATACTTTGAATCAAACACTCCATGTGCTCCACTGTTTTTTGCTTCTTCAACACTCATTATTTCCATAGTAACTTCACACTCTTTAGAAATAACTAAATTTATCCACTCTTCAATTTGTTTAATTTGTTCTTGAGTCATTTTTTCTTCTAAATTAAAATCAAATCTTGCTCTCTCTGCTGTAATGTTACTTCCTTTTTGTACACAGTTAGGGTTAATGAATTTACGTAAAGCTGCACTAAATAAGTGAGTTGCGGTGTGTAGTTTTGTTGTTTTCTCTGAATCATCAGCTAACCCTCCTTTAAATTTTGCTTCAGCACCCACACGAGATAATTCTTGATGCTTTTGTAATAATTCATTAAATCCTTTTGAATCAACACTGAATCCTTTTTCTTTACAAATCTCTATAGTCATTTCTAGTGGAAAACCATAACTTTGAAATAAATCAAACGCTCCTTTTGCATTTAGTTCTTTAACATTAGCGTTACTAAGGAATTGTAATTTTTTTTCAAGCACACGAGTTCCGTTTTCTATAGTGCTAGAAAATTTTTCTTCCTCTTTAACAATTTCACTGTAAATTCTTTCTTTGTTTTTTTCAACTTCTGGATATATTGGCCCCATTATTTTTACTACAATTTCTGCAATACTTTTTGTGAAAGAATCATTAATCCCAATTAGTCGAGCATGCCTTATTGATCTTCTAATAAATTTTCTTAACACATATCCTTGGTCAACATTACTGGGCACTATTCCTTTTTCATCTCCAAGAATCATTACGCTTGCTCTTAAGTGGTCAGTAATTATTCTAACACTTTTTAGTTCTTCTTTTGTTAGTGTTTCATATTTTTTTTCACTAAGTTTTACCACACTATCAAGAATTGGTTTTAGTGTATCAACTTCGTAAACATTATCATACCCATTTAGTACAGCAACAGTTCTTTCAAGACCCATTCCTGTATCAACATTTTTTCTCTCCATTTCAATGTATTTTCCGTCCATTGTTTTATTGTATTGCATGAATACATCGTTCCATATTTCACAAAAAATTCCTTCTTTATTTAATTTAGTAAATTCTTCAGTACTTTTTTCTTGAATGTCTTTTACATGGTAATACATTTCACTATCAGGTCCACAAGGTCCGCTTTGTCCAGCAGGTCCCCACCAATTATCACTTTTTGATAAAAAATGTATTCTATTTTTATCAATCCCTAAACTAGCCCATACTTTATCAGCAGTGTCCTCCCTTGGAATCTCTTCATCCCCTGCAAAACAAGTTACACTAAAATTTTCTTTTTTAATTCCAAGTTCACTAGTTAAAAATTCAAAACTAAATTCTATTGCTTCTTTTTTAAAATAATCTCCTAGTGACCAATTTCCTAGCATTTCAAAAAAACTCAAGTGCCAAGCGTCTCCAACATCATCAATGTCTCCAGTTCGAATACACTTTTGACAACTAGTTAATCTAACTCCTAAAGGGTGTTTTTCCCCCATTAAGTAAGGAACCAAAGGATGCATTCCTGCGGTAGTGAATAAAACAGTGGGGTCATTTTCTGGAATGAGCGAAGCGGAAGCAATTACTGCATGTCCCTTTGATTTAAAAAAATCAAGGTACTTTTTTCTTAACTCAATTGTAGTTACTTTCATAAAATAATTAAACTCAATTAATTTTATAAAACACTTCTTTAACAAAAAAAGGAATTGTTTTTATTTAAGGTGGTTCATAATTTAGTTATGCCTCAAGCAAATAAACCTACTCAAATAAGTGTACAAAAAGTTTCAAAAAATTCAAGAAAATACCAAGCAGCAGAAAGTGTATTTGCAAGAAGAAGAGTACCTCATGCTAAAATCAATATTCATAGAATTAAATCTTTAAGAAGAATTACTACAAGAACTGAAGCAACTTTAATGTTTATGAAAGGATATTCTTTAGTTGGAAAAAAATTTGATCTAAAAGAACAAGAATCCCTAAAAAGTACTTTACAAAAAATAGATAACCAAATTGATTCTTTTTTATTAACCGAATCAGCATTTAATAAAACAAAATCCTTTTCCGAGCAAAGCAGAGAACGAATAAAAAAAGGATTACTTTTAGGAAGACTTTTAACAGGCGCAGCAATTGAACTTGAACAAAAAGGACTTGTAGAAAAAGGATTCACGCAGAATGTTTTTAGAAAAATAAAAAACGGGGAACCAGTTCAAAACTAAACTTTTTTTTTACTAAATTAAGGTCTTATTGGTTTTTTAATATAAAAAGTACTAGAAACAAAACCACTCTTAACTAACCCTAGTTTTTCAAGAGATTTTGTTTTTTCTTCTAAACGTTCTTTCATATCAAAAGCATTTTGTAACCTAATTTTACTTGAAGGAAATAATTCTTTCTCCATCATTACTCTTGACTCCCCCATAACAAAATTTGTTAATTTTTCATTTAATTCCCATAAATTCTTTTGAAGAGTTTCTTGTTGAGTAGGTGAAAGTTTTTTTCTACTAGCTACACACCCTTCAATAAATTCAGTACTCCTATTCACTCGTTTTCTTAAAGAAATAGCTAAATTATGTTGCTTAACAGCCTCTCCTCTTAACTCAATTGACTCTTTTGCTCTTCTTTGTAATTCAAGTTCGTAACGTTTTTCTGAAGTCAAAAAAGGATTTCCTTTTCGCTTAATTTTTTTTCTAAGTTTAGAAATAATACTCAAAAACAATCCCTTCCATTAATTAGAAATAATACATTACTTTTTAATTTAATTATTACTTTTTAATTTAATTATTACTTTTTAATTTAATTATTACTTTTTAAAATACTTTTTAGCAGTGGTGTGTAAGCCGCTGCCCAGTTTCGGCAGGGCGGTACGAGATGCGATTGCTACGCAACCCCATTACTTAACATACTACTTTTTAGCAGTGGTCAGTAAGCCGCTTTCTGTTCTCTTGTATTGATGAAAAAGTTCATCACAAGTTGGCATTAGCCTAAGCCCCCAAATATGGAGTTGCACCCAAAAGCCCCCGTTTCATCCCACTAAAGGGTTGCGAAGCAAATCCCCGCAAGGGGATCGTTTTCGCAGGCCTTTCTTAAAGGCCTCGTTTCTGTTGAGCTTCCCCTACCTTTCGGTATTGTCCTTAACAGACAGGGTTATGTCCTTTCGAACACAAGGTGAGCGGACTTTCCTCGTTTCATTCGAAACGTAAGCCAATCAACCACTACTAAAATAATTGCGTAGAAAGAAGAATATAAATCTAACTAATTAGAAAAAAGGTTATTAAAAAAAGTTAATTATTGAATCAAACTTAAACCATTACCACTATTATAAAGTGCTTGAATTTCTTCTTCTGTTAAAACTCTATTCCAAACTTTTACTTCTTCAAGTGCTCCATTTATTGATCCACTTCCCCAAGCCATTTTTCCTAATTGTAAAGGTTCATTAGTAAGTAATTGACTTCCTAAACTGTTATTTCTAACATTATTTGTTTGAAGAGTATTTCCAATGTAAAACTTTACTCCATCTGCGGATCCACTTCCATTATAGGTTACACTAAATTGTGTCCAAGTTCCAATATTTTGACTATCAACTGTGTTTCTTACACGTATTGAGCTTGAATCTGATCCTCTTTTTATAAATAAATATAATCTTGATCCTGAATCAGCGAATCCAAAACCAAAAAAGTAAGGGTCATTTCCTTTTTTTATAAAAAACTTATCTGCAGCTGCATTGTTTTTGAACCAAACAGAAATACTAAAAGGATTATACCCATTAAATATGTTGTCCCAGTAAGACTCATCACTAATTTCAAAATAATCATCTGAACTATCAAAGTTTTTCGAATTTGAATTAATTAACCCAGTTGTTGTTGTGGGGCAGTAAGTAGAAGTGCAAGTTCCGTTTTTATTAGATTCTGAATAATCCATAACAATTGTTCCACTTGTTTCATCAAGCGGCCAGTACCCTACTAGTCCTGTTCTTAGTTGTTCTACTTGTGTTCCGCCGGAATTATAATAAATTTCATTTATGTCTGATTGCGATAAGCTTTCATTAAATATCATTACTTCATCAAGGTATCCTTTCCAATACATTTGACCTAAGTTTACATATCCTATTGAAACATCTGTTGTGGCAGTATTTACAGTAAGAGTGTTTTGATTTTTATCAAACACTCCATTAATATAAAATTTTAGAGATTTTGGACTATTTTGGTAACTTATACAAACAAAAGTCCATTCAGATGGATTCAATTTTGAGGCTGTCCAATAATCATTCCATGAACCACTATATCTTAAGTATTGAGAATAAATTCCTGTGTGGAACAATTGACCAGAAGATTCACCACCATAACCAACTATTCCTCTTTCTTGACTTATTGCATCACTATCAATTTTTATCCAAGAACAAAGAGTTCTATCGCTTGAACCATAAGGTATCCCAGTTTGACCAGCAGTTAATTTATCATTATTCCCATCAAAATAATATGCTCTTCCAACTTTTCCAGTTTGATTTATTGTTGGACAATTTGTACAAGTAGCATTATTATCAAAATCAGCATAATCTATTGCGGTTGTTCCGCTTGTTTCATCCATTGGCCAGTAAGCTACAACATTGTCATAGCATTCTCCATATAATTCTGTTTGTCCTGGACAAGGATCAATATAGGGTTCTGGATCGGTTGTGTTTGTGTCACAGTCTTCAGCAGAATTATTGTTGTAGTCCGTTACTTTTATGCAAAAAGTGTATTCTGTTTCATACTCAAGATTTTCGTTTATTATTGTGTAGTAGTTTCCATCTAAATAATCATCTACATATTCTGGTTCAATTGTTTGATACCCTCCATCATTTTCATTTATTTCAAAAGTGTCTATGTCATTATTGTCCCATGCTCTGAAAGTTAAGTGTATTGTATTTCCATCCACTTCGCTTGTTAAATTTGTTAATTCTGGATCAGTAGTATCAGTTGGGGTAGGTTCGGGTGTTTCTATTTCTTCTTCCTCTTCTTGTGTTTCTTCTTTTGGTGGGGTGGTTGTTTGTGGGTTTTGGTTTTGGGTGCATTGTAGTGTAACGTTTTCTATTTTTTGTGTTTTTTCTAAACCTGTTCTTGTTGTGTATATTATGGTTATTGTTTTGATTATTGAGGTTTGTCCTGCGGGGCAGGGTTCTTCTAATTCATTTAATTTAAAAGTTATTTTGTTTCCTTGAGCAACATTAATTCCAAAATAGTTGTGATCTTTTCCATCAATTACCACTCTAACATCCCTAATAACATCACCAGTATTATTAGTTAAAACAATCAAACCATTAGCATCAGCACCAGTTCCAAGAATTGCTTCATTTAAAGCAACTGGTAAAGTTTGTGTAAAAATACTTTGAGCAGTACTAGAAACATCACTATTATTTTCAAAAATACCAAGCATTAGAGCTACAACAACAAGAGAAATAACAACCACAATAGCAATAAT
>DAOQRN010000019.1:11726-13741 GCA_035355675.1 archaeon
TACCAAGCATTAGAGCTACAACAACAAGAGAAATAACAACCACAATAGCAATAATAATTAAATACTCAATCGTCCCTTGCGCGATTGATGTCCCTTTCATGGACTCTATAGTTCCTTGGGCAGAAGAATTTTTATTAAAATTTGGTTTACTCATTAGTATTATATTTAATTTTTCTAATATATAAATCTTTTTTATCCTTGCATTTGTTCAATTACACTTTCTGTTGTTTTTGCTAAAAATGAAACAAAATTATTTTTATTTCCAAGATACATTCTTTTTTCCATTGGCCCCATTCTTTTAATATTACCAATAACCATTGAATTTATTGCTCCAATAAATCTTGGATTTTTTAAAGCATTTTCAGCTTCTCCAAATTGCATTAAAACATTTAATAATTCTTTTTTATAATTCCTCATAAATGTAACATTTCCTTTTAGTTCTTTAGGTAATTTTAGTCGTCTAAAAATTTCTTCCATTTTTTCTAAATTTTTTTTAATCTCTTTTTCATACTCTGCTCTTGCTATTCTTTCATCAATCTTGTATTGTTCCATTTGTTCTCTTGCTTGTCTAGCACGAGCTTCTCTAACCGCACTTTGGTATTGTTCAACTTCTTGTTGTCTTTGTTTCATTGCTTCAAATTGCATTACTCTTTTAGGGTTAAGACTAAGCTCTGCTTGTATTCTTGCAGAAATTGATGGATTAATTTTTTTTCTATTTTTTGGAATTGGTTTTATTACTTTTAGTGGTGGAACCATAATAATTAATTTTTTTAAGAAGTATTTAATAGTTGTTATTTAAGAAAAAATAGTTTTTTATTTAAATTAAAAGATTTTTTTTAAATTTTTTATAATTTCTAAACACATTTAGTTATTCTGCTTCCAGTACTTGATATTTTACAACCATAATTTCCAACAACAACATAACTTCCGTTAGGATAACTTGAACCAGATTTTAAAAATCTTGTTCCATCTTGATAACCATTTTTTACTCCTGCTGCAGTTGTTCTTTGCCCTGTTTCAATAGTTTTTCCATTAGGACCAATAATTGAAGCAGTACCTGATTTACCACTGTATAACACTACTAATTTTCCATCAGAATCAGATCTTGGTTTCCATAAAAATTTAGAAAATTTATTGTAAGAAGGATTAAAATTTGATTGTTGAGGAGGAGGGGTTTGAGGAGGTAAAGTATTAGTTTGTGTTGTGTTACTTTGATCATTTCGCAAAGTAGTAATTATTGAAATTATTTTTTGTGAACCGCTTGAATTAAGTGCACTTCTCCAAGGAGTTCCACTTGTTGAAGGATCTACGCCCCAACTAGATCCGCCTAAATTAAAACTCCAAACTGAGTGATGTCCATGACTTATCCCAGCAGCTCCTGCAGTAATTGCTTCAGTTATTTGACTATAAGATTGATCAGCACTGCATCCACTTGTACACCCACACCCAGCAAATCTTCCTTCATAAACTGGTTCACCCAAGTAAACCGGTTTTTTTGGAGACCTACTTATTTCTCCAGTAAGTAAACTACCTAATGCTCCAGGAGTACATTTGTGTACATAATAAAAATCAATAAGACTTGTAGATATTCCATGATCAGATACTAATGATTTTCCTGATTTTGGATGAGCTGAAATTAAATGAGTAGAATCAGCTGCTCTTACTGATGAAAGTAAAGCAGAAACATCCCCACTACTTGCGCCACTATCAAGTCCCCCAACTATCCATGCAAACAAATTGTCTCTATTTTTGTATCTATTAACATAAGCAATACCATTTGCTTGTCCAACATCAGGTCCTGTTTCAGCGTACATATTATATTTTTTTAAAGTGTTAAAAATAAAATCATGTTTTGTAAAATCCCCTTCACTTGAACTAAATTTTATAACATTAAAACCTTGTTCACTTCTCTTTTTGATGTATTCTTCAATTTCTGAATTTGATAATTTTCCAAGTAGCCATGCTGTATCAGCAACAGGATAAAATGCTTCTCCGCTTGAAGTTTTAAAACACTG
>DAOQRN010000020.1:0-13426 GCA_035355675.1 archaeon
TCACTTGCGAGTTGAAAATAACCAGCACCAGAATCAAGAACACTAATTTGTTTTCTTCCCTTAAGTTGTCTTTTAATTATTCCTTCAATAAGTTTTGGGTTAATTGAAGTATTGTGCAGTCCTCTATTTTGAGGCATACCAGAAGGATACCTTGCTTGAGCACGAAGCGCTCTAATTTCTCCAGCCCAATAATTTCTTCTATCTGCCCAAGAATCATTTTTCACGTTTCTGTGTGTCCAAGAGCCTCTACTAGTAGGTTTTTTTGTAACCATAATAAATAGATTAATTTCCCTAGTTTAAAATACTAATTATTGAAAAATCTTTTAGTTTAGTATAGTTGCTTTTTTTAAACACTTCAAATATTACTTTATTATGGATTTTCGACAAAAAGTAGTGGAATTAATTTCTAAAGAAACTTCTCTTGAGAATATTGATTCTCTTTTAACTATCCCTCCTAATGGAATGGGGGATTTTGCTTTTCCTTGTTTTGTGTTAGCAAAAAGTGAGAAAAAAAGCCCAATAATTGTTGCTACTGAACTTACTGCAAAATTAAATTCAAAAAAGATTGATTTTTTAGAAAAAGTGGAAGCAAAAGGCCCTTATGTTAATTTTTTTATAAAAAAAGAAGCATTAAGTGAAGTGGTTCTTGATAAAATATTTTCAAAAAAATTAATTGAAAAAAACGAGAAAGGAAAAACGATGGTGGAGTACTCTTCTCCAAATACAAATAAGCCCTTGCACTTGGGTCATCTTCGTAATAATGTTTTAGGGTTAGCAATTTCAAATCTTTTAGAATCAAAGGGTCTAAAAATAATTAAAGCAAATTTAGTGAATGATAGGGGAGTACATATTTGTAAATCAATGCTTGCTTACAAATTGTTTGGAAACAATCGTGACCCAGTAAAAGAAAAAATAAAAACAGATCACTTTGTTGGGGAAATGTATGTACTGTTTAATGAGAAATTAAAAGAAGACCCAACCCTTGAAGCAAAAGCTCAAGAACTCTTAGTGCTTTGGGAAAAAAAAGACAAAGAAACAATTGCTTTGTGGAAAAAAATGAATGATTGGGCGCTTGATGGGATGAAAGAAACTTACAAAAATTATGGAACAAGTTTTGATGAATGGTTCTCTGAAGGAAAACTTTACCGAGAGGAAGAAAAAAATAAAGAAAAAATAATTAAAGAAGGGTTAGAAAAAGGAGTTTTTAGAAAAGAAGATAATGGAGCACTAGTTGCATTACTTGAACCAGCGTTACCAAATAAAGTTCTTTTGCGTGGAGACGGAACTTCGTTATATGCTACAAATGATTTAATTTTAACAGAATATAAATTTAGAGAGTTTGATTTAGATAAAGCGATTTGGGTAGTAGCTAACGAGCAAGACCTTTACTTTAAACAATTATTTGCAATATTTGAAAAACTTGGTAGAACTTGGGCTAAGGATTGCCATCACTTAAGTTATGGTTATGTTTCACTAACTACAGGAAGAATGAAATCTCGTGAAGGAACTGTAGTGGACGCTGATGATTTGTTAGAAGAAACAATCTCTCTTGTTCGTGAAGAACTTTTAGCTAGATATCCAACTTTGTCTAGCAAAGAAAAAGAAAATAGGGCAAAATTAATCGCATTATCGGCAATAAAGTTTTACTTATTAAAGAATGATTCAAAAAAAGACATGCTATTTGACCCAAAACAAAGCATCTCTTTTGAAGGAGAAACAGGTCCCTATATACAATACACCTATGCACGAGCAAAAAGTATCTTGCGAAAAGCAAAATCAGAAAAAATAAAATATTTTAATAAGAACTTTGAATTATTAACAAATGATAAAGAAAAAGAACTAATTAGTTCACTAGGGAACTTTTCTCTTTCTGTGGACAAAAGCTGGGAACAATTATCATTACACCCTTTGTGTCACAACTTGTTACAAATATCTGAAAGATTTAATTCTTACTATCATGAAGTGCCAATAATAAAATCGGGTTCTATGGAATTACTAAACGCTAGACTCTCTTTAGTAGAATCAGTAACAATTGTTCTTGAAAAAGGTTTAGACATATTAGATATTAAAGCAATAGAAGAAATGTGAAGTTAGCTTCTTTTGTAACCAAATCTTCTTTCATAATCTTTGTGAGAAAACCATTCTAAAATTATTGATAATATTTCTATTTCATTTCCTTTTATAGTGTAAATTAGTCTCCAACCGTTTTTTAGGTCGTATTTTAGTAGATTAGTTATTTGGTATTTTTTTAAATATTCTTTCGGCCATAAATTTGATGGAATTCTTGTTCCAGCTAAAGGATTTTGTTCTAATTCATCAAGTGCTTTATCAATTAGTTTTGCTAAATCTTTTTCTTCAGTTTTTCCATTTTTTAATTCTTCAAAAGCATTTTTTATTTTCTTATCAACAAAAGCCACTCTATTTTTTTTCATCTGACCACTAATCCTTGTTTTTTTAGTTTTTCAATTAATTTTGGATCATAAATCCAAAATACATATTTGTCGTTATTAACAAGGATTTTTCCAGAGTTTTCTAAGTATTCTAAAGTGGTTACAAATGTTTGCCACATCACTTTTCTTGGCAAAGCTAACCAGAGTTCCCTTTTTGTTTTATTGCCCCTTGATTTTTCAACAATTTTTTCAATCATTAAAACCGTATCAAGAGTAGGGTATCTAGTTACTTTTTGTGTAAACTCCATACTATTAGTGTATATCAAATGATATATAAAGTTTTTGTTGTTTGTTAAAAAATTCTTGTTCATAAAAAACAACAAATTTTTCTAGTTTAAATTCTTTTTGAAAGTGCCGTGCCGGTGGTTGGGTTTTAATTTATTTTATTGATTAGTTTTTTTATATTATTTATAACTTTTATACCATTTTTCATAATCTTTGTGTGTTGTAAAACAGTGGAGGATGTATATTGTTTCTTTTTCTATTTTGTAAATTATTCTTGCTTGTTTTGTTACTTCTTCAACGTTAAATGGTAATCCAAACCTTAAGTGTCTTCTTGGTGGAATTTGGATTATTTTTTTGAAGTGTTTTGAAAACATTTCGTTTTGTTGTTTGTTCATTTGGTCTAGTTCTTTTTCGCTTTGTTCTAAAAAAACTAGTTCCATTTTTTACCACTTGAATTTCTTTTTCATTTCAGCATAAGTTTTGGTTTTTGTTTGCCCGGCATGCAGTTCATTCATTTCTGATTCAATTGCCTTATTTACTAGCATTACTTCTTCTTCCTGCAAGTATCTTTCATAAGCAAGCAAAGCTTGTCTAATAACTTCAGTTTGGTTACCCGCATAACCCTTCTCTATTACTTTCTCAATTATCGCCTCATAAGGCGCACCAATACTCACATTCATACACAATCACTACATATCTAATGCGCATACAAGTATATAAACAATGCGCATTAAATTGGCACATTTTCTAAGTGTTTCCATGCGTTATCTTCTTTTTTAGTATTCCAAAGTTTTCCTAATGATTTTTCACTAGCAAGATAGGTGTGATAACCGTTAAGGGTTTCATTTTCTTGTACTCTTTCATAACCAGTTTTTGCTAACCATAATTTGAAAGGTTCAGCTTTTGGAGAAGGGATAGATTGAATAATTCTAAAAGCCCCTTCAGTGTTTGTACAATCAGTTTCATATTTTTTTCCATCACTAGACTCTAATTTCAGTTGTCGACAAACTGTCGATAACTCAATTTTTCCTTCATCAAGCTCTCTTTTCTTTATCCTGTACCAATAATCCTTTGAATCAACACTGTCAGTTAGTGCTCCTACAATATCAACAACTGAAAACCACCATTCGTTGTTGTTCCAAGTTTTTCTTATTTTTTTGTTTTCAAAAACACTCAATCCTTGTTCCATAACAACAATTTAATTATTGTTATTTTTAAACACTTTTAGAGTATCGTGCCGGTGGTGTTTGAAATTTGGTTTAGAAGTTGTTTAGTGTTTTTTTGGTTGTTGTTTTTTTACTCGCATTCTCATTCCTGACTCTATTAAGTATTCACTTACTTGGTTGTCTTTTTCTTTTATTGTTCTTGAGTGTATCCATTCATTTTCTTCACTTACTCTTCTATTATTAGCTCTTGGTGTTTTTAGAGGAATTATATTTAGTTTTTGTTTTTTTGCGTAATTAATTATTTCTCTTGCAAGAGCAAGTTTTGGGTTCCCTATATAATCCATGTGTGTTGGTTCGGGGAGTGACTTTATTTTTTTTAACTGGGTTTCTGAAATATCTAAACCCACTTTTTTATTTTTATGTGAGTAAAGATATAAGTATTGTTTTATTTTTTCCCAACTAGTGGGATTTGGACTTATTCCAATTAGGAAAAAACTTTTTGGCAAAACTTGTGTACTCATGAATAATAAAATATTGTCTTAGGTTATATAAAAAATAGTTGCATTTACTTATTTTTTTGTAATTGATTAGTTGATTTGTTTATGATTTTTTGATTTATTTTATTTTAGCAGTGTCCGTAGGATATAAATCCAAATTCTCCACAAGCATAATCATAACTTATTCCATCAAAAAAGCTTCTACAACTACTATTATCAAATGCTTTTATTGTAGTTGTGCATGATTCTTCACTTGGACATAAAGATGGTTGGTCAGCTTTAAAAATTTCTCCACAACAATAATCAGTATTTGGGTCGTAGGGGTAACTTAATAGTTGTCCTCCACAACATTTTGCTAGTGTGCTTCCATGCCATTTTGGGCCAACCATTCCAAGTCCTATTTGACTTGTGCAACAAATTTCTTCACTTGGATCATACCCAATACTTAATTTACTTCCATGCACTTCTACTGATTCACAACATTCTTTTGCAACTTCTTTGTGTTCTTCATTAGGTGTTTTTGTTACACAACACTTGTATCCATTTCTTAAACAGGTATTTCCACAACAACCAGTATTACAATTATCTTTTGTGCATTCATATGCATCTTCCCACCAATTTTTTTCAACACTTGTTTTACTGATTTCGGTTTTGCAATCAGTTGTACAGAAATAATTAGAATTAGGGTTAGTTTCTTCACTTGAACAAATATTATCCCCACAAATTGATGATTGAGTACATCCACTTAATATTAAAGTGATTAACAAAATTAGTGCTAGCAGAATTAATTTATTCATCATAATGGTGAATTGTGTATATAAGAAATATATAAACATTATTGATACTAATAAAGAATTTGTGTTCTTTTTTTATTTAATTGAAAAGTTTTTTTTAGAAATTAATTTATTTACATTGTGGTCCTTTGTATCTGTTAACACATTCTGACACAATGTTACAACTTCCAGTTAAACTTACAGCCATTGATCTTACACAATTTGGATCCCATTCTACTTCGCAACTTCCTGGAATAAATGAACAATTTGCTCCGCCACTTTCACATTCTGCTTTCCAATCTTCGTTTTGTTGTTCTGCGTCACTTCTAAGTTTTGACCACACATTTGTTTTATCATCAAAGCAATTATTTACTGTTAAATAATTTCTATTTTCAGTGAATGTACGATCATTGTTTCCAGTAACTGTACAGCAAAGGTTTGCGTTTGATCCTGTTGCTTCTCTTGTTTCTCCACAATCATTTGTTTGGCAAAATTTTTCTCCTCTACAAACTTGACTTGTTAAAGGTTTCCAACTATCTTTATTAAATAGGGCTATATTTCCAGCAGTTGTTGACCTGCAACATTGTTGTGATTTTACAAAAACTTCTCCAAGTCCGCCAGAAATTGTTGTTTTACAACAACCTTGTGTTGCTAATGTGTATCTTGTTTTGTTACAGCATCCTTGTGTTGCTAATAAGTATGGTTTCTCATCACAACAACCCACTTTTGATGCTTCATAACTTTGTCCACCACAGCAAATCATTTGAACTGCTTTTTCGCTACTAAATTTCTCTCCTGATTTAAGAGTACATCCGCCATAGAATTTTACTCCCCATTTTTCTGCATCAGATTTTTGATCAATTATTGCTTTACAATCAGTAGTACAAAAAGATCCAAGTTCAGGGTTTGATTCATCACTTGAACAAACTCCATCTCCACAAATTGACATGTTTTGTGTACATCCACTTAGTGCTAGGGCAACTAAAGCGAGTAGTGAAATTAAAAGTAATTTTTTCATAACATAATAATATTAGTAGGATGTATATAAATTATTGCTTTTAGTTCAAAGTATTGCTATTTAGATTATTTTTTTTAATGAAATTACTTTTTAATGGAGAAAATTTTTTTGATATAGAAGAAGGCCCATCTATGGGTCTCAGAATCTAGCCTGCCCGTTGCAGTGGTTTCTAATGTACTAGCCTGAGACCGTATCAAGGCGATATATTGGTTTACACCAACTAAAATCCTTTTAGGATAACAATACTATAATATTAGGTTATATTTAAACCTTTCTTTTATTTTTTTCAAAAAAGTTTTTTTTTGGAATTTTCTGGTTTGAGTATTTGGTTAAATGTTTTTTCAAAGTTTTTTATTAAAATTGTTTTTGTGGAGTTTATTGATTGTTGTTTTTAATTTGGTTTTGTTTTTTGGTACAAGTAATCAATTAGTTCGTTGTAAAATTTGTTTATGTTTTTGTTTTTTATTATTAAGAAATTTTCTTGGTTCCAGTTTACTCCAAAGTAAGTAGGACTCATTGTCCCAGAAATTGAGATATTATCATCTATTGTAATTAATTTTGTATGTACTTTTTCAACTAGGTGACTTATTTTTACTCCAGGAATTTTTTCATAAACAATACTGTCTCTTGTTAACCCGTAAGGTTCTATTATTATTTTTTTTTCAACATCCTTTTTGTATTTTACTGTATTTATCATTTTGTTGTTTGTGAATAAATATACTGCTGCTTTTATTGTGCTATTTGATTTACTAAATTCATTATCCATTACAATTTCACAATTTTCAACTGGGCAAAAATGGGGACTAATTATAGTATTATCATTAATTTGTATTTCATTATAACTTGGGGTTTGTTGTTCCACAAAATTTTGATCATTATATAATCTCCAAAAATCTGAATTGTATTCTTTTGCTAAATCTTTTGATTTTATTATTATAACATCATGTACATTTGAGTGAATTGTGTTTTCATTAAAAATAATACTTCCTGCAATTACTATTTCTTGGTCTATTATACAATAATTATTGTGCATCATTCCATTAGTGTCATGATTCCTATCTTCAAATTTCACATAAGGTAGGTAAATATTTTTGTTCCCCATATAATCTTCATTAATGAATAAACGCACTTTTGTTGTTTTTTCTTTTTCAATAAAAGTGTTTTCTAATTCCTCGTAGTTTAGTGATCTTAATGTACAGTGAATTTCTTTATTAGCATCAGTAAGTATTTCTATCACCCTATCTAATGCTTTTTGATTTGGAAGTATGTAAATTTCTATATTTTCTTCAGAGTAATATAAATTATTATAATCAAAGTGATATTGTGGAATTTCTGGTTTGTAAAGGTTTAGATAAATTACTCCAAATATTGTAATAATTATTAGTATTATTGATAGAATTATTCCAATATTTATTTTTTGTAATTTATTCATTATTTTCACTTCTGTCTTTCATTAGGGAAGTTATTTGGAAGAAAGAATTTGAACAAATACTATAAAACGGAATTGACTTTAGTAAACTTGTAATTGATTTTATTAACATTGTTATAAACAATAATCCCACAATTAAATTCACTATACTCATTTGTTGGGTTAGTACTAGTATTCCAAAGTATGCTAAATAGTATAATCTGTAAAAATTAATAAAACTTGTAATTATTTGGTTAATTCGAATATGGCTTGTTTTTGTAATCAAATTTTTTTCTAACTCGAATTCTAGGTTTTGTTTTCCTTTTTGTATTGCTATTTTTTGATCATATTTAATTAAACTATTTAGTAACAATCCAAAGTCTTTTTCGTATCTTTCTTTTTTCTTTATTTTTTTTGAGTAAAAATTTCTTTTCACTAAAAAATAGAATAAAATTAGGAATGGAAATGCTACTAAGAAGTAGTAAAATAAAGTTACATCATAAAAGAAAATTATTGTCCCCATAATAATTATTTTTGTTAAATCTAAAATGTTTCGGTGAATTGTTCTGGTTAATAGTATGAATAAACCTAAGTGTTTTGTGAATAAATTTTTTTTTGTCCCTAAAAAATTTTTTATATCATTTGAGTAGGTTTCTAGTATTTTTTCTTTAATGTTTTTTTCTAGTTTTAAAAAAAATACTGTTTCATACTTTTCTAACTTTACGTCAATAATTAATTTGAATAAGTAAACAATCGTGAAAATAAAAGTGTACAAATATATTTCGTCTAGTGTTCCATTAAAGTATAAATATTTTATAAAAAATTGTGTGATTAGTGGGAAACTTGTAAAAATAATTGTAGTAATAATCGAGAGTATCATTATTTGTATTATTTTACTATCTTTAAAGAAAACAATTTTCCTAAACGTAGGATTCTTGAAAACAAAAATCGGGTCAAGCTCTTTCATGAATAAAATTAAGAATTAATTGTTTAAAAAGAAATTGTTTTGTTTATTAAATTAATTTTATACTATTTTGCAAGTTCCTGAACTACAATCACAAGCGAAATCTTCTGGAGCTGGTGTCTTTTGATGGACTACGCAGGTATAATTTTCGCAACTATAATAAAGTAACTGTTCTGGTCCAAAATCTGGGTGTGTGCAGTATAATGCTCCGCCATAAGGGCATTCACTTGTATTACAACATACAAAGGGTGCGTATCCATTTTCCCATTTTTCTTCAATTACAATTGGCACTTTTTCACAACACCGTCTTTCAATCCGACTCCACTCACCAAATGTTGTTTTTAATATATATGGTATTTTTTTTGCACAACAATCTGCAACTTTTGTTCCGTCAGAATTATGTGTTTTAAGACATTGGCCCCCGCAACAAATTGCTCCTTCTATACAATCTGAGTCTTGGTAGCATTTTCCATTTTCAAGTACCTTTTGGATCAATCTCTGTTCTTCTTGGTAGTTTGTCTTTTTTCTTTTTTGTCCAAAAAAAGTTGAATTCTTTTGCTTGAGTGCTATAATTGTACCCCATTACAATTACTTTGTATCCTCTTGCTTTGAGCATTGATTTTAGGGATTGTATTATTTTTGTGTAACCAAGTTTTCTTTCATTTCCAACAAAAGAAGAAGGCATCCTTGCTTCGTTTGAAGAATCAACACAAACAAGAACTGGGTTCCCTTCACTTGATTTGTGAAGTTTAGTCAACTTATCTATCTCTGCTAAATAAATTAACGGCTTTGCTTTAGTTGAAGGGTAGGCAACAATTTCTGTTAAAGTTACTCCTCTTGGTTTGGTAGCAGCGATTCCCCAAGTGTAGGGTTCTCCAGTTTTTCCAATAGGAACAACTAAAATATTTCTTTTAGTTTGTCTACGTAACCTTTCAACAAAAAGTAAAGTTAAGAGATTTTCTCTTGCTAAAAACTTTGCATTAGCAACCCCAAAAACATTGGTATAATTATATTTTAATCTTTTAAAAAGACCTTTTTGCTTTCGCTTAACCTTTAATCTTTCAACTAACAATTTTCTTTCAGGAGTTAATGGTTTTACTACTAGAGGCATAAATAACTAATTGCGTTTAAGATAAATAAAAAGGTATGATGTTTGTTGGGAGTATTATTTTATTAGAATAAAAGTTTCTATTTGAATTATTTTTTCTTTTCATATATTTCATCGTGGTGACTAAATTTGTCAAACAAGATAAAGTTTTTTTCTTTGTAGACTTTAAATAGTAATACAAAGGATTTCATTATGTGAACTCTTTTGTATTCTTTAAGTTCGTTTTGAAGGTTTTTATAAAAATCAATCGTTGTATTATCTCTTGAAGCGATTTCATCAATTTTGTTCATAATTGCTTCATAGGTTTGTTTGTTTTTTTTATACATTTTTTTTAATAAGCTTTCAAGTTCGTCGCTTATATCGTATTGAAAAGGCATTTAATCGGCCTCAATAGATCTTCTTAATTCTTTTGTTGTTCTGCTTCTAAACCCATATTTTTTTATGTGTGCATCACAAGAAGCAATTACTTCTTTTATTACCTCTTCTTTTACTTCACGGTCAACAAATTCATCCCCAAACATCTCAACAAACTTGTTTAGAGCTTGACCTTTGTCATTCAAACCATATTTCTCTTTAACAACACCCAAAACTCTACTAGTATACTCGTTCGCTTTTAGATTCATTGTAACAGTACCACCCATATAACCTCACCTAATATAAAGTTAGTTAATGTTATTTTAAACCTTTTGATACACATTTTCTAGAAAAAAAATATGATTATCTCACTATAATTCCAGTTGTCGATAAAATGTCGATAACTCAAGAATCAAAAGGATGTGCACGGTTTGTCCATACTCTTGCCCTATTACAATACACTCGTTTTCATATTTTTAAACACTTTCAAAGTGTCCTGCCCGGAGGGGGGGTTATTTAGTTAGAAAAAAAGTTTTTTTTAAAGATTTATTTTCTTTTGTGTTAATTGTTTTTCGTTTGTTTTTATTTTTCTTTTTAGTTTTTTTATGTCTTCTTCTTTTGGTAGTTTTTCTGGAACAATATTGTCTTCTAAGAGAATTTTTCTTATTTTGGAATTGTTTTTTATGTGTTCATTTGTGATGGTGTTTTCTCCGTTCAAATTTTCTTTTTTTACATTAAAATTTGTTATCTCTGTTGCAAAGTTTTTTCCTGCAATAGTTACTGTTGGTAAAAAATTTGCTAGTGGTCTATTTTTGGGTATTGACAAGATTTGTTTCATTTTGTTAGTATCATTTCCTCCAAATAGAGCTCTATCTCCTTTACTCCTAATTCTTGCAAACCCTTTATCATCCACCCCTCTTTCGTAAATTAGTTTTGATAACTCTGTTTCTGAAGTTGATAATTTTTCTCTGGCAGCAAGTCTTTCTTTTAGTTTAATTCTTTCTTCTACTAAATCTTGTTTTCTTGTTTGAATAGCAAAGTAACTTTGAGCAAAAGCAATCTCTTCTTTTCGTGGATCCCCATTTTGGGCAACCAAATAACAAGCATATCTAGTGAGTAGAAAATCTTCTATTTCTTTTTTAGCACCTTTTGGCATATCTATCGTTTTCCTGACGTCAAGAAAATGATCAGTAATACTTACTTTTGCATTTTTGCAAGATTCTTTTGCTTTGTCAATTATTTTTGAAAAGTTTTCCCACTTATCATATCCGAGTAGTTTTTGCAAGTCTCTTGCGTACCAAAACTCTACTCCTTCTTTTTCGTGAACAAAATCATCAAAGTTCTTGACAAGCTTTGAAACTAATTGAATTTCCATAATAACAATAGGTTTTTTCATATTTTTAAACACTTACAAAGTGTCCTGCCGGTGGTTAAAATTAGGTTAGAAAAAAAGTTTTTGAAAAAATAGAGTTATTTTCTTCCAATACCAAAGTACTCTATTTTGTGTTTTTTTATTTCTGCGGGATCTAGAAAGTTTTTTCCATCAAACACTGCTATTATTTGTTTTTCTTTTAGTAACTTATAGTCAAGTTGTTTGAATTCATCCCAATCAGCGAGTATTAGTAGTATTTCTTTTCCTTCAAGTGCTTGCTCTTTTGTGTTAACATATTTTATTGTGTCTTTGAAGTAATGTTCTGCTTCTTTTTTTGCGATAGGATCGTATGCTGAAATTATTGCTCCTTCTTTTACTAGTTCGTGAATAATTGGAATGGATGGACTCTCTCTCATATCATTAGTGTTCTTTTTGAATGCTAAACCCCATACCGCAATTTGTTTTCCTTTTAACTTATTTTTGTAATAAGTTTTTACTTTATGTACTAGTACTAATTTTTGTTTGGAGTCCTTTAAAAATATAGTGTTTTTGGGTTAAAAACAAGGATTACTCATTCGTTGAGTAGTTTTTCGAATTCTTCTTTCTCTAGTTGTAGGTCTTGTTTTATTATTTTGTTTAATAATCCTGGGCCAATTGGTTCATTACCGTGAATTGGAATAGTTGTTTTTCTTCCATCAGGGTGAATAAATCTATGATGGCTTCCATTTACTCTAACTTCAAAAAAACCAATTTTTTTAGTTGTTTTGGAGTGATTTGTTTAAACAAAATCACACCTCTATTGTTTGAACTCCAACAAATTTAGTATTAGAGTAAGGTTCTTTTTCTTCTAAACAAAGAGAAATAACTTCTCTTGTTCTCTTCATTAATTCATTAATATTTTTTGCTTGAGTATGACATCCAGCTAATTCAGGTACATCCGCTACAAGCCAACCATCAACATCCTTACCAACAATCACAGTAAACTTTTTTCCCATAAAATCACTCATAATAATTAACCCCCTTAACCAATAAAAACATTACTAAATCAAGAATATTAAAACATTACAAGAGTCAATGCCGTTAGTCGTATGCTTCATCATGGTGTTTGAATTCAGCGAAAATGATTTTTTCTCTACTAACTTTAAAAGTTAAAACAAAGCTTCCTACGTGTACTCTTTTGTACTCGTTTAGTGGGGCTCTAAGGTTTTTGAAATGCTGTAACTCTTCATAATTTAGAGAAACTATTTGATTAATTTTTTTGGTTAAAGCAAAAAACAAATTAGGGTTTTTTCTCTTCAATTTACGAACTTCTTCCTCGATTTGAGTTAAATCATAATTCATAGTTTTTTGCACCAATCGTCAAACTCTTTTTGGGAAAGAAGTTTAGTTTTACCAGAAGCCAAGTTCTTCTCAGCAACTCTAGTTTTACGAATAGTACTACTAACTACACTGTCCTTAATTACACGTTTATCATTAGGAGAAATTTCTGAAATCTCTTCCAGTTTTTTCATACTTTCAAGTTTCTCAAGATCAACTAAAGTACTAACAAAAGCTCTTCTTGCAACAGAACTCCAATTAATCCAATCAGTCTTATCCATCCTATCCTTAAGCTCATTAGGGACAGAAAGAGTAATAGCAGCCAAAACAAACACCTCACAAATAATATACGTATAATATTTGTAAGCACTTAAAGTATTTAAGACTACCTTTTCCCAAAACATAAACAAAATACAAGTTTTTTAATTTAAAACCATTTATGAAGTACAATGCCGAGGAATTAAATAAAAATAATTATTGCCTAAAATCAACAAAATTCACTAAAAATTACTGTCCAAAAACAATCAATAAAAAACAAGAATCAATTAAAAATAGTTAAAACAAGGATTTAACAATAAATACAAAAAAAAGATTTGAGGACTAAACACATACAAAGTTATTTGTTTATTATTTTATTTTGTTGTTTTGACCAAACCTTGTTTGGGGTTTTTTTTAACCAATTAGTGTAATCGTCAATAAATTTGAGTCTTTCCTTAAAGTGCTCACTTTTGTATTCATCCAGTTCTTTTTGAGAGTACTTCATTCTAACACCAA
>DAOQRN010000021.1:0-13367 GCA_035355675.1 archaeon
ACTCTCTTCTGTTTTTTAATTGATGTTAAAACTTTATCTATTGTGTTTTGTGAATTATAACTTGGTATGACAATTGATATCATTTGCATAAATTAATAAACAAAAAAACAATTAAATATCTATACTAAGTGATATAATGAAAAAAAATAGACCCAAAATTTCAATCATTTTACCAGTTTACAATGATGAAAAGTACATAAAGGAAAGTTTAGATTCTATTTTAAATCAAACATTCAATGATTTTGAGTTAATCATCATTAATGATAACTCCAAAGATGACACCATGAAAATTATTAAAAACTATACAAAAATTGAATCCAAAATTAAAATAATTAATAACAAAAAAAATATTGGGGTTTACCGTTCAATAAATAAGGGATTAAAAAAAGCTAAAGGAAATTATATTGCTAGAATGGATAGTGATGATATTTGTTATAAAAATCGATTACAAACACAGTATGACTTTCTAGAAAAAAATAAAGACATATTTTTAATTGGAACCTCAGCATTCATTATTGATAAAAACGGGAAAAAAATTAAACATTTAATGAAGTATCAAATTTTCCCATTCCTGATGAAAATAATTTTAAAGAGAAGAAATTGTATAATCCACCCAAGCATAATGTTTAGAAATACAGGGGAATTATATTCAGAGAAAAAAAATGAACAAGACGAATGGTTATTTTACAAAAGTCTTTTAGAAAAAAAGAAAAAAATAATTAATTTACCCAACACTTTACTAAAGTATAGAATAAATCCAAAAGGAATGTCAGCAAAAGATGGTTTGTATGAGGGAACAAAATATGAAAAATACTTATAAATACATAATTACGATATGCCCAGGAGGATTATGTAATAGAATTAAAGCGCTTATTTCTTGCTCGAGAATAGCAAAAAAAACTAAAAGAAAGCTTTTAGTTTATTGGCCAAATAATGTGGCACTAAATTGTAAATTTAATAAGCTATTTGAAAATACCTTAATAGAAATTGATGAAAAATTTTTAAGAAATTTAAAAAAGGAAGAATATGAATTCTATCCCGAAAGCAAAAACCGTTTTAAAAATTCAAATAAAAAATATATTATTACAGATACTTGGAGATTTGCACTTTATCACAAGGATAAACTAAAAAATAAAAAAACCACTAAACCAAGTAAGGATCATTTTGACATTGATTTTGAAAATACAAAAACTCCAAAGATTATAAAAAAAGAATTAATAAAAGAACTTAGTTCATTAAAAATAAAAAAAAGTATTTTGAAAAAAGTAAATAATTTTTTAAAAAAAAATAAATTAAAAAACTATGTTGGAGTACATATAAGAAAAGGAGATTTTGTTAATAAGGAAAATTTAGATTGTGTTTCTCCAATAGAGAAGTTTTTTGATGAAATAAAAAAACATTCTGTTAAAAACCAGAAAATCTTTTTAGCTACCGACAATAAAAAAATTGAACAAATATTTAAAAAAAATTTCAAAAATAAATTAACCACATTCAATAAAAAACCCGTTAATAGAAATTTAGACTCATCAATTATTGAATCCTTAATTGAGTTGTTAATTTTATCAAAATCTAAAATAATAATTGGAACCTATGAAAGTACATACAGTGAACTTGCTTGGTGGTTAAGTAAAAATAACACAAAAATAATAATTGCAATAGATAAAAAAAGATTAAATAATTTAAATCAAAACCGAATTAACCAATCTACATTAAAAGAAAAATTAGTTTTTAACATTAAAAGAAAAATTTTAAAATTATTAAAAAGAAATCCTTTATTTTATGATTAATTAAATACATTCTTTATATAATTTATTTATTTTTCTTGAAACATTATTCAAGTCAAATTCATTCTTTACCCTAAAAAATTTGGAACTAAATTTAGGTTCTTTTTTTAAGACACTACTAATAATAACTTCTAATCTTTCTCCTTTTGAAGAATCATAAATTAATCCTGTTTGTTTATCAATAACCGGAAATCTGTCAGAAATATTAGTAGTTATTACAGGAGTATTTGTTGAAACTGCTTCAATATTAGTCCTAGTCGCTCCAGGATGTTTTAATGGGGTAACAACATAATCACAAGAATTCATTAAAATAGGCATAAAATCATTATTCACTTGCTCAAAATATATAAATCGTTTATCTTTTGAACATAAAGATTTAACTAAATTTTCAAAAGGCCCCACACCAGAAATTATAAATTTAAATTTCAAATTTGTTTTAGATAAATCGAGAACATCATTAATGCCTTTCTCACTTGAGAGTCTATTAGGGTATAAAAAATAAATATTATCTTCAAAAGAAAACCCAAATCTTTGCTCAACTAATCTCCTTGCAACTTTTTGGTTTAAGGGTTTAAATAAATTTAAATTTATACCATTAGGCACAAAATGTAATTCTTTTTTTATACCTCTTGATCTTAACTCTTCAATAATATATTTATCCACACAAATAATTTTATCAACATCAAAAACATTCTTTTCCTCAATTTTATCCCAAGCATTAAAGTAAGAATTCGAAAAAGGAAAATTAAATTTATTTTTAAATACTATCGACCCAAGTCCATGAAAAGTCATAACTTTTGGTTTTTTTGATTTTAACCAAGACTGTTTTTTATAGTAATTATAAAACAAAGGTGCACCTAAACCTGAATTTGAATAACCAACAGGCCCATGCAAATGAAGTAAATCATAATCTAAGTTTAATAAAAGATCCAACTTATTTTTTTCACGTTCCCCTTCGTTCAATACAATATCAATTAATTTTGAAATATACGACCATTCATCATTCTTTTCTGGATCCATTCGATAAATCTCAAAACCATCTAAACTTTCATATCTTAATTGATCAATTAACAAATCAGAAATTAAAGCAAATTTAACCTCAGGCATATTCGAGACTATGCTTTTTATGTACATTTCCACCCCCCCCATATTAATTGGGTCATATTTCCAAAATTGATGCAAAACAAACATAAAAAATCACAAATATTTAATTAATTTATTAATATTTAAAGTATCCTTCCAAACAAGTTAATTTTAAATCACTCCAATTTAGTATAACTATATAAACCCAAACATTATTAATAATTTAACTAAGTGGTATTTAATGAAATTCATTAATAAATTAACTTCAAAGTTGAAAAAAGCAATTTTTCCAACAGAAATTGATAAATGGTTTGAAACTGATGGAGACAATACATTAAGATTAAATTATAATTTAAATGAAAATTCAGTAGTTTTTGATCTTGGAGGATACATTGGTGAGTGGTCTGAAAAAATTTATAAAAAATATAACTGCAATATTTATGTTTTTGAACCAGTACCAAAGTATGCAAAAATAATTTCTAAAAAATTTAAAAAAAATAAAAAAATAAAAGTTTTTACTTTTGGTTTAGGGCCCGAAAATGAAATTGTTCAAATAAGTTTGAAAGATAATGAATCTTCAATTAAAACTATTAGAGAAGTGAGTAATAATACGCAACAAATCAAGCTAGTTTCAATAAAAAAATTTTTTAAAGAAAATCAAATACAAAAAGTAAATTTAATGAAGATTAATATTGAAGGTGCAGAATATGATTTACTCGAAAATATTATTAATCAAAAAATTATTAATAAAATAGAAAATCTCCAAGTGCAATTTCACAAATTTGTTAACCATTCAGCCAAAAAAAGATTTGAATTAGAAAAAAAATTAAAAAAGACTCATCACCTTACCTACAAATATGACTTTGTTTGGGAAAATTGGAAATTAAAAGAGTGAGACTTAAATGGATATAAAAAAAATTTTTTCAAATAAATTATACTATTTAATTTGGATTTTAAATAAGAAACCAGTTCCTCCCCCACAGGAAGCAAAATCAAAAATAATAAAAAATTATCAAAAAATTTCAAATTACACTATTTTTATTGAGACTGGAACGTATTTAGGGGAAATGATAGAAAATCAACTTAATAATTTTGAAAAGATATATTCTATTGAATTATCAAAAAACTTATACAAACTAGCGAAAAATAAATTTAAAGACAACACAAAAATAGTTTTATTACAAGGAGACAGTGGAACAAAACTAAAAAAGATATTACAAAAGTTAACTGTTCCTGCAATTTTTTGGTTAGATGCGCATTATTCTGAAGGGATTACTGCAAAAGGTAAAACAAATTCGCCGATCGTTTCAGAACTAAAAATATTATTAAAAAATAAATTTGATAATATAATTTTAATTGATGATATAAACTATTTTGGTACTAAAGGATACCCCACAATAAAAAAAATTGAGTCAATGGTAAATAAAAGAAGATATAAAATAAAATTAGAAGATAACATTATCCAAATAACCCCAATAAAATTGTACTAATGCGTTTATAATCAAATAAAATGATAAATATTTATGAAAAAAATAAGAATCTTTATCCAATATCCAAACTTTTTTTCTGATAGTCCATATTATAATTATTTAACAAAATATCCCCCAAAAAACATTGTTTACTTAAGTGAAGAAAAAAAAAGAAATGACATAATTGTTGAAAAATCAAAACTTTTAATAGTAAGAGCAATAAAAGACAATATTAGAACAATCATAAGAAACCTAAAACTACCAATAATTAATGCTTACAAAACTACAACTAAAATAAAATATGATTTAATTCATTGTGCGCATTGTTTAAGTTTAGAAAAAGAAAAAAACTGGATAATTGATTTAGAATGTGCGTGGCAAATAGGAATAGGGAATACAACCGAAGAAACAGTAAATAAGGCGCTTACATTATTAGAAAAAAAAAATTGTAAAAAGATAATCTGTTGGACAGAAAAAACAAAACAAGATTTTGAAAAACTAACAAAAAACAAATTAAAAGATAAAACAGTAGTAATTTATCCAGCAGTACCAATAAACAACAAAATTAATCGAACTTCAAATAAAATTAATCTTGTATTTGTTGCAAGATATTTCAAATGGAAAGGAGGAGAATATGCATTAAATGTAATTGATAAATTAACAAAAAAATACCCAAACGTATTTGGAATAGTAGTAACTGAAAATATAAAATTAGCAAAATCAACTATTAATAAAAATGATAAAATAACTTATTTCCCTCTAATGAATAGGAGTGAATTATTCAAAAAAGTATATACTAATACTGACATATTTATCTATCCCGGTCTAAGTGATTCATTTGGATTTTCATTTCTTGAGGCAATGAGTTTTGGTTTACCAATAGTAACTGTCGAAGGACACGGGAGAAGAGAAATAATTAAAAATAAAAAAAACGGTTTTATTGTGGGGAAAGATAAATATTATTTAAGTTTACCTTATGATCAAGACTTAGAAAAGCAAATTATTAAAAAAACCGAATTATTAATTAAAAATAAAAAATTAAGAAAAGAAATAGGTAAAAACAATTATTTTGAGGTAAAACAAGGAAAATTCTCAATTAAAACAAGGAATACAAAACTTGCAGAAGTTTATAAACAATCAATAAAATAAATTAAGTATAAATAAAATCATAGAAATCAATTTAAGTTAATTTTAATAAAAATAAAGGAAAAGATAAAAATGAACATACTTAAATTTTTATTTGGGGCAGCATTTGCTTTCTTTTATGGATCTTATGATTACTATAAAGAAATGAACTATAAAAAAACATTTCCCAATATTCATCAAACAGTAAAAATTGGAAGAGGGGTTATTATCTCATCTTTATTTCCAAAAGAAATTATAATAAAAGAAAACACATTTTTAATGGGAGATGTTGCAATTGGGGGTAAAACAACAATCGGAAAAAATTGTGCAATTGGGACAAGAGCTCAGTTTATATCAACAACTCATATTTGGGGTGAAAAAAAATTAAGAAAAATTAAAACAAAACCAATAGTTATAGGAGATTGGGTATGGGTTGGTACAAATACTGTAATAATGGGCGGTGTAACCATAGGGAACAATTCAATAATAGGCGCAAATGCTGTAGTTACTCATAATATAAAACCAAATTTGATAGTTGCTGGAGTTCCTGCAAAAGTAATTGGAAAAGTAAAATAAATTATTTATTCTACCAAGAAAGGTTTATTAATGCTTAATCATTAAAATAATCCTATGCAAACAATAATTAGAAAGATATATTACACTATATTTCCTTTTTCAAATTATGAAAAAGAATTAGAAAACGCAATTGGAGATTCAAAAACTTTAATTGATGTTGGATGTGGTAGCCAATCTCCCATTTATTCTTTTTCAAGAAAATTTTATTCAATTGGTGTTGATTGTTTTAGCCCAAGTATTGAAAAAAGCAAAAAAGCGAAAATACATAACAAATATTATAAATTAAACATAATGGACATTGATAAAAAATTTAAAGCAAATTCCTTTGATTGTGCACTGGCATCAGATGTTATAGAACACTTTGATAAAAAAGAGGGTTTAAGATTACTTAAAAAAATGGAAAAAATATCAAGAAAAAAAATAATTATTTTTACCCCAAATGGATTTTTAAAACAAGGAGAATATGATAATAATCCCTGGCAAGTACATAAATCTGGTTGGACCGCAGAAGAAATGAAAAAAAGAGGATATAAGGTAGTTGGAATAAACGGATTAAAAAGTTTAAGAAAAGAATTTACTGAAATAAAATATCACCCAAAAATAATTTGGAGAATTATATCAGACATTACTCAAATTTTTACTAGAAATAATCCAAGAAAAGCATTCCAGATTTTATGTATCAAAACTAAATAACTAAATTTTTAAATATTTAAAAAAGTTAAATGAATTTAAAATAATTTTCACATGCGGTCTTGTTTGTTTAAAGAATAATAAAGAAATTATTAACAACGAATAAGATATCACCGTAGCTATTGCTGCGCCATAAACTCCAAAGATTGGAATTAATAATAAATTTAAGATAATATTAGAAACTGCTGCAATTATCGCCGTGTACAACGAATATTTTGTTAAATTTTCAATTATAAAATATTGCGCTAAGACCATGCTTAAAAAAAATGGAATTATAGCAAAAGAATAAATTCTCAAAATATTTGAAGAACCAGAATATTCGACCCCATATAAAAGTAAAATTATAAAATCTGCAAAGATAAATAAAAACAAAAACAGAATTATTGAAAACCCCAATACAATTGAGTATAATTTAGTTAATCTATGCGTGTATACTTCAATTTTACTTTTATTTGCAATAATTATCGGAATTGTTGAGACAATTAAAATTGAAGGGATAAAATTACCTAATTCAGCTAGTTTAACTATGACTGAATATAAGCCAAGATCATACATGGAAAGCATTGTACCAATAAATAACTGATCAATTCTCAAATAAATCATTAAAGAAGCAGTAGACAATATTAACGGCCAAGATTTAAATAACAATTCCTTAGCCAAATTAAAATCAAATCTCCATTCAAAAAAAGAATTTTTCGTTTTTAAATAAAAATAAGAAAGACAAATCACTAAAAGAATCTGCTCAATAACACCAAGAATAACAAAATAAATCAAAGAATAATTAAAAAATATAAAATAAACTTTTATTAATGCTGAAACCCCCAAAGCAAAATTTCTTGAAATTACCCCAATTTTTCCCTCTATTATTGAATCAAAATATGTTGAGATGATTTGAAATGAAAAAAACAAGTTTGAAATTGAAGAAATAATAATAAAAAAAATCAACTTTGAATCTTTAATTAATAAAAAAGAAAAAAATATTGTCAGCAATGTAAAAAATAGCGAAGAGAATATTTGTAAAAAAAAAGCAGTCCCTAATATCAAATTAGCATTATTTTTATTTACCACAAGTTCCCTAGTTAAGATTAAATTTAAACCCAAAGGAATAAACATCGAAAATATCCCTGTAAAGGCCCAAACATAGTTTAAAGTTCCCCATTGTTCTGGTCCTAAATATCTTATCATCCAAAGGATTACTGTAAAACTAATAAACAATTGAAAAAACCTATCAAATGTTAACCAGCCAATGTTTTTAGCAACTTTTTGAACCATGGGTCGACCAGACAATTTTGCAATTGCTTTTTTTGGCAAAAATCTTCTTACCAAATTATTCAAATTCATAGATAAAGTAATACAAAATGAGATATATAAAGAATCTAGTACAATTAGAATAATTAAATTGAACTAACAAAAACCTTTATATTAACAAATACAAGAATTATTTCATGAAACTTCATGTTGGTTGTGGGTTTGACAAACTAGAAGGTTACATTAATTGTGACTTTTCTAAAGAAGTTAAACCGGATAAGAACTTTGATATTACAAAAAAATGGCCATTTAAAAATAATCAAGTGACAGAAATAATAATGAATCACACTTTGGAGCACACACAAAAACCAATTGATGTTATGAAAGAAATGTATCGAATCTGTAAAAATGAAGCAATTATCAAAATTAGAGTCCCATATTTTTCAAGCGAAAGCGCATTCTCAATGATGGACCATTATAGCTTTTACTCGTATACTACTTTTGATTTTTTAGAAGAAAATCACCCTTGTCATTGGCAAGGAGTAGGAAATTTTAAAATAATTCAAAAAAAACTAATTTGGAGAAAAGAATTAAAAATATTTGAATTTATATTTGGAAGATTTCCAAGAATTTATCAAGAATTATTTTGTTGGATCTTCCCAGCAAAAGAACTATACATTGAATTAAAAGTAATAAAATAATTATTGTTCTTCACACCATTTTATTGTTTCTTTTAGTCCATCCCTAAAATTTGTTGTTGCAATAAACCCGAATTCTTTTTTTGCTTTTTCTATATTTAAACATCTTCTTGGTTGTCCGTTTGGTTTTGTTTTGTCCCAAATTATTTTTCCTTTATACTCCATTAATTCACACAATAAAGTAATTAATTCTTTTATCGTTATTTCAATTCCTGCCCCTAAATTTACTGGTTCTTGTTTGTTATATCTTTTTGTTGCAAGAGCTATCCCTCGCGCAGCATCTTTTACAAACAAAAATTCTCTAGAAGCTGATCCATCCCCCCAAACTTCTATTGAAGTAGAATTACTTTTTTTTGCATCAGAAATCTTTTTTATTAACGCAGGAATTACATGACTGTGTTTTGGGTCAAAGTTATCTCCCGGACCATACAAATTAACTGGCAATAAATAAACTCCATTAAAATCGTATTGTTGCTTATACGCCTGGATTTGAACTAAAAGCATTTTTTTTGCTAACCCATAAGGCGCATTTGTTTCTTCAGGGTAACCATTCCACAAATCTTTTTCAACAAATGGAACTGGGGTAAATTTTGGGTAGGCACAAATTGTTCCTAATGCCACAAATTTTTCTACTTTAGCTAATCTTGCTTGTTCGATTAACCCAACCCCCATCATTAAATTATCATAAAAGAATTCCCCAGGACGCTCCATGTTTGCCCCGATTCCTCCAACTTTTGCTGCTAAGTGAATAATAATATCTGATTGTTCTGCAACTTTTTTGCAATCTTCAAGTTTTGTTAAATCGTATTCTGGAAAAGTTGGAACAAATATTTTTGTTGCTCCTTGTTTTTCTAGTTCTTCAACTAAGTGTTTTCCTAAAAAACCAGCTCCACCAGTTACAGTGATTCTTTTTTTGGATAAATCAATTTCTTTAAAAATAAAATTAGTTTCTTTTGAATTATTCTTTACTAATTTTTTATCTTTTTCCTTTTGTTCCATAAACTTCACACTCTGCTTCTTTTTGATCAGAATCAACCATTAAATGAATTAATTCTTTAAAAGTTGTTTTTGGTTCCCACCCCAATTTTTCTTTAGCTTTTGAAGCATCCCCTTGAAGTAAATCAACTTCAGCAGGACGAATATAGCGTGAATCAAATTCAACATATTTTTGCCAATCTAAACCAGCATAAGAAAAAGCTTCTTCTACAAATTCTTTAACTGAATGAGTTTCTCCTGTCGCAACAACATAATCATCACCCTCTTTTTGTTGAAGCATTAACCACATTGCTTCCACATATTCCTTTGCATAACCCCAATCTCTTTTAGAACTCATATTCCCTAAAAAAAGTTTATCTTGAAGACCAAGTTTTATTCTTGCTGGAGCCATCGTAATTTTTCTTGTAACAAAGGTTTTTCCTCTTCTTGGGGATTCATGATTAAAAAGAATTCCATTGGAAGTAAAAATATTGTAGGATTCACGATAATTTTTGGTTATCCAATAACTAAATACTTTCGCACAACCATAAGGACTCCTTGGATAAAATGGAGTGGTTTCTTTTTGAGGAGTCTCTATTACTTTTCCAAACATTTCACTACTTGAAGCTTGATAAAATTTTGTATGCGGTGAAAAACTTTTTATCGCTTCAAGAGAACGTAAAGTTCCAAGTGCATCAATATCACAGGAATATTCTGGATAATCAAAACTAACTTGAACATGAGATTGAGCCCCTAAATTATAAAATTCATCTGGTTGAATATCTCGAACAACTTTACTAATAGAAGAAGAATCAGCTAGATCCCCATAGATTAAATGAAGATTACTTTTTTCATGAGGATCTTTATATAAATGATCAATTCTTTCAGTGTTAAAAGTACTTGCTCTTCTAACCACCCCATAAACTTCATACCCCTTTTCAAGCAATAATTCTGTCAAATAAGAACCATCTTGACCAGTGATTCCAGTTATTATAGCTTTTTTTGTAGTCATAAAAAAATTTAAATAAAACTCTATTTAAATGGAACTAGTACAATCTTTCTTATGCAATATTCACTTTCATCAAAAACTTTCTTTGTTACTGAACTCTTTAAACCACAATTATCGCAAAAAGGACTTTGGAATTATTACACAGTTGAAAAAAAGGATTTGAGTCATAAACAGTTACTAAAACGTTTACCAAAAGATGCTCTCTTTTGTGGAGTAAAGGATAGGAATGCTACTACAAAACAATTTATGTGCACAAAGCAAGCAATTGAGGATATTGAAGAAAACAATTTAAGAGTTAATTTTATTGGAAAGAGTGAAGAGAAACTATTTATTGGAGCACACAAAGCGAATGCATTCAAAGTACTTGTAGAAATGAATGAAATTGAAGTAAAAAAACTAAAAATGTTTAGAGAGAAAAATGAATTAGTAGCAAATTATTTTGGAAAACAAAGATTTAGCATTAATTCTTGGACAATGTTTGAGTTGCTGCAAAAAGAAAATTATGAAAATACACTAAAATTATTCCTAACTCAAAAAACAAAATTTGATACTGAAAAAAGTAGCACAATAAAAAAAGTGATTGAAAATAATTGGAGAAATTGGAAAAGTATTTTAGAGCATGAAGAAATTAAAGGGACTGGAAAAGTTGTGCTTTTTGAGTACTTAGAAAAAAATCCAAAAAATTTCAAAGAAGCATTTATTCCTGCTGAACCAAAATCAGTAAAACAATTAATTAAAACAATTGAAGCAATAAAATGGAATAGTGAACTAAAAAAAGAAATCTTACTAAAAAAACCAAACAATTTTTTTTGTACAATATTTGAAGAAAAAAACCCTGAAGAATTTCCCCTGCTTGCTTCAAAGGCAATGAAAAGAGAACTCACAATTATTCCAACTGAATTTGAAAATCAATTTTTCAAGAATAAATTAGAAAGAAAAACTTTCTTTAACGCAAAACACTTTTCAATAAAAAAAGAAAACAAAAACCAGTACTGGCTTAACTTTGAACTAGGAAAAGGGAATTATGCAACGATTTTTTTAAAATATCTGGAAAAATATTTGGAAAACTAATTGTAGCGGCATGACACCTTCAAAAGATTAAAAAGCAATCAAAAAAGAATTATTTAATGAATTACTATATTGATACTTGTATTTGGTTAAACCTATTTAATATTGATGAAGCTAAAACTAAACAATCAAAATGTTCAAAAGAATTAATTGAAAAAATTTTATTCTCAAAAAAACACAAAATATTCTATTCAGGTTTTGTATTAAGAGAACTAGAGTTTAAACTTAAAGAAAGTTATGAAAAAAAGAGAAAATGGTTCAAAAGCGAACCTAACTTAATTTTTATAAAAGCCACTAAAGAAACTTACAATTATGCTAGAAAACTAGAAAAAGAAAATAACTACAAAATAAGTTTCTTTGACTACATTCACCTAACTCTTACAAAAGAAACAAACTCAATATTAATAACTAGAGATAAAGAACTACTCAATACTTCAAAAGACTTAATTATTGCACAAACTCCAGAAAATGCATTAAAGAGAATTAATTTTAGCTAAATCACTTTTTTTGATTACTTGTTTTTTTCTAAAACTCTTTATTTCCTTTGAATAATTTCTTTTCAAAGAAACTGAAGCAATTTGTTCTTCAAAAACAAATCTTCTAATAGCATCACGAACAAGATCGGATTTAGACTCATAAAAACCTTTTTTTACTGCATCCTCAATAGAAGAAACCACTTTTTCTGGCAACCTAACTTGAAACAAAACCATCCCCATAAAACCACTGTAATACATTTGTAATACAAAAAGAATATAAATCTATTTTTTAATAACAAAAAAATATAATAACCCAAATAAACTGGCACTAAAATTAAAAACAATCAAAAAAAGAAAGTATATAAATAGAAACCACTTATTTATTAAAAAGAAAAAGGGTTGAACGCAGTGAAAAACAGATTTTTTAAAACAATTTTTTTAGCAATTTTATTATTCTTATTCATGAATTTTGCTCTAGCTTTACCTCAAGCAACAGTGGCTACTTCAACTCCTGGAAATTATAATTTAAACAAAACTATAACAATAACTATTGACTTTAATGAAGATGTTAATGGGATTGACTCAATAATAACATTTAAAACAAGTGGGAGTGGGAGTTTTTGGAGAAGTCAATCAGGAACAAAAATTGATTACAATTATACTATTGGTAATAATCAAAACGCAAACCCATTAAGTGTAAATAGTATTGCAGGATTAAAAACAACAGAGGGGAATTCATTTGTTATAGAAAATTTAGATCTTCAAGTAGCAGGAGTAAATATTGACACCACCCCACCCTCTTGTCAAATAAATAGACCGACTACTGATGTTAATATTAATTCAATTATTTTTGATTTTAATTGCACTGGAGCCGACACAAACATTGCAAAAATCGGTTCAACAACAATACCTAACGGAGAAAACTTATCAGCACACTTAACTACTCCAAACATTGATTATAATATTACAGTTGATGCTAATGATTTAGCAGGGAATACCACTCAAGCAACAATTACTTTTAGGTATGATACAAATGCTCCGGTTGGTGGAAGCACCCCAATTTCAGTTAGTAGATACACTAATTCCACAAAACCTAATTTTACTTTCAGTGCAACTGATAATGGAAGTACAATGAGTGATGGAAATATTGCTTTATCTTGTACAAA
>DAOQRN010000022.1:0-12677 GCA_035355675.1 archaeon
TGAAGGATCGAACATTTTATTTATTGTATTAACCCAATACCCAATTGAATTATTTTTAACAATAATTATTACTTTAATGAGTTTTGTAATATTGATTATAACAATTTTATCAATAACAAGAATTGCTAAAAAAGAAAACATTATTGATGCAATAGATAACTCAATAAGAGATTGGAAAAAAGCTACTTTTCTTGCATTTTATAGTGCATTAGTTTTTTTCTTGTACTTAATTATACTTATAATAATCGGATTTATTTTTCAACTAGTTGAAGGTTTACTACCATTATTACAAAATTCATTAACTTTAATTTTATTCCCAATAATAATGGTGGGGGGAATGATCTTAATTTTAACAAAAACAATTTTTGTTATTCCTGCAATAATTGAAATGAACTTAAAAAGAGCAATTCAAGAAAGTTGGAGTTTTACTAATGATAAATTTTGGAGTGTTTTTATTTTAATTATAATTTTAATGATAATTTCAGCAATTATAGGTTTTATGAGTGTTATTTTGGTTCAAATACTTGGAAGTAATTTTGAATTAATAATTAATTATGCTGCAGACATAATTGCATCAACATTCTTTATTCTTGCCATTGCATATTACTATTACTCTTACTAATCAAATAAGGCGATACAAAAATGACAAAACTAGTTAAATTGATACTTAAAAATTTTAAATCTTTTAAAAAAGCAGAAATACCAATAAGTAAAGGATTTACTTCAATTGTTGGAAGTAATGGGTCAGGAAAAAGTAATATCCTTGATGCACTATTATTCGTTCTTGGAATAACCTCACTAAAAACACTAAGAGCATCGAAACTAGTGGATCTTGTTAATACTGGATCAAAAGAAGGATATGCAAAAGTTGACCTAATAATAAAACATGAAGAAAAAGAATATGAAGTAAGTAGAATGATTGATAGACAAGGAAAAAGTGTTTACAGACTTGACGGAAAAAGAACAACATTAAATGAAATAAACTCGCTCCTTTTAGAACTAGGAATTGATGTATCAGGACACAACATAGTAACACAAGGGGATATTACAAAAATTATTGAAATGTCCCCAATTGAAAGAAGAATGATAATTGATAATATCGCAGGGCTTAGTGAATTTGACCAGAAAAAAGAAGAAGCAATAAAAGAACTAGGAAAAGTTGACCAAAGAATAAAAGAAGCTACAATCATACTTAATGAAAGAAATGGATTTTTAGTAGAATTAGAAGAAGAAATGAAAGCAGCAAAAGAATTTGACGAACTAGAAAAAGAGAAAAAAAGAATAAAATCAACAATTATTGGAAGAGAATTATACAGCATTGAAAAAAGAATGAATGAAATACTTGACGAAATTAAAACCCTTGAAAAACAAAAACAAATATGTGATGAAAATGTATCAAAAATAAGAGAAGAACTAAAAAACCAAAAAGACAAATCAAACGAAATGAACAGACAAATAATGAAAGAATCAGAATCACTCTACATTAGTATTGGAAGAGCATTTGAAGAAAAAAAAGGAAAATTAAATGTTTTAAAAGAAAAAGTAAAATTACAAGAAGAAGAGAAAGAAAAAAATAACAAAAAACTTGAAAATAATAAAAAAATTATAGAAAACTCCATTCAAAAAAAAGTAGAATTTGAAAATAAAATAAAAGAAGAAAAAAATGAGATAAAATTGTCTCAAACACGAATTAAAGAACTTGCAGAAAAAAAGAATAGTATTGAAAAAATTGTTAAAGAAAAAAGTAGTGAAATAAAAAAACAAGAAACGGAACTTGATGAAGTTAATAAAAAAATTGAAGAAAAAAGAAAAAATATATTTGAACTAGAAGTTTTTGTAAAACAACAAGAAAAACAAAAAATATTTAATGAAAAAAAATTAAGTGAACTTAATGAAGAACTAAAAAACACAAGACAAAAAATTGAATTAATAATTGAAAAAAAGGAAAAAATAAAAGAATTAACAAAAACTGGAGAAATTGAAAAAATTATAAAAAACATAGAAGAAGAACTAAACAATAATATTGAAGAAAAAAACAGAAATGAAAGTTTAATTAGTCAATTAAAAAAATCAATAACTGATCTTGAAAAAGCAAATTCAAATTGTCCAACATGTGAATCAAAACTTGAAGAGACCAAAAAAGAACAAATACTCGCCATAAAAAAAGAAAATATAACTCAAATTGAAGAAACACTAAAAAGCATATTACAAAAAATACTTGAACAAAAAAATAAATTAAATACTGAAAAAGAAAATCAAAAAATTGTTACAAAATTACTAATTGAATGCCAAAATGAAAACGAATTAGTAGAAAAATTAAAAACAATTGAAGAAAAAACAAAAGAAATGGATCTAGAAATCAACAACAAAAACAGTCATGAAAAAACTAAAGAAAGAGACAATCTTTCTTCAGAAATAAATATTTTATTTAATGAAAGGGAATCATTAAAAGAAAAACTAAATTTGTCAAGATCACAAAATATCTTTGAAGAATATTCCATCCTTTCAAGAACAATTGAAGATGAATTAAACAAAAGATCTTTGTTTGAATCAAAAATATCAAATATTGAAACTGAAATTAATTCCCTTGAAAACAAATCAAAAATGATTGAAAACGAAAATAAATCTCTTGAAAAACAAAACAATGAAATTGAAAAAGAAATTAAAGATTTAAATGAAAAAACCTCTTTACTTGAAGGAGAAGTTGCACTTAAAGATAATGAAATGAGAGAAGCAAAAAAGAAAAGCAACTTAATGCTTAGTGAAAAAGAAAAACTTGATAAGGATATAGAAAGAAACGAAAAAGAAATAACTAGTGAAAGTTCAAAAGCAAGAAAATTTGAACTAAAAATTAATGATTTCACTATTGAAAAAAGCAAAATTGAAGTAAGACAAGTTGATCTTAGAGAAGAAGAAAAATACTACACAGGGTATGAACCAATTAGTGAAAAAACAATCCCTGATCTTAAAGAAAGACTAGAAGTTGTTGAAAAAAGATTACTAAATATTGGAGCAGTTAATCTAAAAGCAATAGAAAACTTTTCTGGACTAAAAAAAGAAGTTGATGAAATACAAAAGAAAACAGAAAAACTAAATGAAGAAAGACTTGCGGTACTTGATATGATTGACAAAATTGAAGTAAAAAGAACAAATGTATTTATGGAGTGCTTTGATGAAGTGAACAAAAACTTCTCGGAAATGTTCTTTAAATTCTTTAATGGAGAAGGAAAATTAACTTTTGAAAATCAAGAAAAACCTCTTGAAAGTGGACTTTTAATTGAAGCTAATCCAAAAAAAGGAAAACTACAAAATATTGATTCCATGAGTGGAGGAGAAAAAACACTCACTGCTCTCGCATTTATGTTTGCTATACAATTATACAGCCCTGCACCATTTTACGCATTTGATGAAGCTGATGCTGCCCTTGATAAAGAAAACTCTGCAAAAATGGGAAATTTAATTGAAATGATTGCACAAAAAAGTCAATTTATTTCAGTAACTCACAATGACACAATTACAAAAAAAGCTGATCAAATAATTGGAGTTGCACTTGCAAAAGATGGAAGCTCAGTAATTGGACTTAAATTAAAAAATAACTAAAAAAAGATTCAAAAACAACTAAAAAATTGTAACCCTAATTTATTAAATTAAATAGATAAAATTAAAAAATTATAAGAAATTATTCAAAAAATTTAGACATATGTCAAATTTTTCATATAAAAAACTTTTTCACTCAACAAAATTCTAGAGGGGTTTATTAAGTTCAAATGCACTATTATAGTTAGAGCAACTGTAAAACAATAATTATAGTCGTTGCTCTTAATGGTGAAGGAAAGGTTAGGACCGTGCCCACCAACGAGAAAGGTTTCAATGGTTGTTGTAGTGTCTTAATTTCCTTCACCAAAAACCATCTTTTTTTATAATATCCACTAATTTTTTTAATGAAAATAAACAACTAAAAAGTATTATAAAGCAGGTTTTGCCTTTTATTAGATAGAAAAATAATAGATGATTTCAATGAAAAATAATTTGATTAAATTTTCAATTATGTTTACCTTAATTATATTATCAATTACTTTAACTTATTCAATAAATTCTAGTGGAGTAACAAAAATTTTTGCAATTACTCCAGAAAATGAAGGACTTGTGGCAGAACTAAATTTATACACTATTCCAGGAAGAGGAGATGTAGCATTCATAACCTCTAATTCTTTAGTGGGAAAAGATACACAAACTACAGGGAATATTGCTTTACAAGTAGCTGAAAAAAAATCAGAAATTAGTCGAAGTAATCTAAATTATATTTTTGATATTAAAGCAAATGCTTCTGAAGTTGATGGACCTTCAGCAGGAGCCGCAATGACATTACTTGCATATTCATTATTATCAGAAAGACCCTTGAGTAATGAAGTAGGAATTACTGGAACCATTAGATCAGATGGCTCAATAGGAAGTGTTGGAGGAGTAGGGTATAAAGCAAAAGCAGCAGCAGAAAACGGAATAAAACTCTTAATGATTCCACAAGGAACTGCAAATGCGCAAGTTAAAATAAATAATGAAATAAAAACAGTTAATCTTTTATCTTACGGGCCTGAAGAACTAAAAATCAAAATAGTTGAAGTAGTAACAATTGATGATGTAATTAATTATGCATATTCTAAAATTGAAGAAATAAAAGTAGATACTAATGCAATACAATTTACTTTTGTACCAACTCCAATAACATATAAAAAATCACTAGAACCAATGCATGAAATTTCTCTAAACTATATCAAACAAGCAACATTAATAGTCGAAGAAACTAAAAAAGAACTTGAAACAACTACTCTTGATGATGAGTATAGAGAATCTTTTTATGCCCAAATAGGAGTAGTTGAAAGAAATATTGAAATGTCAAAAATTTACTTAGATCAAAATTATTTATACTCTGCAGCAAATTATTCATTTAATGCAAGAGTCCTTGCAAGCGCAATAAAAGAAGTATCAAAAAATCCAACCTTATTATTACCTGAATCAAATATTCTTAACTCAAAAATTTCTTCATTAAAAAAAGATATTGAAATAGTAAAAAATGAGAGCAATTTTATTTCAATCACAAAATATGAATGGATTATTGGAGCCCAACAAAGAATTGCATACGCAGAAAATGCGTTAAATAAAATCCAAAATGATGCTGCAAGTTATAAAGAAGAGGGCCTTGATGAAGAAGGAGCACAATTTAGAAAAGTTTATGATTATGTTTCTGCACAGGCATGGATAGATGCAGCAAAAGATTTTATTAATGAAGCCAAAAAAAGTAATGATAAAAAAGAACCACAATATTCTACAGAAATACTTGAAAAAATTAATCAAAAAATGATAGAGGTTAAATCAATAATTATTGATACTAATGTTTCAAAAGAAACACTTGATGAATCAAAAAGAAGATATAATTCAGCATTAATATCAATAGATAATAATTTCTTTTTTGCAGCACTATACGACATTTATTTCGCAGAATCATACATTCTTGGCGAAAAAGAAAGACAAAATAAGGACCTTAATGAATTAGAAATAAAAATAAGTGAATTATTAGAAAAAAACTCCAGTAATAGTTCAATTTGGGCAAATTTGTTTTATGACCACTCAAAATTTTATATTGAAAATGCAAAATATGAAGAATCCATGCTTAGAGAAGAATCAAAAAGATCAAATCTTGACTCAAGTTTTGATTTATTAATTATTTCATCAAATATTGAAAAAGGAAAACTAATAGTAGAAGATTATATAGCTTCAACAAAATTCAATAATTATAATTCAATTAACGATGTTGGAATAGAAATTACTTATACAAAAAAAGAAACCCTGGCAATTTACTTATATGCAATAGCAGGATTGCTTGCTTTAGCATTAATATTTTTAATTTATGTTGGTTTTAAATCAAGCAAACCAAGAAAAGATAGATTCTCAAGAGCTGAAAAAGTTAATTTAGTTTTAAACAGACTTGATAAAGCTCTTTCTAAAAAGAAAATTTCTGATGCAGAATACTTTTTCATGAAAAAGAATTACGAAAAAGAGTTTAAAGATCTTACAAATAAAAAAACAACTCGAGAAAAAATAATTCTTAACCTTGATGAATCAAGAACAAAGTTAAGAGCACTTGAAAAGGGAATTAATGATCTTGATAGACACTATAAGTCAGGATTGATTATTCCTGAAGATTATGAAAGACAGTCAAATGAAGTAAAAAATGAAATCCTTGAAATTAGAACTAACATTAAAGAATATTTACACGCATTAAGAGAAGAAAGAACTTTAAGGGCACACCCAAGCAAGAAAAATAGTGAAAATATATTAAAGAAAATAAGAAAAATAATACTTGGGGAGGAAGAAAAAATTAAAGGTACTGAAGATTTAGCAAAAGAACAAGAAAAAGAAGAGAAAAAAGAGAGAAAACAAAGAAGAAAACTTATTCAAGAAAGAAAAATTGGAAAATGGGGAAATAATTAAATAAACTCAAGATTAGAAAAATTCTATTTTTATAAAAAAATTGATTTATAAATAATTTATTCATAATAAAAAAAATTTAAATAAAAAAATTACAATAAATAAAAAATAATATCAAAAATAATAAATAAAAATAATACAACTAAATTTAACACTAATTATAGGACATTATTTTTTAACAAATAAGAGAAATAAATAAAATAAATCTAAAATAAGAAATCCTTACTTACATTAAATACTTGTTCGAAATTTAAATAAAATAAGAAATGATTTTTTGATTCTTTTTAACCACAATTTGTGACTAAATCAAAACCAAAAAAATCATTTTTAAAATATTTATCCGAAAAGCGCTCCAAGTCCTGCAGCTGCTTCTTCTTCTGTTTTCTTGTTGTCTTCTTCTTTGTGTTCTTCTGCTTTTGGTGCCGCTCCTGCTGCTGGTGCTGCTACTTGAGCTACAGCTGCTTTAGCGATTGCATCATCAATGTTTATGTTCTTTATTGAAGCAACTAAAGCTTTTACTCTTGTTGAATCATATTCAACACTAGCTGACTTTAGGATTGATTCAAGTGATCCTTCATTGATTTCTTTCTTTGCAGAATGAAGCAACATTGCTGCGTATACGTACTCCATATTTTCACCTCTAAAAATAAATCACCAATCTATTGTGCTGGTGCTTCACTATTTTCTCCTTTACTTTCTTCTTTAACTTCAGTGGTTTCTACTTTAACCTCTTCTTTGCCTGAATTTAAAGAATCATTTAATGCTTTAGCCTCTCTTTGTGCTTTAATTAATATTGTTTCAATTGTAGCATCAGTATAATACTCTGCATTCACTGCTAAATTAAATGCTTGCCCGTATGCTAAAACAAATTTATTGAATAATTCTTCTTCATCAACATCAAGTGCTAATCCTGAATAATAACAATTTTCGTTCTTATCAAGGACCCCAATTATTTTCATTCCCACTCTCATTGGTTTAATATTTAATTTACTTAAAACATCAGCAACTTCTTTTGTTACACTATCCCCTTTCTTTGTAACTACTTTATCTGCTGAAACTGAAATTGTTGGCCCAGCCATTTTTACTTGTAACCCTGCTGCTTTTAGTGTTGATAATGCTGGCCCAGGAGGAAGACCTGTGTCTCCTGCTTGAACTAAAATATCATTATCAGCAATATCGCCTGTTTTTGCGAATGCTTCCCCTTTGTTCTTTTTAACAAATGAGAATAATTCAAAAGGATTCTTTTTTGAAAAAATAACTGCAACACTTTTATTTACTTCTGTGTTTAATTTTTCGTCTTTTATTCCAGCTTCTTCTAAAGCCTTCTTTATTACTCTTGTTTTTGCAACAATAATCGTTGCTTCACCATGCAATCTTTTTCTTAAAACAGCAATTATTCTTGAAGGTAATTTTTCAAGAGTTGCTACAGCAATAAATGGATACTCTTTAGCTAATTTTGCCACTTCTTCTCTTTTTGCACTCTTCCATTTCTTTGTGTGTGATGTCATTATTGATCACCTACTTTTACTGTTGGCCCCATTGATAATTTTACATAAGCATTTTTTACGTTTTGTTTCTTTTGTGGTAATGAATTCATTACAACATCATAAATCGCAACCATATTTGATGCTATTTCTTCATCTTTCATTGTTTCTTTTCCAACAACTGCTTGAACAACAGGCATGAATTTTCCTTTCTTATTTGTAACTGTAATTTGTGTTTTTGCTCTTGCTAAAACTTCATCAAATGAAGTTAAGTTTACTATAGGTTTTGGCATTTTTCCTTTAGGAGCTAATTGTTGTCCTAAGAATCTTGCAACAGTTAACATTACTGGCCCTTCAGCAAAAACTCCATCATAGGTCATTATTTCTGCAACTTTTGCTTTATCTTTTGATAATGCTTCTAAATCCTTTTCTTCAATAATTTTGTTAACTTTATTTTTTAATCCATTAACAAATTCATCAGATTTTGCAAAAACAAGTATTTTTCCTGATCCTTTCCCTGTAGAAAAAGGCAAATCAACTTTTACATAAACTTGATTTTGTGGTTTTTTCATATCAAGTCCAGTAAAATTAATCATTAATTCAACTGATTGAGTAAATTTTCTTTTAGGACTAGTTTCCCTAATTTTTTTTAATGCATCAATTGCTTCTTGTTTTCTCATTCTATTCACCTACCACCAAAGTGGTATCGTTAGAAAATCACTTTTCTAACATCGGCCAAAAAATTGGCTTAACTATAACTTAAAAATAAAATGAAACCTTTTTAAAGGTTCCACTTTTTTTTAAAAATTCTCTTTTTTCTTTTTTTGAAAATATTATTTTAAAAATTTTCAAAAAAATTTTACAAACAATTAAATTTTATTTAAAGTGTTCGTCAAATTTTCCTTCATTTAATGCTTTGATTGCTTCTTTTCCTCTCATTCCTTCAATAGTTACTCCTACTGAATTGCATGAACCCATTACTTCTTTTGCCACTGATTTTTTGTTATAAGCATTAAGCACATCGTATTTTGTTTCCCCAATTTTTATTACTTGCGCAATTGTAATGTTTCCAACTATTCCTGTTTTTGGATTAGCTGCTCCTTTTGCTACTTTTGCTTCCTTTACAATTAATGCACTTATTGGTGGAAGTCCAACTTTTATTTCAAAAGTTTTGTCCTTATTTATTATTAGTGTTACTGGAACTTTCATTCCTGATAAAGATGCTGTTTTTGTGTTTATTTGTGCAACAACTTCTCCAATATTTACTCCTGTTGGTCCAAGTGCTGGCCCAAGTGGAGCTCCTGCAGTAGCTTTCCCTGCATCAATCATTACTTTTAATTCTGTCATAATACTCACCTTCTATTTTCATCCTTTCAATTTTTCTTTTTTTTAGAAGCATTTTTTGTTTTTCAAATCTTTTTTATTTTTACTTTTTTAATTTCATCATGTTGCATCAAAATGAAATAAAATTAATTCACACCAAATCCATTTCCAATTAAAATTACACAAATTTTATTGAACAATTTTTACATTCTCTGCTTTTATTGTTACTGGGATTTTTACTGCAGCTTCTTGTAATTCTACTGTTACTTCTTCTTTTGCCGCATTAACTCTTGTAATTTTTGCTTTATCTCCTTTGAATGGTCCTGAAATTATTTCAACCATTTGTCCCTCTTGTAAAGTTTTCATTAATGGTTTTGATTCTAAAAGTGAAGATAAATCATCAATATTTACTGCTCCTTTTACTATTCCACTTCCTCTAATGTGTGGAGTGTCAGTTATTCCTCTTCTTACTGTAATCTCATTATCAGCTTCAAGTAAAATGTATCCTTTAATTCCTGGAACAACAGCAATTGAATAAATATTTAGATCTTCTTTTGAAATTTTTGCACCTAATATGTCAACAACCATTTGTTCTTGACCAACCGTAGTTCTTATTGGAAATATCATAAAATCAACCTCTAAAAATAAAACTCTTTACTATTCATTATTATTTATTATTATTTATTATTACTAATTAATACTAAAAAACTCTCTCTTGAAACATTTAAAAACCCACTTATTTTGAGAAAATTTTTTTTATAATCACAAATTTACTTTTTTTACTTTCCTAAACCAGTAAGTGCGAATAATAAATAAATCAAAAACCCCATTACTCCAATAAAAATTATTCCAAGGCCAATTATCATTGCCATTTGTTTATACTCTTGAGCGGTTGGTTTTTTTGATACAACAAAAATTCTCTTACTATCTTCAATGAATTTTTTTACTGCTTCAATTATACTCATTTTTTACAACCCCAATTTTTTTATTACATTAATTCTTTTAATTTTGTTTAATTTTTAAAAATAAAAAGAGGAACTACTTTTTAGTTCCCCAAATATTTTAATCATCTTGATTTTAAGTAAACTCTACTCCTAAATCAATTTCGTCATTTCCTTTCTTTCCCCCTCTTTCAAGGTATGGGAATTTTCCTCCAGCAATTACTACCATTGCTTGGATATTATTTTTTGGCATATCTTCGTCAACCATTGCTCCCCAAATTATGTGACTTGAGTTGTGGATTTTTGTTGACACCGTTTCTACAATCATTTCTGCTTCTCTTAGTGTCATATCAGTTCCACCACAAACGTTTACGAGTGCTCTATTTGCATTTGAAATATCCACATCAAGTAATGGTGAAGTTAAAGCATTTTCTACTGCTTCAAGCGCTCTACTTTCTGCACTTTCTGATCTTGAAGATTCTCCAAGTCCAATCATAGCAGCTCCACCTCTTGATAAAATTGTTTTTAAGTCAGCAAAGTCAAGGTTAATTAAACCAGGTTTAGTTACCATTTCTGTTATTCCTTTAACTGCGTTTGTTAATACTTCATCAGCAACTTTAAAAGCTGCGTTAATTGGTAAGTCTGGTGCAATTTCTAGAATTTTGTCGTTTGGTATTACAATTATTGTATCAGTGTTTTCACTTAATCTTTCAAGCCCCATCATTGCGTTCTCTATTCTTTTTCTTCCCTCAACAGTGAAGGGTAAAGTTACTACTGCTACTGTTAATGATTTTTGTCTTTTTGCTACTTCTGCTACAACTGGTGCTGAACCTGTTCCTGTTCCTCCACCCATTCCGCAAGTAACAAAAACTAAATCCATTCCTTTAAGTGCATCTTGTAATTCTTCTATTGATTCTCTTGCAGCACTCTCTCCAATTTGTGGATCCGATCCTGCACCTAAACCTCTAGTTAATTTTTTTCCTATTAATAATTTTTTGTCCGCTCTTGTTGATAATAAATCTTGAGCATCAGTGTTAACTGCAAAAGTTGCAGCACCTTTAATTCCAACTTCAGCCATTCGTTCAATAGTGTTACATCCTCCACCACCACAACCAACAACCATTATTCTTGCTTGACTTTCTTCAAGCATTTGAATTAAATCATTATCAGAATGAAGTCCTTTTCCTTTTTTTGATTTATCACTTTTAGAAGATTTTGTTTCTTTTGTTTTTTCCTCAGATTTTGGTTTGAAAAAAGATTTTTGGAAAAAGCTTTTACTAGGAGTTGCTTTTTTTCCAGTTTCAGCTTGTGCTCTTGCTATTGCATTTTTGACTAAATGATTCATAAAAAAACCCACCTATAAATATAATTGATCAAACGCGATCAAACTAATATAATTCACAATAGGGAACTCTTTTAAAAGCTTTTTTTGAAGAAAAAAATTAATCAACAAATCTATATTGAAATAAATATCATTAAATGATATAAAAAAGAAAACAAAATTAATAATAAAATCAAAATAGTTATTGCAAGATATTTATTATCTCTATTAAATAAATAATCAAATAATTTTATTATAAAAAAAACCATTATTAGTAATGATAATATCATTAAAAGAGTACTATTAAATTGGACAAAAAATTGTTGACCTTTTATTTCTGTAACAAAAATTGAACCCATTGGTGCTAAAAACCCAATCAAACCAAAAAACAAAATTAACAATACTTGTTTTCCCTCAATAAAACCCCTAATAAAACCTTTAAAATCCATAAAATAAACCTTTTCAATTTCACTTAAATAAAAGGATTAAAGAAATATATAAACTATTTTACCCAACCAAAAATCAAAATAACACTAAAATTTTTATTATATTCAAAAAAAATAACAAAAGCACGCATTATTTTGGACTTTTTATAGGTTTAAAAAGCCCTTTTTAAACCTTTAGCTTAAATATTCTATTAGTTTTGTGCCTTTAAAAAGGCATTAATGGGGTGTTAGTTGATGAAATACACAGTTGTTAATATGGTTGCAGCAGCAAGTCTTGATCAACCTCTTGATCTTTACTCTTTAGCTGTTGGAATACCAAATATTGAGTATGAACCTGAACAATTTCCAGGAGCAATTCTAAAAATCAAAGAACCTAAAGTTTCAATGCTTTTATTCAAAAATGGTAAAATTATTTGCTCAGGAGCTAGTAGTGAGGAACAAATCGAACAAGGAATTAGAAAAGCTAACAAAATGATTCACGAAATTCAAAAAGATGTTAAAATTAAAAGAAATGTTGAATTTGAAATAGTTAACTTTGTTGCAACAGCTTCACTTGATCTAAACTTAGATTTATTTGATGTTGCGGTTAATATTGATAACGTTGAGTATGAACCTGAACAATTTCCAGGAGCAATACTTAGACTTGATGAACCTAAATTAACATTCTTACTTTTCA
>DAOQRN010000023.1:0-12282 GCA_035355675.1 archaeon
CTCTATTTTTTTACCAAAAGAAATTGTACAAAAAAAGTTACAATTTGGATCATTTACTGGTTCGCATTTTGCAAATACCCGTATTTGGGATTTTTGGAGAAATTTTATTGCGTTTGGTTTTATATCCGCTGCTCCAATTGCCCCAGTTATTAGAAAACACTCGGATTTATGAGTTGTGATTAATTCAAAATCGATTGTAGTAAATCCTGTGTCTTTATTAAATGTTAAATTTCCTGAATCTATTATTTTTCCATTTGGAGTGCTAACTGCAGTGTATAAAAATGACTGAAATTCTTTTACTGAATTATTCATTTGTTGTTGATCAAAATAAGTTAGTGTTGATAATATTGTTCCAAGTATTACTAACCCAATTATTGCATCAATCATTAGTCTAAATACTGCTCCTGCTTGAGCATTTTCTTCAAAAAATATTTTGTTTAATTTTTTCATAAAAACACCATTCTTGTTTTTTTGGTCAGATTCCACCCATTATCATAGTTATTGCTGTGTTTGATATTATTACAGTAACTACAAAAACAATTAATGCGATTGGAAGATTTTTTGCAAGATTAATTTTGAATAATAAAGTGTTATCTTCTTTTATTTTTGTAGTAAAGTAAAGTAAGATTACAACTATTTCAATTACATAAATTGCAATTATTAAAAAGAATACTAGTGGAGACGCAAAAGATTGGAAAGTTGCAACATCAATTTGAAATAAGGATCCTGTGTCCATTAATCCACTAGAACCAGTAAATTGAGAAACTTCACTAGCAGATCCTGTGCCAATTGAATCATAAGATTCTTGAGAAATTACTCCTGCAAGAGTATTCATTACTACTTTTTGTAAAGCTACAGTTATTCCAAGAACCATTGGCCCAATAATTATTGCCATAGTAGTCATTGTTGCAGTTACATCACTAACCATATCACTCAAAGATTTATTTACTTTATCCATGTTTTCCATTTGGAGAGAAAGTGACATTAAGGTTCTTGATGCTACTTCCACCCCCAAATTTACTGAATCAACTAATAAACGCATTGCGGTTTCTAAAGTTTTTGAAGGAATGTTTTTCATTGAACCATATATTGGATCAAATATTGCGTTTTCAAGTGAAAGCCCCATCAGTTCAATATTTTCAACAGTTTTTCCAAAAATCCTTTGACTAATAACTAGATTTGGTAAAAAATTTTTTGCACTCTTTAAAGCATTTTCCACAGGTTTATTTTCACCCATTCTTGAAGCAATAACATACATTGATTCCTTGAATTCATTCTCCATCTCCATTATCGCAAGTTGGGATTTTCTTTTGTAAATATTTCTATAATAAAGTAAAAATGAAGCTCCTATTACAAAAGTTAAAATCATTCCTGACCAAAGAATTAATCTTGAAGAATCAGTACTAGGGTTACTATTTAGTTTCAATAATTCAGCACTAACTTTTGATTTCGCTTTTGCAGGTTCAAGTCCATCTCTTGAAGTTAATTCTTTGTAATATGATCCATCTTCTATTACATAGTAATCAAATAATATTAAATTAGTTATTTTTCCAAATCTATCCGTGTCAATTAAGTTATCTGAAAGTACTTGTTCGAGTGATCTATCAGGAGTTAACAATTGAAATACTTCTCCACCATACTCTTCAGAAGCAAAAATAAATTTTGGTGGAATTCCTTGAGTAGAAATCACATAAGAAAAAATTAACCCTGTTATTATTATTACAACAAATATCATTCTTGTATCTAGTTTTGAATTTCTCCACTGCATTTGCCATTTTCTTGGAAGTTCAGGGTAATCATCAGTTATTAGAGGAGGTTCGTATGTTGGAGGTCTTTTTGTTATTACTCCTTTAGCAAAACGATAAGCAATAAACGGAATTATTACACAGTAAATCATTACAAGAACTATTGGTTGAGAAAATGGAGCTTTTGAAAATGCTGAACCTACTGGAAGTATTATAATTAAAATTAACGGAAGAAGAACCCCTAAGTAAAATAACATTACTGATGGTTGGTTAAGGGATCTTGCATAGTCCTCCATTTTTGATTTAACACTACTAAGTACTTCAAGCATTGTTTTGTCAAGTAATTGATATCTATTTGATTCAACTGGTTCCATTACACTTGCACGAATTTTCATTAAAGATTCTTTTAGTTCACTTGAGTAAACTCCCCAACGATAAGCTAAAGCATCAAGTCCTTCCGAAACCGAACCATATAAACCAATTTGAAAATCCCAAATTAGTCTCTTAAAATCAGTCGCAACTTTTCCTCGTCCGTGTTTTGCTGAAAACTCAATTGCTTTTTCAAGGTTTGGAACTAGTTTCATTGACATTATCATGTATCCAATCATTTCAGGAACATAAGTGAGAGCTTTATTTTTTTCATCATCCGCTGCAATAATTGGAGTGTTATATATTGAATAAATAAATAATCCAATAAATGCTCCAGTCATTAATACTACTACAAAAAAAACTGTTATTTCCATGTCTAGAGCAAATGTTGAAAAAATTGGTCCACCTACAAAATCTGCAGAATTAAAATCCCCAAAAGAAAATCCAACTCCGAAAAGAAAAGCAACTACTAAAAATAAAAATGCTGGAATTAAAGACAAAATCAGTGTTCCTTTTATTGCAGCAAAAAAATCTCCTGCACTAAGTCGCCATCCCAAAAATCTAACAGCTTCTGCATGTTTATCCGGAAAAACCGCGTTTTTTGCAAGTTCAGGAAATCTTGCACGCATTTTTTTACAAAATTTTACAAATTCATGATCTGGTTCTATTATTGATTTTGTATCTCCACCAAAATCTTCACTTACAGTTTCAATTCCTCTATAAATTTGTCCTGGAGATAAACCAAAATCTTTTTGAAGTATTTTTTTTGCCATAACAAAACCAAATCAAATTTATTAAAAACTAAAATTCAAAAAAATTATTTCAATGTGTTTTTTATTTTTTTATTCATTTTCAATTTTCTTTTGAGGTTTTTGTTTTAATACTCTTGGAACAATATTTGTAGTAACCCAATTTTTCCATTTTCCAAGTAATTGATCATAATCAATTTTCCCCTCTTCTTCAAGCATTTCTTCTTTTAGTAATAATAATTTGTTATTACAAATACTTGTGTTTTCTGATTCTAATAATTGAGGAATTTTGTATTGGTTTTTTTGTTCAACCAAAAACAATTTTGCATTTCCTCTCATTCTAATATCTGCCCAAATATCATTTATTGTTAAACCTGAAGTTTTTTGGATTTTTTGTAACAAATCACTTTCTTTTAAATTATCTTCCATTAATTCAAGAGTATCTTTTGCCGCATCATATTTCATTAAGTCAAGAAGTCCTCCTTCTTTTTGTGGTTCTTCATTCCAGTATTTTTTTACTTCAGTGATTTCTGTTACTCTTCTGTTTCTTTTTAAACTTCCTTTAAATCTTATTGGTCGTGCCACAACAACTAAATCTGTTGCTTTAAAAGAAGTTGTTGGTACTCCTAAATCATTAACAACTCTATCCCAAACCGCATATGCACTATCAGCGTGGATTGTACCCATTACAACATTTCCTGCTGCTCCAACACGCATTGCTTCATAAAGTACTTTTGCTTCTTTTGAACGTACCTCTCCAACTATAATTGCTGAATCACCTAAACGTAGTGCTGTTCTTAGTGCTTCTTCTGGTGCCACTTCAGTTTCTGTTTTTGACACACTAATAGCTGATTTTGTTTTCAAACTTTGAATATTAAATCCAACATCCTTCATATAAGATACTGGTATTTCGAGTGTATCTTCACTTGTAATTATTCTTGAGTTTTGTGGAATCTCAAGCATTAATGCTTGAAGAAGAGAAGTTTTTCCTGATCCTCTTGAACCCGCTACTAGCGTTGTTGTTTGCATATCAATAAAGAATGATAATAAACCAGCAGCCATTGGGTTAATGAAACTCACATCAATGAATTGTTCAAGAGTCCATGGAGTCATTTTGTGTAAACGAAAAGCAAAAGCTGTTCCGCTTGGAGCAAGAGGGGGACCAATTACGGCTACTCTTGTTTCAAGATCAGGTAAATCAAAGTCAAGTACTGGGTGTGCTTCATCAAATGGTCTTGAACTCATTGCACGAAGTTTTGAAATTAAAGAGTTAGATTCATTTTCCGTGAATGTTACATTTGTTTGACATTGGCCATAATCCGAGTGAACTATATAAATTGGTTTTCCTCCAATTGGTGAATCTAAATAAATATCAGTTATTTTTCTATCATTTAATAGTACTTCTAAAATTCCATAACCAACAGTGTAACGTGCAACTACTTTACTTAAAGAATTCATGTCATCAGGAGTTAAAACAATTTTGTGAAATGCAGCAACTTCTTTTATTGTTGCTTCATAAAGTCGTTCAAAATATTTTCTTGAAGTTGCAACAGTACTAAGTGAAATTCTTCCTGGTTTATATGAAGCAACTATTTCTCTTGTTTTTGATAATACAAAATATTGATCAGGTGCTAAGGAATATTCTGGAGGATTAATATAATACAATTTTTCTACTTTTGTTGAATCAGAAAAAATTTGAACGCTTGATTCTCTAACAGCATATTCATCAAGTAAATCAAGTTCTTCCATTCCTTTGAAAGATAATTTTGATCCAATGAAACTTGGTTTAATATCAGCTTCTAAAAGCGACTTGTAAATCTGAACAGTGTCAGGAACTTCTCTTAGTTCTGTTAAAATCTTTTTTGCTTTAATAATTAAAAACAATGCATCAAATCTATTTTTCAAATCAACTAGAGTTGCTAAATATGGTTCACTACAATTAATGTATCTTTGATCTCCTTGTTTCATTTTTCCTTCTTCTTTTCTTAATTCATTTACTAGTGCTAAATAAGATAATAATGGATCATAAGTAATCATGTCGTTTGTAATTTTTACAATTACTTGGTGTCTTTCTGGAAAAAATTGTTCACACTCTTGAAGAGGTCGACCTAAATGATTATAACTCCAAACACTCTCAATAATAAATTTTTGAGAAAGATTCGCCACCTCAATTAACATTTTGGTTTGTGCCTCTTCATATACTCTTTCATAAACTTCAGATAAAACTATTTTGTCCGCTTCAACTTCTTGTAAAATTTTTATTGCGTGAAATCTACATCTATGATCTTCTGCTAAACTAGCTCCATACACACAGTGTTTACAATCAAAAATTAATGCACGTTTTCCACCAACATCTTTGACAACAAAATCTCCAACCTTAAATCCGCCAATCTTCATAAAAATCACTTAATTAAATAATAAATTTTTTCTTCAAAATTATAAAACCAATCATATTAGAAAACACTTTACTAATATAAAAACAAAACTATTGATTATTTTCAACAAATTTTTTGGTTTTTCAAAAGGTTATTAAACAGATTAATCTATTTTTTATAATGAAAAAAAATCCTAAAAGAGATATTTTTTTATCAATAAAAAAACAATATTACAAAATTGAAGAGAGTATTGAAAAAAACCCAAAAAGACAATTTATTTACTTTATTATAGGTTTTTTGATTTTTTATTTAATATTAAATTTTCTAATTAGTTTTTTTCCAAAAGGTTTTTTTGAGAGTTTTGTGGGGTTGCAAATAAATTTTTTAATTAATTTACAAGGAATTTCTACCCAAACTTTTTTTGGAGAACAATTCGTAATTAATTTAATTGAGAGTGGAAAAACAATTAATATTGTTTGGTTGTGTACTGGAATTTTAGAAATGATAATTTTAATTTCAACAATAATTGTTACTTTTAAAATTGGTTTTAGAGAAAAAATTATTGGAATTATTAGTGCTATAATTATAGGACATCTTTTTAATTTATTAAGAATTATCATTACAATAAATATTTATTTAACCCAAAATAGTACAGTTCTTGAATTTGCACACGATTTTTTATTTAAAGCAACATTATTTTTATACATCATAATAGTTTATGTTTTTTGGTTTTATTGGGGAATAAAAAAAACTCAAAAGAAAAAATAAAATAATCACCAAAAAAATTGTTTAAAAAATAATAAAAAGTAATTCAAAAGGTAAGTTTATTAATAACGGTAATTAGTTAATATATAGAAAAACCGTTAATTAATGGACAAAAAAGAAAAAACAAGGTTGGAAAATAAGGTTAGAGAAATTATATAAATAATTGAATAAAATTGTAAGGTTAGAGAAATTATATAAATAATTGAATAAAATTATTAGATAAAATTATTTAAATAATAATTATTAATTATATTATATATTAAGAATATATAATATAAGAAATTTTTAGTGATTTATTTGGGTGAAGGTTTTTGATTTCTGAAAAATTGTCCGGATTATACACAAAAGCAGAAGATAAATATTTTGATGTACTAGATTTTTTAGATAAAAAAGGATTGCCAGTATATAAGTACTCTGATTTTTTTGAAGAAAAAGGAATTCCTAGTTTTGTTGTTACAATTTCAATTATTTTATTATTGCTAATTTTATTTATGTTGTTTTTTGCATCACAAAATGCAGCTACTACTGAAATGGTTTTAACTCTTAAAGATTCAAGTGGAATTAATTTAAACAATGTAAAAATAAATTTAGTTGATGATAAAGGAAATTTTTTATTAAAAGACAAAATTGTTAGTAGTGGAGATAGAGTAACTTTTCCACAATACCCACAAGGGACAAAAGTTAGACTTTCTGCAGTTAAAGATGGTTATCAATCATATAGTGAAGAATTCCAACTTGGAAAAGAAAAAATAACTAGAAGTATTAATCTTAGTAAAAACTTTATTGGAATTGAAGCACAATTAACACTAATTGATTCTGAAACAAAAAGTAAAATAAAAAATGCTGTAGTTCTAGTTTCTTGGGAAGGAAATGAATATAGTTTTACTGTTGACCAAAATGGAACTTACAGAGTGACTAATTTTCCTAGCGAAACAAAAGTTTTACTAAAAATTAAGGCTGACGGATATAATGATTTAACTCAGGAAACTACTTTTATTGAAAACACTTCAAGAACTTTCATGCTCTCCCCTTCTACTTCAGGTTTTGTTGGAAAAGCTGCAGTTGTTATTTCTATTAGTGATGAAGAAGGATTATTAATTAATGATGCAAGAGTTAGTGTTTACAATAAAGAATCAAGCGTGCTTTTACTTGATGATTACACAAGAAATGGTTCTGTAGCAGGGTCTATCCAAGCAGGAATTCCATTAAAAATCGTAGTCCAAAAAAATGGTTACTTAACAAGTGATAGCGATATTTTAGGAACCACTTATACCATAAGAAAAAGTGAAGACAAAATTGACATTGTATTAAGACAAGGAGGAAACAAATTAGTAGTTGATGTTTTAGATACTACTACAGGATTAACTGGCGGGCTAAGTATTGATGGGGCAATTGTTCAAATTTTTTCTCTTGATGGAATAAGAATTGACAAAAAAACAACAAGCATTGGTGGAGTGGAATTTAACGGACTTGACCCAGAAAAAATTATTCTAATTACCGCATACAAAGAAACCTATTTACCACAAAGAAAACAAGTTCTTGTTGGTGCAACAGAAAGAGAAGAATTCTTTTTAACAAAAGCAGTAGTTGCTAATTCATTCACTCTTGATGTTTACTCAATTGATTCTTTTGGAGATAGTGTTGGCGGAGCAAAAGTAAATATTAACCTAATTGAAGACGGAAACAAAATCCCTTACGGAATTAATGAACTTGAATCAAATATTGCAGGGTATACTTATTTCACAGCAGAGAAAGGAAAAACTTACGAATTGGTTTCAGAAACAGAAAACTTAATTGGTTCAACAATAATTGAAGTTACAGAAAATACTACAGAAAGCAAAGTTTACATTAACATGACAAAAAAACCAAATATTGTTGAAATGAAATTTATAGATCCTCGTGGAGGAAATATTATTGGTGATGTTAGAGTTGATGGTCTTGATGGAACAAAAATTTATGACGGAAACATAATTAATTCAAGAATTTTCTTTAACTCCCTGGATAAAGAAACAGTAGAGGTAACAGTTATTTTGCCTGATGGAAATAAATTTGTAGAAAATGTTTATGTTAAAGGAAAGGATTTAGTAGAAGTCATTGTTTATAATAAAACCGCATCCGAACTTGCACCATTAATTGAATTTATTGGACTTGAAAATGAAAGTGGAGAAAGTGTTAGTGGAATTACTCCTAATGAATTTTATTGGGCAAAATTTAATTTATCCTTCCCTCTCACTGCTTCAAGTGCAGGAGTTCACTTTAGAGGCGGAAGTGATTCAATAGAAAATGTTGAAAGCGATAAATTTGCATTATTTGATTTGAGTTTATCAGGAACACAAAATTATTATGGAAAAACTTATACTCCAAAACCTTTCCCCGGAAATGAAATACTTGATAGAAGTAATGTTGGAGCAATGGGCGAAGCAAATAAATGGATTGAAGGAGTAATCCAAAAGCCTAGTGGAACTTACACAGTAAAAGTAAAAGTTAGAGCAAGTGAATTTATTTTAGGAAAAGCAGAACTACACTACAGAGCATGGGCTTCAATTGGTGATGAATATTACAGAACACCACAAGACAATGTTCTTGAAACAAGTATGGTTAGTGAAGAAAAAACAACTCTTTATGCTGATACTTTAACAGAAGAACTAGTAATGTTTGAATCTTTACCTGAATGCAAAGATAGTATTTGTATGACAACAAATTTTGTTGATGAAGAGGAAAGATATTATTCAGAAACAAATTTTGAAGCACAAGTTAATAGAAATTATGCACTTGAAGTAGAATTTACTAGCACTGAAAGTGATTATTTACAAGTAATAGTTTCTGCTCCAGCAAATATTGATTTTATTGGAACACAAGCAGGTACTTTTTCTTTTATAACAAGTGAAACGAGTACTGAAAATTATAATGAACTTGAAGGATTCACTCAAATGGATACAGTTTCAGAAAGCGAATTAACTGCAACTGATGCAACAACAACAGTTTCTCTAACTAAAGATAGTAAACAAAAAGTAAGATTTTATTTTACTGGAAATGCTGAAGGGGTTGGAGAAATAAAAATAACTGCAACAGGAAATTCACTAATTGAAAAAAATTTATCATTCAAAATTGTAACTCAAAAAGAATTACTAATTGAATTATCTGAACAAAATATTCTTGTTGGAAGAAATTTTACTGTAAAAGTTTATGACAAAGGACTAATGGGTGTACCAACTGCTTTAGTGAAAATACTTGATGGAAGTGGGAAAGTAGTTAAGAGTACACTAGGAGATAACACTGAAGGAAATGGGTCTAGTGGAAATTATAGAATACAAAATGATTTAGGAGTTGGATTATACACTGTTGAAGCAACAGCACCAGGATACAAAACAGCAGCAGCTTCTCTTCTCATAACTACTAAAAAAGTTTTAAGTTTTAATGAATCAATTACTGTAAAAATTCCAACTTCACAAAAAACAGCACTAGTAACAGAAATGTTAACAAACAATTCTGAATTCACAGTAAACAATATTAACATTGAAGTAAGTGAATCACAAAAATTTAAAATTACAACAATTGTTCCCGATTCTATTTCAAAAGAACAAAGCCAAGCAGTACAATTACAAGTGGATTATATTGGAGAAGATGAAGAAGAAACTGCGGATGAAACAATTACTCTGAAAATTAATGGAATGGTTGAAGGAAAATTTTTAACACAAGTTAATTCAACACTAAACGCAATTTATAATGAAAAACTTGATGAGGGTTGCTTAAAGATAGAACCAAAATCACTAACAATTCACATGATAGGAAATGCAGGGACAACTGAAACTGACACTATTGAGGTAACAAATACTTGCGAACAAGAAATAATACTAACTCACAGAGTTAAAGAAAAAACAAAAAAATCAGGAGTAATAGTTACTGCTGAAGATATTCTTATTGGAGAAGGACAAACAAAAAACATTACCATCACTGCAAATAATCTTGTAGATAGACAATATAGCAGAGATCAAAGTTTTGGATATGAAATAATTTGGGATTCAAATTATTTAACAAAAAGATTAAACATTACTGTAAATTTAGTTAACCCTCTTTTATCATTATCTTATCCTGGACAAATAACAATGTGGCTTGCACAAAATGATCTTACAGCAAAAGCTACTGCTGCACAACCACTATATGTAACAAATATTTCTCAATTCCCTGTTGAAGGAATTTCTTTTAGTGTTAACACTGATTATGCAACTGGAAGCAACATAAAAATTACTGTTGAACCAAGTAATGCTGTAAACTTATCACCAAAACAAACAATGAATCCGGCAAAAATTGTTTTTGCAACAGCAACAAGTGCTGTGTCAGAACCAGTGAACTCACAAATACTAATCAATGGAAAAATGGGAAATTTAACAAAATATGAAGGAACAGATCAATATGATTATTCAAACAATTACTATGATGAAGATGGATATAGTAATACAAAAAAATCAATTACTTATTATGCTCCAAAAAATGTTAGTACTGGATATAGTAATACCACTAGTGTTCTTGGAGCAATTGATGTAATGGTTTACTATTCAGGGTATAATTGCCTAAAAGCTTATCCCATGGATGACTTAACTTATAATTTATCAATACAAGGAGCACAAATTGCTAAAAGAATAAAATTACAAAACTCTTGTGCTGAACCAGTTACTATTAGTGGAGTTAGTGCTCCATCAAAAGAACTTGGATTCTTTATTCCAAAAATCACTATCCCTAACGATAATTCAGAAGTAGTAGTAAATTTAGCAGTAACTACTATTAGAAATAATTTAAATCTAAAAAATTACCAAGTGACAGTTCATGGGATTACAGGAATTAGTCAAACAATGATATCAACAGAACCACTAAAAGTGAATATATTTAGTGGAGATGCTTCTGCAGAATTTAGTAAATCAATAAAAGGAATTCAGGTTAATATTTGTGGAGAAGAGAACAAAGGAAAAGTAAGTATTGATGTGGCAAAACCTGCAAGAGGAAAAGACTGTGCAGAAGGGTATTGTGATGCAAAAGAAGCATCAGAGTATATTGCTTCAAAACTTGATAAAGTAATTCAAGTAGCCCAATCAAAAGCCTTAACAAATCAAGACACTTCACAATCATTTAGTTGCTTATCAAGAGGATTTTGTAGTTTTGGAGAACTTGGAATACCATCAGAAACATTTGATCTTTATTTACAAAATGACACTATTAGTTCTGAAGTAATTGGAGAAGTAATAAACCAAACAACAGGGTACAGCACCGGTTTTAAGGGAGGAGCTACAAGCGACTTTAGAGTAGAAATGACTTCAGTATCACAAAACACTATTGAAATGATTGCAGGAAGTGGATTTGGAAGAACAATATTTGTGGATAATAGAATACAAGGGTGTGGATATTATAGATTAGTAATTAATGGAGCATTCAATTCTTCCGGAGGAGCAATACAATTTGAATACCCAGTATTAACTATTAGTTCAAGTGATCCAAACAGACCAAGAATAGTAACAAAAGAATGTTCTGACAGTATAGCAAACATTACAAACTTTACCCCAATTGATTCAGGATTTACACTAAAAGAAAATAGAGGAACATGGCTAACTAGTGTTGAAGCAGAAACATCACTAAAAAGTATTGCGGAAAGAATTGCTGAAAAACAATTCGGTTCAAAAGACAGAGCAGGAAGCGGAAACGGAAACAAAGTTGTAATAAAATATGGAGCACTAAATAATGCTCTTGCAGAAATGTGTATTTCTCCAGGAAATACAAAAAAAACTATTACTGTAACAATTAATTCAGGAATAACACTAAACAAAGATTTAGAAAATGATAAATTCAGTGACCAAATAATAAAATTAATTAACGATGGATTGAATGCGAACTTTGGAGAAAATTGTTTAATAAAATCAACAAGCGGATATAGTTGTGTTAGATTAACAGAAACTGGAGACACAACTGACCTAAAAATGAATGTCCCAAACAAAACATTACTAGTCGCATTAACACAAAAAGAAATTTGTACTGATGCAACAATATTCTCAAAAGCTCCTGATGGAATTAATTTTGAAATAGAGAAAGGAGACAAATTTAATGGAATAAAAAATGTTTCAATTTATGATGAATGTGACATATCAACGCCAAACTTTGAAGGAATAATAAGAAGAAAAATAAATATATATAATAATTCTACTTCTAAACATATAAAAATACAATTAATCAATAATAATGATAGTTTAAAATTTATTGTACCAACAAAAATTTTATCAAATAAAAATATTG
>DAOQRN010000024.1:0-10827 GCA_035355675.1 archaeon
AACTTTTGGAAAATTTAAAAAAGAATTTGAAAGTAAATACAAAAAGAAAGAATAAGTTTTTTACTTTTTTTAATAATTTTATAATTATTTTTATTATTTAATTAGTTTTTTGATTTTAATTTTTTCTTGTTTTAATTTTTTATTTTGATTTTTAAAAATATTTTTGGCAAGAGCTTTTTCTCTCGCCAAAAATTAATTTAATTTTATTCGTCTAGGTCTTCTATTCCATTTTCTGTGATTCGATATATTGCTTCTCCATCTGGAAGTGAAGGAGAGTCAACTAGTTTTGCTACTCTTTTGTCTTCTTTACTTTTTCTTAAGTAGAGTCTAGTTTTACTTGCGTGTCCTACTACATTTCCTCCTACGGGTTCTGTTGGGTCTCCAAATAAAATATCAGGTCTTGACATTACTTGGTTTGTTACAAGGACCGCGATGTTACTCATTTCTGCTACTTTTTGTAGTACTCTCATGTGTTTGTTTAGTTTTTGTTGTCTTTCAGAGAGTGTTCCTCTTCCAATATACTCTGCTCTGAATTGTGCAGTTAGTGAATCAACTATTAGTAATTTGATGTTTTTTTCTTTTATCATTTCTGTTGCTTTTTCTGCCAAGATCATTTGGTGTTCTGCGTTGTATGCTCTTGCAACATAAATGTTTTTTAGAGTGTTGTCTACATCAAGTCCAAATCTTTTTGCTACTTGTATTACTCTTTCTGGTCTAAAAGAATTTTCTGAATCAATGTAGAGGCATGCTCCTTCGAGTCCTCCTTGTTCTAGTGGTAGTTGTACTGTTACTGCGGTTTGAAATGCCCATTGACTTTTTCCTGCAGCCATTTTTCCGTAAATTTCTGTAATTGATTGGGTTTCAATTCCCCCACCAATTAGTGAATCAAGTTCTTTACTCCCTGTGGTGATTCTTCCCACTAGTTTTCTTTTTTCTGCCAAGACATCAGCTGATTCAAATCCCATGTCAAGTGCGTCTCTTGCAGCTTTGATTGCTTTTTCAGCAGTGCCCTCTCCTAGCCCCGCAACTTCTTTTAATTCCATTACACTTGCCACAGCCATAGATTCAAGTGTTTTAAATCCTGCATCTTCTAATTTTTTTGCTGCTGTATCCCCAATTCCTGGTAAATCTGATACTGTTTTTATTTCCTTAGCCATATTTTTCACCTCTAGTTAATGCGTTTTTTAGGTACTCATACTCTTGGCAAGAGTATCACCTTTTACGCTAACTATAACTAATTTGTGTTCCGTTCTTTTTAAACACTTTTTGAGTACAATGCCGGTGGTTGTTTTTAGTAATTTTAGTTTTATTTTTTTTCTTTTGCGGATTATATTATATATCTTTTTGTATTTGTTTTTGTTATGGGTGAAGACTTTATTATTTCTCGTCCTACTTGGGATGAGTATTTTATGTTGTCAGCAATTATCGCAGCTTCTCGCGCTTCTTGTCTTAAATTTAAATCAGGCGCAGTGATCGTAAAAAATAAAAGAATTGTTTGTTCAGGGTATAATGGAGTTGCTCCGGGTGTTCCTTCTTGTTTTGATTTAGGTTATTGTAGAAAAGAAAAAGCAGGAGTGGATTGGGGTCAGAAAGGATCCGGTCATTGTCTTGCCACTCACGCAGAAGCAAATGCAATAGTTCAAAACCACGAACAAGATTTAACTGGAGCAACAATGTATTGTCTTCATTTTCCTTGTAATGAGTGTGCAAAATTAATTGCTTCAAGTGGAATAAAAGAAGTGGTTTTTTTAAAACACTATAAAGACTCTGTCCCAAAATCTGAAGAAATTTTTGCATTCTCTGGAGTAAAATTTAGAAAATTAGAAATGGATTTTGATAGACAACTAAAATTAATAGAAAATGTAATGAAAGCAACAAGAGAATAATTATTAAGAGTTAATTCAAATTTTTTTATTTAATTCATAAAATTATTTTTTTTATGATAAAAATTTAATTAATGGTTATTAGTATTTTTTTAATTTTCTTTAATTATTTTTATTATTATTTTTCTTTCTCTTGGTCCGTCAAATTCACAAAAATAAATTCCATCCCACATTCCAAGAACTAGTTCCTCATTTTCAATTATTAGTGTTTTTTCTTTACCGACTAATGTTGATTTTAAGTGAGCATCACTATTTCCCTCTGTGTGTAAATAATTTATTTTTGGAACAATTTTTTCAAGAGCATTAATTAGATCAGTTTTAACATCTGGATCAGCATTTTCATTAATAATTATTCCCGCAGTAGTGTGGGGAGTGTAAAGTAAACAAATCCCTGATTTTGTTTTTGATTCAGAAATAATTTTTTCAATTTGATTAGTAATATCAATTAATTCATTTCTTTTTGTTGATTTTATTTTAATTTCTTTTAACATAAAATTCACCCACTAAAAAATATTGTCCAACAAATAATGTTATTGGTTTTAGCGATTGTTTTAGTTGTTAAAATTATTTATTGTTTTTGTTCTTCTTTTTTTTCTGTTGTATATTTTTCGTACAGATCAATGTAAATGTCTGGGGTGTATTTCATTACCTCTTCAAGTAGCATTGCTGATAGTCTTCTTATTTCCCATTCTGCGTGTTTATCAAGTCTTAGTTTGAATAAGTGTCTCATTGCTCGTGCGTTAGCAAAGAATGAGCAGTGGGTTGCAAAACTTACTGGCATTACTTTTCTTCCATCCTGTTTTGTTGAACCAAGTTCAAGTTTTTTGTCATAAATTTCAATTGCTTTTTTATTAATTTCTTCATCAAGTGCAAGTAATTCTTTTACTTTAATTTCATCAGTGATATAGTCATAAGTGTTGTAAACAAATTGATTTGATGAAGCTTTCACATATCTTGTGCTTCTAAAACTCCAACCCACTCCAACTTTGTGGCGTGTCCATTGTGCTTGAAGAGCTTTACTTACTCCTTCAATATCAAAAACATAATTCACTGCTTGTAATGGTGTGTCGTGTCCCATTTGTACAAGTCTTTGAGTTAATTGTTTATCAAGTTCGTTGTTTGATTTTGGGTCTTCAGTGTATTTAGTACTTGATTCCCAGCAGTGTCTTGAAGTATAAGCAGCAAGAGTATTTGAATCAACTCCACTTTCTTTCATTTGTTTAGTTGGTTCTGTTATTGCAATAAGTTTAACACTGGGTTCAACATTTCTAAAAACATTTTTTCTTAATTCTTTCCAAGGGTCTTTTAGTCCCATTCCAGTTTGTAAATCCATAATCTCCAACACCCAAAAAATAATCTCTAATCAATTTAAATTACTAACTAAAAGTTGTCCAAGAAATAATGTGTTATTATATCAAAATTATTTTTGATGAAGTTTTTTTAGGGATTTGTTTTTATTTAGATTAGGTCATATTTTTGTAATTGTTTTGTTAGGTGTTGTTTTTGTTTGATAATTTAAAAAAAGCTGATTCTATAATTTATGATTTGATTTTAAAAGAAAAAGAAAGACAAATGAGTGGTTTAGAATTAATTCCTAGTGAGAATTTAGTTTCGCCCGCAGTAATGGAAGCTCTTGCATCATTTCCAGTAAATAAATATGCAGAAGGTTATCCTGGGCATCGGTATTATGGGGGGAATGAAGTAATTGATACTATTGAACAATTAGCAATTGATAGAGCGAAGAAATTATTTTCAGCAGAGCATGTTAATGTTCAACCAAATTCAGGTTCTCCAGCAAACATGGCGATGTATCAAGCTCTCTTAAAAGTGGGGGATAAAGCAATGGGACTAAAATTAACAGAAGGGGGCCACTTGACTCATGGTCATAAAGTAAATTTTTCAGGAAAATTATACAACTTCGTTCAGTATGGGGTGGATAAAGAAACTGAAATGCTTGATTATGATAAAATTAGAAAACAAGTGCTTGAAGAAAAACCAAAATTACTCTTATCAGGTTATACAGCGTACCCAAGAAATATTGATTTTAAAGAATTTAGAAGTATTGCAGATGAAGCAGGTTGCTATTGTGTAGCAGACATTTCTCACATTGGTGGTTTATGTGCATCAGGAGTTCATGAGAATCCAGTTCCTTATTTTGATGTTGTAACAACAACTACTCATAAAACTCTAAGAGGGCCACGCTCAGCAATAATTATGTGTAAAGAGGAATTCGCTGAGAAAATAGATAAAGCAGTTTTTCCAGGAATTCAAGGTGGGCCACATGAGCATGTAATTGCCGCAAAAGCCGTAGCGTTTAAAGAAGCACTTGAACCAGATTTTAAAAATTACTCTGAACAAATAGTAAAAAATGCCAAAGTTCTCGCTAGTGAATTAATGAATTTAGGTTACAGGTTAGTAACAAATGGAACAGACAATCACTTAATTTTGGTGGATGTAAGAAAAAGCGGTATTAGTGGGATTGATGCAGAGAAGGCTTTAGAAAAAGCAGGAATTTATTGTAACAAAAACACAATTCCTTATGAGACAGGTTCTCCTTGGGATCCAAGTGGGATAAGAATAGGGACACCAGTATTAACAACAAGAGGAATGAAAGAAAATGAAATGAAAATAGTTGCAAGCTTCATTGACTCTGCGTTAAAATCAAGAAATGATGAAACAAAACTTGCAAAAATAAAAAACGAAGTAAAAGAATTCTGCAAAAATTATATTTTTTATAAATAATTTTTTTTTAAATAATTTTATTCGCAAATTTTGTTTTTCAAACACAATCTTGGGCATTTTTACTAATTTTTTTGATTGTTTTTTTTAGTTTTCCTAACATTGTGGTTTTGTTTTTTAGTATTTTTTTCATTTTTTTGTTTTTTGAATGGTTTTTTGGTTTGCTTTTTGTTTTATGTAGATTTTTTAGGTAATCTTTATAAACTACAGAACATTTGCTATTTCACGTTTTATTTTTTTAAAGAAAAATAAAAAGTTTTTAAAAAATTTTAGAATATTTTGAGTTAATAAATTTTGCCTGAAAGTGAATTTTATGTCTTTACCTAGTTTTGTTACAAAAAGAGATGGCTCTCGTGTTTCTTTTAATCAAGAAAAAATTGCAGTTGCTATTTGGAAAGCAGTTCAAGCCGTTGGTGGGAGTGATAAAGAGAAGGCAACTAATTTAGCAAAAATTGTTGCTGATAAAATTATTGAAAGATTTCCTGACCAAGAGAGTGTTGCTGTTGAATCTATTCAAGATATTGTAGAAGAGACTTTAATTAAAGAGGGTCATGATAAAACAGCTAAAGCCTATATTTTGTATCGTCATCAAAGAGAATTAATGAGAAGAACTGAAGATATGGTGAATAATTTTGAAGTAATTAATCAGTATATTACTCAAGAGGATTGGAGAGTTAAAGAGAATTCTAATATGGGTTATTCTTTACAAGGAATGAATTTTAATATTGCTGGGAGAGTGGTTTCAAATTATTGGCTCGGTAGAGTTTATCCAAAAGAAATTGCAGAAGCACATAAGTCTGCTTCAATTCACATTCATGATTTAGATATTTTGGCTACTTATTGTGTGGGGTGGGACTTAAAACAATTATTGCTTGAAGGATTCACTGGGGTGCGAGGAAAAGTTGCCTGTAAACCAGCAAAACATTTTAGATCCGCACTTGGTCAAATAGTAAATTTCTTTTACACTATGCAAGGAGAAGCTGCTGGTGCTCAAGCTTTCTCAAGTTTTGATACTTACTTAGCTCCTTTTATTAGGTATGATAATTTAACAGAAAAAGAAGTGGAACAAGCTTTGCAAGAATTTGTTTTCAATTGTGCTGTTCCAACAAGAGTAGGTTTTCAGTGTCCTTTCACAAATATTACCATGGATTTAGTGGTACCAAAACACATTGCGCATGATCCTGTAATTATTGGTGGAAAAGCAATGGAAGCAACTTATGCTGATTTTCAAAAAGAAATGGATTTACTAAATAGAGTTTATGCAAAAGTAATGACTGGGGGAGATGCTATTGGAAGACCATTTACTTTTCCGATCCCAACATACAATATTACTCCGGATTTTAATTGGGATAACCCAAATTTAGATTCATTATGGGAAATGACTGCAAAGTATGGTATTCCTTATTTTGCAAATTATGTAAACTCTGATATGAGTCCTGATGATGCAAGAAGTATGTGTTGTAGATTACGTTTAGATAATAGAGTGCTAAATAAAAGAGGGGGTGGATTATTTGGGGCAAATCCTTTAACCGGAAGTATTGGAGTAGTTACAATTAATTTACCAAGAATTGGGTATTTAGCAAAAAGCGAAGAAGAGTATTTTCGTACTCTTGCTCATTTAATGGATCTTGCAAAAGAATCTTTAGTAATTAAGAGAAAAACAATTGAAAGATTAACAAATCAAGGTTTGTATCCATATTCTTCTTTTTATTTGCGGGGGGTAAAAGAAATTACTGGTTCGTATTGGGCGAATCACTTTTCAACAATTGGTTTACTTGGAATGAATGAGTCTGCAGTTAATTTTTTAGGAAAAGATATTACTTCAGAGGAAGGTCATGCTTTTGCGATTAAGGTTCTTAATTTTATGCGAGATAAAATACAAGGGTATCAAAACGAAACAGGGGATGTGTTTAATTTAGAAGCAACTCCTGGTGAAGGAACTTCAAGAAGATTCGCTTGGGCGGATAAAAAACAGTTTAACGATATTGTTGTAGCAAATGAAAGTGCATTTAATAACAAAAAAGCAGCTCCTTATTACACAAATTCTTCACAACTTCCAGTAAATTACACTTCTGATTTATTTAAGGCACTTGATTTGCAAGATCCTCTTCAAACTCTTTATACAGGCGGAACAGTTTTTCACATTTTTTTAGGAGAAAAAGCCCCTTCAAAGGAATCCGCAAAACAATTAATCAAAAAAATAACAAGTAATTACAGGATGCCTTACTTTTCATTAACCCCAAGTTTTAGTATTTGTCCAATTCATGGTTACATTAGTGGGGAACATGAGTATTGTCCAATTTGTGAAAAAGAAAATTAAGTGAAGGTGGAGAAAAATAAATTTGAGAAGTGAGTTTTGGAGTTAAAGAAAAATTATTTTTATTTTAAAAAGGAGTGATAAAGTATGGTTAAAACAAAATGTGAAGTGTATAGTAGAGTAGTTGGTTATATTAGACCGATTAGTAATTGGAATGATTCAAAACAAGCTGAATTTAGTGATAGGCTAAAATTTGATTCATCAATGAAATGTGAGAACCAATCAAAACTAAATTGTTGAATTAAAAATGTTTTTTAGTTTTTGGTGATTTTTGTGTTCATTGGGGGTTTGCAAGAACTTACGCTTACAGATTTTCCTGACAAAGTGGCGTGTATTGTTTTTTTAGTTAATTGTAATTTTAAGTGTAAATTCTGTTATAATAAAGAATTAACTTCTACTAGTTTTTTTAAAAAAAGTAAAAGGAAATTAATTCCTGAAAGTGATTTTTTTTCTTTTCTTGAATCAAAAAAGAAAATGCTTGATGGAGTAGTAATCACTGGCGGAGAACCTACTCTTTCTCCCGGTTTAATTGATTTTATAAAAAAAATAAAACAAAAAGGATTTTTAGTAAAACTTGATACAAATGGAACAAATCCATGGATTTTAGAAAAATTATTAAAAGAAAATTTAGTTGATTATATTGCGATGGATTTTAAATCCCCAGAAAAAAAATACCCTGTTATCACTCAATCAAATATTTCTTTTTCAAAAATAAAAGAATCCGTTTTAATTTTAAAAAATTCAAATATTCCTCATGAGTTTAGAACTACTCTTTATCCAAAATTAACTCTTGAAGATTTAAAAGAAATGAGTGCATTAATGGTTGGGGAAAAGTGGTTTTTGCAACAATTTATTGGAAAAAATGTTTTGGATAAAAAATCTCGTTATCTTCGTCCTTTTAATAAGAAAAAATCAGAAAATATTTTAAAAGAACTAAACAAAATAACTAAAGTTTCAATAAGGGGTTTTTAAGAATTAAGGTGTTGATTTTCTTATGTTAATTGGAGTTGTAGGATTAAACGGGTCTGGAAAAGACACTTTTGCTGATTATTTAGTTGAAAAATATAATTTCGCTCACAAAGATTTTGGCCAAGAAATTAGAGATGAACTTAAGTTTTTAGGAAAAAATTATTTAGATAGAATTGAAATGATAAATTTAGGGAATGAAAGAAGAAAAGAATTTGGTGCAGATTATTGGGCAAAACGTTTACTTGATGGTTATTCAAAAAATGAAAAATTGGTTTTATCTTCAGTAAGAAATCCAACTGAAGCAGAAGTAATTATTTCAAATGGTGGAATAATTGTAGAGGTTTTTGCAAGTATTGAAACAAGATTTAAACGAACTGTAGAAAGAGTAAAAAGTGATCCGAGTTATAAACATGGGGATATTGTGTTTGAGGATTTTAAAAATAAGGAATTACTTGAACTAAAAAATCCTGATCCATCAAAGCAACAAACATTAAAGTGTATTTCTGTGGCGAAGTATAGAATTGATAATAATGGTTCAATTGAAGATTTTAAAAAAAGAATTGATGAATTAATGAATTCACTTATTTGATTAATTTATTTTAATAAATTAATAATTTTATTGGGCGTTTATTTTTTAGATTTTATTTTTTTAGTTTTTCAATATTTCTTTAACAATTATTTCATTAGTTCCTAAGAATTGGTTTTCTTTAACATATCCTTTAATTTTTACTGTTTTGTTTATTTTGTTTTCTGATATTTTTTCAAGTATTTCTTGAGTGCTTTTGTTTTCAATGTCTTTTGAAAATTCTTCTTCAGTATTTTCTATAAATTCTAATACAATGTTTCCAAACATAGTGATTTGTGTTTCATTAGTGTCGTCGTTAATTACTGCAGATAATACTGGGTTTTGTTTTCCACTAACTTCTCCACATTTTTCACAAAATACTCCATTTTCTGTTTTTGTTGCTTTTTTATTACATTTTTCGCAAATTAAATAAGATAATTTCCCGTCAGAAATTTTTATGATTTTTCCTTCCACTAAAACATTATCTCCTTGATTTATTTGATTTAATTTTTTTTCCAAATATTTATTATTATCCGTTTGGGTAATTGAATTAATTTCTTTTTCACTTTTTTTAATTTCAGAAGTGTATCCTAAGTGTAGTTCTGTTCCAAATTTCCCTTCTTTTGTGTAAGCATTTGTTATTTCTATTGTGTCTCCTTCTAAAAAATTTTCAAGTATTGTCGCTTTGTCATTCCATGCACTTGCTTTTATTATTGCGCTTTCATCACCAAGTTGGAATGAGCACACACGCCCTTTTCTTTCACTATTTTCAAATTCTTTGCAAGGAAATTTTCTAATAATTTTTCCAAAAATATTAATATTACTCATTCCTGCTTTTAGTTCAGTGCTTTTTTTGTACTCGGTTTCGTTTTCTTTTATTGTTTTTACTTTTCCACCAAATCCAAGAGTTATTTGTTTTTTATCATTGTATGAAGTAACAATTAAGTTTGTTATGATTACTTCATTTCCTTGTTTTATTTTGTTTTCTTCTATTTGGTCATTCCAAAGTGTTCCTCGTATTTCCCCTGTATTATCACTTATAATAAAATTTTGTAGTTTTCCTTTTTTTCCATTTTTTTCAAATTCTTTTGTTGGGTAAAGTAATTCAATTTTTCCTTCAATTTCTATTCCTTTTTTTCCTTCACTTAGTTCACTAATTTTTAGTCTTTCATTTTGTTCTTTTAGTATTCCTAGTTCTTTTTTTACAAGATCAATTGCCGCTTCTTCTGTTAAAAGTCCAGAGTATTTTTCTGTTTTTGTGTTAACCATTTTTCTTATATCTTCTTTATCTTTATTTGTTTTTTGGGCAATTTCAACAATTAGGTTTTCAATATTTGTTTCTTCCATAACTATTTTGTCCACCCAAGTATTTTATAATGTTTCTAAATTTTGATTAATTTTTGATGGTTTATTTTCGCGATTTTTTTGTACACGAAGCCTTTTTATACTTCTTTTTTCTTAAAATTTGTATTAATTATTAGTGTTATTTTTGTGGTTTTTATGAATGATGGAAAAGTGTATTAAGACTTCTTTCTCAACTAAAAGAGGAAGCAGGACAACTTTTCTTAATAATTGATCCTCCCAATCAATCCCCTAAAGAAGCAGGTAAATTAGCTAAAATGGCTGAAAACGCTGGTGCTAGTGCTATTGGTGTCGGGGGTTCTTTAGGTGCTCAAGGAAAATTACTTGATGACACTTTAGTTGAAATTAAGGATAATTCAAAACTTCCAACAATTCTTTTTCCTGGAAATATTGCAACTTTATCAAAAGAAGCTGATGCAATTTATTTTATGTCAATGCTTAATAGTAATGATCCTTATTATATTTCAGGTGCACAAGTAGCTAGTGCTTTTCCAATAAAAAAAATGGGTATTGAAGTAATTCCAACTTCATATATAATTGTAGAGCCTGGCAGAGCGGTTGGTTTTATGGGCAGAGCTCAATTGATTCCTAGAGACATTCCATACCTTGCAGCGGCTAATGCTTTAGCAGGAGAATATTTGGGTTCAAAAATTATTATTTTAGAATCAGGGGGGGGTGCTGATGCCCCAGTTACAAAAGAAATGATTTCTTTTACAAAAAAATCAATTACTGTCCCTTTAGTTATTGCTGGGGGGGTAAGAACTCCTGAATATGCGTTTGATTGTATTTCAAGCGGAGCAGATATTGTTCATGTTGGTTCTGCGATAGAAAAAGCAGGATCAGAAAAAGAAGCACAAAATAGATTAAAAAAATTAGTTGAAGCAGTAAAAAAAGGTGCAAAAGCAAAACAATAATCTTTTTTTTAGAAATTAAATAATTAATTTTAAGAATTCTAATTTAATTTTAGTTTATTTTTGATTTAATTTTAGTTT
>DAOQRN010000025.1:0-10160 GCA_035355675.1 archaeon
TTTCAAATAACAAAATATTTCCTTCAATTACTTTAATATCAAGAATAAAAAATATTTGTAAAACTATTAAAAAAATAAGAAATGCTTCTTCTAGAACAAAAAAAATCACTCTGCTTCTTGAAGTGAATATTTTTGCTGTGTTTTCATTTTTTTCAGAAATTGAAGAGTGTTTGATTTTGTTTGATTTATTATCCATCTTGAATAAAAAAAGCAAAACAAGTAAATAAACCTTACTCTTATGAGTAGTTATTACTTATTTGGATTAATATTTTGGGAATTCATTTTCTCCAACTTACTTTAATATCATCAGTTCTTTGTTTTGGTAAAATCATTGATTGATTGAGTGTTGTTTTTATTCCTGATTTATGCATTAAAAGTCCTGTCCATGCTATCATTGCTGCATTATCAACCATTACTGAATTAGGTGGGATAAATAACTTTGCTCCGCGATCTTCGCACATTGATTTAACCATTTCTTGTAATGGTTTAGAACATCCCACTCCGCCTCCAAGAACAACTTCGCTTTTTTCTGTGTGTGCAAGTGCGCGTTCTGTAACTTCAGTAAGCATTGCAAAAGCATGGTGCATTGTAGAATAAACTAAATCTTCTTTACTAAATTTTCCACTTTCAGTATCTTTTATTTTTTTAGTAGCCGCAGTTAAAAGTCCACTAAAAGCAAGATCCATTCCTTTAACGGTGTAGGGGAGTTCGATTAGTTCTTTTCCTTGGTAGTACATTTCGCTAAGTTTTGGTCCGGCAGGAAAACCTAAACCCAAGTTTCTGCCAAAACTATCCAAAAAATTTCCAATTCCTGTATCAAGAGTTTCACCAAATACTCTATAGTAAGAGTTTTCATAACAAATGATTTGAGTGTTTGCTCCTGATGCATAAAGCATGATTGGGTCAGTTGCGTTACAAAGTTTTCTCCCGATTTCAAGGTGAGCAACACAATGATTAACCCCAATAAGGGGTTTTTTTGTTTTTATGGAAAGTTGTCTTGCAGTATTGGCTCCTACTCTTAATGCATTACCAATTCCTGGCCCTTGGGAAAAAGCAATGAGGTCAATTTCTTTTAAATCAATTTTAGCAGTAGCCAAAGATTGTCCAATAATTTGTGTTGCATTTTTGTAGTGGTGTTCTGTAAGTTCACGAGGAATCATTCCTCCACTTGTTGTGGTGTAGGATTTTTTTTCATTTGATAAAATATTACAAGTGCATTTTTCGTAATTTGTTTTGTTAAGATTACTTTCAACCACACTAACTCCAAAAGTGTGTGCAGTTGATTCAATTCCAAGACACTTCATTTTATCACGATCCAAAAAATACATATATCATTATTGCTAAAAGATCATATAATAAATGTCCAAAATAGTTTTGTATAATTGATTTGTTTTTTTTAAACCAGTATGCAAGTACAAGTCCTAAAAAGAATACACCAATAGTTTGTCCTATTGAATCATATCCTAAGTGGGCAATAGTGAATAGTATTGTTGAAAAGAATATCCCTATTCTTGGTTGGAGGAATGCTCTAAAAAAGAATTCTTCAACAAAAAGTACAATTATAAGTAAAATTAAATAATTTTCAACTCCTCTATTAAGATTTTCCCCAACAACTTCTCCAACTTTTTCTAAATCGTTTAATCTAAACTCTACTCCAGTTTCTTCAAGAGCAATATCAATTATATTTATAGTTGTTGAGATTAATACAAATCCAATAAATAACGCACCAAATAGTGCAAAAGATCCAATAATTTCTTTTTTTAATCCTTGGTTTTTTGGTAAAAGTTCTTGTTCAATTTTTTTGTTAGAGTATTTTTTTATTATTTTTAAATAAAGTATTGGGATTAGTATTAGTAATGCAATTATTAGTAAGTAAAACATAAGAATTATTTGACTAAAACTTGATTTAAAGTTTTGTGTTTAAAAAAAAGATTTGGTTAGTTCCCCTAACCAAAATTAATAATTAGTTTTTGTTATTATTTTTTTTTATTTCATTTCAGTGAATCCGTCTTTCCCTCACGGCCCCCAAGAGCCGGCGTGATTGACTCATTGTGTGATTTGGCAATCACACATAGTGGCTTGTTAAAATTAGTTTTTTTATTTCATTTCAGTGAACCCGCATTTTCCACAGGTTCTTCTGTTTTTGTGTTCAGCCATGAATACTCCTGCTCCGCATTTTGGACAGAATTTAGCTTTTCTTTTTACACTGTCTTCACTAACTTCGTATTGTTTTGATTTTTTTATTTTTTCTGTTTTTTTACTCAAATCCATTTTTCCTCACCTATGGCGCTGGTCCTTTTTTTGATTGAGTTTTTTTTGTTTTAAACTCTTCAAAATTTCGTCCAAGCTTTTTTTCATTTTCAATTAATTTCATTGTTGCTTTATCAGGGTAGGCGTGTGCTATTATTTTTAGTTTTTTACTACCATATTTGTTTTCAATTTTTACAATAACTACATTTTCTGGTTGCGCATTAGCTAATGCTGCAACTTTTTCTCTTACCTCATTTCTTGAAGGAATTTTTTCATCAGTCCCTTCTGCGATTATTTCTGCTCTTTTTAGTAAATCATTTTTTTTGTTTTGTGTTATTTTTAAATCCATTTTTCCTCACCTTTTTACCTACTTAATCTTAAAGCGAATTTTCCTTTTCGGTTAATCCCCATTTTTTGTGCCAGTTCTGATTGTTCTGGTTTCATTATTACAACATATCCTCTCCAAAATGTAGTGAATGTTTTTTCTCCACAGTTTGGACAAGTGTCACCTTCTTCTACAATGAATCTACAATTTCTACAAGCTCTTTCTTTTGCAACCATTTTATTTCACCTATTTTTTTAATACTACTTCTTTTATTTTCCCTTTCTTTCCTTCTTTTTTATCAACTTTTTTTGCTGCTTTTTCATCAATTCTTTCCCAATCAGCTTTTCCTAAGAAAGGTTGTCTCATAGTTAATCCTATCTTTGAACTTGAAACATCTCCTTTTAGTGAGATTGTAACAATTCTTGCAAGGATGTTGTCTTCAACTACTATTTTTTTGTCAGTTTTTTTTCCGACAAATCCTGGTAGTTTTGAATCATAATTAATATAATCATCCATTAATTGACTAACGTGGATTAATCCTTCAATTGGACCAATTCTAACAAATGCTCCAAACTCTGTTACTTCAGTTACTGTTCCTCTTACCACTTCTTGTATTTGTGGTTTATAGGTAAGCATTTCTATTTCTGATTCGTAGTAAGCAGCACCATCTCCTGGTATTACATGCCCGTCTCCGATTTTTCCAATTCCTGTAATTGCAATAATTACTCCATATTCATCTTTTATTCTTCCTTCATAATCTTCTCTACAAATTTCTAGTAATGATTCTTTTAAGTTTCCTCCAAGTTTTTTAGGAGGTACTCTTACTTTGTCCAAAATTTTTGTTTTATAAAACACACTCGCTCACCATCCAATCCGAAATACTAATGCAAGAACAAGACTAATCAATATTTGATTAGTTCTCTTTACATAAATTCTCTAAAATAAAGTTTATAAACCCTCTTAAAACCCCAAAATTCTTTATTATTTTGTTAAATTTGGCCAAAAAGAAGGAGTTTAATTTTCTTCAATTTCGCTTGTTTCAATGAAATTAAGACTCCTAATGTAAATGCTTTTTCCACCCACTTTTTTTATTCTCTCTCTTAAATTTTTGTCGTTTGTTGCAATAATATTTCCTTCTTTTGATTTTTCTACAAGTTCCTTATCTACATCTTCAGTAGTGCTATCAATTATTTTAATATTATTTACTTTGATTATTTGTTTAACTAAAAGTAGTTCTTTTGCGATTTTTTTTTCTCGTTTTCCAAGCGCTTCAAGTTCAAACATTACTCTGCTCATTGTAAAAAATTTGCATTTTATTTTTGTTTTAATCTCGTCAAGTCCGTGAATTTTATATCTAACCATGGTGAGTAAAAAGTTTGTGTCAAGAATTATTGGAATAAAATCAGGGTTGTCCAATAATTTGTTATTTTTTTCTTTTTGAGCGTTTTCATTGTTAAGCAATTTCGGCATATGCAATTAGCCTCCATTGTCCGTTAATATTTTTGCTTACAGCTACTTTTTCTTTTTTCTCAACAATAACTTCATTTTTTAGTACAACTGTAGCAGTTTTGTTATCAGTTTTTGTAATTATTCCAACCGTGGTGTTTGTTCCGATTGTTAGTACAACTGGTTCTGTTGTTTTTAGTTTAATATTTTCATGTAATTCTCCAAGCATTCTTTCAAACATAAATAATTTTAGTTCAAGATTTTTCGTAGGGTTTGGTAGTGAGTTAGGTTTTGCTGCTATCATTCCTCTTAATCTATCTCCTTGTGTGACACTTGGGTCGAGCATTGTTCCTATGGCGATTAGTCCTCCTGGAGTAGCTTTATTTATTGGTCCATTATTTGTTGAAAGACTATTAACTTTTACAATAGTTTTTTTACCATTAAATCCTGGGTAAAGTTCAAGTTCGTCTTCAATGTTTATTTCTCCTTGTGAAATACTTCCTCCAATTACTCCCCCTCTTAGTTCACTAGATTTTGTTCCGGGTTTATTTATATCAAAACTTCTTGCAATAAACATTTTTGTTGTTAAAGAAGGGTCATAACTTTTTGTTGGTATATGTTCTTCTATTGATTGAATTAATAAGTCAAGGTTTGTTCCAAAATTTGCTGACACAGGAATTATTGGTGAATCTTCATACCCATAATTTTTCAAAAAATTTTTTATTGCATTATAATTTTCTATTGCTTGTTCGCGTGTTAATAAATCAACTTTGTTTTGAGCTACGACAATTTTTTCTACTCCTGCAAATTTTAGTGCCATTAAGTGTTCGATTGTTCTTGGTTGTGGACATTTTTCGTTTGCAGCAATAACTAGTATTGCTCCATTCATTAATGCAGCTCCTGAAAGCATTGTTGTCATTAGTGTTTCGTGTCCTGGAGCATCAACTATAGAAATAGTTCTTTTCCCAATTATTTCTCCAAGTTCCGTGTCTTTTTTGTTTGAGTAAATTATCCCGCTATGACTTTTTATTTTGTAAAAAGTAGCATCAGCGTATCCAAGTCTTATAGATATTCCTCTTTTTAGTTCTTCACTATGTGTATCACACCATTTTCCTGTTAGAGCTTTTGTTAGTGCTGTTTTTCCATGATCAACGTGACCAATCATTCCAATATTAATTTCAGGTTGAATATTTTCTTGAATAGTTTTAGTTGTTTTTTTGTGTTCTTCTTTTGTAGTAGTTTCTTTTAATTTGTGTTCTTTTTTTTCTGCAGAGTGAATTTCTTTTATTTCTTTAATTTTTTTAATTGCTTTTTCTTTTTTTATTTTTGGAGTTTTTTCTTTTGTATCAGTTTTTACTATTTTTTCTTTTTTTGTAACCAAATCAATTCACCATAATTATAATATTTATTTTAACAAAAAAATAAAATTGAGAGAAGGAATGTCTTCTCTCAATAAATTATTTTAGTGTCTTGCTTTCTTTGTCCAGTTTCGGCTGGACGAAACGAGAACGCATTCAGCTTAGCTGAATGCATTTGTTTTTAGTGTCTTGCTTTCTTTTTTACAGCATCTCCGATTTCTGCACTTCCAGCCATTTCTTTAGCTTTCTTTAGTGCTAGTTCTTTTGCTGACATTGTTTCTTCAGGATTCACTTCTTTCTTTCCTAAGAGTGCGTTTATATCCACACTTCCTTCTTTTGTTACTACCATATTTATTTGAGTAGTATCTTCTCCAATAGTGTTTCCTCTTACACTTATTCTTTTCTTTTCTCCTTTATGTGTTGCCTTGAAGCCTAAACTGTCTGCTGTAAAGATTCTTTTTCTTCCTGCCCCTGGTAAACTTGGGTACATTGGGAATCCGTCTTTATCGCTTCCTCCAGTTATCTTTGCTTCAAAGCCAGTTAAACCTAACCCATCCAATTTCACAGTTTCACCAATTTTTTTTCCTAAGAAAGTTTCTTGGTCACTTGTTGCTGAATAGGCTTTTCCAGACTTTGTGCTTACAACGAATTTCATTAATTTCACCTCTTTCGTCGCGTTATACTTCAAGACATTTTAATAATAAAATCAAAATGCTTTTTTATAACAATAAATTCTCCTTTTTTTTTAATCATTTTTATTTTTTTTCTCTTCTAGTTAATTATTTTTTCTTCCCAAACCCTTTTATTTACTCTTATTTCATTATTTTCTCTTTCTTTTACTCTGTTTCTTCACTTTTAGTATTTTTTTGTTTTTCTTTGATTTTCTCTATTAACTCAAGTTCATCAGAATTAAATTCTTTAATAAATTTTTGAATATCTCCATATTGGTGTATTGGGATGCAAGAGTAAAGTACCTCTCCTTCAAATAAATTTCTTCCAATAGTCGCTCCGTCAATTGCAATAGCTGCTTCTTCTCCTTTTTTTAATTCTTTTAGTGTTTTTCCATTGTTTTGTATTCCACTAATTTTTCCTATCTCTTCTCCGTTTTTGTTCATCACTTTCCATCCTTCTTTTAGTTTTCCTTCATTTACTTTTGCTCCAACAATTGCGGGTTTATTGTTTCTAAAAACTTTTCCTCTAATTAGTTCAAACTCAACAGGCCACACAAGACAAGCTAGTTCTTTTTCTTTTTCAGCTTTTGTTACATCAGTACAGTATTTTTTATAAAAATCAATCAAACTATAAATTACTTTTTCATTAAATATTTTTACATTCCTAAAGTCAGCTTCTTTTCCTGCTTCTTCATCAATATCAACATTGAATCCTAAAACGCATGCTTGGAGAGGTTCGCTCTCTAGCATTGATGCTGCTTCCATTACATCTTTTCTAGTGATTTTTCCTATCTCTGCTTTTCTTACAACAATATTTTCTTTTTTTAATAATTCAACAAGTGCTTCCATGGATCCTATTGCATCAGTTTTAACTATTACCCCACTTGTGTTTGATTCAAATTTTGTTTCTTTGAATTCTTCTTGTAATTGTTCTATTTCATTTCCGTTTTTTACTACTAGCATGGTTGAACCAACAAGTGCATCTTCAAGTCCGGGCGCAGATATTTTTAGTCCTGCAGCAGCAAAGATTTGTTTTACTGGAGTAAATTTTTCTTTAGTGTTTTTCATTTCTTGCAAGGGTTTTGGTTGAAGTAGTGCTCTTACTTTTGTTTTAATTACCCCATTTTTTCCAACCACCGCAATTTCATCATTAACACTAATACTTCCTTCATAAAGTATAACATCAATTGTTTTTCCTAGTCCCTTCTCTTCCTTAGCTTCAAGTACTGCTCCTTTTCCTGCTTCTTCGTGATTTATTTCTAGTTCTTTTTCTAAGTATTTTTGACTAAGTCCAGCAAGGAGTGTTATTAGTTCTGGTAGTCCTTCTCTTGTTTTTGCAGAACAAGGAACAATTGGGATTTGTTTTCCAAAAGCACATCTATCAAATCTTTCTCCTTCAAAACCATGTTTGTATAGTTCTCCTACAAAAATATATAATTTTTCGTCCATTTGTGCTTTTACTTTCGCATCATGAGTTGCTAAGTTTTCTAAATAACTTCCTTCTTTTGAAGAGTAAAATGGGAGCATATCAATTTTGTTCATTGCTACAACAAATGGAACTTTGTATAATTTTAGTATTTCAATAGCTTCAATTGTTTGTGGTTCAATTCCTTGCATAGCATCAACAACTAAAATTGCAAGATCCGCAATACTCCCCCCTCTTTTTCTAAGGTTAGTAAAAGCTTCATGTCCAGGTGTATCAATTAGTAAAAGCCCAGGTATTTTTAATTCAAAACCAAATTTTTTGATAATGTTTCCTGAAATTTTTTCTATAACTTCAAGAGGCACTTCAGTTGCTCCAATGTGTTGAGTAATAGCTCCTGGTTCTTTTGCAACCACTCTTGTGTTTCTAATAGCATCAAGAATTGAAGTTTTTCCATGATCAACATGGCCAAGAACTGTAATGATTGGTTGACGTATCATTTCACTCACCAGATTTTTTATTTTTTAAAATTAATTTTTTTTTATTAATTAATTTTTAATTAATATTTTTTTAATAATTTATTTTTTAATAATCAAATATTTCTTTTTTTTCAAAAAATCTTTCAATCTCATACCCTGCTACAGATTCACTGCTTGAAGTGTGGATGTATTCTTTTCCGTATTCTTCTAAAATATTTTTCCCAAATTTTATTGCTTCTTTTCCTTCTATTGCTATTAATATTGTTGGTGTCTTTAGTAGGTCTGACATTTCTTTTGCTTTATTTTTTTCACTTTCTTTTCCTATTTTTTTTTGTAAATTAAAAATATCCATTCTTTCTAGTTTCATTCCAATTATTTTGTAATCGTTTTCGTTTATTTTGTTCATAATTTCCAAAAACTTTTTTTCACAAAAAGCTTTTGGAGTTATGATTATCAAATTTTTCATTTTCTTCACTTACTTTGATAGTACATCATGATTTTCTGGTTTGTATCCTTTCATTTTTTTGATTTCTTTTGCTTTTTGGTGTAATGTGTGTATTTCGTGTACTGATGGGTAATCATGTATTTCTTCTGGTTTAAACCATAAATCAATTTCTCTTTTTGCTTCATCTCGTGTTCCTGAAGCATGTACTACATTTCTTACTGCTTGTTCTATTTTGTCAGAGTAAGCAAAACTTACGTGCGCAAAGTCTCCTCTAATAGTTCCAGGCATTGCTGCGTGTGGTTCTGTTGGTCCGCAAATTTTTCTAACAGTTGCAACAGCATCTACTCCTTCAAGCACTATTGCTACAACAGGGCCCATTGTTATTAGGTCAAGAACACCCGCAAATACTTTTTCTCCTCTTCTTTCTTTTACATCAGCGTAGTGTATTCCTGCTAGGTTTTCATCAACCCACATCATTTTCATTCCTACAAGTTTAAGTCCAACTGTTTCAAATCTTCTAATGATTTCTCCAGTTAGCCCTCTTTGTAATCCGTCAGGTTTTACTACAAGTAATGTTTTTTCTATCATAAAATCACCTCTGATTTTATTCTTTCTTCTTATCTTTTGATGATACTCTTGCTTCTTTTACTTTTTTGTAAGCTTCAGTCCATTTTGTTTTTACAGGTTTTCTATTTAGTTTCAAAGCGTTTTTTTCACACTTTGTTGAACAAAAATAAAAACTTGTTCCATCTTTTTTAGCGTAAAGTTTTCCTCCACCAATTGGTAAGTCACTTCCGCAAAAACTACATTTAACCATTTTTTAATCACCTTTGTTTTTTTATTGAAGATTTTGATTTTAGCATTTTATGCTTTAATCTCCTTTGCTTCCGACCGTTACGCCGGTCGACGTCAATGCATCATCTTCGCTTTTGGCTCGATGAAGCTTTTGATTTTAGCATTTTATGCTTTAATCTCCTTTGCTTCTCTTTCAGTGTCTAGTAAAATCATTACATCTCCTTTTTGGATGTTTCCTCGACAGTTTCTTCTTTTTACTCTTCCTTTTTCAGGTCCGTCAAGTATTTTACACAACACTTGGGTTACTTCTCCGTGAACCCCGGTTTTTTTAACAATCTCAACAATTTCTGCTGGTGTTCCTCTTTCGTCAGCCATTTTAGAATCACTTCCTTATGTCCGCAATTTTTTTTGCTAAATCTTTTATTTCTTTTTCAACAGGAGTATCAATAATTGCTACTGCTGAAGTGTTTGCGCCAAGACCAGATTTTTCTCCCAGTTCAGCTTTTGTTGCAACGTAACTAAATGCAATATTTTTTTCTTTACAAATTACAGGTAAGTGCATTACTATTTCTTTAGGACTAACATCTTCTGCGATTAACACAAATTTTGCTGTTCCTCTTTCAATAGCTTTTGTTACTTCGTTTATTCCTGCTCTTAGTTTTCCTTTTTTTGATTTTTCTAGTAAATCAAGAGTTTCTTCTCTTAATTCTTCTGTTAGTTGAAACTTTATATAATCCATTTTTAATTCCTCCGCGTCAATTGTTTGGTTCAGTTGAAAATTTAGTTGTATAAAACAACTCTCTCCTCAGCTGAATTAACATCAGCTTCATCGGGCAATAATAAGCCTTAGAAACTAAAATAATTTGATTTAGAAAGCTTTAAAAATGTGGGTTTTGGGGGAGAAAAAAGAGTTAATTTAGAGGTTAGATTATTTGTTTTATTCATTCATGTGCAAAAACACATTTTAT
>DAOQRN010000026.1:0-9488 GCA_035355675.1 archaeon
TTTACCATAAGATAACCAAAATATTTTACCAACAATGTATCCAAGTAAAATTCCTGCTAATACATCAGTTAAATAGTGAACGCCTAAATAAAGTCTAGATAATCCAACAAGAATTATTGAAATAATAAATAAAATTTTTTCATGTTTTTTTATTTCTTTTTTTGCAAAAAAGAAAACTGAAGAAATTGTTGTTGCGTGTCCTGAAGGCATGGAGAAAGTGTGTTTCTCTTCAAAAGTAATTACTCCTTCAGGTCTTGGTCTAGCGATAAGTTCTTTTAAAATTCCACCAATTACTGTGGAAAAAAGAATTAAAGAAACAAGAACAAAACTCTTTTTTTCTTTTCCGCTCCAAAAAAACCAAGCACCAATCAAAATCCAAAAAGCAGGGTGACCTAAGAATGTTACTGCATTAAAAAAAAGATCAAGTGGGAGAGAAGAGAAAGTTTGTAAGAATTGATTAATTATTATCTCTTCCATTACATCACCAAATATCTAATAAATAATGTCCAACAAATAATGTTAATTATTTGTTTTGGTTAATTATTAATTTTTTATACTTTTGCTTTCTTTGTCCAGTTTCGGCTGGGCGATACTATTGACACCATGTGTAGTGGCTTTAATTATTTTATACTTTTGCTTTCTTTAATCTTCCCATTCCTGGTATTTGTATTTGTGTATAGTCAATCATAAGTCCGCATGCTTTTAGGCATTTTCTTGTAGCGTAGGTTTTGCAAAAGTCAGCTACTTCTTTTTGTTGATTTTTTTGTAGTTCTGGAACTTGTGATATTTCATTAATTACTTTTGAAATACTCCTAGAATTAATTTCTTCAAGAGCTTTTATTGCATCCCCTTTTGTTAAACCAAGATCATTAATTGCTTTATCAAGTTTATCAAGAGCAACTTTTTTCTTTAAATTAGATTCTACTTTTCCATCAACACTATTAGTTAAACTAGCCAAAAACTCCATTACTGTTAGTGGATCAGTTTTTTCAGTTATTGTTTGTTTTCTAATAGCTTTCCAATCATCATAATTTGCAATAAATTGTATACTTCCTTCCATTTTATAATCACCCATTAAGCAAAATGCTTTAATTATTAAAATTATTATCTTTGCTTTAGTTAAAAAACCTTTTCAAAGCAAATTAATTATTGATACTAATGAATAAAATCAAAATTAAGAAAAAAATTATTTCTAAAAAGAGTTTTTCAAATGAGAATTCTTTAAGAAAAGGTTCTTCAAAAAAAAGTGTTTCTTTTGTTAGTGAAGAACTAATTAATGATTTTAAACACAAAAAATATGGTTTTTTTAAAGAAGCAAGTGTTCAGATTTGTGAATGGAACAAAAATGCGATAAGAGGGAAAGGGGTGTGTTATAAGCAGGACTTTTACGGGGCTGACACAATTTCTTGTCATCAAATTGCTCCAACCACTTTTTGGTGTAATAATTCTTGTTTATTTTGTTGGCGACCAAAAGAATACATGGGAGTAACTCCACCCGCACCAGTTGATCCTAGCGAAATGATTGAAGGATTAATTAAAGAGAGAAAAAAACTTTTAACAGGATTTTATGGTTACGCTAATAAAGAGTTAGTGGATGCTGCAATGAATAATGCGCATCACTTTGCAATATCTCTTTCAGGAGAACCAACATTATACAAAAAACTTCCTGAATTAATAAAATTATTAAAAAAGAGACCTGCTACAGAAACAGTGTTTTTAGTAACTAATGGACAAAATCCACAAATGCTTGAAAAATTAAAGAAAACAAAATCCCTTCCTACTCAATTATATGTTTCAATGGTTGCTCCTAGTGAAGTACTCTACAAAGCAATTACCTGTAATCAAGAAAAAAATGGATGGGTAAAGTACAAAAAAACTTTGAGTATGGTTAAAACAATTGGAACAAGAAGCGTAATTAGATTAACTTTAATTAAAGGACTTAATGATAGTACAGAAACTCTTAAAGAATTTGCAAAATTACTTGAAAAAACACAAGGAGATTTCATTGAAGTGAAATCATATATGTGGCTTGGAGATTCAAGAAAAAGACTAACAAATGAAAATTCTCCTTCTTTTGAATATACAAAAGATTTTGCCTTAAAAATGCTTAATAGTATGCCTTCTTATAATTTTGAGAACGAAAAAATAAATTCAAAAATAGTTTTATTAAAAAATAAAAAATCAAAGTACAAAACAAAAATAATTGACAGAGACTAATTTTTTATTGTTTTTAACAATTTCAAATTTTTCATTTTAAAAATTTTCAAGTTCTTTAAAAGAGTGTTTTTAAAAAAACTTTATTTTTTTATTTTTTTTCTTAATGTGAAGAACCTAAAAAGTACCTAAATGTTTTTTCACGTTACAAAATTGATTGTTAAAGAGCCTCATTAAACCAATTTTGTTTAAATAAAAAGTATTTAAAGTAGAGTTTCCTTTAATTATTGGATTTTCTAGTATTAATACAATATATTTAGTGAGTGATTTTTGTGGTGACTAAGAATAAATTACAACAAGATGACTCTGAGGATAATTATGATTCTCCTTTATACGGGGATAATTATGAAGAAAATTATTCTAATGAAAAAAATGATTCTGAAGAAAATCCGTTTTTGTCTTTCTTTTTTGCTAAAAAAAATTTTTCTATCCTATTAATACTTTTGTTCATTGTTAGTTTGATCATAATTTTTTTAATTATAATGCCTATTTTAAGACCTGATGTATTTCAAAAATTATCTTTATTAAATAATAATGGCGAATCAGTTCAAGCAAAAATTGTACACTTAGATAGTAATGGCAATTTAATTTCAGCTTTTATTTCTGAAGGTGAAAAGTTTTCTGAAAAAGCAAACCCTCATGAAACCAAAAAAACAACTATTACTCTAAACGGAACGAATGCTTCAAGAGTTAGATCTGCAAAAATTGTTACCCCACAGGGATCAGTAGTTACACTAAACCAGGATTCAGTATTTATTGATGAAAATGGAATTGTTACTTTATTAATAAATCCTGAAGATGATTTGCTTTTAGATGAAGACTTTTTTGACTTACTTGGCACAGATTCAGATTCAATTCCTATTGATTTTCTTTTACAATTAGAAATAGAAAACACAAATTTTCAAGGAGAACAAGAAGAAATAATAATGGAAATACCAATGGAATTAATTTTTACTGAATTTTTTGGTATTGGGTGTTTAGAGTTAAATAGAGGGTCAATATTTGAATCCACTCATAATGGGGTGCTTGAAGTTAGTGCAAAACTTAGAGTTACTTGCGAAACTGAGTCTCCTTTAAGTGGAAAATTAAATTGGTCTTCAGAAAGAATGGGGAATGTTGAATTATTTTTAACAGATTTTTTTGGAACAACCCTTTCCCAATTTCCAGTTCAATTAAGAAAAGATCTTCCAATGGGATTATATAATTTAAAAATTGTTTATGTTCCATTGAAAGAATATGCTGGCCAAAAAGCTTCTTTTGATTTATTATTAGAATCAGGGAATAGTTCTTCAAAATTAATGTTTGATGTAGTGGGGGATAATTTAGAACAATGTGTTAAAATAGAATCAATTGATTCAATTATTGAAAATTATGATGATTTAGCAAGTATTTCAATAGATGCATCAACTTGTCATTCACAAAAAATAGATATTTTTATTTGTGATGGCGATCCTTCTTGTTCTTTTACAACAGAAGGGGGTGTAGTTGTTTCTTCAAATTATTTGACTTTAAGTGGAAACAAAAAATCAATAGTTACAATCCAAAGAGGAGAAATCCCTGGGGTTTATGGAATAAATATTAAAGCACGTATTCCTGGTCTTGAGAAAAATTTTATTGATGAAAAAGAAATATTAGTAAAACCAACTAGTGAATTAGTGGTTCCTGATAGATTTGTTGTTTCTTTAATTGGAAAAGAAACAAGTGATGTTGTTAAAATAAAAAACTCTTCTCTTTCTGAGAAAACTATGATTGATTCCAGTGTTTGTAATTTATACAAAAGTTCTTTAGGTATTTCTGGGGATGTTAGTTCAATTACTTCATCAAGTGTTTCTCCAATTAGTGGTTTTGGTGTAGAAAAATCTTGGTTAAGAAAATTTTATTCAGATATTGATTATTACTCTGGTGATGGAAAATATCAAACTCAATTCTTTTCTTCTCTTGCTCAAATAGAAAATATGCGTGATTCAATCCAAAGTATTTCTCAATTAAAAAATTCTGAAATAAAAAAAGCATACCTTGATATTATTGCTACTAATGATACCCTTAATGATTCTATTGATGAAATAGATGCGACTTTGACTGCTTCAATAGAATTAAGAAATCAAACCCAAGATAATGAAGATTTTCAAGATATTGACATGACTGCACAAGTAGCATCATTAACTTCTTCAGTTGCAAGTCTTTACACTACTGCAACAGGAGAGTGTGTAAAAACCACTGCTGCAGAACTAAAAACCAATTCTTATGCTGTTTCTGCAAGTGTTTGTACTGATATGCCACAAGCAGGAATTTTAGCTAACTCTGCAAAAGGACAAATAAGTACCGCAAATAATGTTGCTTGTGGTAATTTGTTAACTCGTTGTGTAAGTCTTTACCAAACAGCAAATAATTTGAAAAGTGTTTATGATCAAATAGAAGCACTTTCTGAAGATAATGATATTAGTGCAGCAAATGCTCTTGAAAATGCAGAAGAAGCTTCTGAGTATTTCAATTCGGCAAATGAATTATCAAATGATACTTTAGAATATGCTAAATTAATTTTAGTTTATGCTTCGCTTGAATCTCCAGAAACAATTTCAAGTAATTATTCTGAGGTTAAAAAATATTTGGAATTAGCTAAACTAGATAATGATGCTATTTTATCAGATTTACAAAATTCTAATGAAAGTTTTTTAGCAGCTGATGATGAAATTACAACTTCATTAGGGGATATTCCAGAGGATTGGGAAATTTATAATTCATTTGGAGTAATAATTGCTCAAATGTATGATTTAATTGGGGATATAATTACAAAAAAAGGGAGTGTGGAATCATCATACCAATCAGCAATACCAAATGTTACCTCTTCAGCAACTAATGCTGGTTCTTGTGTTTCAAGCCCTCCTTATAGATATTGTACAGGGTGTTCAACTGCATCAATACAAGGAACCTCTCTTTCAACTTATCTTAATGAACAGTTAGCTGAATTTAGAAAAGGAAGTCTGCTTAACAGTAGAATAATGTCTGAAATTCAATTAGTTCTTCAAGCTTATGAAACTTGGAGAGGATTAAGTCAAGATTATATTGATGAATTAACTAATGCTAAAACAAAATATGATGCAGCAAGAACAAAACTTGACGAAGCGATTTTAAAAGCTGAAGAAACAAAAACTTCAATAGACGCTGCAATACTTGCTGCGGATTATTTAGCAAGAGAATCAGAAAAAATATCACAAGCCTCAAATTACACTACTGATTATACAGAATCTTCTGATAGTTTTAATAAAAAAGAAATGACAGGACTTGTATCAACAGTTCTCGCAACAGGATTTATTAATGGAGCATACTTGGGCGGAGTATACACTACTAATGATACTACAAATTCTTCATCAACTCTTTCACAAACATACTCAGTTTCAACTCAAGGGGAAACAAACACAAGAACAAATAATTCAAGAGTATTTTTTGAAGATTTATCTTTAAAAGAAAATTGTGATAATAGAGTTTCACTTACTTTAATTGATTATATAATTAATTTATTAAAAGACATAAAAAGTATTTCAATTTCTGAAGAAAATGTTTTGGCTTATGTTAGTTTTTATGAACCAAAAGTTTTAGGGTTTTATGAAGAACAAGAAGCAAACATAGTTTTTGCTAATAATGGATTAAAAAAGAATAGTTATGGAGTGGTGTCAATTGTTGTTGATAAGCATTCTCATGAAACAATAACTGATCCTACAACAGAATTTGGTCCGTTCAATGTTCAAGATTCTAAAAAAGAAGAAACTACTTATAAATATCACTTCAAATTTAATGCAGCTCCGAGAAAAACCTCTTCAACAAAAACAAGTGCTATTTGTAGTAACGAATTAGTTGTTGGAAGTACTGGGGAAGAAGCATTGCCAAAAACATTACTTAATTGGGGATGGAAAGAAATTACTGATAATTCAACTAAAGACAAATACATTGACTCTACTCAATTATCAATTTTAATTTCAAAAAGATTAAGTGTATTTGAGGACTTTTTAACAAGAGCAACTATAAGTTGTCCAACTAACCCTGTTGAAAAAATTATTGACACAATAAGACCAACAGATATTGTCTTTACAAAAGCAAGTGAATGTTACTTACCTCTATCAACAAAAACATACGATGGAAAACCAGCGCTTTATTATTACTTAAACTCAATAGTTTCATCAACATACCAAGGGTATGATGAATTCTTTGATGGCCCCCTACCAACAAATGCAGAAGAAGGACTCAACTTAGTTGACTTTAATGTTTACTTAATGAGAGATGGTTTAGGACTTGACTTTCAAGCAGATTTTGTTGCTGATTACACACGATCAATTCTAAAATCCAGTGATGCTTTTACTAATTTTGAAAATGGAATACAAAAGTACTTTAATTCTCAAGATAGATTCTTTTTCACATCACAATCACAAGAATTCAAATCAAAACCAGAATTCATTTTACCTGACGCAGGATTATACAATATTAGAATACTACTTGATTTTGATGATAAAATAAATCCAAGATTATTTGATAATGGATTACTTTCAGCAAAAATAAAAGTAATTCCCACTTTAATAAAACCAATTAGTGAAAATTATAGTCCTTTCTATTACACTCCATTTGATGGAAGTGTTGGATTAAATGTTAATTTTAATAGACAAGGGTATGGTACCTCTCTTACTAGTGGAGCAAATTTTACTGTTGTTAAAGAAGATGCTTCTTTCTTGCAAGTTGATCAAAAAAATTCTTTAGTTAAAACAAAAAGCACTTTAATTGATGACTTTATGATACTAAATTCTTCTCCTTCAAGAAGAGGAAAAATACTTGAATACTCTTACATTCACTCATTCCCAAAAACCTATCAAAACGATTCTAATTCTTCATTTATTTTCTCTCCAACCCTAGCAACCCCACTATTATTATCAATGAATGCAGTAAAAGGTCAATCACCAAGATTCACATACCTTCCAAAAAAAGCAATAACCTCACTAAAACCAACAACAAATAATTTATTCTTACTAACAGGAATAAATGGGTGTAAGGATTTCTTTGGAAACGACATAATGTTAACACTAAACAAAACACCAGATTTCTTGATGAGTTCATACTATGGAATGGCTTTTACAGAAGCAACAGTATCAGGAAGAGTGTCAGCAAAAACAATATCCTACGCTCCAACAAATGATTCTTTTGAAATTGAATACTCTCCTAGTGGTGAAATAATTTCTCCAAACAATCCAACAGCAGGATCAAAAGTTCCTCTTGATGGAATAAGTGGAATGAAATACAATGACCAAATAAATAACTCAAAAATAGAATCACTCTTAGATGTATTTGATGCAGTAAAAGAAAGAAGCGTTTGTGTAACAAACGCTAGCGGAAAAGAAATCTACTACTGGCCAGAAGAATACTTATACGAAAAAGAAAACGATACAGGAGAATCAATAAAAGAAAAAGAACTAGACGAAAAAGGAAACTGTATAAGATAAAAAAGTAAAACTATTTTTATTAATTGAAAAAGTTAATTTTTTTAATTAAAAAAATTATTCTGTTTGCCATTTTAAATATGGATAACCCTCATTAATTGAGTAATCAATATCTGCAGTCCAAATATTAATAAAGTCCCAATCAACAAAAGTATCGGCTGCATATTCATAATTCATATCATCAGTTGTTCTTGGTTCACCTTTACCAGTATCTGATTGACCAGAAGTTTCATAATTGTAATAAGAGTTAGTGATAATTGGTGTAATATAATCCATAGTTCCAACAAGACCCCCAGCAGAACCACCTGAGATTATTCCAGTAGAATAAGATTTAGTCATTGTTCCTCCAAAATTACCTACAATGCCTCCTACATAATTGGTTCCTGAAACATTTACTTTGGAGTATGAGTTAGTGATTGTTCCTCCACCCGCACCTACAATTCCTCCTATAAAATTGGTTCCTGAAACGTTTCCTTTGGAGTATGAGTTAGTTATTGTTCCAGAGGATACGCCAGAAAAACTCCCCACATAATCCTTCCCTGAAACAACAATACTATTCAGCCCAGTATTTTTAATTTCTCCTGTATTTGCCAGCCTAGCAAATAAACCAACATAACTATCTAACGGTTTGTTTATTGTTAAATTAGAGATGCTGTGATATTGCCCATCAAAGTTTCCTGTAAATAAATTATATCCATATTCTGCAGCCCCTCCTATAGGATCAAAATAAAAACCACTACAATCAATATCATCTCCCAAAACATAATTTCCATCTAAGTGAAGGTTCATGTTTTGTAGGTCTTCACAATCAATAATTATCCACGGGTATTCTCGGGTTCCATTTTCTTTTGTAACACAAATGTTATTTTCGCACATTAATGATTCGTTTTCACAATCTTCATCAAGAGTACATTCAAGATCTAATTCAAATTCTGCAATTATCTCTAAATTCGAATTTACTGAAGTGTCTGTTCTTGGATTTGTTGTTGTTCCGTCACTCCATTGTAAGAATGTGTATCCTTCTTCTGGTTGTGCTGTTACTGGGCTACCACTTTTTCCAGGTAATATATTTTGGTTTAGGTCTCCAATTATTGTTCCTCCTGTTGTTGGAGTGTATTTTAGATAATAATAATCTATTTTCAAAATGCAAGTGTTTGTTATTTTTAGGGTTTCAGTTTTTTCAAATCCTGTAGAATCAACAAAAGTTACTTTAATGTTGCAGGTGGTTGTTTTCCCATCAACGCAAGGACAAATAGAGTTAATATCAGTTATTACAAATTGAAATTCATATCCTGGGAAAATGTCTTGGTTATATTCGTTTGATGTTCCTAAAGTTCCTTGAGAATCAATGGGAGTAATTTTTGTTACAGTAAAGGTTTCTCCTGAATTATTTTTTAAAGAAACAACTGATTCTCCATTAGCACTTGTAACAGAATCAATTACACTTATTCCACCTTTTCCAATAATTCCACTCGCTTTATCAGAGTCAACACCGATTTTTTCAGTGTTATCAGTTTGGGTAATTAAAAGAGTGGTGATAAATAAAGAAATAACTATAATAACTGCAATTACAACTAAATACTCAATCGTCCCCTGGGCGATTGATGCCGCTTTCAGTGGCTCGATTGTTCCTTGAGCAATTAATGTTGATTTTGGTGACTTAATTGTTTTTTTAGAATTGTTGTTTTTTAGTGAGAAATCCATAAAATAAATTAGTTTCTTAAGTATTTATATGTTTTGTTAGGAGTTATTTTTGAAATTACTTTTTTGTAACAAAATAAACTCCAATTGCTA
>DAOQRN010000027.1:0-5223 GCA_035355675.1 archaeon
ATACCCCGACCGGGATTCGGACCCGGGTTACAAGCTAGCAATTCCAAATTCATCTTCAAAGTTTTTTCTTTTGGATGAACCTAAGACTTTTCTTTTTCTAAAAGAAAAGGCTTGGATTGAAAGGCTCGTGTGCTTGACCACTGCACTATCGGGGCGACGGTTTGCTCCGTCGACACGCGCACTACATTCGCTTCGCGAAGTAGATCTTTTCTTACTCATGTCGTTGCAAGTATTTTTACCCAACAAATTCTTTGTTAGTTCGCCATTCTTAAAGAAAAGTTCTCGGAAATGATTTATAAAGGTTTCTCTATCTTTTTTTGTTATTGGTGAGTTAAATATGGCTGATATACCTGAAGCAATTGCAAGAAGATTTACAAATGTTTATATTTGTCAAACTTGTAACGCTACAAATAGATGCGGTTCTGGAAAACCTAGAAAATGCAGAAAATGTGGTGGACAAAGATTTAGATTAAAGAAAAAGAAAAGAAAAGCTAGTGCTTCAGCATAAATGCACTTAGTTTTTTTTCTAATTTTTTTAAAATATTTTTTTCAAAATTTTAAATAATAAAGCATATAAACCACAAAATCATTATTTTGTTATGAAATTTTCTATTAAAGTTAAACTAAAAGCGGTTCTTGAACTTATGAGGGTTAAGAATTGTTTAATAGCAATGGTTGCTGTTCTTGTTGGAGCAATGGTTGTTAGTCAAGTAGTAAGACCTATTCCAACTGATGCTATTAATGTTATTTTGGCAATGGTTTCTGCTTTTTTTATTTGCGCTGGCGGACAAGCAGTTAATGATATTTTTGATGCTAAAATTGATGCAAAATTAAGTAAAAATAAACCCCTACCAAGTAAAAGAATAACAAGAAACCAAGCAGTTATTTTAACAATTTTATTTTATTTTTTAGGGTTATATTTTTCACAAATTAATGAAATAACTTTTTTTATTGCATTATTAATGGTTGTTTTATTAACACTTTACTCAAGTGTAATGAGAAAAGTAAAGTATTTAGGAAACTTTGTTGTAGCCATAGGAACTTCATTAACTTTTATTTATGGAGCAAGTGCAGTTGGAGTAATTACTAACACAATTATTCTTTTCACAATCGCTGCTTTCTTTGCTAATGTTGCACGAGAAATTACAAAAGATTTTGAAGATATAAAAAAAGACAAAGGAGTAAAAGTCACTTTCCCTATTTTGTTAAAAGAAAAAGCAAAATCTTTAACAATATTTTTCTATGTTGCTTCACCCTTAACCGCAATTGCAGGTTACATATTTTTGAGCTTAAACATACTTTATTTAGCAGTAGTAGTTATTGCTACAATTATTTTTGCAAAAGCATACGCATTTTTTGTTGAAGGAAAATATAATTTAGCTCAAAAAGAATGTAAAATTGCTATGATGATGAGTTTAATCGCATTTATATTATCAATAATAATTATCTAAATAATTATTTTAGTTATTAAAAAAATTTAACCAAAATTATTCTTGCTAGAAGTGTGATAAAAGTGATTAAAGCAATTTTTTTAGACCTTGAAGGAGTAGTAACTCACAATGGAAGGATTCTAACTGATGGAGTCTATAGACACACTAAAAATTATTTAACAAAAAAACAAGTTTTAGAAAGATACAAAAAGGCAAGAACTGGAAAATTAAGTTATGAAGAATTTTTTAGAGGAGTTCCAAAAAACAAGCGTGATGATTTTTTAAAAGAAGTATTTTTTCACAAAGGATCAAAAACTGCACTAGAAAAATTATGCAAAAAATACCCTTTATATTTAGCATCAAATCACATAGATATTTTGTTTGAAAAAGAAATAAACAAATTGAAAATAAAAAAATATTTTAAAAAGATTTTTGTTAGTAAGGAACTAAAAACAAGAAAACCTTTTTTAAAATTTTATAAAACAATTTTGAAAAAAACAAATTTAAAAGGAAATGAAACAATATTTGTTGATGATACAAAAAGAAACTTAAAAGGAGCAAAAAAATGCAAAATGATTACAATACAAATGGTTAATCCCGAACATGATGATAGAAATAAAATTGATTTTAGAGCAGATTTTGAAATAAAAGATTTAAACGAACTTGAAAAAATAATTAAAAAAATAAATAACTAACTATTTTTGGATTTTTTTTGATTCATCAATTATTTTTATATAAATACTTTTTATTTCTTTAGAATATTTTGAATTATTGTTTTTTGAAAGAACTATTTTTTCTCTATTTTTATCTTCAATAAATAACCCTTGTTCTTTTTTTACTTTACCAACAACTTTTACTAAATTAAATCTTTTATCAAGAGAATCAATTATTTTTTTATCAATTAAATCTATCTCTTTTCTTAATTTTTCTAAATTATTTTTTTTATCAACCAAACAAATCTAACTCCAACTAACTAAACCATGCGCCAAGATTTTTTTGTTTCTCTTTGGCTCCTTTCGCCGAGCCGGAGCGAAGTACTTGTCTTCCTCGTTGAGGAAGACAGAGAACAATAATTAACTAAACCATGCGCCAAGATTTTTTTGTTTCTCTTTTTCTGCTTTTTTTCCTAAAAAATCATTTAGTGTTTTTTCTACTCTTTCTCGAGAAAAATCATGTCCTTCTACTAAAAATTCTATTACTTTTTCTTTATTCATTTCACATGGCAAAATTTCTTTTTCACTAATATCAAAACTCACTGGGTTTAAGAAAACATTTTCTATTTTTTCGTAATCAAAATCAATTTCATGTTTTGTTTCTTTAATTATTTCATCAAAATTATCAAATTTTTGAACTAATTTTAGTGCGGTTTTTGGCCCAATTTTTGGAAATTTTTTGTTAAAATCAGTTCCAACTAATATCCCTAACCATATCAATTTTTGTCTGTTAATTTTTAGTTGTGAAAGTATTTCTTCAGAGTTTAAGTGTTCTGGTTTTATTTCTACAAAAAAGTTTTTTCCTGGAACTTTTCGCTTTCCACTAAATCCAACATTTCTATACAAATCATTTGCTCCAAATAATAAACAATCAAAATCTTGTGATACTACTCCATCAATTAATTTTTGGTGACACATTACACTCGCTTGTGCTTCCCCTTCTTCTTGTGCTTGAACAACAGGCACTCCCATGTTTGAAAGTAGTTCCTTTGCTTCATTAACCATTTGAGGAGTTAATTTTAGTGCACGTGAACCAAACTTTTGTGCTTCTTCTAAGTTTCCTTCTTTTAGTGCAAGAGAAGATTTTTCTTGCGCATCAGTTCTAACTTCACTTCTTTTTCTTAGAGTTTCTCTTTTTAGTTCGCTTGGAGCTCCATCAAAAACATAAATTGGTTTTATCCCAATATCCATTAAATTTAGTGTTCGATAAAATAATCCTGTTAAGTGTGAAGTAACTTGGCCTTGACTATCTGCTAAAGGTAATCCATCAGGACCCCTAATTGAAGCAAGGAATTGGTAAAGCATATTGTAAGAGTCAATTCCGACTTTTTTTCCACTTAATTCTTGAAGAGTAATTTCTTTCTTCTCAACAATATCAGATAAATTTACACCCATAATTTTTCCTTCTTAAAATTTAATTATACTTATGTAATTAAATTATCATTGTTACATAAGGAATTAGGTTTAGTAGTAATGAAATTAAAAATAACCAAATAAATATTCTTCCAATGAATTTTCTTGCGTCTTTTTCGTTCTCAAATTTCATAAAACCTGCGTATGGTGCTAGAATTATTTCAGCTATTTTTCCTCCATCAAGAGGATTTGCTGGTAAATAATTAAACATTGCAACTGCAAGACTTAAGATAATAAAAAAACTCAAAATGTTAGAAATTGCACTAATAATCATTGAAGAAATTATTACCCAAATTGGTGGTTCATAATTTGTTTTTATTGAATCAAATTGAACACCAATTCTTTTTACATTCATGTCTTCAAATAAGACTGGGGTCAAAATTACTTCAACATTTTTGTCTTCTCTTAATACAACAAAATTCATGTCTCCTTGAGTTTGAGAAAAAACTTTATTTAGTGTTGAAGCAGTGTTAATGTCTTCTCCATTTAGAGAAACAACTTTGTCTCCTGCAAATAGTTTTCCATATGCTGGAGCATTTGCATCAATTCCACAAAAAGAAACTTTTTCATCAACTTGTTTTACTCCTACCCCGTCATACATTAAATTTAGTTCTTGATTTATTGTTGGAACAACAGGGATTAGTGTAAATGAAATTAAAAATAATAGAATTATTCCAATTATCATTGTGAAAAAGTTTGATGCTGGACCAGCACTTAACATCATTAACACTTGATGATCTTTTGATTCTTTTAGTTCTTTGTGATCCTCTTCAACAAATGCACCCATTGGGAAAATTCCTGCCATTAGTAATCCTACTGAATGAATTTTTTTCTTATAATACGCAAGCATCACTCCATGACTTAATTCATGAATAACAAGAATCATTCCTAAAGAAACCCAAGCAATCATTGGAATTGTTAATCCACCAAAACCAGGGATTGGTACTCCTGGTATTACTGGTGCAATTGAAGGACACATTTGTTTTGCAGCAAATAAACCAAAAATTGACATTACTCCATACCCAATTAATATTACAAGAGATAACCCTCCAAGTCCAAGCAAAATAAATCCAATTAAACCAAAAATAGTTAATGGTGCAAGTACAGGCACTCCAAAAAGTATTTTTAAAAATGCTTCAAAAAACAATCCTAAAAATACAGCGAACACTAATAAAAGTGCAATTCTTTTCCACCCACCAAGTTTTCTTGCTTTCCAATAATCAACCCAAGTTAAACCAAAACCAATAAACAAACCAAAAAAAGCAAACTTTTCAAGTAAACGTGCGTGATGTGCAACAAAGTAAACATATTTTACTAAATTTTTTGATTTTATCATTGTTAAAATGTAAGGTAAAAGAAATGGTTGTGCATATTTTTGTCTAAGCCAAAAAACATTAACTACAACTACTAAAACAAAAACCCCAATTACCCAATATAAAATTCCGCCAAAACCTGCTGTTAAATAATTCCAAATTAAAATAATTATTGTAGAAATTATAATCAAAATTAACCAATTATTTTTTTTATCAGAAACTGCTGTTCCAGCAAAAACTACTTTTTCATTTTTTGAATCTTTTTCTAAATTATTTTTAAAATTATTATTAGACTCTTTTTTAGAAGGCTTCATACAAAAAATCAATAATACAAATCATTAAAACCCTTCTTTT
>DAOQRN010000027.1:5323-8717 GCA_035355675.1 archaeon
TTTATATACTTGAATGGTTATTTTTGTTGTATGTTTGAGTTTTTTAGTTGGGAAATAGTGTTCTCGATTTTTGCAGCGCTCGCATTATTCTTGTACGGGATTGATAATTTTAGTAAAGAAGTACAAAAATCACTTGGAGAGAACTTTAGAAACTTACTTGCAAAATTAACCCAATTCCCGATTGTTGGAGTATTTTTAGGAGCAATTGTTACTGCGATTGTTCAATCAAGTGCAGCAACCACTGTTATTACTGTTAGTTTAGTTAATGCAGGAGTGCTCTCTTTTGGTCAAACTTTAGGAATAATTATTGGATCAAATATTGGAACCACTATTACTTCTCAACTTGTAGCACTTAACCTAACTTATGTTGCCCCAATTTTTATTGTCATTGGTTTTGTAATTGATATTATTGGAAGAAAATACAAATTTGTTGGAAAACCATTGTTTTATTTTGGATTAGTTTTTTTTAGTTTAAATTTACTTTCATCTTCAGTTCAACCCTTTGTTAGTGATCCTTTTATTTTAGAATTATTTTCTAACCTCTCCTCCCCATTTTTAGCAGTAATAGTGGGTTTTATTTTCACAGTAATTCTTCAATCAAGTTCTGTTACTAGTGGAATAATTATTGTGCTTGCCCAATCAGGATTAATTAGTTTTGCCCAAGGATTACCAATTATTTTAGGAGCAAATATTGGTTCAACTACCACTTCATTAATCGCTTCAAGAAAAATGGATTTATTTGCAAGAAGAACTGCAATCGCTCACACTTTTTTTAATATTGTTGGAGTATTAATTATGATTCCATTTTTGATTCCATTTTCAACATTTGTTATTTCTCTTGGCGGAAATGAAGCGCAAATGATAGCAAACGCTCACCTTTTATTCAATATTATTACTGCAATAGTATTTTTAGTAATCATTAATCAATGGAAGAGAATAATTGAGATAATTGTTCCTGGAGAAGAGAAAGAAATTGTTTTCAAAACAAAATACTTAACAAACAAAACTCCAAGTGAAACAAATGAAGCATTTGTTTTAATTGAAAGTGAAATAAGAAACTCTATAGAAATTACTCTTGATACTTTTAGATCTTCTATTGAAGCACTTGATACTAAAGATAATCTAAATAAGCAAAATTATTTGTTTTCAAGAGTAACAAAACTTGTTTCTTTAGGAGAATTTGTTAATAAAAAAATACAAATCGCTCTTTTTGATTTGTCTAAAAGAAAATTGGGGGAAAAGAGTGCACAAAAATTAGGGGTGTATGTTCGTGCATTAAACGAAATTAAGAGAATTCAAAACTGGGCGAGTGATATTAGTGTTCTTAATCAATTAGCTATTGAAAGAGAGGCTAATCTTGCTAGAAGTTATGTTATAGAGTTTAAAGAAATTTATGCTTTGCTTGATAAAAATCTTGAACACTTATCAAAAGAATTCCCTAATATTAACAAAAAGTGTTTTTTAGAAATGCAAAAAAATGATGCAATACTTAGAGAAAAAATAACTCAAGCATATCAAAACCAAGTGAAAGAAATTTCACAAGTAAGTGAATCAACTGACCAAACATTCCTAGAACTCTTATCAATCATTGAATCCGCTGCTTCAAGAACAAGAGAACTAAGAAAAATGATTGAAAATAAGAATTAAAAACAAAATTCTAATTTTTAACTGAAAAATAATGCAAACAAAAATAAAATAAACAAAACTTTTCAAATTTAAAAACTTGTTTAACAAAAATTCTAAAAAAAGGAGGCTGTGATGGTGAATTGCTCCACCATCACTGCGATTAATATCATTATTTGATTTATCGGATGAAGTCAAGGTCTAGGTCTCTGTCTCTTGAAGATCCTCTTGAACTTCCTCTATCATCTTTTCCTGTGTATTTTGAAGATGCTTTGATGTATGGTGAGTGAACTCCTGTGAATATACAAATTACTTCTAATTTGTTTTCAAATGTTGGGTCTACTCTTGCCCCCCATATTACAACTGCTTTTGGATCGATTTTTTCTGTTAACATTTCACCAACAGCGTTTGCTTCTCCTAGTGTAAGGTCAGGTCCTCCAGTGATGTGTATTAAGCATCCTGTTGCTCCGCCAATATCTATATCTAGTAAAGCGTTCTTTAAAGTGTCTTCAACAACTTCGTTTACTTTATCAACTGATTTTGATTCACCAACAGCAATAACACTCAAACCTTTGTTTGACATTATTGATCTAACATCAGCGTAATCAAGGTTGATTAATGAAGGTTGTGTGATTGTTTCTGTAATTCCTCTTACAGTTCTTGCTATTACTTCATCAGCAACTTTGAAAGCATCTTGGATTGGTAAGTTTGGTACAAGTTCAACTAATCTGTTGTTATCAATTACAACAACTGTATCACAAACTTTTTGTAATGTTTCTATACCATCTTCAGCTTTAACTAATCTTGCTTTTTCAAGAGCAAAAGGGTAAGTTACCATTGCAATAACTATTGCTCCTTGTTCTCTTGCTATTCCAGCAACAATTGGTGCAGATCCAGTTCCTGTTCCTCCACCCATTCCAGCCGATAAGAATAACATGTCTACTCCTGATAAGATTTCTTCAAGAGCGTTTCTTGAAACTTCAGCAGCTTTAGCACCAACTTCAGGGTATCCACCAGCTCCTAAACCTCTTGTTACACTTTTTCCGATTAAAACTTTTGTTATTTCATCATTAACAATAGCTAAGTGTTGTTTATCAGTGTTAATTGCAACAAGTTGCGCTCCACTAATTCCCATAGCAGCTAATCGGTTTACGGCGTTACATCCTGCTCCACCAGCACCAACAACCATTATTTTTGGTGTCCCAAATTCTTCTAATCTATCGTCAGCAACAGGTTTGCTTGACTTATTCATCGCTTCATCAATTAAAGATCTCACAATAATCACCCCATGCAACAGCATGTATTTATAATTGCACATATTACTGCTTAACTCCTTTATAAACCCCTACGCTTATGTATAAGAAAATAACACTCAAAATCATGAATTAAGCCCTAAAAAGGCTTCTTTTACTCACTGTGAGGGATACACACCCATTAAAAAAAAGACTATTTTGCGATTTAAACCATTTAAAGTGCTTAAATTGGCAAAAACAATCAACGATTTAACTATAAACGATTGACTAAAATTAAAAAAAGTGTTAAATAACCTTTTTTTTTAAAATAGTAAATAAATATTGAATAAAATCAATAAAAAACCACTAAATAAAGTTTTTACTAAAAAAAGTGTTATGTATATATACTTTTTATTAAAAAATATCAAAAAGAACTAAAACTCTTCAAATGATTAATTAAAGCAAAAATAACCATAATTATTCATAACACAATTTGTTGTTTTTTAGATTAATTCAATTAAAAAATTCTAAAAAAATTA
>DAOQRN010000028.1:0-6868 GCA_035355675.1 archaeon
AAAAGGGGATAAAAGAATATTAAAAATAATTAATCCTAATAATATAATAAATCCTATTAAAAAAATTGTAATTATTGTTAAAGGGTTAGTGAAAATATTTGATAAAGAAGGAAGGAGGATTAGTCCAATTAAAAAAATTGGGATAAAAATAACTGCAATTATTCCAAGAATAATAATTGTCCAAAGAATTTCTGTTTTTACTAAACATATAAAACCTTTCTTTCCCTCAATTAGAGCAGTTTTTACTCCAATGGTTTTATTTTCAATAATTGATTTAGCTAACTTCATTGAAGATGAATAAAAGTACATGCTAATTAATGCGAAAATAATTATTCCAATTATAATAAATATACTTATGAATGCTATTCCTAAGAAGTTGGTTGTGAAAAAATTAGTCCATTCTGTTGGATTTTCTGGGAAAGTTTTAATGTTTGCAAAAAAAAGAACCATTAATAAAATTGTAAAAATGCTAAGAATTACAAAATAAATAACGCTTGTTATACTTTGAATAATATTTAATAAAAGCATTTTTTTGTAGGCTTCAAAATTTAGTACTGATTTTAATACATCAAGAATTGAATTAAGGTAATCTGTAATTTTGCCCAAAAAATCACTTCTTTATTTCTTTATTATCCTTACTTTTTTTTACTATCATTATATAATAAATTACTGTTCCAATCATTCCAGTAAAAAGCAAAATAATTAGCCATAATAGTTTATCATCCTTATTTTTGAAGTCTCTTTTAATTAAGTCAATTATCATGAAAATCCATAGTACTAATCCTAGTAGTATTAGAATCATCATTACTATCCAAATAATAAAAAAAGCTGCATAAAATACAAAAAAGAAGAGAATCATAATTGCTCCAATAGCGCCTGCTGCACTAGCAGCTTCGGCCCCACTTGTTGCAAGAAAAATTGGATCAATAACCATAATAGTATAATTTATTAGTTCTAGTATATAAATATTCTTTTTACTTTTTTTTAGAGTTTAATTAATTATTTATTTTAATTATCATTTTTTTAATATTTTTAATAAGATTAAGAGGCTTAATAGGAGAGAAATTATAAAAAAAGAAATCCTTGCCTCGGAGTAAACCGAGACAAGAAAAAATATTTAGAATGGTAATTTGTCAGCAATCATTCCAATTATTGGAAGTGATTTCTTTTGACCACTGAATGCATTAACAATTCCCCATACCCATAGCACGAATATTGCAAGCCATGCTACCATCATTAACAGACCTAATAGTAATCCTATAATTCCGCCAACAACTGGGATGAACATTAAAGCTATTGCTAAGAATACTACAATAAATTGAAGTATCATTACCACTATTGCTGCTATTGTTAGTGCTAACCCTTGTTTTCCATAGTGCATTACGTAACTATCATCTTTTTTAGTTATTAACGCAATTAAGAAACCAATCCAAATTAGTCCTGTGCATAAAGCAGCTAATAATTTTGCTTGTTCAGCCATATTTTAACCTCCTTTCAAGTTTAATATGTTTGAATAATTAAAGGAAAAACAGATATTTAAAGGTATTTGTCTTAAAAAATTCTAAAATTTTTTAAAAAAAAATTTTAACTTTTTTTAAAGTTTTTTTGGTTTTTTGATTAATTTTTTTAAATATTTTATTTAATTTTCTGTTCCTTTAAGGTTAATGATTGGTTTTAGGTATTTGTATAGTTTTATGCTTTCTTTTTGTGCTTCTATGACTTCGTAAATGTTTTTGTAAGCAAAAGGACTTTCATCAATTGTTCCGTTTTCAATAGTTGCAGTAATTCCTTTCATTGTTTCTTTAAATTGATCAATAGTAATTTCTTTTCTTGCTTGACTCTTACTCATACTTCTCCCTGCACCATGACTACTTGATTCTAAGAACTTTTTGTTTCCCTTTCCAAGTACTAAAAAGCTTCCATCCCTCATATTTCCTGGGATAATTCCTCGTTCTCCTTTTTTACTAGGGGTTGCTCCTTTTCGGTGAATAAATTTATTACTTTTTCCAATTTTTTGTGCATGGTTGTGATTTTTGTTGGCCCAAAGTTTGTTTTTAATTTTCTCGCCTAAAATTAATTCAACTTCACTAATTATCTTTTTTCCAATTTCAATTCTATTAAGTAAAGCTAGTTCTAGACAAAAATTAAGTGTTGTTAAGTATTCTTTTCCAATTTTTGTTGTTGAATCAAGTGGATAAGTTTTTTCCACACTTTCATTAAGTTTTGTTTTATCAATTTCATTTAACTCTTGTGCTTTTTTCATATAATGCCCAGCAACATGATGTCCTACATTTCTTGACCCTGAATGTATAATTAACCAAACAACATTTTTGTTGGTTTTTTGTTTTGTTTTTTTTGTGATTTTTTTAAATTTAGGATTTATTTCATTTTCCTCGCTTATTTCAATAAAGTGGTTCCCGTGTCCTAGTGAGCCAACATTACTTAGTGCTTTTCTTTTAATCCAATCAAATAAATCTGGATCAATTTTGGTTTCTTCTAATTTTTTTAGTATTTTTTTGAATTCTTCTTTACTTTCTTTACTAACATTATGCTCTGCATTAAGTTTTCCAAGACCCATTGGGACTTTTTTATTTATAATTTCATAAATTTCTTTTCTTTTTTCTTTGATTTTTTTTAAAATGTTTTTTCCTTCAAGTTTAATTGCACTAACTCCACACCCAATATCATATCCAACCCAAGAGGGCACAATATATTTTTTTGTAACAATAACACTTCCAATTGGAGCAACATATCCAAAGTGTGCATCAGGCATGAGTGCTGCATCAATTACATAAGTTTCTTTAGTACAATTTAGGAATTGTTCAAGAGTAGAACTATCAAGATTTTTTGTATAAATTTTTACTTTTTCTTGTTTCATATTAGATCCTTCTTTATTATAGTTATTAATATTATTTTTAATTAGGTTTAAGAAAAGTTGTTTTTTGTAATTCTTTAGATTTTTTATTTAATGAATTATTTATTTTAACATTTCATGTAGTGACTTGTGTTCATTTTCTTGAGTTATTATTGTTAATAGAAACCAGAAAGCAAATATTGCCCAAACTAAATTTAAGATTGTGAATAAGTGTAATCCGTTTAAGAATGAATATATTGTTAGTAAAATTGCTCCCAAAAAATTCATTGCATTGTAGGTTTTTGTTCTTCTTTTAATTTTCTTTTTTCTAAAATTGTTTAAGTAAAATGCACTTATCATTATTACTAGCCCGACAAGGCCAATTATTTCTATAATTAAGTTCATGATATTATTGGCTAAGTTAATTAGATTAATAAATCAATCTTTTGGTTTTAAAGTAAAGTAATTTTTGTTGTTTTGAGGGTTTAGGGTTTGATTAATCATTATTTTTATTACGAATTTTAGTGTTTTGTATTATGAATAATGCTTAAGAGTTTTTTTTAGTTAGAGTTTTATTTTAGTTCAATTTCTAAGTGGATTTCTTCGGGTATTTCTACTCTCATTACTCTTTTTAGTGTTCTTTCATCAGCTTGAATATCTAGCATTCTTTTATGTACTCTCATTTGCCAGTGTTCGTATGATTCAGTTCCCCCACCGCACATTCCTTTTCTTGTTGGAACAACTAATTTTTTTGTTGGTAAAGGAATTTTTCCAGAGTGTTTTGCTCCAGTTTTTTGTGCAACATCAAGAATTCTGTCGCAGATTTCTTCAAGTTGTTTGTAATTTGTTCCTGTTAATTTTATTCTTGCTGTTTGCATAATTTTTGCTCACCATTTCTCGTTATCAAATTTACTATCAAATACATTTAAAAATAATGTGGGGACGGTTTTTTTCGTCCCCACAAATCATTTTTATTTTTCGTTTATTTATTCTCTTTTTTCTACACTTAGTACAATTCCTGCAGCTACAGTTTGTCCCATATCTCTAATAGCGAATCTTCCCATTTGTGGGAATTCTTTGAATGCTTCAATACATACAGGTTTTGTAGGAGTTATTTTTACTATTGCAGCGTCTCCTGTTTTTAGGAATTTTGGATTTTCTTCCAGAGTTGCACCTGTTTTTGGATCAAGTTTTTTCTTGATTTCAGTTAATGTCATTGACATTTGTACTGTGTGCAAGTGGAATACTGGTGTGTATCCAATTGGTATTGCTGTTGGGTGATTTAAAACAACGATTTGTGCTTCAAATGACTTTGCAACAGTTGGTGGGTTAGTTACTGGTCCAATAACGTCTCCTCTTCCCATATCTTCAGCACCAAGTCCTCTTACAGAGAAACCAATATTGTTTCCTGGTTTTGCTGTTGTTAATTGTGTGTGGTGTTCTTCCATTGTTTTTACTTCTCCTTGTTTTCCTGAAGGCATTACAACAACTTTGTCTCCTGTCTTCATTACTCCAGTTTCTACTCTTCCAACCGGAATTGCTCCAACACCTTTAATACTATAAACATCTTGGATTGGTAATCTTAGAGGTTTATCAAGTGGTGATGGTGGTGCTTGCATATCATCAAGAGTTTCTAACAAAGTTTTTCCTGCGTACCAAGGCATGTTTGTTGTTTTGTTAACAACGTTGTCTCCTCTCCATGATGAGATTGGAACAACTTTGATGTTGTCTGCTTTGAATCCAACACCTTGTAGTAATTTAGTTGCTTCTGTTTTAACTTCTTCAAATCTTTTTTGATCGTAATTAACTTCATCCATTTTGTTTGTAGCAACAACAATTTGTCTTATACCCATCACTTGGGCTAAGAATGCGTGTTCTTTTGTTTGTGGTTGTACTCCTTCTTTTGTTGCAACAACAAGAACAGCAACATCAGCTTGTGAAGTACCAGTTATCATGTTTTTTACGAAGTCTCTGTGTCCTGGTGCGTCAATAATTGTGAACATGTGGTTTTTTGCTTCGAATTTTTTATAAGATACGTCAATAGTAACTCCTCTTTCTCTTTCTTCTTTTAAGTTATCCATTACGTACGCGAAAATGAAAGTTCCCTTTCCTCTTTGCTTAGCTTCTTCTTCAAGTTTTCTATATTCTTGTTCAGATAAAGCTCCTCCGTCGAAAAGTAATCTTCCAACCGTAGTTGATTTACCATGATCAACGTGTCCAATGAAAACAACGTTGATTAATTCTTTTTCAGCCATTTTCAATTCCTCCAATGAATCTTATATCGCACTAAATAGCGTCGTAGTAAAGTCCAGCCGGACTTTACGTGACCCATAAAAGCCGCTGCTTTTATTTGGTCACTTCCGCGATTTTAAGCCGTTCACCAGACAACGCATTAAACAAATAAGATTAAAGAAAGCTTTTAAAGGCTTCGTAAAAAACGTCCAAAATTTAGGTAATTTTAGCAAAAGTTTTTATCTTTGGTAAATTAAAGTATTTAATGAGTTCTAACCCAATAGTAAAAGGAAGAGTTCTTTCAAAAATAAAAGAAGGAGATGCTCAAGGATTAATTTCGCACAATCATAAATATGATTTGCTTTATAATCGTTCTATTGTAAATGGGAAAATGACTCCTGTTCGTGCAATAAGACTTGCGACAATAAGAAAAAGGTATTTAGAAAGATTAAGAGAAATCCCTTTCTCAAAAGAAATGCTTGAAAAACAAATTAAATTTTCAGTTCCTGTTAATGGAAGAGTTCAAAATTTTTCTTTATTCAAAAATGGAATTGCTTTTGAAGGATTAAGTAGGCCAGTTGTGATGGTTATTTTTCCTTTTGGAAAAGGACAATTTTTTTATAAAAGCACAGGGGTAAATAGTAAAAAACCAGGTGCATGGTTACCAATTAGAGGAGTAACTTATACAAAATTCAAAAACGGGGAAATGAATTGGTGGTACCAAAAATATGGAGGGCACCCAAATTTTCCAGAATATTTAATTAAAATTGGGGAAGAAATTTCAAAAAAAGAAAAAGAAATTGATTTTAAAAAAAATTGGAACGTTGACCAAGTAGAAGCAATGAAACAATACTTTGGATAACTATTTTTTTTAAAGTTCATATAATTCGCATATTTTTTGTTTTACTTCTTCTAATTTTTTCTGATTGATTTTTGCAATGCTTTTTATTATGCTTTGTTTTTCTAATACTACTGGAAAATCAGCTTGAATTATGCTTTCAGAGTTTAATTCTCCCAAGTCTAAATCTTTTGTTTTAAGAGCTATATCAAATGGGTATTCATTTCCTTTACTTGTTATTTTTAAAACAATTATGTCTTCTGATTTATTGTTATATTTTTTTGAACTTATTACAAGCGCTGGTCTTAATTTGGCTTGTACGAGATTTGAGAAAGGAATAGGGGCTATAATTATTTCTCCTTGATTAAAATTTGAAGAGCTCATGTGCTTCACTCCAGCCACGTTCAATTGCATGTTTTTGGCCTTGAATTTTCCAAGCTTTATTCTCTGCTTCTAACTCGTTTAATTTTTTCTCCATGGCTTGTCTTGCCACTTCAGTCCATTTTATGTCAGAATATTTTTTCATCTTAGCATGCATTACATCAGGAATAGCCATAGTCATATTAACCATAAAACCACCATATACTTAAATAAGTAAAATAAGTATTTAAAGGTTTGTTGAGTGTCTTGCTGACAAAAAATTTGATTTTTATTTTTCTAGCACAATTATTACTTCTTTTACTCTTCCAACGGCCCATCGGAGCCGGCGTGAACGACTCATCGTATGGTTTTCAACCATGCGTAGTGGCGAATTATTTTTCTAAAACTATTATTACTTCTTTTACTCTTCCAATATGTTGGGTTCTGTTTGTTACGCAAGCAACCTCTCTTGCAGTGATAATATCAATTAAAGTGAATCCTACTTTTTTAGCGTCTTCCGCAATAATTGTGTCTGAATCAATTGTTTTATCAGGCAAACATCCGCCCGCAACAATAATGAAAGC
>DAOQRN010000029.1:0-4101 GCA_035355675.1 archaeon
ACGCGGAGAGAGGGAGTCGAACCCCCGCTCCCTTTCGGGATCTCGGTAACTGGTCTCCGTTAGATTTTCCCTCAAGAATTTTCTTTTGGGACAACCTCGCACTTTTCTTTCCTAAAGAACCTTACAAAAGCATTTGCTTTTGTGAGGCATCGTAAAAGCATTAGCTTTTACAATGAAGGGCCGGATCTCAAGCCGAGTGCATTTGGCCTCTCTGCCATCTCCGCAAAGAATTAGGGGCGGGTTTTGTTTAAAAAGCTTATTATTTTGAAAATTTTTTTAGTGAAATTAATTAAATTAAGTTTTTTTTAGTATGAGTTGATTGGTTTTTTCTTTAATATTTTTGTGGCAATTATTATTATTGATATTATTGTTAGTGTGATTATTGTAATAAATAAAATATCTGGTTGGTCATTATTATTTTTTATTGTGTTTTGATTTATTTCTTCAATTATTAGTTGTGCTTGTTGGTAGTTTTGGTTTTGTGTTGCGGTTTTTGCTTTTTGGTATTGTTCGATTAGGTCTATTGGGTTTCCGATGGTGTTTAGTTGTGTTTTTATTATTGATAGGTTTTTGTAGGCGTTTGCTTTTAGTAGGTCTCCTTTTTCTCCTGCGTTTATTGCGGTTGCTATTAGTTGGATTGCTTCTTTGTCGCTTGTTTTGTTTATTTGTTCTAGTTCTTGGTCGTAGTTGAATTCGCATGTGTTGAAGTTAGGGTTCCAGATGTTATTACAGCATATTCCTTTTTCGTTGTAGCAAATGTTGTTGCATGTTGTTCCTTCGCATTTAGATAAATCGGGAGTGTTTTCTTCTGGTTGGGGTAAAGTATTGGTTGGTGGTTGGTTGATTTGGTTTGTTGTTGGTGGTTCGTAGTAAGTGCAAGTTATTGTTTGATCTGTTGGGGGGTTATTTACATCGTAACATTCGGTTAGTCTGTAATATCTTTTAGTTTGGGTTTGTTCTTTTGGGCATTCTCTTGGTTCTAAATAATAACTGTAATCGTTTTCTGTGCAAGGGTTGCCACAATTTTTTGTTAAATTTATTGGGTTTCCAATACAGGGTTGGTTTAGTGCGGTTGCATTTCTGTATTGATTTCCATTAATACATTCACCCCATCCTGTGTATTGATAAATGCATTCAGGAGTGCAGGGGTTTGTTAAATTTTCTGGTTGACCTTTGCATGGTTCATTTAGCACTTTGAATGTTCTATTTTGTTCTCCATAATAATAACACTCACTCCAATCCCCATAAACAAAATCCACACACATTGGTTTGTAAAAACCACAACCTAACATCTCAAACTCTGGATGCACTTCACCCCCACTACAAGAACCAATTTTACTCCAAGTCCTCGTCAACAAATTATTAGAACCACACTCCCCATCACTATAATTCCAATTACTAGAAGAACAAACAGGAATAAAAACACAAGAATCAACTAATTTTGGATTACCACCAACACAACCACTAGGAGAACTAGACACCACATCCCTATACATCACCCCACTATAACTACAAACACTCCAACCACCATAAACAAAAGAAGAACAAACAGGAGGAACATAGTTGCAGTTTATTTCTTCTGTGGTGGGGTGGGTTATTCCTCCAGTACAAGTACCACTTTTTGTCCAAGTTCTGGTTAATTTTCCATTAGGTTTACAATCTCCATCACTAGAACTCCAATTGTTTGAAGTACAAGAGGGAATTACTGGAACATCATCTACAGAAACTATTTTTTTTATTTCATTAAACCATCTTGAAGCAAGTGTATTAAAACCACTCGGAGTAAAATGGACACCATCATTACTTGCTCCTGCACAATCAATTACATAAATTTTTTTCCCCTGAGATTTTCTTGTAGCAACTACAGTATCTATTTTTGCTCTAAAAATATTTACTGGTCTTTGCGAATTACCAGGAGTAGTTGGTTTTGCAACAATAATTGCTACTGATGGTTTTTTTGTATAAATTGAATCAATAAGTACTCCAAGTTGATCACCCCAAAACCGTGCTTTGCTATCTGAAATAGGACTACGATCATCAGAAACACTAACCCACATATCATTAGCACCAATCATTAACAAAACAATATCAGGATTTGTGTTAGAAATAATTCCTCCAGAAACTACTCCTTGTATGTAACCAATTCCCTTTCCTGAATAACCCGCGTGTTGATTATCACTAAACCCACCCATACTTTTAGTTCCAACAAAATCAGAAGAAATACCTTCAGCAGTGAGCAAATTTTTTAGTTGTAATCTATATCCTACACAATTACTATAAGGGTTATGGCAGTATTTTCCTCCTGAGTAAGATGGATTACCTACTCCAACAGTATTAGAATTACCTAGTGGAAGAATTTTCCAGGTTTTTGAAAAAACCAGTGGACTTATAATTAGAATAACTAAAATTAATAATATAAAAACAAATAAATGCTTTTTGAAAACAAATTTCATAATATGTTAATGCTTATTGTATAATATAAAGATTTCTTAATAATTTTAACATAAATTTTTTTTATTTTATTTGTTTATGTTCAAAGAAAAATAGTTTTAAGTATTAATGCTTTTCTAAAAGAATTAAATTTTGTTCTAGTTAAATATATTAAAAATTTCTTTATAGTGGTTTTACAATTATTTTAATTTTTTTTCTAATATCAAAAGCCATTTTTTGGTCAAGTTTTGCTTCAACATACCAAGAAATGTTTTTGTTACTAGAATTTTTAAAAAAATTCATTGCTCCGTTTAAGAGTCCACCCTCTTTACTTGGTTTTTGAAGAATTGTTGTAGGTATTTGAAAATTAAACTCGTAAAACTTATTCTCACCAATTTTGTATTCTTTTTCATCGTCAAGTTTTAGTGTTTGTTTGTGTAAAGTTACAATATGTGTTCCCTCTCCATCAGAATCAGTTTCTTTTTTTTCAGCCCAAAATTCAATAAATAATCCTCTAGCTTTAACATTTTCTTTAAGTTGTAAAGAAGCTCTACCAGAAATTGTTTCCCCTTCAGTATATTCTATTCTATTTAGAACAAGCTCCATTGATCCTGCTCCAATACCCAAAATCGCCATATAATTCAACCTCTTTGATTAATAGAAGAACTTTTTTGGAGTTTATTAATTTATTATTTTAATCTTCTTAATTTAGAATTTAGGTTTTTTATTGTGCTTATTGTTTATTTTTTTGTTTTCTATTCTTTTTTCATTAATTACAATAATTGGTGGAATAATTAGTGTTGCTGCTAAAAAACAAAACATTATTCCTAGTGACATCATTGTTCCAAGATCTCCAAGTAAGGTTAGTTGTCCTAGTGACATTGCTCTAAAACCAATTAATGCAGCAAGTGTTGTTACAAACATTTGTGGCAAAGTATTGTTTAGAGTATTTTTTATTGATTCTTCAATAGTATTTATTTTTCTTTCTTGAATAAATCTGTTTACTATTTGTATTCCAAAATCAATCCCAATACCCATTATCATTGAGATTGCTGCTGACATTATTGAATTAATTCTAAGATTAATAAATCCAATTCCTCCAAAAACCCACAGTGTTCCAAAAATAATTGCTGATAGTGCAATTACTCCTTTTTTTATTGAGAAGAATAATAATGAAACAATTATTAAAATTGCGAGCATTGATATGCTTGTTGTTGAAGACATTGTTGGTCCGATTAGGTTCATTATTTCATTGTTAATTTTAATATCGCCAGTGTAATTTACTTTTATTCCAACAGGTTTTTTTGTTTCTTCTAAAATGTTATCAAGATCATTGATTAGTTCGTCTTTTTCACTTTGATTTAATTCATTTATGTGCACTCTTAAAAGTGTCATTGAGTGATCAGGGTTGATATAACTATTAAAATTATTTTCAAAATTTGGGTTATTTATTATTTCAAGTATTTCATTATTTGATTTTGGTAAATAATTTGAATTATAACTTTTTATTAAAGTAGGGTAACTTGAAACATTAATTACGTTTCGCATTTTACTAATTTTTTCTCCAATCTCATTAATGTACATTGCTATTTTGTAATCTCTAATATCACGCGGTTCTGTTGAGTTAATTTCTTGAGAATCAATTTCAATTACAAAAACTAATTGATTTCC
>DAOQRN010000029.1:4201-6604 GCA_035355675.1 archaeon
TCTCTAAATAATTCTTCTTCAATTATTACAAATACTGGTGCAATTAGTATTGTTGCAATTAAAATACAACTAATTCCAAGTGCAAGAATTATCCCTAAATTTTTTAGCATTGGCATAACTGAAATTGTTAATGCTAAGAATCCTACAATTGTTGTTGTTCCTGAACCAATTATTCCTGATCCAACAGCAGGGAGAGCAATTTTCATTGATTCTTTTATTGATTTGTCTTTTTCTCTTTCCTCTTGGTATCTTTCTAGTAAAAATATTCCATACTCTGTTCCAAGTCCAAGAATCATTGCACTAACTCCAACAGTTGCTATTGAAAGGGGGACATTTAAGTGTCCCATTATTCCGAGCATCCAAATAAGTCCAATAATTAAAGGAATGAAAACTAGAACTGCTTCCGAAAGAGATTTTTTGTATACTAATATAAGTAAGAAAATGATTATTGCTGCAATCATTGTGGTAAATATAAGATCTTCTTGTAACAAAACTAGTATTATGCTTCTTATTGGAGTATTTCCAGTAATACTAATCTTTACGCCGCTTGGTTTTTCTACAGCATTAATTTTTTCTTTAAGATCACTAATAAAACTTTCAATTTCACTTTCTTTTTTTAGATCAACTGATACTAGCATCATTGTTGCTGAATAATTTTTGTTGAATAAAGTATTAGTTTGAGGTAATTGATTTAATATCATTGAAACATTTTGAGTGTCGTTTGGAATGTATCCAAGGGAAGAAAATATGTTTCCTACAGATTGTATGTTTGATACTTTTGAGTCTTCTTTAATTAGTTCCTCAAGAGAAATAAGGGTCCTAATAATTTTTGGGTCTCTAATATCGGTTGGAGAATTTGCATAATAATTTTCTTTGTCGAATTGAACTAACACAAGTATTGTTTCAAGTCCACCAAATTTTTCACTTACGGAGTTTTGTAATTCTATAACATCAAGATCTTGGGGCATTTCTTTATTAAAATCTGTTTGAAGTCTAATATTGAGAATTCCGATGGCAAAGATTAGAGTAATAATTATTGAAATCAATGCAATTTTCTTTGCATGATTGTATTGAATTTCTGAAACTTTTTCAAGTATTTTCATTAGAACCACTTTTTTTGACATTTTGTTTTTATTATTTTTTCTAATCTAATTTAAATTCTTTTATAATTCTTATTTGGCTATTATTTCAGCAATTTTTTTGTTAGTGCTTTCTAAAACTTTTTTTACTTCTTTAATTTTTTTCTTATCTTTTTTTATTAAAATAAGTAACCCCATTTCCACTCTAATTAATTGAAGTAATTCACAATCATTAAAATGATAGTTTACCTTTTCTCTAATTATTTCTTTGTCCACTTCCAAGGATTCTGATAAAAAATTTGTTAAATTATTTTGCATTTTTTCTTTTATTTGTTTTGCGTTTTTTGCTAATTGTTCTCCTTTTTTTGTTAAAGCGTATTTTATTGTTTTATCATTTGTTTTTATTTCTTTGATCAATTTTTTTTCGACCATTGATTTTAGTATTGGGTATATTGTTCCTGGAGAAGGTTTCCAAAAACCAGTTCTTTCTTTAATTTTTTTTATTAATCCATATCCATGAGTTGGTTCTTCATGAAGAGTGAGTATTATTATTGGTTTTAACATTCCTTTTGGAATAAATTTTACTTTTTCTTCTTCCATAAGTAAAACCCTACTCCTGCAATAATAATTACTCCGGCTAGAATAAATATTGTTAAATCAACATTTTTCTTTTCAAGTATTTCAATACTGAATTGTTCTTCATTTAGTTTTACTTCTTCACCAACCAAGTATCTTATTTCGGTTTTTATTAAGTATTTTTTTGCTTGAGCTTTTGGGTCGGTAGTTAGAGAAAAAACAACTTCTCCACTTTCATTAACTTTTAAATCACCAACATAATCATACTTTTTGTCAAAGTCAAATGGTTGATCATTTTGTGTGTATACTTTCATTGAGACTGCTTTTGCCTCTTCAAGTCCTGTGTTTTTTAATTTAATTTTTATTTGAACTGGGGTATTTGAGTATATTTCTTTTGGATTAATTGTTATTTCTTCAATTTCAAATTTTGGTTCTGGTTTAACATCAAGATCAAAATCAATTTCTTGAGTTTTATAATTGTCAGTACTATTTGCAGTGTATTTGTAGTTGATAATTAATTTTGATGGGTATTTTCCGGCTTTGATTTCTTTTGCTATGTCAAGGTAGTAAATAGCATTTTTACTAGTTTCAGCGCTAACATTTCCTAAATTATAAGTATCCGAGTAACTTTTACTTGAAGTAAATCCTTCCGGTAGAATTAATTGAGTAGTAACAAGTTTTGCTGATTCATTTCCAATATTTTGAATTTCAATATTAATTTTATTGTTAGTTGTGTCACTAGTCAATT
>DAOQRN010000030.1:0-6587 GCA_035355675.1 archaeon
CATAAAATCCTTCTCCGGCAATTTTTACTGAATTCTTAAAATCAGCTACTTTTAGTGTTTCTGCAAGTTGTCCGTGGTGTTTTATTTCAAAATCTTTTTTACTAATCTTTCCCCATTGTCTTATTTCTTTATTTCCTTCTTCTCCTTTTCCATAAGGAACACTTTCATCAAGTAAATTTGGGATAGTCATTAGTGTACTTTTATTTTCTTCTTCTAATTTTTTTGTTTTTTCTTCTTTTTCTTTAAGTTCTTGTGGGATTTTTTTTGCTTTATCCAGTAGTTTTGTTATGTCTTTTTTATTTGCTTTTGCAATTTTGATTTCTTCAGTTATTTTGTTTCTTTCTTGTCTTAATTCATCAACTTCTTGTTTTAGTTTTCTCCACTCTTTATCATTTTCTACCCACTTGTCCAGTTTTTTTATAATTTCTGGTTGTTGTCTTTTTGACAAATTTGTTTTAACTTCTGAATAGTTTTCTCTAATTACTTTTGGGTCAATCATTTTTTCACCAATAAAATTAAAATGTGTCTTATATACAAATATAAGTCACCCAATTCTTTAAAATCCATCTTTTTAGGATAATTTTGAGTTTAATTTAATATTTTCCAATAAAGTTCTCTATCTAAGTATTTTCCTTTATATGCGCGATAGTGTTTTAGTGTTCCTATTTTTTTAAATCCCAATTTTTTGAGTATTTTTTTACTGGGGCTATTTATTGGGTCAGTTATTGCTTCGCACCCATGGATTTTTAGTTTGTTTTTGATAAATTTTAGTCCTTCTTTAACTATTTTTGTTCCAAATCCTTTTTTTCTATAGTGATTATTCACAGCATATCCAATCGAACATCTTTTGTCTTCTTTATTAATATTGTAAATATCAATAATTCCTATTTTTTCTTTTTTATCTATTCCAATAAAGTAGAATCTATTCTTTTTTTTGCTTTGAGCAAGGTAACTTCTTAATTTCTTTTTTTGTTCTTCAATATTATTAGTTTTAGTTTTTGTAATAATAAAATTTTTACAATCCTTATCCTGCATTAATTCAAAAACAAATTCTGCATCCTCTTCAGTGGCTAGTTTTAATTTAATCATAAGTATAACTTAGGGTTTAGTGTTTTTATTTTCTCTCTTTTTATTTCTTTTTTGTTTTATTGATAAAAGTGATTATTTTGCAGTATTGTTGTTTTTTTCTCAAAATCGATTCTTTCTGTATCAATTAGTTTTAGTGTTGAATGTAATTTGTTTTCTAACAAGTCGGTAGTTATTGGAACAACATTTTCTTTTTCATAAAATTCGTTTAGTTGGATTTTGTATTTTTCATAGTTTTTTGTTTTTTCTATAAAATTTTTTTGAACTATTTCCCAGTTTTTTTTAACAAATTCAGCAAGTTTTCTTGTTTGAAAAAGTTCTATCTTTTGTTCTTTGTTTATTATAAGAGTCCAATCTGATGCATTAAGTAATCTTCTTTTTCTTGTTCTAATAATTATTGCATTTTCTCCAAGGTCTCCAAAAGAAAACTTTTGATCAATTCGAGTTTCGCCAAAAATATAATCAATTCCAGTAATATTATCTTCTATTGGGTGCATATTGTTTGGTTTTATTTCTATAAGTTTTTTTCTTAGTTCATTTTGAATTAAACAATTAGGGTTTATATGTCTAACTTTTTTTGCGAAAGATTTTTTGCGTGAAGACCTCATTTTTTCTATAACTTCTATTAGTTGCTCGTATTTCTCATAAGGTAAATCGGCATACATTGGCAATAATTTGGTAGATTTTTCTACTTTATATTAATTTGTGCTATTAGTAATTTTTTCAAAATTTTTTAAAAAAAACAAATCTTTTTATTCAGAATGAGTATTATTATTTCTGTGCTTCACTAGTTTTTTTAATTAGTTTTTTTAAATTTTTATTTTATTCTTCAAATTTTATTTTTCCAATAATTTTTTTGGCATTTTCAAACTTTTTATCAAAATCGTCATAAAATTCAAACGCGTATTTTATTAAGTATTTTTGTTTACATTCTCCGCACAAATTTTTTCCAGTTGTACATTCTTCTTGCATTTGTTTTAGCGTTTTATCATCTTTAATAAAGTGGTTTTTGCAGTATTCATATGCAACACATTTTTCTACTTCTCCCCCTTTTTGTTTTTGTTCTTCCATTGTTGCTCGTCCACCAGTTAGAGATTTTTTTAATTTTTTTTCAAGTTCTTTTCTGTCTTTTTCAGGTATCTCTATTTTTCCGATTTGTTCGTTTTTACTCATCTTAAATGATCCATCAAGTGAGGAAGTGTATTTACTATAACTTGCTGCGGGTAAAAAGAAACCATATTTACTTTTTAATCTTCTTGCAACGTCTCTTGACATTCTTATGTGTGGGGCTTGATCAATTCCAACAGGAATTACTCCTGGCATTGCTTCTTTTAGTTGGGGGTGTAAAATATCCCCCATTTGGGTAAATGCTCCAACTACTTTTGCTGGATGAACTGAACCATAAATTGCGCGAAACTCGTTTTCAGTAACTTTTTGTGAACAGATTGCTGCAAGATTACTTACAGTTTTATTTTCGCTTTGAAAATAAAATTTTGTTTTTTTTGGATCAAGCCCTAGTGCGATGTATGCGGGTATGTGAAAATTTAGTGCTCTTCTTTTTCCTTCTTCAATTGGAACTCCTCTTGTTGCTTGTGATTCAACGTCAGCAATCAAAACATAAGTTTCTGCTCCATTGTCTTGGTAATATTTTACTTGTTGAATAATTGCTTCTGTTCCTAAGTGTATTTTTTCTGCTGAAGGCATTATTCCAGTTAAGCAATAAAATTTTTTCTTGTTTTTTATTGTTTCTGCAATAATGTTTAGGTCTTGTCCGCCAAAAATTATTCCTCTTCGCATTTGTGTGCTTGGTTTTGGCATTATTGATAAATCAAATTCTTGCATTCCAAATTCTCGAATCAAGCGAGAGTAGTCTTCTACTAAAGTGTTTCCCCATGGGTCAACCATCACTTTTTGTGTTTTATTTTTTTGTTCCATTATACCACTTTTTTGATTAATTGTTTCATTTTGAATATTTTCAAAATTTTTTATATTTTCTTTATTCATATTATCAGTTCCTTTGAGTTTTTAATTCTCTCGCCTAGTGGTTTAAACGAAAAATAATTAAACAAAAATTTTGTTGGAATAAAAATTTGAGGTGAAACTTTTTTTAGAATTAGTTTGATTCTTGTCTGGTGTCTTAGCCTGGTGAGCTTACAATGAGAGACTCCAGACAAAAAAATCAAATTTCATAATAATTGTAACGATTATGTTATTTATAAAGGATTTTTTGATTTATGTGTAACAATTTGTACATACAAATTTTATTAAAAAATTGAGTTATTTTTTTAAAAATTAGAATATTTATTAGTTACATTATATTTTCTGGATTTGTGGCGTTATGTATTTCTTTTCTAATGTCGTTCATTCTTGAATTAATTATTTCTTTTATTATTCTTTTTTCACTTTCTGAAATATTTGTTGTTTCAAGTTGTGCTAGTTGCATTCGTTCATGTTTTAGTGCGTTAAATCCTTCAGTAATTGCTCCTTGGGTACTCTGCATTATTTCACTTAAATTGTTAGTTAATTTTGCGTGAATTTTTTGTTCAATATTAACATAAGGGTCTCCTTTTTCTCCACCTGATTTTGTAGTTCTTGCAAGTTGAGTTATTTTTTGTGCTCTAATTAATACTGTCGCAAGAACTTCGTCAGTTTTTTTTGGTCCTAAAGAATTTAATAATTTTAATTTTAAATACCGTGGATCAGGACCCACACTAATTTTTGTTCCGGGAAAATAATGTGCATTTCTTGAGTTTATTAATTGCCAAAGAGTTTGGTGTTGAATTTTATTTAATTTTAATCCACTCATTAATTCCTTACTCACTGTTCTTATTGCAATTTCTGAAGCAGTCGCATTTCTTATTATTTTTTCACTTGAAGCAATTTGTTTTGGTTTTTCTGTCTCTTGTTTTAATTTAGAATCTCTTTGTTTTTTTAATCTTTTAACAACCCCTCTCATTGTTCTTGAATCAATCGTTTCTTCAAAAAAAATTGGGGGACCTCTTCTTTGAGTTCGTCTTAAATTTCTTAAATAAATTCGTTTTAGTGCTTCTCTTTCTTTTCCAATTAAAGTTTTTGATAATGCGTTGTAATTTTCTTTAGGCAAAAAGTTTCTTCTTTTTTCGTTTACTACCATACTAATAGTTTCTTTTGTTCTTGTTTAATAAAGTGTCGTTCTTGCCAACCTTTTTAATTCTTATTTAAGAGTATTTTGTTATGGATAATGATCTTGTAAAAGCAAAGAAGGATAATTTGCGTAAACTTCGTGACCAAAAAATAAATCCTTATCCTTACAAATTTGATGATTCTGATAAGGCTCTTGTAATTAAAGAAAAGTATAAAGAATTAAAGAATGAAGAATTTGGTGAAGCAGTTAGTTGTGCTGGTAGAGTTATTGCTAAGAGAAGTTTTGGAGCAATTGCTTTTTTAAAAATTAGAGACTCTAGTGGAGATATTCAATTTTTTTTAAGAAAAGGAGAAACTCCTGAAAGTGTTTTTGAATTAATTAATTTAGTTGATTTAGGGGATATTGTTGGGTCAAAAGGAAAAGCATATCGAACACAAAGAGGAGAACTTTCTGTAATGGTTGATTCTCTTGAAATTCTTTGTAAATCAATTTTACCGCTTCCAGAAAAATTTCATGGTCTTCAAGATATTGAGTTAAGACAAAGAAAAAGATATCTTGATTTGATAATGAATCCTGAAGTTCGCGAAACTTTTATTAAACGATCAAAAATTATTTCTGCATGGAGAGAATTTTTAGATTCTAAAGGATTTTTAGAAGTAGAAATTCCTACTCTTCAACCAACATATGGTGGAGCATCTGCTCGACCCTACACTACAGAAAGTAATGCTTGGAAATCAACATTTTATTTAAGTATTTCTCCAGAACTTTACTTGAAAAGACTTTTAGTTGGCGGGTATGATAAAGTTTACACTGTTTGTAAAAATTTTAGAAATGAGGATGTGGATAAAACTCACAATCCTGAATTTACTATGTCTGAATTTTATTGGTCATTTGCTGACTTAAACGATATGATTAATTTGACAGAACAAATGGTTGAATTCATTGCACTAAAAGTTAATGGAACTACAAAAATAAATTACCAAGGAACAGAAATTGATGTTAAAGCTCCTTGGAAGAGAGTAAAAATGATTGATGCACTAAACGAAAAATTAAAATCTGATGTTCGTGACATGACTGTTGAAGAACTTTACGATATTGCTTTAAGAGAGGGTCTTGAAATTAATGCTGATGAAAGAAAATGGGGTCTTTTAGTTGCGGAACTATTTGAACATTTTTGTGAATCTGAATTAATTCAACCAACTTGGGTTGTAGAGTATCCAAAAGAAACCACTCCTCTTTGTAAACCTTCAAGAGAAGATAGTGAAAGATTAATTGAAAGAACAGAGTGTTACATTAATGGACACGAACTTTGTAATGGTTATTCAGAACTAAATGATCCAATTTTGCAAAGAAAATTCTTTGAAGAACAAAAAGACCAAGGAAGAGCAAAAGGAGAAAACCACCCAATGGATGAAGACTTCCTAGAAGCAATAGGATACGGAATGCCACCCGCAGGCGGAATGGGTTTAGGAATAGATAGATTAGTAATATTCTTAACAAACTCAGCAACAATCAAAGACGTAATCTTCTTCCCACAAATGAGACCAGAAGACAGAGAAGAAATAAAATAAAAAAATAGTTAATTATTGTTTTTAAACATCTTGGTGTAATAATGATTATTTTTTTTAGTACTATTTTTTTATATCCTTTTTTTTGGATTTATAATTATATATTTGGGTGGAGAGAATTTTCAGAAGATGAAATAAAACATTGGGCTAAAAGAAAACTTAATCAAAAAATATTTAATTATGAAAAAAAAACAAAGCATAATGCATATAATTGTGTTTTTTATGTTTATGGAAAAAGATACAAGTACAAAGCTTGGTGTGAACTAATTGGGCAAGGTGTGTATAAAATTCACTATTATAGAAAAAAGAGGAAACATCCTAAAATTTAAAATTTATTAAGTGTGATTACTATTAGTTGCTGATTTTTTAGTTTTAAAAAAATAATTTTTATTTAGCTTCTACAATTATTTCTTTTCCAAATGTTAAATCTATTATGTTGTGTGTTGCTTTGATTTCTTTTTCACAAGTACTCAAGCTTTCCGGAGCGACACCTTTTTTGATTGGGTCTTTTAGAGAAAGTGTAGCATCTTTTTTTGCTTTCCAGATTGCAGAATTAAAATCAATTAATTCTTTTGTAACAATTGTTGTACTAGCGTTTCTTTTTGTTGGCCACTTTTGCGCATGAACATTTGCACCGAACATTTCTTTATAGATGTGATAATTCATTGCTGCGTTTACTGGTGCTAGTAGTTCTAGAAGTGTTTTTAGAGAATCTCTTAGTGTTTTTACAGCAGCGTTTCTTTCCATTTCAGTAAATTTTGTGTTTGCATCATTGTTGTATGCTCTTCTTTTAACGATTTCAACATAGT
>DAOQRN010000031.1:0-6504 GCA_035355675.1 archaeon
ATCAATTAAAAAACAGAAGAGAGTTTTGTTTGAAGTTATTTTAATTGATGATTGCCCAAATAACCCTTTAAATAGAAATGTTATTAAAAAAAAATACTCTTTTGTGAGATATATTTTAAACAAAAATAATTTGGGTTTATCTAAGTCCTTGAATAAAGGTATAAATCTAGCTTCGGGCAAATATGTTTTAATTCTCCATGATGATTGTGTCTTAGTTGGAAATGATTGGTTAAAACGAATTATTCAAAGACTTGAAGAAAAAGATGTTGGTGCGATTATTGGGGAACATGTAATTGAATACGAAAAGCTTTCTTTAATTAATAAAGTTTTTAGTTTTGTTTATGGTCTTGGGATTGATATTAAGGATTCTACTAAAAAAGGATTTGAAGAAGTAAAACATTTAGGAGATAAGTGTGATGCATTCAAAAAAAGTTATTTGTTGGATTTAGGTGCATTTGATGAATCTTTTAAAACGGCTGGTGAAGACACTGAACTTTCTAGTAGAATATTAAAGGATAATAAAAAGATTTTAATTAATCATGACGCGAAAGTAATTCATTTGTTTTCGGAAACTGAGCGTCAATCTAGTATTTTAACACACATGAAGAAAGCAATTCAATTAAATCAAAATGGGGTAAATGCTTTCTTAAAAACTGGCTCAAAATATAAACTTGATATGTTTTTTGTTTGGCTTCTTTTAGCAATTAGCTTTTTTGGGTTTGTTCCATATTTAGCACTATCAGTGGTAGCAGCGCCATTTGCTTTACCGTTAGCATTATTTTCAATTATTTTTGTAATTGTAACAAATTATTTTGTTGAATTTGGTTTTGTTTATATTCCTTTAATTTATTTATTTGGTAAATCCTTTCTTAAAGCAAAAAGTGCGTTTATTAATAAAAAAGAATTCAATTTATTGCCTTTGCTAGTATTAATTTTCTCAATGATTTGGGATCTTCTTGCCGGACTTGCATGGGCATATGGTATAATTTGTTATATTTTTGGAAAACTAAAAAGCTTTTTTAGAATTTAATTGGATTTTCCAATATTGTGTGAAATAATATCTTTTGTTGCATTGATTACCGCAAGTACATTTTTCAAATTAAGTTTTGTGCAAGCAAGTATTAATCTTAGAGTTATTTCAACTGCAATTGAAATTTGCCCGTTTATTCTTATTAACCCTTTAATATTTTTTCTTATAAAAATAGCTCTATTCCTTACTAAGTAGTAAATTGTTTTTGGATTCTTGCTTCCTCCGCTTGACATTGCAACTTTGTGGTAAACAATGGATTTTGGTTCATAAAATAATTTATATCCTTTGTTTTTCATTCTATGAAATAAATCAGTTTCTTCGTAGTAACAAAAGTAATCTTCGTCAAAGAATCCAGTGTCTTTTAGAGTAGTTGATTTAATCATCACTGCCGCTCCAACTAATTGGGAAAGTTCGCAAGCATTGTCAAATTGCCCATTATCTTTTTGATTAAATCCTTTCAAACTTGCTTTGCAAAGGATTTTGGAATAATTTGCTCCTGCTGCCCAAATAATATTTTTGTTTTGGTAGTAATAGATTTTAGGGTTAATCGCACCGATTTTGCTATTTGAATTAAATGAAAGTAATAAGTTTTCAATGCATTTTTTTTCAAGAATTGTATCATTATTTAGTAAGAAAACAAAATTGTGTTTAGTTGCTTTTTTTAGCCCAACATTGTTTCCGCCAGTAAAACCCAAGTTTTCTCTATTTTTAATTAATTCAATTTTGTAATTAGTTTTCTTTTTTTGTAAAAACTTTCCTAAATTAGTTATATCTTCAATTTTACTTCCATTATCTATTAAGTATACTTTAAAGTCTTCGACGGTTTGTTCTTTAAGTGATTCTAAGCACTCAATTGTATCAGTAGAAGTATTCCAATTTAGAATTATGATTCCGACTTTTTCCATTTTTATTCGCCTTGTTTACTTTTTGTAATTACTTTATCAATATTTGATGCAATAACTTTCCAATCAAATTCTTTTGCGTGTTTTTTGCCATTATTTCCAAGTTTTTTGTTTAATTTTAGATTTTTTGCAAGTAAAAGCATTTTTTGTGAGAATTCTTTTTCATTTCTTTCAACTAAGTATCCAGTTTTTTCATTAATTATAGTTTCTTTTGGTCCGCCCTCGTTAACTGATATAACTGCTTTACCATAAGCCATTGCTTCAACAGGGACAATTCCAAAATCCTCATTTATCGCAGTAAATAAAACGCAGTAACTTTCTTTGTAGAGTTTAAATAATTCTCTATCGCTAGGGGAAATTACAAATTTTACTTTCAATCCTTTGCTTAGTTCTTTTAATTTATTAAAATAAGTTTGATTCTTTTTATCAAGTCCGCCAGCAACAATTAATTCAAATTTTTTGTTAGTTTTTGAAAATTCTCTAAATGCTTCTATTGCAAGTTCAAAGTTTTTGTGCCAAATAAATCTGCCAGGAACAAGGAAGTATTTCTTGTAAGTATTTACTGCTTTTATTTTACTACAATTTATCCCGGGGGTAATTACTTGTATTTCATTTTCTTTCTTTAACCTTGCTTTTATTATTCTTCTTTTTGTTTCTTCACTTATTGCAATAGTGTATTTAATATTTTTCCAAGCTTTTTTTTCAAATTTTCTATACACTTTTTTAAAGAAACTAAATATTGCAGTTTTTGCAACATTTCCTCCTAAGTATTCTTCTTTTGTTTTCTCATCATGAATTACTTTAAGTGGTGTGCAACAGTAGCAAATTGTGGGTATATTGTGGTTGTTTATTGCAACAAATTCTCCAAATCCACTTGAAACAATTAGTAATGCATCAAATTTTTCAAGAGATAGTTTTTGTTTCATTATTTTTAATGAAACTCTTGCTAAATCAAAATAGTTTCTATTAATTGGAACTTTTTCTAGTTCAATTATATTCATTTTTTTAAATTCGGGGAAAGTTGTTTTTGGAGAATAGTGATTAGTTAGAAATGTGAGTTTGTGTTTTGTTTTTTTTGTGTATTCAATTAGTACTCTTTCTATTCCTCCTTTTTGATAAATCCAAGGAACATAAATAGCAACATTCATTATTAATTCACCGTAATATTAAATAACTTGAAAGAATAACTCCACAAATTACTCCTTGTGTTATTAGGATTATTTGTGTTACTTGTTTTTCGTTTAGTTTTCCTTTTCCTAGTTCTAGTATGTATTGGGTTATTGATCCTTTTTGTTTTTGAGGTAAAAGTGTTCCATTTTTTTGTGGTATACCAAAGCATTCTGATTGGAATTTGTGTTTTGCTTTTAGTAAGAATTCTAAAAAGAATAAACCCATTATCATTACTCCTATTGTTTCCATGTTTCCTAATATGCTCATTACTGCGAGGTTTGCTCCCACCATTAGTGTTAGTGAGTCTCCTCCAAATATTTTTGCAGGGAAGTAGTTGAATATTAAAAATCCAAGTAGTGCTCCAATCATTGCTAGTCCTAAAATTGTGGCAGTTATTTCTCCATTTAGTAAAGCAATTATTGTTAGTGTTCCTGTTAGAATTATTCCTTGTCCTGCTTCAAGTCCGTTAAATCCTGCAAGCATATTGAATGCATTACTTGCTCCAGTTACTCCTATTGGAATTATTATTAGTGCGTAAAATATTCCAAAATCAATTGAGCCAATTAATGGAATATTCATTGTGGTTTGTCCTGCCGCAATAGCCATTAAGGGGAGTGCTGCGATTATTGGAAAGAGTGCGTGTTGCCATTGTCTTATTCCTTTTTTCCAACCAATAATATCATCAATTACTCCAACAAAAGCTATTAGTGCGATTGTTAAAAATCCTGCAAGTAGTATTGATAGATCTAAAGAGAAAACTTTTAGATAGGTGCTTAAAAATATTGCAACAAGTACTCCAAAACTAAATCCTAAAAAAACAATTACTCCTCCAAGTTCAGCAACAAGAGGTTTACTATATTTATTCATGTCTTTTGCTAAAAAGTTTTGAACTTTCATTCTTCTAATAAAAGGAGGCATTAAGAGAAAGGTTGTAATTAGAGAAATTACTAAAATTACTGCAGTTATCATAATTAATTAGAAGCGATTTTTTGTTTTTAAATGAATTGGTATGGTTATTAAAGGTTTAATTTTCTTTTAATAACTTAATTAATTTTTCAATTATTTGTAACAGTATTTTTTCTTCAACTAATGCTACTTGTGAAATAATTGTTGTTTTACTTATTGGCATTATTTTATCTACTCTTATTTCGCTTTCTTGTACAATTCTTCCTTCGATTATGTTTTCTTCATTTAACAAAATGCCAAATTGGTGCGTTCTTTTTGTAGTTATTGGGGCAATTAAAATATCAGAATGTGTTTTGTTATAATTGTTATTAGAAACAATTATTGCGGGTCTTATTTTTGTTTGACTAAAATCACTATAAGGGCAAGGAAATAATATTATTTCTTTTTGTAAGAATTCTTTTTCATTATTTCTTTCCACGCCATATCATCTTCATTTTTATATAATTTTTTAAGTGATGCTTGTTTTTGCTCTTCAAGATCATTAAAATTATTGGATAAATTTAGTTTTCCTTCGTTTAAAAGTTTTTGTAAAGCTTCGTCAATCGTCTTTGCATTATTTTTATTGTTTTCAATGAGTGTTTCTATTTTTTTTGTTAACTTTAAAGATTCTAATTTGTTATTTAAAAATTTTCTTGTTTCTTCAGACCAATTTATCTCAGGATATTTATTTAATTGGTTTTTCATTTCTTTTGAAATTGCTAAAGTCAAAGTAGGATTACTCATAATTTACACTAAATACACTAATATTAGTGTAAATATATAAATATATCTTAAATTGTGGGTTTAGTGAAAATAGTTTTTTTTAGTAAAATTAGTTTTACTTTAGTACTTTTATTATTCTAATTGATCCTGAACTAAAAACTGTTTCGTAAAGATTTTTTGTTTCTTCACTATTTAGTAACACTTTAGCTAGATTTGTGTTATTGATTGCTTGATTTAGAATTAACACTTGGTTTCCGTTTCTATAGTAGTATGCTGGATTTTTTCCATCAGGGAATGCATCAGGGGTGTTTTTCCAAGTGGTAGAAATTTTTTCAAATTCTGTTTTTGGAATTTGATTTCCTCCACAAACCATTACTGTTCCTGATTCGTAACAATCAAGAGTGGTGAAAGTTCCAACATAATATTTTTGAGCAAGTCTTGAATCAACTTTTCCTGCAAAGTAATATTCAAAAGTTCCAAGACTATTGATATTGTCAGTTTCTAAATAAATATAATCAGTTCCAATTTCTTTTGTTGCAATTTCATATCCTCTGTTTGTGTCGGTAGTAATGTTGAATTCTCCATAAAGTGCATTTGCGAGTGCAGAAGCATTTCTATTATCTGAAGAGTATTTTCTTTCAGTGTGGAGTGCAAGAACGTGTCCTTCATTCCAAAAGTTGAAAAATTTAGCATCAGTAGGGGTGTTTTCGTTTATCCAATTAATTGTTTCAATTTGAGAAGGGTTACTGTTTGGGAAAGGAGCATAATCTGGAACAAAAATTGCGCTAGCCCCCACTCCAAGAATTAATAAAAATCCAAGTAACACTGTAGTTGCTTTTGCCTCTATTCCTTTTTCAATATTCATTTTCTTTAATGCTTCAAATATTAAATAACACGCTATTGCGGTTCCTGCTACAAGTCCCAGTCCAAAAATGAAAGTAAATTTCAGTTTGTACCAGGCCATAAAGAGAGTAATTATTGTCCAAAAAAAGAAAATTATTTGTGTATGTGAAGTATCTTTTTTGAAGAAATATAATCCGATTGGGAAAAGTAATATTGCAAAGAAAGGGAATACTATTAATGAGTTATATTTTGTTCCAAAAAATTGACTTCCAACACTTTCTTCTCCAACCATTGATCCAATAGTTAATCTTCCTTCACTTCCATAAAAAAAATCAGGTTCTATAAAGAAGAATCCAATCATTGCAATTACTCCTAAAAGTAATCCAATGATAGTTAAGGTCTCGACGATTTTTTTTGTTTCTTTTCCAGTTTTACTAATAAAATAAGCTACTCCAATACCAATTGCTACAGTAAGTAAAATTATTATTAACATTAAATTTGAATCAACCCCTATTGGGCTTGCGATATTCGCGGCTATTCCAAATAACCAAAAAGTATTATTTCTAATTAAATCTTTAACAAAAGGGATAAAGAAAAATAAACTCATTACAAAAAGAGACAAAATTACTTTTGTAGCAAAGTGAAGTACTTCATTATGTGAAAAATCTTCTCTTCTTGATTCTGAAGCAATTAAAAATATTCCAAAAATAAAATAAGGAATTATAATTAGGGGGATTAGTAAATAAACATCCCAAGTCATTGCCATAATTGCAAAGAATACTCCCGACAATACAACATTAATTATATCCTTTTTGTTAAGTGTTTTTGTTTTTACTGCTTTTACAAAATAATAAAATCCAATAACCATCCACAAGAATCCTAAAGAGTTAT
>DAOQRN010000032.1:0-6468 GCA_035355675.1 archaeon
CATATCAGCAACACTCCAAAGCACCCACCAAACTAAAAACACTCCTACAAGGGCCAAAAATATTTCGAGTAATCGCTCAATAGGAGTACTTGTGTCAGAAAACATTACTACAAGACTTTGAAGCGTCCTAAAAGCCCCTTCTTCAAAAGAAACTCCTCCAACAACAACAAAACCAATAGTTCCAAACAAAAATAACCCAACAATAATCCAAAAAAATATTTTTATTCTTCTTGGAAACTCTTCAATTTCCTTAATTGGTTTACCACGAGACATAAAAAAAACAACCGTGTTATCATACTAGATAGGTAATTTTTATTTTTAAACCCTTTGTTATTAATTAAATTTATGAAACTAGTTAACCCACTTAAAACTCACATTGTTGAAATAGATAAACAACATGATTTTTTTGTAACACTAATTAATGATCTTGATTGTTTAATTGAACAAAAATGTGAAGATAAAAAAATTGAAGATTTAGTCACAGAAATTTCAAGGTATGCAAAAAAACATTTCTCAACAGAAGAAAAGTATTTTTCTAAATATAACTACCCACATTCTCACGAACATGAACTTCAACACATAGAAATGATAGGTAAACTTGATATTTTTTATGATGGAACAGTATACGGAAAAATAAACATCAAGGATTTTCAATTATTTTTAAAAGAGTGGTTTGAAGAACACCTAAAAAAACATGATAAAAAATATGCAGACTTTTTTAAGAAATTAAATATTAAAGAACTAAAAAATAACTAATATTTTTTTATTCACCAAAGTTTTGTTAATTTTTTTGAAGCAAAAATAATTATAGATCCACTCATTGCTGTTAAAAATTGATTTAACCCAAAAGTTGTTAAAAATACTATTGGAACTAAAGAAGCACTAAATAAAATAAAAGTGAAACTAAATAACAAAATTGTTTTAACACTCGCAGAAACAATTGAAGAAATTAAATAATTCACTTTATTTTGAACAAATATTTTTCTCATTAAAAACATTAATGAAAAATTGCCTAACCAAATAAATGGTAATACAAATAGTACTTGGGGGGTCAAGTTTGTAAATAAGATTCCTCCCAAAATAACAGCAATACTTGGAATTAAAGATAATAAGAAAACTTTTTTTGATTTATAATCAATTGCTGATTTTATTAAAAGAGCATTAACAATTGTTCCAACTATTAATTGATTTGTTACAATTAATGGAGTAGTAAATACTAGTAAAACGAATAATAATAATTCTTTATTTTCTTTTGAAAAAATAGTATTTGAGAAATAAACATTTTTCCTCAAATGAATGTTTTGATGATGAAATTCAACCTTATTTTTTTCATTATCCATAACTCTATAATATTCAACCCTAATTAAATAGTTTCTATTGTGTGAAAGTTTGCTTTATTTACAAATTTTATTGTTTTTTCAAATATTTTGTTATTTTTACTAATTTTGTTGAGAAAAATACATTTATTAGGGAATTGATTGAGAAATTAATTTATTATGGAAGTAATAAAGATTAAGGGACATTCAGTAAATTTCATCCCTACAAAAGATTCCTACAACCGTAGAGCTTTGCAATTTAAGAACAAGTGTATTAATTCACTTGAAGAACTTGGAACTAGAAGAGATGATATTGAAATAGAACTTGATGGATACTGCGGAAGAGATGCAAAAGCAACTATTACATGGTATTTTAACGGAAATAGAATGTACTATGAGGTAGCCTCTCAAAAAAAATATGTTGATAATTTATTTATTCTTTCAAAAATAATTGAAAACGAAGTAGAGTTAGTTTTGTTGAATAAAAAACCTATCGAAGAGTTTATTGCAGAATTTAGAGAGGATGAAGATGTACATGATGAACGAAAGGAAGCGAGAGAATTTTTTGGAGTCTCACACAATCACAAAAATATTGAAGAAATTAATGTTAAATATAAAAAAATGGCTAGAGAATTACACCCTGATATGCCTACAGGAAATGTAGAAAAATTCAAAGAACTAAACCATCATCACAAAATACTTAAAAGAGAATTAGAGTAAATAATTTTTCAAATATTATTTATAAAAAAGGTTTTTTTATGGTAGGACCATCACGTAAACAAAGAAAACCAACTACTCCTAAACCAACAGGACTTGCATTCAAACCAATTGCTGAACTTAGAAGTAAAGAAGAACAAAAACAAAGAGATAACAAGATTCATCACTATACCCCAAAAAAGAAAGTAATACTATTACCAGGACCAATGGAAGAAACAAAAAATGAAGAATAATATTTTAAAAAAAATAGTTTTTAGTACCCTTTAATAATTTGTCTAATATTAAATTTATCATGGCTTTATCAATAAAAAACCTATCAATTAATATTGGTGATCGAGAAATCCTTAACGACCAAAGTGTTGGATTTGGAGAGGGTGCAAAAGTTGGTTTAATTGGAAGAAATGGGGCAGGAAAAACAACCCTCCTTAAAGCTATTTTAGGACAAATTGATTATCATGGCGAAATATCTTATCATGGAAGAGCAGCTTATTTTTCTCAAGATATTAATCTAAATAAAGAAATTACTGCAAGAGAAATAATTGGAGAAAGTGCTACAATTCATCACCAAAATGATTTTGAAAAAGAATTAAAAGAACTTGAAATTCTTTTAGCAAAACCTGAAGTATATGAGGATCATGATAGGGTAACAAAACTTACTCAAAAATATGTTGATTTACAAACAAAAATGATAAAGCATCAAAGTAGTGTCCCAACAAACAAAATAAAATCTGTCCTTGGTACTCTTGATGTTAAAGAAGAGTGGCTTGATCAAAAAGTCGCTAATTTATCAACTGGACAAAGAGCAATTATTGCACTAGCACAAATTCTTTCTTCAGATGCAGAAATATTATTACTTGATGAACCAACAAACCACTTAGATTTTAAGAGGTTAAATATTTTAGAAAATTTTTTAAAACACTACAAAGGAACCGTGATAATAATTACTCACGATAGATATTTTTTGAACGGAACTTGTGATACAATTGTTCGAATTGAAAATTCTAAATTAGTAAAATATAATGGAAATTACTCTGCGTATGTTAGAATGAGAGAGGAAACATTCCTTGCAAAACAAAAAGCGTATGAAAGAGAACAAGAATATCTAGAAAATGAAAGAGATAAAATTTCAAGAATTGGTACTAGCCCATTAAAAGTAAAACAAGGAAAATATAGGCAAAAACTTCTCGAAAGAAGAGAAGAGGTAGAAAAACCAGATCTTGACCAAACAAGATTTACTGCAGATATTGAATCAAAACCAATACACGCAAATACTGTTCTTGAAGTAATTGATTTAAGTGTAGGTTATGATAAACCATTAATTTCAAATATTAATTTACAAATAGGGGTAAATGAAAGAGTAATTCTTACTGGAGAAAACGGGATAGGTAAAAGTACTTTACTAAAAACAATTGAAGGAAGACTTCCTGCATTAAAAGGAAGAGTAGAACTTCATTCCCAAGGAAAAATGGGTTATATTGATCAAGAACTAAAAGACCTTAAAAGTGATAATACTTTATTTGATGAAATACACGAACTAACAGGAGACAATGGAAAAACAAGACAACAATTATCCATTGGAGGATTTCTTTTAGAAGAAGATGTATTTAAACCAATAAAATTACTTTCACTCGGAGAAAAATCAAGACTTAATTTAATAAAAGTGCTAATAGATAAACCAAATTTACTATTACTTGATGAACCAACAAACCACTTAGATCTTGATGCAAGAGAAATAATTGAAAGTGCTTTTTTAAAATACAAAGGAGCAATACTAGCAATATCACACGATAGATATTTTATAGAAAAAATTGCTAGCAGAGTACTAAAAGTAGAAAATGGTGAAATAAAAGTAATAAAACAATAAAAAAAAACTATTAATTAATATTTAATAAAAAAAACTATTAATCAATATTTAATAAAAAAAAATTAATTAATAAATTATTTTTACTAAAAGAGTGATTTTATTTTTTTAAAAGTTTACCTAAATCACTTTTAGCTAAAACATCCATTAATTCTGTTGGAATTGCATAAATTGTAGTTTGAGTGTTTTCTGTACTTAATGCGTGTATTGTTTGAAGGGTTCTTAAGTATAAAGCTCCTTTTGTTTTAGTTAAATTGGTTGCAGCGTCTTTTAAATTTTTTGATGATTCAAGCTCTCCTTTTGCTCTTAATAGTATTGCTCTTTTTTCTCTTTCTGCTTCAGCTTCTTGAGAAATAACTCTTACTAAACTTTCTGGCAAAATTATTTCTTTTAATTCAACTGACTCTACTTTAATTCCCCAAGGATCAGTAACTCTGTCTAAAATAATTTGTATTTTTTTAGCAGTAGCATCTCTTTGTGATAATAATTCATCAAGACTTGTTTCCCCAATGATTTCTCTCATTGTTGTTTGAGAAATTTGGCTAACTACATACTCATAGTGTTTTACATCAATTATTGCTTTCTTTGCATCACTAACTCTATAGTAAACAACAGCATTAACTATTGCTGAAATATTATCTCTTGTCATAATGTCTTGTTTTGGTACATCAATAACCATTGTTCTAATATCAACTTTTTCCCAAGATTGTAAAACTGGTATTACAATATTTAATCCGGGATGCATTATCCCAGAGTATTTTCCAAGAGTAAATTTTACTCCTCTTTCATATTGATTAATTATTTTTATTGAAATAGTAGCTAAAAAGAAAACTAAAAAAATTAATGGGACTATTATTATTGAAAAACCAATTATTGCAAAACTTAAAAAATCCATTATTTTTTCACCTTCTTATTGTATCCTTCTAATGGTTTCAAAATATCAAGGGGTAGGAAGAAAACTATGTGATTTGTTTGTGCTGAAGAAATATTATCAAGTTCTTGTAGAGTTCTCAAATTAAGTCCCCCATCAACGCTCCCAATTATCCCAGCAGCTTCTGAAACAACTTTTGCGGCTTGCGCTTCTCCACTAGCCTTAATTACTGAAGCTCTTCTAATTCTCTCTGCTTCAGCAGCTTTTGCCATAACATTTTTCATTGAATCAGGCAACTCAATGTGTTTTAGTTCAACTGATTGTACTTTAATTCCCCAAGGATCAGAAGCTTTATCAACAATATGTCTTATTTTTCCAGAAACCTCATCTCTATTACTTAAAACTTCATCAAGAGTCATTTCTCCAATAACATTACGCATCGCTGTTTGAGCAAGTTGACTAATTGCGTACTCAAAATCTTCAATCATAATAATTGATTTATCTGCCAAGTCAGCCATAACTCTATAATATATTACTGCATCAACACTAACAGAAACATTATCTTTTGTTATTGGTGATTGTTGAGGAACATCAGCAACATTAAGCCTTAAGTCAACAATAGATACTCTTTGAACCATAGGCAAAATAACATTCAACCCTGGCAAAAGCATTCCATCATACTTTCCAAAAGTAAAAATAACTGCTCTTTGATACTCATAAACAATTTTTACAGAACTAAAAAATAAAAATAACCAACCAATTAGGAAAATAATAAAAACAGGGGGAATAATTAAACTAAATAAAGTAAATACTCCAAATAAAAATAAGAAAAGTAACCAAGCCTTACCAAACCAATTCATATCAAAAATATGCATTAACTATTTATAAACTTAATTAAAAAAGAAAAACAATTAAATTAAGATAAAAAAATATAAAAAAAAATTAATAAAAAATTAATTACTAAAAATAATTATTGTATTTGTATTAGTGTTTTTGAAGTTAAAACAACCCCCCCTTTAATTTTTAATTCAAGAAGTAAGAACCATTTTGGTTTTGTAATAGCAACATCTTGTATAAAATTTATTGCCTGACCTACCCCTCCAAGAGCACTTGCATCAATTTTTCCAACACGAAGTGCATTGTCAGGAACAATTATTTGAAACTCAGCTTCACTTGCGCCAACAGGGTAATTTGGTTGAACAACAAAATTATTACTTGATTTGTGGAGTACTTCTGTTTTTATTCTCGATTTTCCATTAGAGTAAATTTTTGTTTGTCTCTCCGCAATTAAACTAACTAACCCACTATCAACATTAACTGGTTTTTTTAAATTAATTTGAACTTTCCCTTTAATTGTTTCATTAGGCGAGTAAATATTTTTTTCAATAAAAGTCTTTACAGAACCAGTAGAGTAAACTTTAGCAATAGAAAAAATAACAAAAGCTAAAATTAAAACAAATATTATTACAAATACTCCAATTATGATTAAACTAAAATTTTCATCAAAAAAACTCGGACACTCAACAGGCTCACCATTAACAAAACACTCGCCTGCAGCGAAAACAAAACCACTCAAAACCAATACTAAAAAAATACTAAAAATTAATTTGAAATTCATAAATAACCAAATTACTAAAACAAGAGAAATATATAAAACTATCTAAGACAAAATCCCAAAAAAAAGAAATTAAATACCCCGACCG
>DAOQRN010000033.1:0-3439 GCA_035355675.1 archaeon
ATTACCTTAATTTGGCCAACAATTGTAAACAAACTAAAAATCTAAAAAAACACTCAAAACAAACAAAACTAAAAAAACTCCAAATCTTTTCTAAAAAAAGAAACTTTAAAAATACTCCCACTCTCCTATTGATTACAAAGGATCCAAGATCCCCCCGTAGTTTAGTAGCTAGAACGCTTGGCTGTAGATTTTAGAACCATGGAGCAAAAACTCCATTACAAGCAAAACTGTTACCGAGAGATCCCCGGTGCAATTCTGGGCGGGGGGATTAATTTTTATAATAGAAGCTATTTCTAATTAGTATGAAAAAAATTGTTTTTGTTGGATTATTTTTATTTACATTAACACTATTTCTTGGTTGTGTTGATCAAAAAATAAAAACATTTGAAATTGGACCAAAGTTAATTGATTGTCAAGGAGTTGGTCCAATGAAGTGCATGGTTGTAAATGGAGGAAATTTTTATAATCAAATTGAAGGATTTACTTTTGAAGAAGGGTATAATTATACTATTAGTGTAACTACAGACAAAATTGAAAATCCTCCTGCTGATGGAAGTTCAATTAAATACACTTTAATAAAAGTTATTTCTAAAAAACTAAATTTGGAAAAAGAATTTTTAAACAAAATTGCACAAAGTATGTTAGATGAAAATATTAACCAAAGAGATGGCTATGACTCAATAATAAAATGTGATTATCTTGGAAAAGAGGTTTATCAAACTAAACATACACACTGTTGTGACTTTGGGACCAATATATACAATATTAATGGAGAAATAATTTGCTCATTTAATGGATTTGCCAACATTAATACTTGCCCCGATTATAATTGGAATAGAACTGATTGTGAAACAATTTGGACAACTAAAAAAGATTAATTTTTTTAATTAAAATCATAAGAATTACACTCACTGCCAAACTCTAGGGTGGGGAGTTTAGTTTTTATAATAAATTAAACTAATTTTGTAAATTATATCTATTTTATATTCTTCAAGGATTAAGTATATTTGATTATTATGATGGGTCCTGGAGGATTTAGAGGAGTTTCAAAGAAATTTTCTGGATTGTTAAAAAGAGGAGTTCCTATAAAGAAACTTCTCCCTCAAAAAGTAAAGGAAAAGAGAGATAGACAAATTAAGTTAGTTGCTCTTGTGCCTTTAGCTAAACCTAATGGAACTATTAGTAATCCAAAAAGAAATCGTGTTAGACCCACTCCTTCAATTGCTCAACTTATGGATCACTTAAATAGAACAAAATATCACTCGGATTTAATTACCAGAAAAGAACAAGGATTTGTCATTAAGCTAGTTAGAAATTGGACTAAATATCAAAAATATTTTGAAGAAAAAAAATCCAGATTTGTTGATCCAAAATTAAATGCAAACGCTAATCGTGAAAGATTAAGAATAATTCAACAATTAGGAGAACTTGGTTTTAGAGTGGCGATACAGTTTTAATTGAACAAGCAGCACCAGGGTCAGATATTTATTATTTAAAAATAAAATCAGATGAATTCAATGCAAATACATCAAAAGAAGGACACGCAATAAGAAGAATACTAATTATTTACACTAATTACTCAAAAGAATAAATTTCAAAGAAAAATTCATAAAAAAAAACATTTTTCTTAAACATTAGAATATTTAAAAAATGGTTTTTTCCTAACAAAAACGAACACTTTTAAATAAGAAAGGGATAAACTTACTCTATGAAACAATTAATTATTTTATTTACTTTGTTAATTCTTTTTTTTGGTTGTACTAGTAATGGAAATGATAACAATAACATAACTAACCCTCCAATTAATGGGGATATTAATCAAGTAATAATTAATCCTCCTGTTGCTTCAGGACTTGTTGGTTTTAGTGAACTTGATGATAGTAAATTAACTATTCAAGCATTAAATGATTTAATTTTAGCAAATAACAGTTTTGCTGTTGATTATTATAACAAATTAGATTCTAGTAAAGATCAAAGTGGGAAAAATATTTTCTTCTCCCCTTTTAGTATTTCAACATCTCTTGCTATGACTTATGAAGGGGCTGATGGAGTTACTGCAGAAGAAATGAGAAAAGTACTATATTTTTCAGAAAATGATACTGAAAGAAGAGCAGCTTTTGCTAATGTATACAATAATCTAAATAAGAGTGCGTCAAAAGGAAATTATACAATAAATATTGCTAATGCTCTTTGGAATGAAATAACTTATCCTTTCAAACAATCATTCTATGACACTATTGAAAATTATTATTACGGAAAATCAACTCCCGTTGATTTTAACAATGCTCCTGAAGAACAAAGACAAAAAATTAATTTATGGGTGGAAAATCAAACAAATAAAAAAATAATTGAATTATTACCAAAAAACTCAATTCTTGAAGACACAAGAATGGTTCTTGTTAACGCTATTTACTTCAAAGGGGATTGGAATAATAAATTTGATGAAAAAAACACTTATGGTGGCGAATTTAGTGTTAATGAAAACACAAAAAAAGATACACAAATGATGTACCAAAAAAACGAATTCAATTATTATGAAGATGATTCTTTCCAGTATGTTGAATTACCTTATAAAGGAGAAGATATGTCTATGATTGTTTTATTACCAAAAGAAAATTATGTCCCTTGTGGAGCAGGAACTAATGATTGTGTAAATCCGACAAATAATGTAAATTACAATTTTATAATCCCAAGTGCAAGTGAAATAACTGAACTTAAAACAAAAATGAGTACACAAAAAATAGAAGTTCATTTACCAAAATTCAAATTTAGAACAAATTATCAAATGAAAAAAGATCTTCAAGAAATGGGGTTAAAAGAAGCTTTCACTAATTTTGCAAATTTTTCAAAAATGGATGAACAAAATTACATAAAAATTGATGAAATATATCACCAAGCGTTTGTTGAAGTAAATGAAGAGGGAACAGAAGCGGCTGCGGCCACTGCCGTTGTAGTAATACAAAAAACCTCAATGCCAGCACCTTCTCCAATATTTAATGCAAATCACCCTTTCTTTTTTTATATTCAAGACAATGTTAGTGGAGAAATTCTTTTCTTAGGAAAAATAGTTGATCCTACTTTAGAGTAAATAGTAAAAACTGAAAATAAAAAAATTAAAACTAAACATTAGAAAAATTAGGTTTAAAAAAAAATCAAAATCTAAAAACTATTCTTTGTAAGGGTCTTGTTAAGTATTTTTTTGGGTACCCTCTTCCCATCATGTGAAGTAAGTATCTTGCTTTTTCTCGTGCTTTTATTGGTTTTGGGATAACTGCGTTCCCTAAATTTTTTCCGCCAGCCATTTCAAATAATTTAGCAAGAGTGGTTGTTGGAGTATCACCACATAACCCAGCGTAACCTGCATCTTTCATTGATTGAAGAGTTGCTGGATCTTTTAGAGCCCTAACTAAGCGAACCGCATCTCTTTGTTTGATTGAAT
>DAOQRN010000033.1:3539-6463 GCA_035355675.1 archaeon
TTGTTCGCTTTTCAAATACAATACCAACAAAAAGTTAGTGATTTTCATAGTAAAAGTATATAAACAACTTTAATGTAATTATAGTTGCCTTCTGAAATAAATAAAATAAAGAGAAAGGAATTATTGGGTGATTTTTATGAGTTTGACAACATTAACTTTTGGTGGAATGAGTGAAGAGAGTGCTAATTTTGTAGGGCGCGGAAAAGTAAAAATAGTGAAAGCAGAAAAATTTGTTGGAATGGATGCGGTTTGTGTAATTGGAAGACTTGTTGATGGAGCAGTTGCAAAAAAAATGATTGTACATGGAAAAGAAAACGAAACACATGTATTAAGTGTTGAATCAAAATATGGTGATGGAGCTTGTAACAAAATTGGAGCACAAGTAGTACTAATGATTCAAGGAATACAAAAAGATGATTACCCAGCAGGGACAGAAATTACTCTAACAAAAAGTGCACAAGAAGCAGCAAAACCAAAAGGAAAAATAATTATTGCTTAAAAAAATAATTCATTTAAAAGAAAGGAATAAAAAGACACCCAAATAACAATAAATTATGTTATTTGAATTATTTTTATCTTTAGCAATAATTTCTCTTGCTTCATTTGTCGGAGTACTAAGTATTTCTATTAAAAATATTAATAAATATTTAGAACACTTAGTTTCTCTTTCTGTTGGAGCACTTCTTGGTGGAGCATTTATTCATTTGATACCAGAACTTGCTGAAAGTGGACTTATTGGAGAATTATCAATTTTTATTTTAGTTGGAATTATTTTATTTTTTATTTTAGAAAAATTTATTTTCTGGCACCACTGTCACCACACAGAACACAAACACTTATCTTTTTCTTACATGAATCTTGTAGGGGATGGGTTTCACAATTTTTTAGACGGAGTATTACTTGCAGGAGCATTTCTAATTAATACTAGTGTTGGATTCGCTACAGCCATGGCAATATTTTTACACGAAATTCCTCAAGAAATTGGTGATTTTGGAGTATTAATTAAAGGCGGGTTTAGTAGAAAAAAAGCACTAATTGCAAATTTTTTGAGTGCATTAACATCTTTTATTGGAGCAATAATGGTGTTATTATTTAATGAAATAATTGAAGGAATTGTTCCAATTGTTGTTGCAATAACTGCTGGTGGTTTCATTTATATCGCAGCAACTGATCTTATTCCAGAATTACACAAAAATCCGAAAATAAAAAACTCTCTAATTCAATTAGTGTTTATTTCAATTGGAATATTACTAATGTTTGCAATAACTCTACTTGAATAAAAAACAAAACAAGAAAAAATAAATCTTTAAAAAAAATAACCCTTCAATAAATAAAAAATAAAATTCAATATTTTCTAGCACTATTTTTTTCATAATCTTCTACTTTCTTTTTTATTAAATCATGAGTTTTTTTACTTGGTTTTATGTGAGAATTACTTAATGCTACTCCAAGCAGAGCTGATGCTCCACCATAATTATGTCCCGGCCACAAAATTAAGTTAGAATCAAGTGTTGCTAAATAATTAAGAGATTTTTCAAGATCTAAATCATTTCCACCATAATGAGTTGTCCCAACCCCTTTTACAAACAGAGTGTCTCCTGAAAAAATATTATCACCAATAATAAAACACTTTGAATCATGCAAGTGTCCAGGAGTAAGAATTGCTTTCACTTTTACTCCGGCTAGAATTATTTCTTTTTCTTCAAAAACTTTTTTTAAATCAAATTCAACTAATTTTATTCCTTTTTCTTTAAAGTAATCAACTAGTTCACAGTGATCTGGGTGAGAGTGAGTTACAATTTGAGCAACAACATTCAATTTATTACTTTTTATTGAATTTTCAATCACTTCTTTTGATCCTGTTGGATCAATTAAAATTGCAGCATTATTTTCTCCAATTATAATATAAGTAAAGTTATTATCAAACCCTCCAACATTCAATTGTATTATTTTTAGATTAGTATTAGTCATAAAAAAACTAATAAAAAGCAAGATATTTAAATGAAGTAGACGTTACTATTAAAGATGAAACAAATTGCCCTAACCTTACTAGCACTCCTATTACTTTTAGGAACAGTGTTTGCTATTTCAAGCATAAACATAATTTCACCAAATGATGGGAATATAATTAAAGGAAACTATAATATTATTTTTGACTTAAAAGATTTTAACTGGATTGATTTAAAGGAATCAAGTATTGATCTAATTAATGTACCTGCAAACAATCTTAATTCGTCAATAACAAATACTTATTTAGTAAACCCAGTAAATTGCATAGATAATACTGATAGAAATACTTGTTATTTTTTGTGGAATACTCTCCAAAAAGAAGATGGGAATTGGAAAATTAGAATAATTATACGAAACAATAATAGTATTAATGATAAAGAACAATTAAGTGCAAATTCATTTACAATAGATAACAATGCACCCATAGTTTCTTACAAATTCCCGGACAATAATAAGTGGATTCATCCAGAACTTAAAAATTTTTCTTTTAATGTAAGTGATGCAACGAGCGGAATTGATGTTAATAGTTTCGTTGTTTATCTTGACGGAAATATTTTTGATACAAATAATTCAACAAGATTTAATTATAATTCTTTAACAAATGTACTTGATTTTAATGGATCTGATTTAAATCTTCTTGACAGAAATTTTTACACTCTTTCTCTTGATATTAACGATATTGCAAAAAATAGAACAAGAATTGATCTTAATTTTTGGGTTGATAGAAATGGGCCTTATGCTCCTGATTTTAATTTACCACAAACACAAAAAGACAATAATGTTTTACTAACTTGGAGAGAAACAATTGTTACTTCTGATGTTAATTATTTTGTTTGGAAGAAAGACTCTAATGATTTAAACTTTTACCAATTGCCAGGACCAATAAATGATTTAAATTACACTGACTCAAATAC
>DAOQRN010000034.1:0-6288 GCA_035355675.1 archaeon
CTGGAGAAATACTTAAATAAAATGTTGATTTCCAAGCATTACTTTCTGTAGTGTAAGGTCGAGCAGATGCTCCACCATAAGTTGGTTGAAGAACAGGAATTTCTACTTCTAAGAATCCTTTGCTATCCAAAAATTCTCTCCAAGCAGAAATAATTTTTGATCGTTTTACAAAAGTTTCTCTAACTTCGGGGTTCATTATTAAATCAAGATATCTTTTTCTTTGTCTTAATTCAACATCTTGAAGACCATGAAATTTTTCTGGAAGTGGTAAAATAGATTTACACAAGATTTCAAGAGAATCAACCATTACAGATAATTCCCCTCTTTGAGTTCTATACGCTTTTCCTTTTGAACCAACAATATCCCCTAAGTCAACTAAGTTAAGTAGTTCAAAAACATTTTCTGGTGTCTCTCCTTTTCTTAAAAAAAATTGTATATCCCCAGTAGAGTCTCTAATTTTTAAAAAAGCAATTGCACCAAAACTTCTTTTAGCAATAACTCTACCCGCACAGCTAACTAACTCTCCAAATTCTTCATTCTTTAAATCCTTATATTTTTCTTTAATTATTAATGCTTTATCAGAGTCAATAAATTTGTAAGGATAAGGATTAATTTTCCCGTCACGAAGTTTACGTAAATTATCTTTCTTTGCTTTTACAAGATCATTATCCATAAACAAATACTCTTTAATAAGAATTAAAAAGCTTAGCAAAGAGAACGACACATTATTAAACAAAGAGAAAAAATAATTATGTATGCCTTACAAACCAAAAGGAAGAGAAACTAAACAAACAATAATGGACGCTAAAAGAAAACATGTTAGACTTTTGGGACAGGATGGTCGGGCAATTTTATTAGGAGCAAGAGGCGGGATAACTAGAAAAAAATTAAGACAAGTTGTTGAAAGAATGAAACAACAAAAAGAAATGAAAACTAAACCAATGTATATTGAAAAAATTGAGTCATATGATAGAATACTTGGAGAAAGAATACAAGTATCAGCAACTGATATTTCAACAAGACTTGTTAGAAAGTACTTAATGAAACCATTTAGAAAAAATGATTTAACCGAACACCAAAGAAAAATAATATCTTCAATGATTTTACAAAGACCAAATCAAGTAATTCCAGGAACAAAAATTCCATTAAGACCAGACATAACTGTTTTACTCTTGGATTTACTTAATAGTTACAAAAAAAATGGGTATGAAAAAACAAGAGAAACTTTGCAAATTCTAGCAAACAGAGGAAAAGCTTTAAGCAAAATGACTGAAAAATCAAAAACATTAACTGATGTTTTTCACAACATTTCTCCAAGAGTACACACCCCAATAATGACACTTGAATTATTTTCAGAAAATGATCTTGTTGCAGAAGTAAAAAGTTTAATCCCAAAAAGAGTAAAAGATTTAGAAGAACTAAAAAACCATAGAATAAAATTTAAAGAAATTTATGTGAAAGAAATAGAACAACAAATACTACACATGAAAGAACTAATAATAAAACACAGACAAAACCAATTCTACTAATTAAAAAAAATAGAAAAATATATTAAAAAAAACCAATAACAAAAAATAGAACTAATTTATCAAAAAACCAACCTGTACTAATTGTTACACTATAATCAAAAAACCCTTTATAAAGAACATAATCATAATTATTGTTATGAAATTTGATTTTTTTGTCTGGAGTCTCTCATTGTAAGCTCACCAGGCTAAGGCGCCAGACAAAGATCAAACTAATTCTAAAAAAATATTTTTTATTAAACATTAAAGCATTGTTTAATTATTTTTCATTTAAATTCTTAGGCGAGAGAATTAAAAACACAAAGGGGTTGATAATATAAATAAAGAAAACTTAATTACAAAAGAAAAAGAAAGTGAAATTATGAATAATGCTAAAGAAAATACTCAAAAAGTAATGGTTGACCCGTGGGGAAATACTCTAGTAGAAGACTACTCTCGATTGATTCGAGAATTTGGTATGCAAGAATTTGATATTTCAATAATGCCAAAACCAAGCACACAAATGCGAAGAGGAATTATTTTTGGCGGACAAGACTTAAACATTATTGCAGAAGCAATAAAAAATAAGAAAAAATTTTATTGCTTAACAGGAATAATGCCTTCTGCAGAAAAAATACACTTAGGAACAGAAGCAGTAGTACAACAAGTAAAATACTACCAAGATAATGGAGCAGAAACTTATGTATTAATTGCCGATGTTGAATCACAAGCAACAAGAGGAATATCAATTGAAGAAGGAAAAAAAAGAGCACTAAACTTCCACATACCCGCATACATTGCACTAGGACTTGATCCAAAGAAAACAATATTTTATTTCCAAAGCGAAAACAAAACAGTGAGCAACCTAGCCACAGTGTGTTCACAAAAAGTAACAGAAAATGAATTCCGTGCAATATATGGTTCAGTTCACCCAAGTAAAGTAATGAGCGCATTTACCCAAATGGGAGACATTTTACACCCCCAATTAAAAGAAGCAATGCCAGGAGTAATTCCAGTAGGAATAGATCAAGCACCACACATTAGAATGTCAAGAGACGTTGCAAGAAGACTAAAAACAGAATATGGATTTTTTTTACCAAGCGCAAGTTACAACAAATATACCTCATCACTTGATGGATCCTTTAAAATGAGTAAAAATGAACAAGTTGGAAAAATAGAGATACCAGAAAAAGATAGAAAAGAACTTGAAAAAAAATTAAAAAAATCACTAACTGGTGGACGAGCAACAATGGAAGAACAAAAACAAAAAGGCGGAGAAGTGGAAAAATGCGTTGCATACGAATACTGCAAAAACCACTTTATTAAAGATGATAAAATACTAAAACAAATGCACGATGAATGCATTAGTGGAAAAAATTTGTGTGGAGAATGCAAGCAAAAATACTTAATAAAATACGCATTTGAATTTTACGACGATTTTGATAAAAAATTCGAAGCAGCTAAAAAAACTATTGGAAAAATAAAATTTATTGAATAAAAAAAACAATTTACACTAAGCAAATCTAATTAATTTAGATAATCAAAAAATCAACACCATAAAAATTAGTGAAACACAGAAATAATAATACTCATTCTAAATAAAAATATTTGTTTTTTTGAAAATTTTTAGAAAAAATTACTAAAAAGACAAATTAATATAAAGTAGAAAAATCTACCAATTTATTGCCAATGTATGCCGATTTACCTTATGAGAAATACGAGCAACTAATAGAAGTCATAGAAAAAATGAGATCTTCACGCAAAAAATCTTTCGCAAAAAAAGTAAGACACATTAACCCAAATTGTTTAATTCAAAACGAATTAAGAAAAAAACTCCTTGAAATAAAACCAAACAATATGCACCCAATAGAGGATAATGTTACTGGAATAGATTATATATTTGGTAGTACGCGAATTGACCAAAAATTTTCATTCGGAGACCTTGGAGAAAACGCAATTATTATTAGAACACGAAAAAGAAGATTACTAAATGCATCAGATTGGACACTAATAATAAACAAAGACCAAAAAGTTGAGCTATTTCAAACAACAAAGCTAGCTGAATTTGTTAAAAAAAATTGGGGGATAGTTCAAAAAAACTTTATAGAAAAAACAAAAAATTATGAAAAATACAAAATTCAATTAGATGAATTTTATAAAAAAGAGAGTATTGTTCCAATTACTACCGATCTTTTAGAAAACAAACTACACTCCACACTAAAACTAATTGATACAGAAAGAGTAGATTTTGAGAAAAAAACGACTCTACTGCACAATAGTCATTTTTATTAATAAAAATTAAAAGAAAGAAAATAAAAACACTAAAACCATAATATGATAGTATGAAACTAAAACTTGCCACTGAAGAAGATGCTCAATTTGTTTTTGAATTAATGCAAGATAGAGACTGTGAAAAATACATTATAACAAAAACAAAAACTAATAATGTTGAAGAACAAAAAAAGAAACTAAGAAGTTACCTTGCTCAAAGCAAAAAAAAGAGTAGATTTTACTTTGTAGGAATAGAAAAAAATGAAAAGGTAGGAATAATTGATATCTACAATATTAATAAGGAAGACAAACGATGCTGTGTTGGTTATGCCATTAGTGAAAATTATAGAAATAAAGGATTTGGAAAAAAAATATTGATTGAAGGATTAAAATTCATTAAAACAAAATTAAAATTTCATGGATGTGAAGCAATAACTGATCCAAAAAACACTCCAAGTAAAAAAATACTCCAAAAAAATGGTTTTAAAAAAATTGGAACACTAAAACATTATCGAACATACAAAGGAAAATATTTAGACAGAGAACTTTACTGGAAAATATTGCGTTAAAAACCAAAAATTGTCCTAAAAAGAGAGGTTTTAAAGATTTGAGTGGAATTATATTTATATAAAATAGCAAGGAATAAACAAAAAAAGTGATATTTATGATTGACCCTAAAGCAATTAGAGAAAACTATGCTGAAGTTAAAAAAAATTTATCAAAAAGACAACAACCCGAAATAATAAAAAAATTAGATAAATGGGTTGAGCAAGATAAGTTTTGGAGAAAATTAAAACAAGAAGTGGATGAATTAAGACAAGAGAGAAACAAAATAACTGAAGAAATAAAGATTGCTAAAGCAAATAAAAAAGACACCACTAAATTAATGGATAAAGCAAAAAAGTTACCACAAGAATTAAAAGAAAAAGAAGAGAAAACAAAAAAATTAGAGGAAGAAAATAAAAGTATTCTAATGACTATTCCAAATTTACTTGACGAAAGTGTCCCTTATGGAAAAGGAGAAGAAGGAAATATTGAAGTAAGAAAATGGGAGAATATAAATAAAAAAGATTTTGAAATAAAACACCATGGACAACTAGCAGAAGCACTAAAAGTAGCTGATTTTAAAAGTTCAGTAAAAATTGCAGGGGAAGGATTTTACGCAATAAAAGGAGATCTGGCATTACTCAACATGGCAATTGTTCAATACGCAATAGAAAAACTAACAAAAAAAGGATTTAGTTTAGTTATTCCACCATACATGATGAATAGAAACGCTTACGAAGGAGTAACTGACCTTAGCGACTTTGAAAATGTAATGTACAAAATTGATGGAGAAGACCACTATTTAATTGCAACAGCAGAACACCCCCTAACAGCAATGTTAATGAATGAAATAATCGATGAAAAAGAACTACCAATAAGACAAGCTGGTTACACAATGAATTTTAGAAAAGAAATTGGAAAACACGGACTAGATGAAAGAGGATTGTTTAGACTACACCAATTTGATAAAGTAGAACAAATAGTTTTTTGTAAAAGTGAAGACAGTGCAAAAATACATGAAGAATTATTAAAAAACGCTGAAGAACTTGTAAAAGATCTTGAACTACCATACAGAATATTGTTGATTTGCACAGGGGACATTGGAACTGTTGCTAGCAAAAAATATGACATTGAAGTATGGTCACCAAGAGAAAAGAAATACTTTGAAACACACTCTATAAGTAATTGTACAACATATCAAGCAACAAGACTGAATATAAAATACAAAAAACAAAACGGAGAAAAAGAATACTTACACACTCTAAATGCAACCGAAGTTGCTGTACCAAGAATACTTAGAGCAATTATAGAAAACCACCAAACAAAAGAAGGAACAATAAAAATACCAAAAGCACTCCACCAATATATGCTTGGAAAAAAAGAAATAAAATTAGAATAAAAATATAAGAAAAAAAATGCGAAGACAAACAAAAAAGTAGAAAATTAAATAATAAATTAAATAAAGTTATTCTTATGGTTAAAAAAGTTTTTTTAGTAGACCTTCACACACACTTAAATGAAAAAAAAATTAAGCCTAAAGATTGGTGGAAAGCTGTTCAAGAAAAAGGTTTATGCGCTATTGCTATCACAGAACATGTCGAATATAACCCAGAACTCGCCTATAAAAAATTAAAATTAATTCAACCAGAAGAAATAATTCTTTTGCCAGGAATGGAAGCAAAAACAACTGCGGGCCATTTATTAATTTATGGAAAAGATGAATCAATTTATAAAATACCAAAATTACAAAAAATTAATTTACCAATAGAAGAAGCATTAAAAATAATTAAAAAAAATGATTTAATGGCTAGTTTTGCTCATCCCTACGGATACAAAACTGATTCAACTTGTTTAATCATAGGAGAAAAAGAAACAAAAAGATTATTAAAAAAATACAAAATAGGAACTGAATATTATAATGGAATGTTGGGTTCTGCGAATGGACTTGTTTTTGGAAGTAAGTGGG
>DAOQRN010000035.1:0-5769 GCA_035355675.1 archaeon
TACGCGAGGGACGAGATTTGAACTCGTGCTCCCTTTCAGGAAACGGATTAGCAATCCGCCGCATTAGACCGCTCTGCCACCCTCGCGGCTTCTCAAAGCCGGCATGATGATAGGTGCTACGCACCTATCTGTTCTAATTTTAATTAATAATTAATTATAATTAATTTTTCTATGGTTAGTATTAAAAGGGTTAAAGTTTTAGTTATAATTTTTTTAAAAACCAAAGTAAGGTTTATATTGAATTAGGCTATTTTATAAGTGCCTTTACTAAGTGATAAAATGTTTGAAAAACAAACCCATGGATTACCAAATTTAAAGTACTCTGTTTATGAAGGAATATTTGCAACAATTCTACTTTCCTCAGCAGTTTCATTTATTGTTCCATTTGCTGTTTACTTAGGAGCAAATGCACTTGAAGTTGGTTTTATTAGTGCTTTTCCAGCACTCTTAGCTGCATGGGCACAACTTTTATCAATGTGGCTTATAAAAAAATTTAATTCAAAAAAATGGTTAATTATTGGATTAGTAATAATACAATCAGCATTATTTATCCCAATTGCATTAACCCCATTTATTTTTCAAACAAATCAAGTGGTATGGTTAATTATTTTTTACACTTTAAGTTTAATTTTTGGTTCACTAGCAACTCCACCTTGGAATAGTTGGATGAAAGAAATTATTCCATCAGAAATTATTGGAAGTTTTTTTGGTTTTAGAAACTCAATAATTGGAGGAGTATCATTAATATTTTTTTTAATTTTTGGTTTCTCTTTAAAACTTTTTGAAATAGAACTAGCATTTATTTTTCTTGGAATATTTTTAATTGCATCACTTAGTAGATTTATTTCAGCAATCCTTTTTATCAAAATTACTGAAAATAAATGTGACATTTTTTTTGAAAAAGAACAAAACTTTTTAGAATTTGCAAAAGAATTAAGAAATAGTAATTTTGGTTTATTTGTATTATATGGTTCATTAATGTCTTTTGCTATTTCACTAACAGGACCATTTGTTTCATTTCATTTACTAAATAATATTGGACTAAAAAATGATTACATAATGTATACATTAATTATTTCATCAACTCTTGTTGCAACACTAATTTCAATGCCCTACTGGGGGAAATTAATTGACAAGTATGGAATGATAAAAATACTAAAAGCAAGTTCATTTCTTGTGGCATTATTTCCACTATTATATATTGCAGTAAGAACTCCTGAAGGTTTAATTTTTGTCCAATTCATTGATGGACTCATATTTGCTGGTTTCAACTTAGCTCTTGCAAATTTTGTTTACAATGTATCAAGTCAACAAAAAATAATAAAATATGTAAGTTATCAAGCAGTGTTTTTTGGAACTGGAACATTTTTAGGAGCCAGCATAAGCGGATTTATTCAAAGCATAAACATTAATTTTTGGTTTTTAACAAACGCATTTTTTGTAATGTGTTTAATTTCATTTATTTTAAGATACATATTCTACAAAACCCTAATAAACAAAGTTAGTGAAGTTAAACAAGTTGAACAAATTGCAAGCAGACAAATTGTTTTCTCTGTAATCACTTTTACTCCAGTGTTTGAAGCAATTAGTGAAACATTTATGCCTTTTGAAAACGGACTAAAACAAATAGAAATGAGTTTTGGAGAAAGAGTAAAATTATTTGGAAAATTTATTGACTCAAGTGCAAAGAAACTAGACCATGGATTTAGTGAAACTTATACAGAACTAAAAAGATTTGAAAAAAAAGAAGAAAAAATAATTTCAGGAAATATTAAAAGAAAATTCAATAAAAAGAGAAAATAAAATCATACAAACCCAAAGGACAAATAGAAAAAGATAAAAAATTTAATCAAATTATTAATTTCCCTTTTTCCATTATTTTTTTGTTATCAAAATAAACTGTTGGTTTTATTACAACATTATCAAAATGGCCATGACAATAATTACTCCCACCTAAATGCATATTATTCCCTATTGCAAAATGGATTGTTCCAAGAACTTTTTCATCACAAATCATTGCTCCAACAATAGTCGCTTTTCTATTTGTTCCAATAGCAAATTCAGCAATAGTTCTAACTTTAATTTTGTAATCACTAATTTTTTTTAATTTATTAACTTTTTCAACATACCTTAAATTATCATTAACTTTTTTTGAATCAGTACTAACAAGGACCCCGTTTTTGAAAATAAATTTAATTGGTTTTTTTGATACAATTGTACTCCCACTTATTTTTGCACTAGTTACAAAAATTACTCCATTAGCAGAATTCTCAATTGGAGCAGTATAAACTTCTCCAACAGGATAATTTGTAGAATAAGCCCTCCAATTAGCATCATTACAAATAACTTCTCGAGAGTTGTCTAAATTTAATTCTAAATTTGATCCATTCTTGCAAGTGATTTTTATTTTCTTTGCGACACTCATTAAACTTTTTATTTTTTCATTTAATTCTTTGACTTCTTTTTCATCATGATCAAAAGCATTCAAAAACTCATTCACTTTTTTTGGATTTAATGAACTTAAACCACCAAGAGAAATCATCCTAAAACCATTTTTTTTCATTAAATCTCTCATAAGTACTTGTTTTCCATCAACAACAATGTGACCCCTATTCCCTGAACCTACTGAAATAAACACTTCATCTTTTGATAATGAAAGAATTGTATTAATTGTTTTTTTTGGAGCAGGAGAAATATTGCTTCTTGGAGGATCAACAATTAAAGAAACCCCACAACCCAGTTTCTTTAGTTCTAAATAAATTGTTTTTGCAATTCTTGGAGCAATTGTTTTTCCAAAATCAGTCCAAATAAAAACATTTGAAGAAGAAGTTATTTCATACAATTTAAAAATTTTTTCCAAAGCAGGCAATGAAACTAATTTTACTTTTTGTATTTTTTTTATTTCATCAACTTGAATCAATTTTTTCACCCATAATTTTACATTATATTAAGTGTTTAAAACAAATTTAATAATTACTTAATTAATCAAATTCAACACTTTTATTAAATTCCGGCAAATATTTTGGTTTTTTTAATCCATCAATATCAAATACAAAAGGAGCGTCTTCAACTGCATACCTTCCATAAAATAAATCTTCAATTGAATGTTCTTTTAAATAATCTCTTACACTTAAAAAACCCTTCAAATATAATGCATCTTTTGTAAATGCACCTTTTTCTTCTTGAGAATGAATTCCCCTTTTTGCTCTAAAAGTTAAAGTAAATGCATCTTCTTTTGAAAAATATTGAGTTAAATTAAGGAAAGTGTCATAAAAATTTTTTTTTGAAGCCAAATTAATCGCAATAACTCTACCCGCATAATTTTTTAATTGTGAATCAATATTAATTTTTTTTTGTTCTTCAACATACACTGCTAACCCTTCTTCTGTTTCTAGAGTTTCTTTTGATAATCCTTTTGCAAAAATTAAATAGGGTTGAATTAGTCCATTCTCATATCTATACACATGAGATTCTATTTCATGAGCAATTAATCTTTTTAAGGATTCTTTTGTAAAAACATAATTCTGGTTAATAAAAATATTTTTTGTTCTAATATTTACTGAAAAATTAGAACTTGAAGAATTTCTAAAAACTATTTTGTATTTTAATTTTTTTTTTCTTAAAAAATTTTCAATTATTTTCTTTGCTTTATCCATGGGAATTATCTCTTCCTTAAATTTTATTTCTTTTTGAATTAATTCTTCGGATAATTTTAAAGTGCTCCTATTTACTACCCCATAATAACTTTCAGAATTTGTAGAAAAATTTGGAGTACCCACACTTCTTACAAGTTCAAGCCTATCAAACAAATCAAGTAATTTTTTTTCATAAACTAAACCCAAAGTGTCTCTTCCAACTTCTGACAAAAGTTGTTTTAATTCATTTTTATAAACATTAAATGTTGGAGAAACTGAAAAATAATTAAATAGAGGATTTCTTGGCGCATAAATAAATTTTGGATTATATTCTCCATTTTTTTCTATTTCTTTAAAAAATCTTTTCTTTTCTTCTAAAAAATTTTGTGGAGAAGTAAATGATAAAATATTTGATTCAAGTGAAGAAGATAATTGACAAACTTTTTGGTCAAGCAAAACATAATCAGTAAAATGAATAATAAACACCATCAATAAATTCAAACACACTTAAATAACACAAATCATGTTGTTAATTTATATTATTATTAAAATGAAAACTAATATTTATATTAAACTTAAAAGAAAATTTAGTTCTTTAAGACTTAAAATAGTCAAAAATAATATTTTAAAAATTAACAAGAATTTTTTTGTTTTTTTATTTTTTTTCCCTTAACTGATAAATATCTCAACCATTCATGAATTATTGTATTTCCCAAGTATTTCATAAATGGACCGGGCATAAAATTTACTTCTATTACTACCCATTTATTTTTATGTTGCATTAAATCCACTGCACAAATATCCATCCCTAGTTCTTTTGCTGCATTTTGTGCAATTGATATCATTTCTGGAGTTGGATTAATTAATTGAGCAGAACCCCCTCTTGAAATATTAGCCCTCCAATCCCCTTTTTTTGAAGTTCTCTTAACCACCAATACAAGATTTCCTATAACATAACAGCGAATATCAAAATTTTTCCCTTTAATGAATTTTTGAGTACAAATAAATTCTTCAAATAAATGAACTGCATCAAGAATACTCTCCATTTGGTCATTATTATTAATTAAAACAACTCCCTTTCCTGCAAATCCTGAAATTAATTTCATTACAAAAGGATATCCGGTTTCTGAAACAGCCATTTGTGCTCTTCTTGATGAAATAAAAAAAGTACTAGTTACTCCCGGCAACCCTTTATTTGATAATATTTGTGAGGTGTAAAATTTATGATTTGTTATTTGAAAAGATTTTAATGAAACAGGAGAATATGAATCACTTGATTCAATTGCTTTTAACACTGCTTCTGCTAAAAAGAAATCTTTTGAAGAAACTCTTGGATAAATTACATCATAACACAACAAATTTTTTCCTTTATAAAAAAGCCCAACCCCTTGTTCAGATGTTTGAATTTGAATTTTATTTATTGGAACGACTAATACATTTGAAAACTTTTTTTGAGCTTCAGAAATTAAAGATTTTATTGTAGACATCTTCGCTCCTTTTGAAGAAATAATTACAAGTGAAGGTTCAAGTTGTGTTAAATCTTTTTCATCCAAACTTTTTGTTAATTGTTTTTTCATTTAAAAAACCTCGAAAAAATTGTGTTTGAAAAAATTCCTTTAATGTCTTTTAGTTCTGAAAAAATACTTTTTCTTTTTATTTCACTTTCTTTACTTATATAAAAATCAACTATCCTTGATTCAATATCAGCAGAACAAATTTTATTAAAATTTTTTAAATTAATTTTTGGTTCAACTGAAATTATTCTTCCTTTTACTAAATCAACTCTTGCAATATCAAGACCAACTACTTTTGTTGCATTAATTACATTTTCTTTATCATTCTCTGATAATTTATAATATTCACCCTTATCAATTGGAACAACTACTTGATCTTTTACTTTTCTTTTTACTGAAAAAACCTCATCCCCAACAACAATACAAGAAATCACTGGTTCATCAATGTACTCTCTTAACATAAATCCATCAATATCACTCTTTATACTATTAACAAAAGAATTGAGTTCTTTTCCGTTATTTACTATTAATGCTTGTTGTACTTTTTTTCCAACAAAAGATTTTGCAAGAAGAGGGTAAGAAATATTTTTTGAAACCCTCTCAATATTTTTTCCAGAACC
>DAOQRN010000036.1:0-5269 GCA_035355675.1 archaeon
GTAGAATACTTGCAAAATTTTTATCCGCCAAACTACCATGAACTCTTGCAGAAGTGGGTACATGATACGGAACTACCTGTTGAATTAAAAGACAAAGCAACAGAACTTTTAAAAAAGTTAAACACAATAAAAGTGCTTGACCCTGCTTGCGGTTCAGGAGCTTTCCCAATGGGTATTTTACAGAAAATAACGAGATTGCTTAAAAAGTTGGATAAAAATGCCGTTTGGTGGAAAGCAAAACAATTAGAAAAAATTGAATCAAATATTCACTCAAAAGAAAATACTTGCATTGCAAAATAAATAAAACTAGAGTACTAAGATAAGAAATTAACACAAAAATATTTATCAAAAAGAATTAAATAATAAAAAAACTCCTATATTAATAGTAATAGTAGAAGTGTTTGGGCATGTTTGAAAAATTAAAAGAACTATACTACAAGGGCGAAGAAAAGTGGTATGCTTTTTGGGATAAAGTAAACGAACACTTACCAGTATACACTATTATAGACAAAGTTGATGCAATTGTTCCAAGTTTTGTTTTATTTTTAATTTTAATATTATTTTTATTACTCTTTATAGGTTTTTTCTTTTTTGCACAAACCACAACTGAATATAATGCAGAACTTACTTTTGTAGAACCAAACGGAAGAACAAAAGTGATTGATTCCGTTGTTACACTAAAAATCACTCAAAATGATAACACAATAATTCCTGACACAAATTATAGGACGGATTCTGACGGAAAAGTAATTTTAGATAAACTAAAGTATGGACAAGTAGTGGAAATTAATGTAAATTTAAGTAAAGGAACTTACAATGGAACTTTATTAATTGATCAAGCAAAAAAAACACAGACAATTGTTCTTGAAAAAAAAATTGATTTTTCATCAACAAAAAGAACAATAACTGTTAAAGATTCTTTTGGAATGACAATATTCCAACCAATCGCAATAGATTTTTGGTGTGAAAATAGAGCAGTAAGACCAACTCCTGAAAGTGGAATAACTTCTAGCGGAGTAATTGAAGTAACTGAACCTTATGATTGTGTTAAATTAAATGCAATGCCAAATAGTTCAAATTATGAGAAAAAAACTTACACAATAAATTCAAATTTTTATGATATGACTCTTCTCCCTTACGAAGCACCAAAAACTGAACTTAAAGTTAAAGTTAGAAATAATGGAAATTTAGTTAGTGAAACAAATTTTACAATAACAGTAAGTGGGTCTTCAATTTATACTGGGAAAACCCTTTCTTCATCTGAAGCAATAATAAGTGTTATTCCAGGAACTTATACAATAACTGCAAGTGATCCTTCAGGAAAATATGCTACAAAAACACAAACAAATGTTAATGTTGAAACAAAAAAAGAAATAACACTTGAAGTAACAAAAGAAATTAGAGCAAGAATTAATATAAAAACAATTGATTTAACAACAAAATCAATTATTAAAGAAGCAATTGTTTCACTAAAAAATCCAAAAGGAAATTTACTTGCAGAACAAAAAACAGATAACTTTGGAACAACAATTTTCCCAATAACTGATATTGAAAGTTACCAAATAACTGCAAAAAAACCAGGAGACCTAAACGGAGGATATTATGCTAAAACAATTGATCTAAATAGTATTAGTTCGGACACTAATATTATTTTAGAACTTGAAAAAATCACTATTAGCAATGCAGGTAAAACAAAAGTAAGAGTAGTTGATCAAGATCTAAAACCAGTAAGTAATGCAAAAATAATACTAAAATATAAAGAAGACGACTCGATTGTAGAATTAAACCAATCAAACAATTGGGCAATGACTGATGTTAATGGATATGTAACTTTTTTAGCGGGTAAAGTTGAAGGACTTGTTTACGCATATGCACTAAAATACCCTTTTAGTGGAGCAAGTGAGCCAAAACTAATTAGTATTGATAAAGAAAATGAATTTTTAATAAACATAAACATTGGGGAAGCAACAATAAAAATTGATTTAAAGGATGAAGCAGGACAAAAAATTGACGGAACTGCAAGAATACTTCTAACATCTGATAATAGTGATCTTAGTGGACTTATGTCAATTGAGCAAGGAACTGTTCAAAGAAAAATAAAAGCAGGACAACAAGTATATCTTGCAATACAATCAGATACTTTTGAAAACTATATAACAGAACCAAGAATGTTATTCCCTGACAAAACTTACACTTTTACAGTAACTATGAAAAAACAAATTAATGAACCAAAAATAACTCTTGACAAAGTTTATAACGAAAATGATATCATCACAAGAACTCTTCAAGCAGGAAAAAAATATTATGCAAAACTAATAATTGAATCTGATGAAAAATACCCTGAAGTAGTTACTCACTTTAGAGTAGGAAAAGAAAAATTATTAGAAAATGATTTCATAGAAATAGACAAAGTAGAAGGAGCTGGAATTTATAGAGAAACAAGAGGAACCAGTTTTGATCCTGAAAGAGGATATGATTATGATGGAGAAAATTTAACTGATGGTTATGCAAAATGGATAAATACTGAATTTAAAGATTTTGAAAAAGGAATTAGAGTAATAAAAATTTGGTTTAATGTAAAAAGAACTGCTCCAGCAAACAAAGAACTACAATTCTTTTACAAAGCAAAGTTTGGGGATAAAAAAGACCCACCAACAACAAATATTGATAATGAATTATATGATGATGCAAAACCATCAAATATTTATTATGTTGGAGAAGAAGCAACTTGTGAAGAAGCATTTTGTATAACAAGTGAATCACTTTATTGGATAAAAGAAGATTTATACATCAATGCACCTTACGAAGTAAAACAAGCAGAGAAATACAATTACAAATACCAATTAATGAATAATTCAGGAACTGATTATGGAACTAGTGTAAAAAATATGACACTAATTTTAACTCTTCTAAACGGCGACAAAGAACCAATTAGAGTAATGGATTATCAAATAAAAGACGGAACACAAGAAAAGGGTGGAAGTAATTTAACAAACCCAAGCAGTACTAATCTTGGTTCATTCAACAAAGACACTGCAGTTGATCTAGGTTTTATCATTGAAGGAAATGAAGTTGGAGCTAGTGCAATAAAATTAGAACTAAAAGTTGATGGAGTAATAATTTACACAAGAGAATCAACATTTAGTGTACCTAGTGAAAAAGAATTACAAGTAAAAATAAATCCAAGTTTTGTTCCTTCACTTGCAAACACAGAACTGGTTGTTGAAGTTAGTGATGATAAAGGAGAACCAGTAAATAAAGCGGATGTAAAAATTTATGCAAAAGAAATGGGGATAGATGAATATTTAATTGATAGTTCTGAAACTAACAGAGTTGGAAAAACAGTAGTTAATTCTGGAGCACATTACCAGAAAACAAGATTAATTTTAGAGGTAACAAAAGAAGGATTTGCAAGAAAAAGACTAACTACAGTAATTTCTGAAGAAATTGTAGCATTTAATCCGGAATCAACAGCAATCGCGCTCAACACTATTAGTAAAAGAGAAGATAGTAAAAAAATTACTATAGGAAATCAAACCACTCATGAACTAAAAATTGTGGGAATAAAATATGACACCAAATTCAATGATATTATTAATGAACAAGCAATGAAAGCACACTCAGATCTATTAATTGGAACAATAATTCCTGCAGAAGAAATGATAGAACTTGAATTACTAAAAGTAAGATTAGTTAATTCAATTACTCAAAATAATTTCATAGAACCAATTACTCTAAAAGGAGATGTAATAATTACTTTCCAAATACCAAGTGCAGGAACTGTGTATGATAAAAAACTAGAATTAACAATAAATGTTTCATCAGAAGCAAATGCTGATGCGAGTTGTTTAATAATAAATAATGCTACTCAAACAAAAACAACTCAACTTGGACAAGTAACATTTAGTTTTGAACTACTAAACGCTTGTTCTGCTGATGAAAGAGACATTGATATTGATTCAATATATGCGACATTTAGTGGAGAATTAAAAGGATCTGCACAACTATCACTAACAAGTCCAACTTCAGGAAATTCTGGGAGAAGCGCACTTGATGGAGCAAAAAGAAAAATTTATGACAAAGTACTGGGCGGAGAAAAATTAATAGGAACTGTTACATACACTCCTTCAGAAGAAGCAATTGGGAGTACAGAAACACTAACAATTACTCTTGATGGAAAATTCCAAGGAAGAGACATTAAAACTTCTCCAGGAGCACTAAATTTTAGTGTAAATGTACTTAACCTACAAGAATGTATGACTATAAGTTCAGATTCATCACCAATAGCAATTGATGAAACAGCAGCAATAACAATTGATGCATCAAACTGTTTAGGACAAACAATTGAAGTAGCACTTTGTAGAAATGACGCAGGTTGTTCTGGCGGAAAAGATGTTGAAGGAAAAATTACTTTATCAAAAAGAAATCTAACTCTTAAATCAACTTCAGAAACAATAAATGCGTATTCCCCAACAATACCCGGAAGTTATGGAGTAACTGTGTACGCAAGAGTGAAAGGAAAATCATCATATGTTTATATTGGAGAAACCCCAGTAACTTTCAAAGAAGATGAAGACAAATACTTCAAACTCAGCAAATATGATTTAATGATTGTTGGAGATGGAAGTGAAGATATAATACTTCTAACTAATGAAATGTTAACTCAAGATGTTCGAGTAAAAGCAAACGAATGTTTATGGGGTAAAAAAGATGCTGATTGGGGGGCAACAGAATACTTAACAGTACTATCAACAGCAGTAATTGGAGCATCGCTAGGAAAAACAATTGGAGAAAATTTTAATAAAGACCGAACAAGTACTGTTAAAAGTGATGGAACAACAGAAGCAGAAAGAGAAACAATGACTCAAAGAGCAAATGAACAAATGTCAACTCTTGGAGATGGAGACTCAGGTTACTTTTATGAAAACCCGGACACTGGAGACATAATGATGACAACCCAACCAGTAAATGATCCTTCTTATGATTTTAGAGCAAGAGTGGATGTAACAGAAACAGAACTTGGAACTACTTACAGTTACAGTGGACTTGGAACTAATCAATCATTCTCAAATTCAAACGCAGCATCAGCACACGCGGTTAATGAAATATCCTCATCAAGCGGATTACACACTATGGTTTGGGCATGGGGAAACAACGCACCAACAGCACAAACAAATTCAATACCTCCTGTTATACGAGATGAATATGGAGCAGTTGCAGCATCTACTATTTGGGAAGCATATAGATCAACACAAAAATCCGAAGTTCA
>DAOQRN010000037.1:0-4564 GCA_035355675.1 archaeon
TAATTAAAGCAAAAATAACCATAATTATTCATAACACAATTTGTTGTTTTTTAGGTTAATTCAATTAAAAAATTCTAAAAAAATTAGATTTAAAGAATTACATAACACTTCAGTTCTTTTTTAATAAAAAAACCTTTCATACATAACAAAAACAACGAATTTTTTAAAAAAAGTATTAAAAAAATAGAACCACTGTCCTAAAAACAATGGTTCTTTTTTCTTTAAACCAAATACCACTAACTATTATTATAATAGTAGATATAGAACTAACTAATATTCTTCGTGTCCCATGTAGAAGTATTCTTTTTCATGATCACATGAGGGGCATTTTTCTGGCGGAGTATTTCCAATATGAACATACCCACATTTTCTACAATACCAAATAACTGGTTTGTCTTTGTTTAGTAAAGTTCCGTCTTCTATTACTTTTAGTATTTTTTCGTATCTTTCTTTGTGGTGTTTTTCAGCCACTCCAATTGCAGCAAGTCTTTTTGCTACCTCAGGTAATCCGTCTTTAATTGCTTGTTTTGCAAAATCAGGATACATTTGAGTGTTTTCATAATTTTCTCCTTCAATTGCCCACTTTAGGTTTTCTTTTGTAGTAGCAAACATTGCTTCCCCATTAGCTTCAACCATTACAGGTTCTGACTTTTTACCCATTTTTGCTTGTAACTGGTTTATCATTTTTGATAATTGTTTTGCGTGTTCTCTTTCTTGATCAGCTGTAATCAAAAACACTGCTTCAAGCTCGTAATACCCTTCTTTCATTGCTTGTTTAGCGAACATAGTGTACCTATTTCTCGCTTGACTCTCCCCAATAAACGCTTTTAATAAATTCTTTAAAGTCTCTTCCAAAACTAACACCTCAATTTTGATATAAAAAGAACTAAAACTAATAAAAAGGGAACTGATTCTCAACTAAATTTTGGCTTTTCTTATTACTTCAAGTAACTCAATTATTTTTTCTGCTTTTTCTTTTGGTTGGAATAAAACAAAGTGTCTAAACTTGTTGTATTTTGTTAAATCAAGAGAGGTTTCAAAAAACACAGGGACTCCTTTTTTGTCCCCAACATTTACTTCATGAGTTTGCACTTTTATCCCACTTTCTTCATAAATCTTTTTAGCCAAACCATTTTTTACTTTATTAACAAAATCTGCGTGAGATAATTCTCCTTGCGAAGTGATACCCATGTCAAGTAAATCATAATACCCATAGAACGATTTTTGTTGTTTTTTATAAGCAGGAGAGAGTCCTCTTACAATTTCTGAAACAACTCCATAATTTGTAGAACCACCCACATTATTTTTTCCTTTTACAAGAGTTATTCCAATAGGTTTAACGGATACTGAAGGATAAAGAATGTTAAATATTTTCATCCAAGCGTATTCTCTTGCAGCATTTTCTTTTGTAGGACTTCTTTTTTGTACTCTAAGAAATCTTCGCTTTCCACCATAACGAACAATAAATGTGTGTGCTTCTTGAGTACTAAAATTTCTAAAAGCTCTACTAATTATTCGCGCACGAGGAAAAAAAGGAGAAGTTTTTTTGAATAAAGTTCGCATCTTTCCTTTATTTTGTACTTGTGGCATAAAATTCACTCATTATCTTCTTACAGCAGTTCTAATTCTGCTTCTAGTATTTTTTAATTCATCAAGATGGGCTTTTGTGAAAACTTTTTTCATTCTTTGAGAAACTTCATCTTTTGCAGAAAGTCTATAATTAATCAAACTTTGTATTTGTTCTCTTCTCGCCCCATATAACACTCTAGGAGTTGTTGAAACTTTTACTCCAACAAAATTTACTCCAAGTTCATTAACTCGCGATTTGGTTAAATGAGAATCTAAAGCAAGAACCCCTATTCTTACTCTTGAGAAACCTAATTTTGATAAAGCATTTTTCATTACAGAAATTGTGGAACCGCTAGCAGCATATTCTTCTAATAAAAAAACATTTTTGTTAGGATCAATTTGTTTTATTCTTTCTTTTAACATTTTTTGTATTTCTTCATTTGAATACTGGCTAGTATTAATTATTCTACGAGGACTTGTAAATTGAGTAACTTTAGCCCCTTCTTGTTTTGATTTTTCTTTAAAAACATGATCAAACATATTATCATCAAAGTAACTTTTATTTCCCTCTTTAAGTACAGCAACTTTCTTTTTTACCATCACCATTCCAGTAGCAACAAAATGAGGCATCTTTTCTTGAGGGTAAAGTTTTTGCCAAATTTGTTTAACCATATAAGCAGCATTTTGTGCACTAGAACCACCAACAACCACAAGACCAGTTTTTGTATCATGAATATACCTAGTCATTTTTACTGCAGCAGGAACTAAATTCTCAATAGTAGGATTGTCAAGCACATCATACATAAATAAAATTCAACTAAGGAAGTATTTATACAAATCGTAATAGAGATAATTTATTAAATTAAAACAAGGTTCCAATTCAAAAACCTCTTAGGTGCTTTTATAAACTTATTTCTAAAAATATTATTTAGCTTGGAAGGACAAAAAGTTGTTTAACCAGGTTGACAATTGAAACAATAACATTAGAACAGAGTTTTTTTGTTTTTGTGGCATAACAAAGCCTTGGTAGCTCAGTAGGTAGAGCGCCCGACTGTTAATCGGAAGGTCGAAAGTTCAAGTCTTTCCCAAGGCGTTTAATTAAAAAGAATTAACTATTTTTTTTAAAAAATATCAAGAATTATTTTTTTGGTTTTAGTAAATCTAAAAAAAGAATTGTAAATATTGACCAAATAACTATAATTCCATAAAATGAACCGATCATGAAAATTGATTTTTTTTCTATTGGGTCTGGTTCAACAAAATATGCTAAAACAAAAAATCCAAATAAAAGTAATAAACCTAAACCAATTTTTTTGAACACTTTTTTTGAATTTTCATCCGCAAAAGATACGTTCGAAAAAGATAATCTTCTTATTAATTCTTTTGAAGTAATAATTTTGAAAATAAAAACCAAAAAGTTGAATAAACAATAAATAAATTGAGGAACTAAAGCAATTGCTAATAACAATCCTAATTCCTGTGCTTCTTGTTTTGCCGGAAATAATCCTGAATAAATAAGGAACCCAAATATCACTAATCCCAAACCAATAAGCCATGTTTTTGCAAATAAATAAAAGTATGAAAAACTCTTTTTATCTTCTCTTTTTATCCCACTTATAATTAATTTTGCCCCTAAAACGATTAGAACTATTACTCCTCCAAATTGATAAGAGGAGAAGGTAAAAAACAACAATCCATAAATTGAAAAGAGCACTAAACTTAATCCAGTATAAGTTAAAAGTAATTTTCCTATAGAATAACTCATGAACAATTATTAAATTACCTAATATAAAATAGTTACTTTAAAAAAAAATTAATGATCCCTAAAAAAAGGGGATCACTATAAAAAAATTGTTTTAGCATTCTCCTTCAATGTATGAAGTTACTCCTTCTGTTGCGCAAGCCACACATTTGTTTCCGTATGTGTTCCAATCATCCCCACAAACAGGCATGTATTCCATTGTACATATTGTTGCTTCTTTTTGTTCAGGAGTACAAACTGTTTCTTCAGCGGGTTCAATATCTTCTGAACTTAAATCAACTATTTCTGTTGTTGAAATAATTGTGTTTCCATCAATTAGAACAGAAACCGATCCTGGCATTTCTTGTAGAGTTATTATTCCATCAATTAAAACAGGAGTTATTACTGTTGCACAAACCATTTCTGGTTCAACTGCTTTTAGCTCAAGAACTACTTGAATTGGGTAACTTTCAAGAATTCTTTGATCAATTATTTCAAATGAATCACAAGATCTTGGTGCTTGTAGTGTAATTGAGTATGCTAATTCATTTATGTCAGAATTATATTCGACATATAATTCATTTTCACTAACTGGTTCTTCCATATATGAAGCGACCCAATTTGTTATTGAAATATTATAATTATTGTAATTTGCATCAGATAGTTGTACTTCAAAACAACCAGGACACTTTAGAACTTCTATTTCATCAATCGTTAATCCGTATTGTTTTCCAACAAATTCAACAGCAAGTTGTGCTGCTCTTTTTTGGCCTTCATCTAGTTCCCATACTCTAATGCAAGCTCCAACATTTGCATCATAAGAGTATCCTGCTGGACCTAAACAACCTTCTTCACTTCTTTCTCCACCAATTGGTTCTTCAATTAAATCATTTAAATCAGATTCATCAAATGGTTCATCAAAATCAGATTCATTCAAATCTTCCCTAATAATTAGTTCATTTGTATCAATCACTTGATTTGTGTCAGGTAATTGATTTGTATCATTACCAGTTTGTGGGTTTTGTGTACAACCACTTAATAGTAATCCTAATATTAGCAACACTGCTAGTCCTAAATTAACTAATTTCATTAAATCACCTGTAATAATCTACAATTATCAATATAAATAACTTTTGTAATTGATTAGGAAAAAAACTAAACATTAAAATTAAACTTAAAATTATTAAAACAAATTAAATTTAAAATTATTAAAACAAATTAAATTTAAAATTATTAAAACAAATTAAATTTAAA
>DAOQRN010000037.1:4664-5181 GCA_035355675.1 archaeon
ATTATTAAAACAAATAAAAAAAATATTTTTTTCCATAATTTAAATTAATTTTTAACTAAAGAGGAATAAATTTTGTCCAATTTTTTTACTAAATCGTTCGAGTTGAATTGTTTTGATGTTTTAACTGCATTTAGAGCCATTTTTTTTCTTAATTTTGGTTTATTTTGTAAATAATTAATTTTTTTCACCATTTCATCCAAACTTTTTACAATATACCCATTTTTTCCATTTTTAATAATTTCAGGGACTACTCCAATAGAGAAAGTTATTGGAACAATTCCTTGTGACATTGCTTCAACTAAACTTAAACAAAATCCCTCATATCTACCTGTATTAATGTAAATATCTCCAAAATTTTCACTTATATTTTGAGGAATTTTATCTTTTTTTAAACTCAAAAATAATTGTGTGTTAGGTAATTTTAAAAAAAACTTTTGAAAAGAAACAACATTGTGACACATTCCAATAATTTTTTTATTATTTTCAGGAAATCTTTTTAAAACATAAAATAACCTGC
>DAOQRN010000038.1:0-4510 GCA_035355675.1 archaeon
TTCAGTTTTAAAAAAATTAGAAAAAAATGTTCAATTATCAAAAGTAAGTTTTATTACAGAGAACATAACTGTTGAAAACAAAATAGAGCCAAATGTTGAAATAAATATTAAAGATTCAATTGGTAGAACAAACCAAGTTTTTACTGATAATGCTGGAACTGCAGTAATGAATTTACCTGTTGAAGAATACTCTTACACTGCATATGCTAAAGGAGAAATAATTACAGGAAATTTCTCAGTAACTTCAATAAACCCTACTGAAGTAAAAATAACATTTTTAAAAACTAGAAATCCTTTAGTGATATCAAAACAAAAAGTAATAAATTTACTAGTGGTTTCTGATACAAATGTTCCAATAATCTCTGCTTCAATAAATATTTACAAAGATGGAAATTTATACTTATCAAATAAATCAACAAACACACAAGGAATAATGTCGCCAAGTGTTAGTATTCTTGATGAATACTTAACTTCAAGTTTTTTTGTAATAGTTACTTCAAGTGGTTATGAGAAAAAAATTGTTAGAGTAAATCCAATTGATATAAATTCTCTACCAACAAAAATTGAGTTGAAAAGAGGAGAAAACAAATTAACTGTTAGTGTTATTGATGATCAAAATTCTCCAATAAAATCAGCAATAGTAAAAGTAATTAATACTAATTTTAATTTAGAAATAAACGAATCAGAAAACAAAACTACAAACAATAATGGAGTTTATATTTTACAAAATTTACCAACAGGGGATTATAAAATTTCTGTTGATACAACAAATGCTAGTGGAGAAAAAACATTGAAGATGGATGCTAATGTGGACAAAACAATTGAAATCCAATTAGTAACAGGGATGGGTTTTATTAGATACAAGTTTGTTAATGAAGAAGGACAAAAAGCAAATCCAAAAATACTCGTTTATAAATTAGAAAATGATGGGAATAATACTCAAATATTTTCAGGGTTTCCAAAAAATGGGGTTTATGATACACCAAAGTTTTTAGTTGGAACAAAAATAAAAATTTTGATAGAAGACGAAAATTATTTTAATACAGAAACTTTAGTTTATACAATTACAAGATTAACTCAAAGTAAAGAAATATATTTAAGAAGAATAAATAATTTGCCAAATAATAATGAAGTACAAATGATACTTGAAGAAGTATATGCATCTGATCCAAAATATGGTAACCCTGCTAAAGTTGATGTATTACTTCCAGGAAAAAATTATTTCTTATATTTTAATTTATTACTAAATACTGACATAAACGCTGTTCCGATTTCAATATTTTATATTGGGGATAAAAACAAACAAGTTCTTGAAGAAAGTTCTTTTAGTATAGAAAATATTGATTCAATTATAGAACACATCACTTTAATTGACACAAATATGAATGGTCCTTTTATTGATCCAAATTCACAAACAATAACTAGTGAAGGGAAAGGAAAAATAGGGAATGTTGTTTTTAATTCTATTAAAGGAAAATTTTCTATCCCTTTAATTCTTGAAATAAGAGTTGATGAAAATACTCAATTTGGCACACTTTTTTATTACACTAATTTTGAAGATGTTGATAGTTTGTTGTATAAATTTGATTTTAATGTTGGTAAAAAATTTTGTACAAATAAATCAAAATGTGATCCATTCTTATTTAGTAATTATATTGAACATAATAGTGTGACAAAACCATACGAAGAAGGTCAAACATTATTAATTGGAGAAAACTATAAATTAAAGTCAAGTATTGAAAATATTTCTGATGTATTATATTCAAATATTGATTTAGTTTTAGAAATTCCAAAAGAAGGAGTAGAGTATGGTTTATTTTCTAATGATAAAAATTCAGTGGTTTTCCCATTGACACTAAATCCATTAAGTATAAGTGTATTAAAAGAAGAAACAATTAAACCAATAAAAGCAAGAAATGTTTGGTCAATTAATCAAAGTGCTAAAAAAATAATTGATGGAGTGGATGAATTAAAAGAATTAAATGATACAATTAAACAAAGAATAAAATTTTCAATAAAAAACAAAAATACGCTTGATATTGTTTTTTCACCATCAATAATTGAAGAGCGTTCTAATTATCCAGTATTTATTGTGAATACAACAATAAAAAATGGTGGAAAGATTTCCGCTAATTGGAAAGCAGAAAAAGTTCTTCCTTCAGGAGAAACAGAATTAATTAATAGTGGAGTAACTGATGGTAATGGGAGACAAATAACTTCTTTTAATGCAATAAATTTAGTAAAAGGAGATATTGTAAAATTTACTGTGTTTGATAATAATGGATCAAATCCTGGGACAAAACAAATAACTATTGGAAGTGGTTTTGGAGAAATTGAAGTACTTCCTCAAGAATGTTTAAGTGTAAAACTTAATTCAATTGATTTAAATAAAAATGCAGAATACTTTTTGGATTCCACAATAAACTCTAGTAATTCTGTAGAAGTAATTTCTGATTGTAATGAAGAAAGATACGCAGTAGTTAAAACTGATTTAGATTCTTCAGAAATCTCTTTAATAATTCCAGCGAATTCTAAAAAATCTTTTACAATTACTTCAAAACCAAGAGGGGTATTACTTGGAGCTTATCCTGTACAAATACTTAGTGTTAATGGTGCAAGATATTCGCAAATATCTTACTTTGATATAGTGATTTCTGATCCCAATAGTGATTTTGAATTAAGTAAAGCAGTTTTTGATTTTAGTGAAGAAGATGTTTTAGCAGGAATTGTTACAAACAAAAAATATTCTGGAAGAAAAGATAATTTTTATCCAAAAATGAATATTTCAACAAATAGTGTTTCACTAAACTACAACAAACCAGGAATTCCTTCAAATTTAACTATTGAACTTGAAGTAATGGCTACTGCATGGGAAGCAGTTTCAAAAGGTCGAACAAAATCTGATAAAATAAAAATGACAACAAAAGAAAAAGAAAATTGGCTTTGTGGGGATAATAAAAAAACATCTATTACAATAACTCATCCTACAGAAATAGTAAATGATGATGGAATTACTAGTGCAATGCAAGAATGGTTTGAAGAAGTTTCTTCTGCAGAACCAACTCCAAAACCAGAACCAGAACTTGATGAAACTAACCCTGACAAACCTTACTATTCTTTACCAAAAGAAATTACTGATAAATTTATTTCAAAAATAATTCCAATAGAAGGAGAAGTTAGTGATCTTGGAACTGATGCTAATTTTAGTGAAAATAAAAAAGAAAGAAAAATTTTGTTAGAAGGAACAACTGGTGGATCAGCAATAATGAATTATGATTTACCTGGCGGAGAAAATGTATTAAGTGGAGTAATATATGATCCAACAGGAGTAACTAACTATCAAGAAGTAGCAACATTTGATACTATTTATGGTTGTTTAATTCCGCCTGCAGTATCAAACAAAGTAGAAGGGACTATTTTTGAATTTTATTACTCAAATTTACACGATATTGAAGGAAACCCTATTGAAAAATTCAAAATACCGGGACAAACAGAATATGTTCAACTAAAAAATTCATGTATGCTTGTTAAAAGAGTAGAACAAGTGAATTACACTTTTGTTGATGTTGAAAAAGATGAAAAAACACAAATCATTAGTTATGGATTTGCTGATAGAGGAGATAATGGGGATTGTACTGGGCCAAGAATTTATGGAAAATTTGATATTGATGCTGAAGCTTCTTGTCATGTATTCTCAAATAATACTGATGTTTCTTCAGTAACAATTCAAACTGATGCTGGGGATGGAGGAACTTATTTTTTTAAAAGATGGAAAACTTGGAGAAAAACAGTGGATCTAAATAATATTGAAGAAGGAAAAATTTATCCTTTGGGAGAATATAGTGCTACTCCTGAATTAGAGTATCAAGGTCTTACAAGCATTAATGATAAAAAAGCAGGAGACTCTTGGGCGGGAGAAGATAACAAAAGTTTCTTTACTGTACCAATACTTGGAGCGCATGGATTTGTTCCTCCAGAATTTGTAATGGAGAACACTCAAAGGATATGTGCATCTACTGAAGAAATTGCTCCAGAAGATGTGGAGTATGAAAAAATGCCCGATCCAAATAGTCCTTGGGTAGAATTTGATTCAACTGGATTAATTTCTTATGAAATTACTCCTTGGTCAATTCCTGATGGATTTAGAGTGTTCTTAAAAGATGGAGTATATTATGGAGAATATTTAGGAAACATAAAAGTTGATTGGGACCCATCTGGAGCAGATAGAATGGTTTACATTCAAACAGAACCAGAAATTACAAGTCCAAATATTGATTTCACTCTAACTAAAATAGATTTAGTTGGTAATGAGTATGCTATTATTACTGTTCAGGATTGGGTTAGTGGGAGTGAAAAGAAAGAAGCAATATTCCAAGTTAAATTAAAAGGACCAGAATCAACATGTGTAAATTCAAATGGAGAAGATGGATACACTGGAGCAAAATATATTCCAAAATTTTTGTTTAAGTGGGATTTTTCAAGTATTAATGAAGAACAATGTGATTCTACT
>DAOQRN010000039.1:0-4497 GCA_035355675.1 archaeon
TATGTTAAGGTTGTTGATGAGTTGGGTTTGGTTTTGGTGGGTGCTTCTGTTTGGAGTGTTTGTGATGGGGCTAGTTTGTTTGTGGGTAAGCAGGGTGCGGATGGTTTTGATGTTGTTTTTAGTGGTTGTAGTGTTGCTCAGTTGAGGGCTAGTGCTCTTGGTTATAAGGATAAAACTGTTGGTTGGAATAAGGTTGATCAGTCTGTTACTATTAAGATGGATAAGGATGTTCAGGTTGCGAGTGTTAGTTTTGTAACAGAAAATATAACTGTTGCGAATAGAGTTGAACCGAATGTTGATGTTTCTATTAAAGATTCTTTAGGTGGTTTGAGAAAAATTTTAACTGATAGTAGTGGGACTGGTTTAATTTCTTTACCTGTGGGTGATTATAATTATTCTGCTGTTGCATTTGGAGAAGTTGTAACAGGTTCTTTTAAAGTTGAATCAACAAAATCAATGGAAGTAAAAATTACTTTCACAAAAAATAGAGATCCTGTTTCGTTAGCAAAAAACAAAATAATTAACATCGCAGTTTTTAGTGATGCAAATTCACCAATCATGTCAGCATTAGTTAATGTGTACATGGATGGAAATATTTTCTCTCTAGGAAACACTACAAATTCAAGCGGTTTAATAACAAGACCAATTCCAGTAAATGAAGATTATTTAACAAACAAATTTTTTGTAGTAATAAGTGCAAGTGGTTATGAAAAAAAAATAGTTAAAATAAATCCAATTGATATAAATTCTCAACCAACAAAAATTGAGTTGAAAAGAGGAGAAAACAAATTAATAGTAAAAGTTATTGATGATCAAAACACAAACGTTCGATCAGCAACAGTTAGAGTAATTAACACAGAATTTAATTTAGAAGTAAACGAATCAGAAAACAAAACAACAGACAATAATGGAGTTTATGTTTTAAAAAATCTACCAACAGGAAACTACAAAATATTGGTAGGAACAAATATTGTGAGTGGAGAAACCACAGCAAGAATGGATTCTAACAAAGAAACATATGTAGAAGTACAATTAACTTTAAACATGGGTTTTATTAGATACAATTTTGTTGACGAAGAAGGAAACAAAATCAATCCATTAATAAAAGTGTACAAAATTCTAGAAAATGGGACTAATGATTTATTGTTTACTGGTCATCCAAAAAATGGGGTTTATGATTCTAACAAATTTTTTGTAGGAACAAAAATAAAAGTAATAGTAGATGATGAAAATTATTTCAAAACCACTACACCCATTTACACAATAACCAAAAATACTCAAAACAAAATAGTTCCACTAAGAACATTAAATTCTTTACCAAATAATAACGAGGTGCAATTAATTCTTGAAAATGTTTTTTCAGCAAACCCCCTTTATGGTAGTGCGGTTACAGTAGATTCAATAAGGAGTGGAGAAAAAAGTTACTTATTTTTTAGTTTAATAATAAACACTGATCTAAATGCGGTACCAATAGGAGTTTTTTATGTTGGTGATAAAAACAAACCCACTCTTGATTCAAATTCAGCAAAAATAGACGGAATATATTCAGTAGATTATCAAACAATTTTAAGTTCAAACATGTCTGGATTAATGATTGATCCAACAAATCAAGCAAATATTGTTGATGAGGATGCAAAAATAGGAAACATAATATTTAACGAAATAGAAGGCAAATATGCTCTACCAATAATACTAGAAATAGAAACAGACGAAAACACTATTAATGATGTAATAAATTATCAAGCATTTTTTGGAACTGACAAAAATAGTTTAGCATACAAATTCGAATTCACTGTAGGAAAAAAATTCTGCACCAACAACAAAACCTGCCCACCATTCCTATACAACAACTACATAGACAAAAACGGAGTTACTGAAGAATACAAAGAGAATATGTTTTTGTATTTAGGAAATGATTACAAAATAATTTCAAGTGTAGAAAATACTTCTGATAGATTGTTTACAAATTCTGAACTTGTATTATCAATACCAAAAGAAGGTATTGATTATGCTTTGTTTTCTAATGATAAAAATTCAGTAAGATTCCCACTAACACTAAACCCACTAAGTAGTAGTGCTTCTAAAGAAATAAGTTTAGAATTAATTAAAGCAAAAAATATTTTTTCTATTAATCAAGGTGTTGAAAAAATTGTTGGTGGAGTGGATGAGTTAAGAGGAGTGAATAATGCGAGTGAACAAAAACTAAAATTCTCTATTAAAACAAAAAACCAATTAGAAATAACAACCTCTCCAAATAAAATTGATGAAAGAACTCATCAACCATTTTTTGTTATTAATACAAGAATAAAAGGTGGGAGTAAAGTTTCTGCTAATTGGAAAGCAGAAAAATTAATTCCAACAGGGGAAACAGAACTAATTACTAGTGGAGTAACTGATGGTAATGGAAGACAAATAATTTCTTTTGATGCTGCAAATTTAGTAAAAGGGGATGTGGTAAGATTTACTGCATTTGATACTAATGGATCAATAGAAGGATATACTGATGTTAATATTACTTCAAAATTTTCAACAGTTGAAACTCTTCCACAAGAGTGCTTATCAATTAGTGTTGGGGAAACAAATGTATCAACTAATGATAATTATTTTGTCGCACTTGATAAAGGAAATTCACAAATAGTTACAGTGGATTCAAATTGTAGTAATGAACGAACAATTTCTGTTGTTAGTGATCTTGAGTTGTCTGAGATTTCTATTATTGTTCCTGCTAATTCACAAAAATCTTTTACAATTACTGCTACTCCAAGAGATTCACTTTTAGGAGCTTATCCAGTACAAGTAGTGACTGTTAATGGAACAAGATATTCACAATTAGCTTACTTTGATGTAGTGATTTCTGACTCGAGTAGTTGTTTCGAACTTGAAAATGCGGTTTTTGATTTTAGGGAAATAAATTCAATTAATTCAAAAATTACTAATAATTGTTATGAGGGAAGAAAAGATAATTTTTATCCAAAAATGAATATTTCAACAAATAGTGTTTCACTAAACTACAACAAACCAGGAACACCAGAAGATGTAAATTTTACAGCAAGAGTAATTGGGAGTGCACTTGAAGTTTATGTTGCAGGAATTGGGTGGGCTACTCAATGGTATCAAACAAATAAAGGAGATTCGTGCAGATCTGTTGCACAAGATAATGTAGTTCCAACAGAATTATACAATATGGAAGATCAAACAACAGAGTGTCAAGCACTAATTGACGAATTAAGTGAATTAAAAACAATTAGTGATTTGGATTGGTTTACAGAACCTGATCTTAACGAAACTGATCCTGAAAAATCATATTACAATTTACCAACAGAAATACAAAACAAAATAATTTCTGATCTAATCGCAGAAGAAGGAAGTTTGAGCGAAATAGACACCACTACTGACACTAATAGTTCTACAACTACTTCTAATGATGATTCGGATACAAATGCTTCTTTTAGTTCATCAAGATTAAATAACAAAAAAACTTTCAAAAAATTATTATTCGCTGACGCGACTTACACTCCTGAAAATTTACCAAAATCTTTTACTAGAGGGACAAGCACGGAGGATTTATCTTTTGAATTTTATCCTACCCCAATAGGAGAATCAATGCTTGAACCACAATCAAGTTGTGAAAAAGTACACAATATGGATTGGGTAACTGCACCATATCCAGAAAATTGGGGAGATTGTAATGTTGGAGAATGTTACACTTCAATAGATGAAAGACCAATTGGGCCACTTGAAGTAGTTGCACTTAGCACTTGTAAACCTTGCAAAATACTTTCAGCAGAATTAATTGAAGAAGAAATAAGAGGAGTACTTTATACAAAAGGAGAAACCGAAGATGAAGCTTTAGTTGGAGCAGGAGTGGGAGCAGTTGCTGGAGTAGCAGTAGGTTCATTTTTTGGTCCATGGGGAGCAGTAATTGGAGGAGTAGTTGGAGCTGTAGGTGGAGCAGTTGCTGGAATGTTTATTGATGATCATGAAACCGCAAAAATGACAGTACAACCAGAGTTTTATAGGAATGTGTATTTTGTTAGTGAAAAGAAAACAGAGTGGGAAAAGGAATTCACAATTAAAACAACTGAAGGAGAAGTTCATGATCTTGGAGAATACGAAGCAACTCCAACTCCAAGTTGGACCGATTTAACAGAAGTAAAAGGACATGCAGTTGGACAAACATGGGAAGAAGGATCAGGAGACACAAATTCAGTACTACTTGGAGCATTATGTGGACAAGGAATAGGATTTATTGATGTAAGAGAAGGAGGAGAAGGGTATGAAGTAGAAGAACCTAGCGAAATAAGAGTAGAGTATTCTTCTGATGGATTAATAAAATACAAAATTCCTGACGAAGCAGTTCCAAGTGATGGGATAAGAGTATTCTTAAAAAATGGACACTATTATGCAGAATACATTGGATCACCAGAAATTGATAGTGAATTTATTGATTTTAATTTGAGTAAGGTTAATCTTGTGGGTAATGAGTATGCTATTATT
>DAOQRN010000040.1:0-3739 GCA_035355675.1 archaeon
AGCAAAAAACTACAACCCATTCTACGAAACACCATTTGACGGAGAAGTAGGAAAAAGAGAAAATACATTTTATAGAGAAGATTATGGAGTAACATTCAACAACACTCAAATAAAACTAAACAATACTATTCAAACAAAATCATATTCAGGAGCAAGTCCAATGACAATTAATGGTTCTTCAACAGAAAATTTAGTTTCACTACAAAGCGGAATTGTTCTAAGTTATAATTTACAAAATAAAGAAATGAAGTTTAATCCTTCAAGACCAACTCCTGTGGTTATGAAAATTGTTAATTCAACAACAGGAAGATTAAGTGCAGATTATACATTAAGTGGAACAAGTGATCCACTATTAAGTGAATGGACAACAAAATCCTCAACATTTAGTAACTCAAGTAATTCTTGTCTTGATTTTGAAGAAAATGACAAACGATTATTTGTAGAAACTAGGGATGGAGAAAAGCGTAGTGTTGTTTGGGTTAGTGCTAAGGGTGGTACTTTGGTTCTTGGGACTACTTTTTTTACGCCTAAGTCTTTGGCTAGTGCTGTTAGGGTTACTCCTGTTGATTCTAATAAGGTTACTTTGCTTGGTCCTAGTGGGACTAAGAATGGTTCTTCTGTTATGATTTCTAATTATAATTTGTCTTCTGAGGTTAATTATGATGATTTGGAGTTTTTGTTTAATCAAGTTAAAAATGAGCAAATGTGTATGTCGAAAAGTTCAAATTCAATAATTAATATTTGGTGGAATCAAGGATATTTAGATGAACAAATTGATTCACTAATCACAAACAAAAAAGGAAACTGCTAAAATTTTAAATAAAGATTAATTAAAAAAAAGTTTTAAAAAAAATAATTCAGTAGAGAAAATTAAATAAAAAAAGTCACAAAATAAAGTATAAAAACTTTGCTTTAAAAAGATAACTTATTAACAAAAATAATTAAGTGATATTTATGCATAAAAATATTGATTACAATTCTTTTTTTACAAAAGTTTTTCTGTGGATGTTTTTAGGATTAATAATAACCTTTGCAACCGCTCTATTTTTTTCAACATTTGCTATTGATTTATTTATTCAATTACTAAATGCGCCTTACGCATTTTTTGGAATAATTTTACTACAACTCGGGCTAGTTTTTATTATCACGCTTTTATTTAATAAACTCTCAGCACCAATATTGGGTTTTATATTTTTATTATACTCTTTTATTACAGGAATAACTTTTACAGCAATATTTTTAGTATTTGAACTAGAGTCAATAATTTTCATATTTGGGTTAACCTCATTTTTGTTTGGACTTTTAGCAATAATAGGGTATACTACAAAAGCGGATCTAAGTAAAATCGGAGTAATACTTCTTGTAGCCCTAATTGGGGTAATAATTTCTTCAATAATTAATATATTTTTACAAAATAGTTTATTTGATATAATAATTAGCGCTGTTACAGTAATAATTTTCTTGGGACTTGTAGCATTTGATATACAAAAACTTAAAAGAATTTGTGAATCAGGAGCAAATGAAGAATCAAAAAACAAAATCGCAATAAGGGGAGCATTAAGTTTATATCTTGATTTCATTAATTTATTTATTAGTTTACTAAAATTATTTGGTAGAAGAAAATAATTTTAACAGAAAATGGATTAGGGAAAAATAAAATAAAGAGGATAAATTAATTTTAGAGTTGATTATTAATGTTGCTTGATTTTTTAACAACAAGTTATTTCAATAATTCTGTTATAAATTGGGGATACTCTCTTGGTACTCTTATTTTGTTTATTGTTTTTTCAAAAATAGTTTTATTCGTTTCAAAAAATTATTTAACAAAATTAACTGCTAAAACAAAATCGGATTTTGATGATATTTTAGTTGATTTAGCCGAAGAACCATTATCATTTTTTATAGTAATTTTAGGTTTTTTTATAGGGTATCAGTTTTTGGTTTTTCCACAAAATATTTCTGATATTTTTTATAGTATTTTAAAAGTTTTAGTAATGCTTGACATTATTTGGTTTATTTTAAAATTTATTGATAGTTTTTTTGAAAGAATAATAAAACCAATAACAAACAAAACAAAAACAAAACTTGATGATCAACTTGTTCCTTGGCTAAAAAAAGCAATAAAAATTACTCTTGCATTTATGGGAGGAGTAATAATTTTAGACAATATGGGAATAGATGTATTTGCACTACTTGCAGGACTTGGAATTGGAGGAATTGCATTTGCCTTTGCTGCACAAAAAACAATTGCTGATGCATTTGGAGGAATATCAATATTATTTTCAAGGCCATTTATTATAGGGGATACAATTAAATTTTCTAACGGAGCATATGTAGGAAAAGTAGAAGAAATACATTTAAGACACACAAAAGTAAGAGATCTTGATAAACAATTAGTAATAGTACCTAATAGTATTTTGGCTGGAGAAATTATAACAAACATTACTGAAGCACAAAAAAAGAAAGTAACTTGGAATATTGGAATAACTTATGATAGTACAATAAAAAAATTGGATATGGCTGAAAAAATAATAGAAAATGCGATAAAAAATTGTGAATATTGTGATGATGATTTTACAGTAGCTTTTCAAGAATTTGGGGCAAGTTCACTAAATATTTTGGTAATATTTTATACAAAAAAAGCAGTATTTTCTGATATGGTAAAAGCAAGAGATGCTGTTGGAAAAGAAATTAAAAGAGAATTTGATAAAAACAAAATCGAATTTGCGTTACCTACTCAAACAATACAACTAAAAAAATAATATTAAAAATTTTTTAAAAAATTATTAAAAAGTAATATTTTTATTAAAAAATAATATCATTTTATTAAAAAATAATATCATTTTATTAAAAAATAATATCTTTTTATTAAAAAATAACCACTTTTTATTAAAAACTCTATTTCTTGATAAAAAAAAGGTTTATATTTACTTAAGTGCATTTTTTATTAACAATATTTGGTTTTATTGGGGTTTTTGTTTTGGGAATTTATAGCACACTTGAAGATAAGTGGTACGATTTTTTAGATAAGATAAACGAAAAAATACCAATTTATAAAATAATTGATCCTATTGATAAAGTAGTTCCAAGTTTTTTACTATTTTTAGCACTAATTTTATTATTAATAATTCTAACAATTGTAATGCTTCCTGTTTTTGCTCCAGGAGTAAACGAACCACAATTTGAAGTAAACGTTACAGTGCTATCAAGTAAAACAGGGATTCCTTTAGGTGCAGTTGATCTCACTATAAGTGGAAACTGTATGGGGGAGGAAAGAATATTTGAACAAAAAACAAATTCAGAAGGAAAAGCAAAATTTACTATTTGTACTGATGATATTAAAATTGCAGCAAAAAAAGAAAATTATTACCCTTCCTCAAAACCTGTGTTTTTAAGAGAAGAAAAAAATCCAGTTCTAAGATTAATGCCTGTAGAAATTACTGATGAAGAAAAACCAGTTTTTGTTAAAATTGTTGACGAGTATGATGATATTTTAATTGGGGCAAAACTTTGGTCAGTTTGTGACGGGGTAAGTTTATATCAAGGAGAACAAACTCAAGTTGGATTTGATGTTGATTTTGGTTCTTGCAGTATTGCTCAATTCAAAGTGAGTGTACAAAATTATAAAGATAAAACAGTTACTTGGAACAAAGTTGATCCTTCAGTTTTAATAAAATTAGAAAATAATGTTCAATTATCAAAAGTAAGTTTTATTACAGAGAACATAACTGTTGAAAAC
>DAOQRN010000041.1:0-3675 GCA_035355675.1 archaeon
ATTAATAATTAAAGAACAATAATTGATATCACTAAAATTGTAAATATTGTAGTCAATGTTAAAAATATCATTTGAAACATTCCAATCTTTCACAGTAATAAAAGGTTTAGAAAAAATAGGTTTATTTAAATCATACAAAGCAGGACCATCCTGGCCAAAAGTAAAAATCATATCATTATATTTAAAATTTGTTAAACGAACTCTTGCGTATCTAACAGAACCTGGTGGGAAATTATACACTGGATATTCACAACTGTAAGGATAATCAATTAATTTTGTGCAGGAATTAAAATCTCCTGGCAAAAAAGTAATGTTAAAATCATTATTCAAAAAATAAAAACCTGTAGAATAATTTCTATATCCTCCAGATTGATTATAAAATCTTAAATTAACATCTATTGTTCCATATTCATAAGTTTCAGGATCAAATACACCTCTAGAACTTTCAAATAAAGTATATACTTTTGTTGGATCGATTGTTGTTATTATGGGTGTGTATTTTTGATCGGTTTTGTTTTTGTTTAGATTTTTGGTTACGTTATTTGTGTAGGTATTTGCATAAATCTTTTTTACAGTTGGTTCATTAATTTTTATTGTAAAATTCATTTCACTAGAATTTATTTTTCCGTCATAAATTGTTTCTTCTTTAAGGGTCATTAAATCAACAGAATAAACATTCAAAGAATAATTATCACAATTGCCAGAAAGCGTAACATTTATTGTAATGTTCTCATTAACAAAAAAATTATTTTCAGGGGTAGTAATTGACTCGATAGTGCATGCGTAACTTAGTGAAATTGATAAAAGAAACATTAACAATAATGCTGTGTGTTTCATTTTTTCACCTTTTTTTCAGGAATTAGTAATACTACTCCCAATAATATAATTATTGTAACTAATATAATAAATATTGAATGTTTGTGCTTATTTTCTTCAATTGCCGAAATTAATCCTTTTATAATATTTGATTCAAAATTTGCTCCTTTAAATTGATCTTCAAGTCTTAAAAAAACTAAATCAAATTGTTTTTTTAGAATATTATTACTAGACACAGGGTTTGAAAAAGCAGTTGTTTTTTCTTCAACTCTTTGAGTTACTTCAGAAGTAAAGATATTTTCAATGCTATTAATGACTCTTGTTGAGTCATTGTTTTTTTGATTAACTGTATTTGAATTAATTATATTTAGACTAGTGCTAGATGTTTCTACTGTTGGAGTGGTAGTAACTTCTGTTGGAGGATTAGTGTTTATTGTTGGTGAGGAACCATGATTAGTTGTTCCTCCTCCTGAAATAACTATGGGCGTAGAAGTATTTGGTTGTAATTCTTGTTCCTCTTGAAGAGTATTTATTGTTAAAGAAAAAGTTTTTGTAGATTCTTTTCCGAAAGTATTTTTTGCATAAAAAGTAATTTGTTTAGTTCCATTAAAATCAAAATTAATTTTATTTCCAAAAACATAATTATATTCATTTCCATCAAAAACAAATTTTGTTTCACTAATACATTCTGTTGGATGGTTCCTTGAACCTAAACAAAAAAAATCAATAGATTGTGGAGTTGAATAAGATTTTAAAAAATTAAAATCCGTTAAAATATAAGGTCCATCAATCTCAACAGGAGTACTTGAAATATTAACTGAAGAATCATAAGAATAAGAACCACTTTCGCCACTAACAGTAACAGTAAAATTTTTTACTCCTGGAGAATTTCCTTGAATGAAAAAAGAAGTATCTCCTGGAATAGTTCTACTACTTGGAGTGACAACAAAATCACTAGAAGAAACACTAATTGAATTGTAATTTCCTTCTTCTGGAGGAAAAAAAACAATACTTTGTTGACCTAACTCAAAATAAGTAATATTAGGTTCTTTAGGGGAATACACTTTATACAATTCTTCCCCAGCAAAAACAACACCCAAAGAAAATAGGGTTATTAGCAAGAAAAATAACCACTTCATAAGAATATATATAGTAAAAAGAACTATATAAAGATAATTAATTAGAGTAAAATAGTTAATTAGTTGTACTAATTTTTACATGGTCCCTTATATCCTGAAAATTGATCTGGTGATATTAATGAAATAAACCTTTGATCCTGGTTTGCACAAGTATTTGCCAAATAATATTCGCTAGTAACCTCTGGATCTGTGCTTGGATTACGTAATGTTAAATTTTTTATTTCAACTTTATCTAATTCTTCAAAATAATAGTCTTTTTCATAATTGGGACTTGGCCCAATTGAATTTCCATTTCCTTCAAGTATTCCAGAAAATTTTGGCAATGGTTGATCTAAATAATACTCGGTTGGTAATGGTTGTAATTTGTAATTTCCACTTGGGTTTTCCCATATTGCTTTGTTTAGGTCTTCTCCGCTTGTGATTTCTTGAACTATTTCTCCTTCTTTTTCTACTGGAACATTTACTTCTGTTTCTTCTGGTACGTTGATTGTTATTGTTGTGTCTGTTGGTACTATACATTGATTAACAATTTTTGTTGAATTATCATTTTGAAAGTATGCGTAGGCGTTTCCTGATTGTTTTTTGTTCGCATCAATACTAATGTTGTCTGAATTTATTTCAGTTACTTTACTACAATCTGCTCCTTGAAATATTATTTGGGTGTTTTCTGGTAGGTTGCCAAATATTGTCCAAATTGTTTTTCTTACCGCATCATTAATTTCGATTACATTTTCTCCAGCTTTTAGTTTAATGTTTAGTATTGTTCTTCCTTTTGATAAATCCATTACATCTTGAAGTCCAGTGTAAACAGAATCTGCTTGTTCTTGACTTGCTTCAATTCTACCAAAAGTAATTACCCCAGTAAGTACTCCAATAACAACAGCAGTAATCAAAATTACTACTCCAAGAATTAATAAGTATTCTAAGGATCCTTGTGCCCTTGAAGCATTAACCTTAGGTCCTACTGGCATTCGAGTGTTTTTCATAAAATACTAAACACTTTTTTGGTTAATATACTTAACTTTTAGTAAAGGAAAAAGAATTATGATAAAAAATAATTTTTTCAAAAAAACAGTCCCTCTTAACAAATACCTTTTTATACTACCCACTTGTATTATTTGTTTATGCCTCTAAGACCAAAAAGTTTACACAAAGTTAATTCTGTAAAACATGCTGCTCAAAGAAAAAGAGTTCCTAAAATAGTAAAATTACCTACTATTGGTTCTGCTTATTTTGGTTCAGAAACAGTACAAAAAGTAGGGGCAATGAAGGAAAGAAGATTAAAACTAATTGCTCAACAAAAAGCAAAAACTCAAAATGATGCTCAAAAAAGTAAACCGACAATTAGACCAAACACAGTATCTCCTTATGATCAATTCAGAGGAGGATCAGGAAGATTAGTTATTAAATCACAACTTGGAAAAAATTCTCCCCTAAAAAAATACTTACACCCTGCTCAAGGAACAAAGTATGAATCAAGAATGCCAATTGAAGTAATGGGTACGGGTAGATTTTCTCCAATAATAAAACACGGGATAATACAAACTTATTCCGGGAATAAGAGAATAATTAAATTTATTTGAAAGTATTGTGATGACAAAATCTTGGGTCGGGATGGAGAGTTACAAACAAAAAGAAATAATGACAAAACTTGATTCAGTAATTCAAAGAGTGGGAGAAAAACAGTTCACTGATTTTATAAAAGACAAAGCAAGAAGAG
>DAOQRN010000042.1:0-3651 GCA_035355675.1 archaeon
TATTGTTGTTGAATAATCTCCACTTATTGTTAGTTGAGAAATATCCGTAGCAATTGTTTTTGGAACAATTAAATAAGCAATTAGTGGATTTTCAGTATCAAAAGTATAAGTTTCAATTCGGTTTTCTCCGTTTATTAAGATAGTTTTTGTCATTTCAAAATTAGAGAAAGAAAAGTTTTGGCTTATTGTAGTTGTTTGGAATAAAAGAATAAAAATTACTAAAAGAACTATTATTGCTCCGCAAATTAAAAGAAGTTTATTTTTATTTAATCCCATAATAATAAAGTATTTTCAAAAGTATATAAAGCTAATTCAAATGTTTTTTTGTTGGTTAAGTTTAGTAGTTTTTTGCGTCTTTCCAGTTTTTTTCAAAGTAGTGTTGAAGGGTTGTTACCATTGGTTGGTGTTCGTTTAAAATAGTGAAGTGGTATTCTGGTTTTTCTTTTTTAAAATCAGAAATAGCGAGAACAACTTTTTTGTTATCAATAATAAAAGCATTCATTCCATGGTTTATGTGTTTTACTTCTGCTACATCTTTAAGTTTTTTTGCAGGGGTTGTGTTAAGTAATTTTATTGTAACATCTTTATCTTTTGCTCTTTTTAATGCGTCTTGAATAATGTCGTGAGTATCAGTTATTTCAGTAAGTCCTTGAATTGATTTATTTGCTTTTAATAATTCTTGGCCTAATATTCTTTCAAAATCTTGTTTATCTTTCACTTTCATTACTTTTTCTCCACTCTCTTCCCTTTCTTGTCCAACAATAAGTGTTTCTTTTAGTTTGAGTGCTTCTTTTTCTAGTTGATTTATTTGTTCTTTTTTTCCAATTACAAGACTATCAATTGCTTTTTGTGCTTCAATAGCTCGATAAAGTTTTGGTCTTCCGTTTATTTCTATTATTAAATTTTTTTGAATTAATTTTTCAAGTACATCATATACTCTAGTTTTTGGTACTTGTGCACTTCTTGAAATAGTTGGTGCTTCTGCTTCTTTTAATTTAAAAAGTGTTTCAAGGGTTTTTGCTTCATATTCAGTTAATCCTAGTTTTTCAAGTAAATTGTGTGTTCCTTCAGAAGTCATTTTTTATCCCCAAAATTCGTTTATTACTATATAAATATACAACAAACAAGTATATAAATTTACTATTTACAGTTAATAATAGAATTAGGGTGTGTTTTTTTTTAAAATAAAGTGCCTTATTTAATCGTTTTTGGCTATTTTAATTAGGGTTGTGAATTAAGTAATTGTGGTATTGTTGTTTTTACTAGTTATTTTTTTAGGTATTTTTTGTGTTTTTTAGAAGCTTCTTCTTGGTCTTCTTCTGTTATTATCAAATCGTCTTCTTGGTCTTTCTTCTTCTTTTTTTTCTATTTCTTGTTCAAAATCAGTAATTTCTGTTTTATAAGCTTCTTTTGTAATTTCGTTTCTTGCTATTAATAATTCTCTTGTTAATAAGTAGAATACTAGTGCGATTGCTTTTCTTCCTTTATTGTTTGTTGGTATTGCAAGATCTACTTTTGCTAGTGGACTATCAGTTCCCACTAGTGCTATTATTGGTAAATGTATTTTGTATGCTTCTTTTATTGCTTGAAAGTCAGTTATTGGATCCATTACTATTAGTATTTTTGGTTCTTGAAAGTTTCTTGCTTCAGGGTTTGTGAATGTTCCTGGAATGAATCTTCCTGTGTATGCTTTTGCTCCAGTAAGGGCAGCGAATTTTTTTGCTGCTTGTTGACCATATAATTTTTTTGATACAATTGCAATATCTTTTCCTTCGTATTTTGCAAGCATTTTTGCAACCATTCTTATTCTTTTGTCAATTATTTCAATATTAAATACCATTAGTCCGTCTCTTCTTTTTTTGAACACGTATCTTCTCATTTCTCCTGTTTTGAATTTTGTCCCAATATGGATTCCGCTTTTTAAGTAAGTTTCAATATCAGTAAGTAAGTCTTTTCCTTTGTAGAATTCTGTGTCAGTATCATCAAAGTTTTCTCTTACTTCTTCTTTTTCTCTTACAAAATTTTCAGCACTCATCAAAATCCCTCTTTAAATCTTCATTTTTTTATTTTGTGTATTTTACTACTTCTTCTATCATGTCAACACTTGTTAAGAGTGTTTTTCTACAACAGTATTTTTTTATTTTTAAATCATCTAGTACTTTTCCTGCGTTTTCTCCTTTTTCTACTCTTTCTTTGAATTCTTGGTATGCTCCTGCTACTACTTTTCCGCATGAAAAACATCTTACTGGTACTATCATGATATTCACCTTTCCTTTGGTTTTCCTTCTTTTATCTTTTACTATGTTGTTTTTTCTTTCTTGATTTTCTTCCAAGTGGTTTCTTTGATTCTACTTTTCTTACATCATCAACTAGCATTGCTCTATCATATGCTAAGTATAAATCTTTGTATTTTTTTCCTTTTGCTTTAACAATAGCTTTTGCGATACAACTTCTTACAGCCATTGCTTGACTCATGTACCCTGATCCGTGTACTTCTACAATAATATCATATTCTTTTAGATCTTCTCCAGCTAATTTTATTGGTTCAAGTATTATGTCTTTAATATATCCTTTTGCGTAAGCATCTAAACTTAAGTGATTGATTTTTATTTTTCCAGTTCCTTTTCTAATAACAGTTCTTGCAACTGCTGTTTTCTTTTTTGCTTTAATTACATTTCCTTTTTTTGCAGCCATAATTATCCCTCTTTACCTTACCACTTTGCTCCAAGTAGTGTTCCTAGTTCTTTTAGTGTGATGTGATTTTTGTGTCCATCAAATTCTATTTCTTTAAAAGTAATAACATCTTCTTTTGGCATTAATTTTGGTGTTGCGTTGTAGATTGTAACTAGTTTTATGATTCTTTCTCTTGCTCTTGGTCCATTTGGTAGCATTCCTTTTACCATTCTTCTTAAGATTTTACTTGGAATTCTGTCATATTTTGGCCCGTAGTGTGGATTTGATAATACACTTGCGTGTGTTCTTGTATAAAATTTTTCAAGAGTTGATTCTTTGTTTCCCACAATTACTACTTCTTCTGCATTAATTACTATTACTTTTTCTCCTTTCACAGCAGCTTTTGCAACTTTACTTGCTAGTCTTCCTGCGATTAAATTTTTTCCGTCAACAATCATATCAATCAACTCATTTTTTTAAAATTAATTTACTATTATTAATTCATTTGTTTTTGCTTTTGTTGCATTATTTGCCAGCTCAATTAATGGAATATATTTTCCACTTTTAGCTATTTTTTCTTTAGCACTTTCTGAAGCACTAATTGCAACAATTGTTACTTTCTCGGTTAATTCTCCTTTAGCTAGTACTTTTCCAGGAACAACTAGTGTTTTTCCTTTGAATTGTTTTGCTAGCGCACTTAATTTGTCTAAATTTATTTGTTTTTTTGCTCTTCTTCTACTCATTAATTTTTCAGCTAAGTCTGACCAAATTGCTTTTTTTGTTTTTCTAGCTGCTTTTTCTAAACTCGCAACGAGCTTTATTGTTTCTAATTTTTTTGCCATATCTTATCAACTCATAAACTTAAATTATTCTCGCCAGCTTGCTGGCAATGCCTTTTTTACCGAGTGTTTTTTCGCAGAAAAAAAACTCAATGCAGGGGAACGGATTTGAACCGTTGAAAGCACTAAGCTACAGGAT
>DAOQRN010000043.1:0-3038 GCA_035355675.1 archaeon
AAAATGATTTGTGCAGGTGCAAAAAAAGAATCACACTTAAGACAAGGATTAAAAATCGTTGAAGAAATGGTTACTAAAAGAAACAAGAAAGCAAAGAAAGGAAAAAAAGAATAAAATAAAAAAAATAAATAAAGCTCTACCAAGCGACAGCGCAGGTAGTGCCCACGCGCCGGCTGAGTGAGCGGCCGAAGGAAAAAAAGAATAAAAAAATAAATAATAAATTGTAATTAATTTTTGCCAATCTTTTTGGTTGGCAAAAAAATATTTTTTGGAAGTGAAATAATGCCTACTCCTTTACAAAGGCCTAATCCTCAAAAAAGAAAATCAGGTTGGTTACTTAGAGATTCTTACAAAGAAGATATGAAAGTAGAGAGAACAAATGTAAGAGAAAGAATGAATAACCCAAAATTTAATCCACTAAAAAGTGCTAAATATAATGTTAAAAGATCTGTCTACAGAAGTATAAACATCCCACAAATTTCAAAAGCACTTGAAGAATATGTTAGAGAAGGAATTTTATCAAAGAGTTTTGCTAAAACAATAATTCAAGACTTAGTTAATAAACACAATATTGGTTTAGTGAAAAGTTCTTCAAGAGAGGAACTTATTGGAATTTCCAAAAATCCAAAAAAAGGAATCGAAAATAATTACCATAAAATTTCAGCAATATCTGAACACGAATTTGATCCTGTTACAAAAAACAGAGTTACTATTCAAAGACTTGCAAACGGAAACATAACTGTAATTGTTAGACCACTAAAAAAATAAAAAACACTAAACTTCTTCAAAAAACCAACCTTTTTAAACTTTGCAGTAACCAAATATGTTTGAAGGCGACCATACTAGGAGAGAAACACCCGGACCCATTCCGAACCCGGAAGTTAAGTCTCTATGGGAATGGTTTGGCCCTGCCCTTTGCGGTGGAGCCTGCCAAATGTTGCCTTCACTTTTTGTAATTCTTTTATTTTTTTTAATTATAGTTAAACCAATACTTTTGCATCAAGCAAAAATATGCACCACGCCGGCTGGGGTATCGGCCGATTGGCTTCACTTTTTGTAATTTTTTGTTTTTAAAAAAACCAATACTTTTTATTCAACCTAAATCACTAATATTTATATGAATCAAAGAAATTTTGGACAAAAAAAGGTAACTAAAAATACAAAACCTTTTGTATCTTCTTTTGTTAAAGTTGTTCCATTACTTAAACGAACCCACATTGAATCAAGAATTAATCAAGAACGAGCACTTGTTTTAAGACAATTATTAAGACAAGGAAGAAGTGTTATTTTATCAGTTAGTAAAAATCTTGCTCCTGAAGAAAAAAAGTTAGTTAATGCACTAAAAAAAGTTAAGGGTGGAAAATTAAGAGTAGTTAATTTTTCTCCAAATAGCCCATATGGACAATTTTGGATGAGGGATGCTTATTCTAATGTTGGTAGACGGGTACTTAATAGAATTAAAGTTGAAGATTTAGCTTATAAAACAAAAAAAGAGAAAAGATTTTTTGCAGATGGGGGAAGATTAATTAATTGTGGAATAATTAATGGAAAACCAACCATTTTAGTTTCTAATTCTTCTCCAACTGAAAAAATCACTGACCCAAGAAAATTAAGAGAACTAGGAGAAGAAATTGAGATGCTTAGAAGAAGAGGGTATAATGTTCATGAGTTACCAGGAGATTTTTACCGACCAAGAGGATACAAAAATGGACACTCTTCTCCAGGAGAATTTTTCCACCACATTGATGTATTTGTAAATCATATTAAAGGAACAAATATTTTGTTAATGGATAATTCTTATTATGCAAGAAATCAATCAAAATTAGAAGACATAAGAGGATTTAAAATAATTTTAATTCCTGAACAAGAAAAATATTTTTATCCAGCAAATTTTTTGAACTTAGGTAATAAAGAAATTATAATGGATAAGAATGCTAAAAAAACAATTGAATTATTAAAGAAAGAAGGAGTAAATGTATATAGCACACCAGTTTCTTTAAATGCTAATAGAGAAAATTTTGGCGGAATAAGATGTTTTGTTAATGAAGGGTAAAAAAAAATTATAAAAAAATTATAACAATAAAAAAAATGAAGTGAAACTTGAGATTTAGTGTAAAAAGAAATTAAAACAAAAAAAGGTTTGAAGTGAGATTATGAAGATTTTCGATTTTTTTAAACCAAGTTGGAAAAAACTACAATGGTTTTTTTTAATATTTTTTATTGCACAAGTTTATCAATACTTAATTATTGGAATTATTCCGTATCAATTATTTGCTAATTTTGTTAATTTTGTATTAAACCCTGCTACAATAATTATGCAAAGTAGTAGTAAAATAAGTGAACCTGAATTACTCACCCCACTTGCTGCAACAGTAAATGCATTGTGGCATTATTTTTTAGCAACAATCATGGCGAAAGAAATTAGTAAAGATAAAGAATAATTAAAAATAAAATAAAAATAAACAAAAAAATAAAATTTTCACTAAAACGAAACCTTTATTTAGTATAAGTAAGAATTATTTTTTACAAGGTGATTTAAAAATGGCTTTTAGAATAACACAAAAACAAGCGGATTGTATTGGTTGCGGAGCATGCGCTGCTATTGCACCAAGTGATTGGGTGCTTAAAGGAGACAAAGCTGAACTTGTTGGATCAAAACAAGAAGGGGAATTATTTGTAAAAGAAGTTGAAAATGCAGGAGCAAATCAAGATGCTGCAAATGCTTGCCCTGTTGGTTGTATTAAAGTTGAAGAAAAAAAGTAAATTCAAATTAAACTAATTTTTATGTGTTGCTTTAATGCAACACAAAAAATATTTTAAAAAAATATAATAATTTAAAACAAAACATAATACTTATTTAAAAAAATAAAAGTTATTTAGATTTTTTCAAAAGTTTTTTTTAACAGTAGTGCATCATTTTCTATATTTGGGGATTCACAAACAATTATTCCTTTACAATCAAATTCTTTTAGTGCTTTAAGTAGTTCTTTGTATTTAAAATCTGATTCTTCTAAAATTAAGTGTTTTTGTTCTCCTTT
>DAOQRN010000044.1:0-2943 GCA_035355675.1 archaeon
ACTCCTTCTTTATCCATACTCTCCATTTCTTTTTCTGAAACAGATTTTAATTTTTTTAAGAATTCTTCAACCGCACTTTTTTGTCCAGGCGTAACTATTTCAAATAATTTTGAGTGTTGTGCTGATATTACAACAAAAGTTACTCCAAAAATAGTATCAGGTCTTGTAGTAAAAATTGGCCAAACTTTATCATTTATTGTAAAATTTATTTCAGTCCCAAAACTTTTTCCTATCCAATTTGTTTGCATTGCTTTTATTCGATTAGGCCAGTTTAGTCCATCAATCATTTCGTTTAATTCTTCTGCATAATCAGTGGTTTTTATGAACCATTGTTCTAAGTGTTTTATTTCAACCTCAGTGTCTTCGTGTCTCCAACATTTCCCACTATGGACTTGTTCGTTTGCAAGAACAGTATTGCATTTTGAGCACCAATTTACTGCCGATTTTTTTCTATATACAAGTCCTTTTTCTAAAAATTTTAAGAAAAAATATTGATTCCAACCATAATATTCAGGAACACAAGTTTTTACTAATTTTGACCAATCATAACTCAACCCTAGTGCTTTTTGTTGGGTAATAAAATTTCCAATTGATTCTTTTGTATAATCATGAGGGTGTTTTCCTGCTTTAATTGCAGCATTTTCTGCGGGTAACCCTAAAGCATCATAACCCATCGGGTAAAGAACATTATACCCATTCATTCTTCTAAATCTTGATTGAATATCACCAATAGTGTAATTTAGTGCATGACCCATGTGGAGTCCTGCCCCTGATGGATAAGGAAACATTTCAAGAACATAAAAATTTTCTTTAGTAGAATCATTAGGAGTAAAAAAAGTATTTTCTTCTTCCCACTTTTTTTGCCACTTGGTTTCAATTTCTCTAAAATTAGCTTCAACCATAGTAAAATAGAGAGTATAAAAGTTTAAAAATTCTCCAATAAAGAAAAAAACAAAAATTATTCAATTAAGAATATAAACAACCTACCACTCTAATTAATTATGGCAAGAAGCAGTATTTATCCAAAACCAATAAAGAATTCTCCAAATAGTCCAATAGTAAAAGGTTTTGTTTCAAAAAGAAGACCCACTCTTTTAGGGGTTACTAAATTAATGAAACAAATAAATAGTTTAGTGGTTCCTGCCCCTGATTCAAAAATTGGTTTTGAAGAAGCAAAAAAAGCATACCCTGCAAAAAATATTGATAAATTTATTAGAGAGGGAAAAATTTCAGTACCTTTTAGAAGAGGGCAAGCGATTTGGGGTTGTTATCAACAATCAATGGTTTTGTATTATTCGATGAAAGCACTTGGATTTAAACCAAGAATTTTTAGAGAAGTACTTTCACCAGGAGTAGTTCATACAAGTCTTTGGTTTAGAAGAAATGGTCAACTATATGAAGCTGATCCATTTTATCGAGCAAGAGTGTACAAAGTTGATCCTGTTAGAAAAGAACAAGTGCGAGAACAAATGAAACTAAAAAGATTTGCTTTTATTAAACCAGGAGAGTACACTTTTAAAGATTACAAAGAAGAAAGAAAAAGAAATAAATTAAAAAAATACTTCTAAAAAAATAAAACAATAAATATAGTAACAAATATAAGCAACAAAAATATTTAATGAGTATGGAAAATAATAGCATTAGTAAACTTTTTATTATAAGTTTAATACTATTTCTTAATTTTGGTTGCATTTCAACCCAAACTGAAAAAGAGATTTTACCAGAATACATTATTTTAATTACACTTGACGGAACAGGATTTGACTCGTTAGTTGATGCAAACACCCCAATAATTGATTATTTAGTAAAAGAAGAAAATGCATTATTTATTGATATTAACACTGTGTGTCCTTCAAATACTCCAAATGCGCACGCTTCATTAGTAACAGGCAAATTACCAGAAGACCATAACTATTCTTATGAAGGAGATATAGTTGAAGCAAAAACAATTTTTGAAATATTTGAAGACAATAATTACAAAACCGCAATTATTGATGGAAAAGGTGGAAGAATTAAAGGACTTGAAAGAGGAGTTAGTTATTATATAGGAGACACCGATTATAGAGGGCAAGAGAAAAGTAACACTCAAGTAATGATAAAGTTTATTGAATTATTTAATGAAAAAAAACCAACCCTATCACTTATTTTATTACCAAACATTGATCACTTAGGACACAAATATGGACCAAACAGTAAAGAATATTTTGGAGCAATTATGGAATCTGATGAAGCAATACTAAAATTAGTCAATTACCTTAATCAAGAAAATTTATTTGAGAAAACCTTAATTTATATTTATGCAGATCATGGAATGAGTGTTTATGAAAATAATGAATACAACCACTACAAATGTACTCCAACTGACATGAGAATACCATTAATTAGAACTAGTAAAAATTTTAATAACAATCAAACAAATATCAAGAGTATTACTGACATTTCAAAAGAAATATTACAAATTTACAATAATTTAAATTAATAAATAAAGTATTTAAAGAACAAAAACCTAATTTCCACTAAATGGACTCTTCAATTAAAGCAGGTTTAAGTTTTGGTTTAACTTCAGCAATAATTACTACATTAGGATTAATGATAGGACTTGATTCTGCTACAAACTCTGTAATGGTTGTTATTGGAGGAATTATTACAATTTCTGTTGCTGATGGATTAAGTGATTCACTAGGAATGCACATATCAGCAGAGTCAAATAAGAAAAACTCAAAATCAAGTTTACTTAAAATTGCTCTTGCCACATTTTTTACAAAACTAATTTTTGGGTTAAGTTTTTTGATTCCAATATTTTTGTTTGGGTTAAGAACAGCAATAATTGTTAATATTTTTTATGGATTATTTTTACTAACCATTCTTAGTTATAAAATAGCAAAGTACAATAAAGAAAAACCAGTGCACACAATAATAGAACACTTAGCAATAGCAATAGGA
>DAOQRN010000045.1:0-2931 GCA_035355675.1 archaeon
TAGATAACTAGTTTATATCCGTGTTCTTCTGCGATTTTTCTAAAATCTTCTTGCCTTTTAGCAATAGTTTTCCTCATTTTCCCAGTAAATGAATTAGGACTAATAGAGAGATTACTAATACTAGTTACTCCTTCGCTTTGAGCAAGTTTAAATAATTCTCTTAACAAATTATTTCTCCAACCCTTGTATTTTTTTGCAAGAACCGGAGTCACTCCCCCTCTATTTTTTGGTCCAACATTAAAATGAGGAGAAAAAGTATAAATTCTCAACTTGTTCTCTTTTTGGCCAACTATAATAGAACCCACAGTTCCTTGATAACAAATCTCATAACCCAAATAACCAATATTTTTACTAGCCTGTCTAAAAGCACTAGAATGATTAGGAGTTGGAAAATAAACTAATCCAAATTGTCTCTCCACTTTACTAATTTGTTTTTTGTTAAAATAAAGTGCAATCTTTCCTATCCTTCTTCCATTTTCCAAAACCGTACTAACTCCTTGAACAATCATGGTTCTCCCAAAAAGAACCGGTCTTTTTGACCAAACCTCACTAAGTTTTTTCGCATAAATCACTTTCTTTTACGCGAACTAAGAAAAGACTGAGCAAGAATGCTTTTTGTTTTAACCATTAAACAATAATTAGAATTAAGAAATATATAAAACTGATTATTGTACTAACCTCTACTATTTGAGCATCGCTTATTGCAAAGAAGCGATGAACCACGCCTGGTTTTATCCTAATTGATTCTCTGGTAGAAAGTGGAAAAGTTTTTTTTTCCGATTTGAAAATCAATTTTCCCACTAAGCAAATAAAAAGTCTCATCCTTTATTTTATGAAAATGAAGACTTGATTGGTGTCCTTTATTAAAATTTAATATCTTCCCACAATAAAGAGAATTATTTGCGAACCAAACTTCACTACCCCAAACCTTGGAATGAACTGAAACCATATTTAATAAATAAAAAAAGTATAATATAAAGAGAGTTAGTACAAAAATTTATTCTCTCTTATTTTTTTAATAAGAGTTATTCTTTTTAACCCCAAAAGAATACAATATGTTCATGCCACAAAGAGTAAATCCATCAAGGGTAAAACCAAAAAGAACTAATTTAAATCCAAAACTTTCTTTTAGAGAAAGACTGGGTGTGAGAAGATTCACTAAAAGCATTCCTCCAACAATTGATGGAGTTAGAATAATAATGGCGGAGTTAAACAAAAAACTCGCTGATATTAATGATAGTAGGAACGAAGTGAGAGCAAAAGAGTACAACAAGAGTGGGGCACAAATAATTAAGGATAAAGAAATTAAAGTAAAATTTAGTAAAATGAAAATACCTGCTTATGGCTGTCACCAATTATCAAAAGCCCTAGTAGTAGCTTTAAGAGAAAAAGGAATCAGTGCAAGAATAATAAGAGAGTACCCAGTAAATGAAAGCAAAGTACTATTCAGACTAAATAAAAAACTATACGAAGCAAGTCCTTTCTCTGGTACAGTAAAAGAAGTAACACCAGAAATGAGAGAAAAATTTAAAAAAAGATTAAAAATATTTCACAAAAATACTCCAAAATTAAGAGTTAGAGGAATACAAAACTATACTTTTGAACAATTCCAAAGAGAATTAAGTAAATAAAAAATTTATTGAGTAGGAATTTCTTCTTTTTTCTTTTTCTTAATAACAAAGAACCAAAAAAGAGCGGCAATTATTATTATAATAATTAATAAAATAAATAATCCTATCAAAATTGGGATTATATCAAATGTCCCTGTTTCTTCGTTTAATAAATTTGAGTCAACTACTCCATTATCTTCTAATAATTTTGCTGTACAATGGGTTCCTTCACAAAAACACTCATGTTCTCTTGAAATCCATCCTTCTGCACAAACAATTTCTTTACAATAACCATCTAAACACTCTTCATTATCTTTACAACTAATAGTTGTTGTGCATGCAATTGAATCATAATTCACTTGGTTTTCTATACATTTTCCACTTTTACAAGTTTGACTATTTGAGCACTCCATTACGTTAAGATCTTTTTCAACTATAATACAATTGGAATCAGTTCTTGATGGGTTTATACAAGTAGGTATTTTTGCTTTTTGGTAAACTACTGAACCATCACAGTATTTTTCTCCAACATAACTTACCTCTCCACAAGAAGCGTTTGTTGTACAAGTAACTGGTTTTGTTGACCATCCACTACTACCACCACTTGTTCCTCCACTTGACCCAGTACTTGGTGCGGGTTTACAATCAGCACTACAATTAGTAGTGTTTTCTCCTACTCCGCAAATATTGTTTCCACAAAACTCATTACAATCACTAGGGCAACTTAGAGAATTTTCATCAATATCACACCAATTATCTCCACATTCCCACTCTTCAATCACTCCAGAGTACTTTAAACCAAATATAGTGAATTTGTTTTCATCAAGAATACATGAAACATTACTGTCCCCAATTATTTTGTCTCCGGGACAACTTAGTTTTGTACATTCTCTAATCAATTGATTAACATCCTCTACTTCTTCGTTAAGTACACAAACAGCTTTTGATACAGGTCTTATTTTTTCTAAAAACATTGTTTTATCGTCTTGTACTTTTAAATTATTTATAAATAATATGTTTTTGTTTTGGAAATTTTTCATTATTGATACAGTTACTGGTAGTAAATCTAAATCTTCTCTTGAAAAATCATGCACAAATTCTACTAACACTTCATCGTTATTAGCATCGTGTATTGTTACTAACTTGTTAGTATCATAGTATGGTGTTTTTGCAATGTTTCCATCAAGTCTTAATTTTAGTGGAGCAAAAGCACCATTAAATAAGTAAGCGTCATAACTCAAACTGTATTGTACTCTACACTTATCATTATCTCCAATGAATTTTGTTTCACTTTTTCGACTTACTGTTGCAATTGATTTTG
>DAOQRN010000046.1:0-2726 GCA_035355675.1 archaeon
CCTGTCCCTAATTCAGGAAGTATAGACATTATTGCAACAAAAAAATAAAATTTTCTTTTCTAAAAAGTTATATATAAAATCACAACAAAACCCTACTACACCCAAGATAAAAAAAACTATTAGAGGAATATTTAAATACTTTGAAAACAACTAATTTATATCGGAGTGATTAGGTGAATAAACTTTTAGGCGTAATTTTAGTACTAATTTCAATCTTATTCTTATTTGGTTGTACGCAACCTTCTTATTGTGGGGATGGATTTTGTACTGGAATGGAAACTCCTTATACTTGTTCTATGGATTGTGGTTCTCCTACTTACAAACTTGGTGATTATACTTTCTTGTACTCTAATGCTTATATGGAAGACTCTAGTTTTTTTGAACAAATAATTACTTACAATACTGAATTTAATAGAATGGGTACTGGGGTTGGTTTTTCAACAAACAACACTATGGGTGATAGTTTTAGTGTTCCTATTGCAGAGGGAGAAATAATTATTAGATCTGTTAGCGCTGATTGTGATACTAGTGAATTATACGCTGTAATAATGAATACTAATAATGTTTCTAATAATTACAAAATAGGGGATCAAATAAAAATTAGTGATAGAGTAGTACAAATTGAAGACATTTACTATAATTTTACAAAAAATGCTGGTTGTATTAATTATAATTACCTAGATGTTAATACAAGTCCAATTACTCTTTGTGTTGGGGAAATATCTTCAAACTTTATTTTAACTGATGTTAGAGTTCCTCAAAAAAATTGTTCAAATATTAAAACTCTTTTTAGAGTAATTGGAAGTGCTAACACTGTTGATTTTGTTTTAACTGAAAAAACAAACATGTACACTGCTTCAATGTTTAATGATAAACAAACATTCTTGCAAGTGGGGGATACTTATTCACTATCAACTGTTTATTTTGAAGTTTCTGATATTGTGAGTTTAGGAACAACTAATGAACTTAGAGCAAATCTACACATCTATAGTCCTGATGGAAATTTGATTACAATAAAACAAGTACGAGAAGGAGAAGAAATCGAACCAAAACTATTAGTAAAAAATATTTTCGTTGGAATAAATAATGTTAATGGAATCATTGTAAAAAGATTAGATTAAAAGTATTTTTCTAATTTTTAATTCTTAGGATAATCTTTTTTATTTTTTCTTTAGTTGTTTTATTTGTTTTTTTTAAGTATTCTTCAAGTTTTTCTTTATTTGTTTGTTTAATTAGTTCTTTTAATGATTCTTTATCTAAGGGTTCATTGTAGTATACAAAATCTATTAGAGTTTTTTCTATATTTGAGACGTTTATCCATGTGTCAAATTGTTTTATTGAATCGTATCCGAAAAACATTTTTCGGTTTATATGTCTTAAGAGTATTTTTGAATTATTAATTGTTCTTTCCCCTGTCCTTATTTTTCTTGGAGTAATTAGTATGGGAATTGTTTGTTGTTGCCAAATTTTGTGTAAAGATAAAGCGTCTTGTAGTGCGTGATAAGATGGATAGAATGCTTTTTCTAAAAAGTCTATTTCTTTTTTAAAAGAATAAACTCCATGATTTATTCTTTGCAATTCTTGTCTTTTTATTAAATTGTTTAAGAATAAACTAGTGTAGTTTTTGTTTGCTTTTTTGTTTTTTAAAAACAATTTAACATCTCTTGTGGTAAAAAGTTCTTTATTTTGAAAGTTTTCTTTAAATTCTTTCATGTATTTCATTTTATTTCACCCTGTTTTTTATTGAAGTAATCATGTCTTTGAATGTTGGAGCTGGACCAGAGTATATTAGTGTTTTTAGATTTTTTTCATCAACTGGTTCAGGAAAAGTGTTAATTATTGTTGAAAGTTCTTGTTTTATTTCTACAATATTTTGGTTGGTTGTTAAAAAGAAAACATCATAAATGTCTCTTATTAGTTTTCTTGACGCGAATGCTTTGGCTTTTTCTAGTATTAACTCGTTTTTTGTTAAAGCGTTAATTAATATTTTTGAACCATCAACTTTTTCGTAATCACAAATTGTTCCTTTAATTTTTCTTAAAGCGAACTCTATTGAGACCTCACTTTCTCCATTACTTATTTTTGAGTAAATACTATTCTCTGTTTCTTTATATTTGATTAATTTTAATCCTCTTTTTTTTGATTCAATTTCTAGTTTTTCTTTAGTTATTTTAGTTGAGTAAAGATCTAAGTCTTCTGAGAATCTTTTTCCTTGAAAACATCTCCAAATACAAGTCCCCCCATGGAAAACCACTTCATCATCAATATTGTAAACAATATCAATTGCTTCGTCCTGAAGCAAAGCAAGTTCCAAATGTGCTCTCTTTTTTAGGACTTTACTCAAAGGAATATTCATTTAAAACACCAAATATACTAATCAACGAAACATATATAATAGTATATCTTTGGTTAATCTTATTAAAAACCTATTTTTTTGCTTTAAACTAACCATTTTTGGTCAAGTTGTTACCAAAAATTAAGAAAATGTGGTTTTTTTTAAATAAATCTAACTCACTGGCAGTGTACTTTCGGAATGTTTTAAAATAGAAAATGAAGAATTATTTAAATTAGCATAAATTGGTGATGAAATGAAAAACAAGAAAAGGTTTGTTAAAAAGTCTTTAGATAAAAAAGCAAAAATGAAATTATTAATTGAAGGTTGTAAAAAAATGGCGAAAGAGGATATAAAAACAGCAGAAGAAATGAAATATGTTAGTATAGAAGCA
>DAOQRN010000047.1:0-2457 GCA_035355675.1 archaeon
TGTAGTAGACAAAGATTCTTCTACGTCAACTTTAGTTGTAACATCATCAAGTTTCCATTCTGAAGCGTTGTTATTAACTAATGAAGGCATTTTTATACTTGTTACATTCATTCCACTAAAGTCAATTGCTCCACCTTTAACTAAATTTGTTACAGCAACTTCTTTTACTTGTCCTTCACCACTAGTACTTACAGTTCCGCCAACAGTTAAGTCAACAGTTCCTGCGTCAGCAGTGCATGTTACTGGCTTTGTAGCTAATTGTGCTACTCTTGCAGCAATATTTCCTGCCCATACTACATCAGATACAGCAGCGTTTGCTCCAACAACAATATCAACTGCAGGTGCTCCTGTCATTGTTATTACATCTGATCTTCCTAATTCACTTAATCCTGTAGGTACTACGTTAGCAGCCGATACAACTGGTGCTAATGCTGAACCAACAAGAGCTGCTCCTAATCCTATAGCAGCTATTCTTTTTATGTTCAATCCTTTCATTTGTTTTTCACCTCAATTTTACAAAAAACATCCCGTCTATTAGCATTTATGTAAGACATAAATACGGCAAGGCGAGTTGAAGTATTATTCGTCAAGTTTGTTTAAATACTTTACTATTCCCCCCCAAAAAGCCCAGTTTTGACTAATTTTCTAAGGGAAAATTCACGTTTTAAGAAGAAACCACTTACGTCAATTGTCATTTAGGTGTTTTTTTAAAAAAATAATTGTACTAATCAAAAGTTAGACTCTTGTAGAAAAAAGAAGAAAAAAATGCTTTTTTTCTTAATTCAATAAAAAATTAATGTGTTCAAACCAGTACTTTTATTTTACTAAAGCGTTATTTTTACTCGTATAAGTGTTTGTAGAATTTTTCCATTTCTTTTTCGTTAATGTTTTTTTCTAAATAATTAGCATATTTTTGGAAAATATCAGTTAACTGCATTACTCCTTCTTGGAATTCAAAGTTTGAGAACTCTACTTTTGTTGGTTTTATTACTTCAACACTTGTTGGACCATAGTAGAACAAGAATCTTATTAAAGTTGGAAAATCTTTTAGAGACATATTTACTTCAATGAATGTTGAAAACATTTCACTATCTTTTTCTTCAACAATTTCAGCTTCATTCATTGAGTAAATAGTAAAATTTTGTTCTTTTTTTATTGCTTCCATTATTTTTTTTGAGTGTTTTTTTAATAAATTCTCTTCAATCGCTTTTAGTTCAATTATTGCACTTATTCTTAACTTAAAAGCATCACTTTCAGATATTTTTTTTCTTTTCTGAACCTCATTAATTATTTCTTGTTTTAATTTGTATTTTGTAGGATACCCTTCTTTTGAGATTAAACCAAGTTTTAACATGTTTTTTAGTTCAACTGTTAATTTATCATAAGGAATATTTAGTTGCTTATTTAGTTCTTCTTCAGTTTTTGGTTCATTTAGTAAAAGTAAAGCAATTTTTTTTTGTTCATCACTAAAAGCAACCATATTTTACTCACCAAAACTCATTTCTAATAAATAAAAACTAACAAGAATGTTTTAAAAAGGATTAACAAAAAGGAAAAAAACTAAAATTACTAAAAAAATCTAATTTAATTAAAAAAACAATAATTTTTTCAAAAAAAAACTAAATTATTTGTAAAAAATAAAAATAGTATCACACTATTTTCAAAAAAAGTAAATTAGTTCTAAAAAATTAATTACTCCTAATTTCAAAAAGAGAAGTTTTTTGTTGTCTTAAAATCTTATCAAATAGTTCAAAACTCTGCCATTCTTTTGAAGAAAAAGAAAAATGATACAAATCGTTATCAGTAATTATTGTGTGAATATATGAAGGATTCAAAATAACATTATCATAATTTTCTTTAGTGATTAAAAAAATATTTGCATAATTTTGATTTATTGAATCATCAGCATCAATACCAACTTTATTTGGATCTTGAACTATTCCTAAATATTCTCCGCTTTGTGGTTCAACAAGTTCTGCACCAACTAAAAAACTCAAATCATCAGAAGAACTAATTTTTTTTGAAGAAAATGCAACAACACAATGGCCATTAATTTGTTCTGACCTTAAATCATACATATTTCCACAAACAATTGTGGGGTAAATATTTTCACTTAAAAGTTTTTTTGCTTTTGCTTTTGATAAAAACCAAGTATTATTATAATTTACAAAATATTCATTATCATTCTTTGTAGTAGTGTATGCCTCAATTTTTATTTTTTCTTTTCCACAAGAATTAATTAAATAATTCATTTGTGCTTTAAAAAGTAGTGAAAAATCTTCACAATCTCCACCCTTATTTTCAAAAAATTGATTCAAGGATTGCAAATAATCGGTTTTATTTGAAGTTATTTCATCAAATTTGTATGTAAAAGAGAATGTCCCAAATTCTTTTGAACCAACTAACCTCAAACAAGCAGTTTTTATTTCACAATTATCCAAATTTTTTTTTAAACAA
>DAOQRN010000048.1:0-2418 GCA_035355675.1 archaeon
AATAGAATGGTTATTAAATAATAGACCTTTAACTAAAATTACTCTTTCTTCTTCATGTTTAAAACGACTTCCAAAAAAAACTCAAAAAAAAATAAAAGACAAGGGTGCAAGCATTAGTATTGAGAAAAGAAGAGGAAGACCAATTGATTTACCACTTGAAAAAATAAGAGAAATTATTGAACTTAGAAAAGATTATCAAAGCATTAGAGATATTGAAAGAATTACTGATGTTCCAAAATCAACAATCCACTATTTGTTAAAGTACGCTGAAAGAACAAAAATAAAAAAAGGAAATACTATAGTTTATTTAAAATAAAAAAATAGGAGTTTAAAAAAACCCCTTAATTTACTAACTAAAAAATAAATTAAAGAAATAAATTGTTTATTTTTTATCTTTTTTAAAACACATAAACCAATCTAAACAATATTTTCCCTCTTCATTTGATTCTACTCTTTCTTTTGCAGCACCACAAGAACCAGGAGTTGGAATTATTACATCCTCACCAGGTTGCCAATTAGCTGGAGTCGCAACATTATCAGAATCTGCTTTTTGTAAAGCAATTATTAATCTTTTTATTTCTTGCATATTTCTTCCGGCAGAAAGCGGGTAATACAAAATCGCCCTAACTCTTGCTTTATCATCAATAATAAAAACTGCTCTAACTGCTTGAGTATTTGAAGCATTAGGTTGAACCATTCCAAACTTTTTTGCAACATCCATTCTAATATCTTCGATTACTGGAAATTTTACTTCAATATTTTTCATCCCCTTATACTCAATTTTTTCTTTTATTGTTCTAAGCCAAGCAATATGTGCATAAATACTATCAATAGATAATCCAATTAATTCAGTATTTAATTTTTTGAACTCTTCTTGCATTGAAGCAAAAGTCATAAATTCAGTTGTACAAACGGGAGTAAAATCAGCAGGATGACTGAATAAAATAACCCATTTTCCTTTATAATCAGAAGGAAAAGAAATATCCCCCATTGTTGTTTTTGCATTAAACTCAGGCGCTAAATCCCCAATTAGAGGAAGTTTAAAAACTTCTTTATTTTCGGAATTACAATTCACATTATTCTCAGTCATCCAATCACTCTCCATCATAATTAGAACCATAAAAGATTTAAAATAGAATAAGAAATGAATAATTATTAATTATTTTGCACTATCCTTAATTTACGTAATGATAATTAAGGATTACAATGTAAAAGTTATTTTTTAGAAGTTATTTTTCTTAAAATTTCTAAACAATTATTTTTTACAAATTCTTCACTTGCTTTTCCTTTCCACATAGCAGCACCAGAATGCCCACCAATTTCTCCACCCAATTTATTTTGCAATTCAATTAGTAAATCATCAACTAAATTAAAATTGTTTTTTTCTTTAAAGTAAGAATCTGCCCTACAAGAAAGAATACACTCGCCATTTTTTTCATTTTCACCATAAACTAAAGATACATCAGCCCCAAAAGAAAGTAATTTTGTTGCTACTGCCCCTTGGAAAAAGGAAACATTACTAAAAACAATTACAAAATCATTAATGTTGAATATCTCTGCTCTCTTTGCAGCTTTTAAAAAAGCTAATCTTTTCCCCTTATCCATTTCATTTTTAGTAAAATCAAGAATTTCATTATAACTTTTATTTGAATTATTTAAACAGAAAGAAAAATCACTAAATAATTTTTTATCCCCCACAATAAAATGGCCCGTGTCTTCAATCATCCCAATACATGCATAAAAAAACATTTTTTTGTTAAAATCTTTTTTAAAAAAATCAAGTAATACTTGGGTAGTTGAGTGTTTTTTACTAACCCCTATTTTTGATGAATCAATACTTGTTTTTTCAACTACATGGTGATCAAATGAAACTACATCAAAAGATTTTTGTTTTTGAAAAAAATTAAATTGTTCTCTTAATTTTCCAAGTTGTTCATAATCATTAAAATCTAATAAGAATATTTGATCATATTTTTTTAAATCCGGAGAAACAATATATTTTATTTTTTCTTTATCTGTAAAATGTTTAGCTTGTTCGTTAATATGAGAAGGAACTCCAATTTGACTAGTTATTCGTTTTTTTAACAATAATAATTTTAGTATTACTGCAGCGGAAATAGAATCAAGATCAGAATTTTCATGACACAATAAAAGAACTTGTTTGTTTTTGTATTTTGAAAAATTGATTTTAGCCATTTTTATCATTATACAATGGCTAAAACTTATTATTATTCTTTACTAAAAAAGATAAACTTCATTTTCTTGATTTTTTGTCTTTTTTGTCATCATCATCTTCTTCGTCGTTTTCTTTTTCTTTGCCTTCAATTTTTGATTTTATCGAATTTAATTTTTTTAATAAAGATTCTTCTTGTTTTTCAACTGTTTTTAGTTTTAATTCGAAACTTTCTTTTCTTTCTT
>DAOQRN010000049.1:0-1979 GCA_035355675.1 archaeon
GTACATTCGCCAGTACTTGTGTTAAGTGAAGCAGTGGGTTTTATTGCAATTAAACCATCACAACAATCATGCCCTGGGTAAATTGGGAAACTTTCTCCCTCTTTAGTGCATTCAGGTGCTTGAGTTTGATTTTGAGCAAAAACTAATCCAAAAAGCAAAAATATTAATAAAAAAGCAAAACTTAATTTGTGAAAACTTGTCATGTAGTAATTCAGAACTTAACTAATATTTAAGCGTGATTATTTTATTTGTTTTTGACCTATTTTTGTTTTTTTTTAAAAAAAAACACCTATTTTTAAAGAGTTCTAAGAAAGTAGTGTATTAATGAATAAGCCCAGTTTTTGGGGTTTTTAGTTATAGTGGTTGGTGGTGGGATGGCTTATAATTTACATGCAAAAGAAAATGATGAAGTATCAGAACTAAGATATGAGTATGAAAAAAGAATGCGACTTAGAGATAGTTTACAAAAAAATCTTGAAAGAAGAAAAAAACTTGGCTTATCTGATAAAGCATACGAAAGACAATTAATTTCAGAAATTGAAGAAATACAAAGAGATATGGATGATTACAAAAAACAAATAAGAACCCTTGAATCAAGAAGAATAAGGGCAGGAAATATTGATGAAAAACAGGGATTTTAAACTAAAATTTTTAAAGTAATTTAAAAAATTGGTCATGGTGAAAAAATGGTTGATATGGTTTTAACATTAATGAATGAAGAAGATATAAATATTGGTCTTAGAAGATTTGCTAAACAAAATGAAATAAATAATGGTTTCATTGTTGGGGCAGTAGGAGCAATTAAAGAATTCAAAATGGTTTCTCACGGTCGAAAAGGATCAGTAGAAAACATGACTCAAAAATCAAAAGAATTTGAAGTAAATGCGATGAGTGGAAAACTCTACAAGCATGGAAATGATTTAGAAATAAAAGTAAACGTATTAATTTCTTCAACAGGATTCACTCCACTAACAGGAGAACTTTTAGAAGGAAAAGCTGCTGGAGAACTCCAAATAACAATTAGAAAAATTGATTTAAAGAAAATGATAGAAGCATAAAAGAAAAAAACTTTTATGACTTCTACTAATTTTTTATTTTCTTAAACTTGATTTTTTTTATAATTATTTTTTGTTGAATAATTTTCATTAATTATTTTTTATATATTCTTATTTTCTTTTTATTTAATCTTCTTCACTTGGTAAAGCAACCCAATACCCTGCATAAAGAATAACTATGGCCATAATTACTCCAAGCATTGCTTCAGAACCAAATAATAAATAAATTAGAATTGTGACAATAAATGGAGTTATTCTTAAAAATAAACTTTCAGTTTCTAAATAATCTGCCATTCCTGCTAGTACTCCACCAAAAACAGCTTTTGATCTTGATTTAGTTAATCTCTTTTTAGCCAAAAAAACCACCACTAATAGAATGTTTTTGTTTAATAAAAATGAATAGGTTTCTTTATTATTGAAACATTAATTAAATAAAAAAATAAGAAAACGCCTTGGCCGTGTTCCTTACGCCTATTCCATTAGGCGAGAGGGACACTACGCTCGCTATCGCGAGGTAGAGTTTTTTTTAAGAATTGATAAATAAGATAGAAATAGTTTTTTTTAAACGCCTTGGCCGGGATTCGAACCCGGGTCCCACCCGTGACAGGGGTAGATCCTAGACCACTGGACGACCAAGGCTGATCGTTTTTGTTAGTTACTTTGTAACTAACTTAATAGTTTATTTTTGATAAGCAAGTCTTATAAAGATTATTTTTTAGTGAATTTTTTGAAATAGATTTTGGTTAATTATTTTTTATAACCCCACTTTCCGCTCCACATATTAACTTTCATATCACTAATATCATTTTCAACAAGGATTTTGTCACTTCCCCAATTATCATCTTTTTTTCTTCTCTTGGCTAAAATTAGTAAAATCAAAAATAATCCAATAATTAATAAAATTGGCCAAAAACTAATTCTAAT
>DAOQRN010000050.1:0-1689 GCA_035355675.1 archaeon
TGTATGATTAATTTGAGAAACTGGTTTTGTTAAATTAATATCTGAAGAAATATTTGCACTAAAATTAACAAAATTGTTTAAAGTTTTGTACGAACCAAAACAAGTTATTTTACCACTAAAAAGAATTGCTTTCACTCCAGAAAAATAAAGAGTAGCTTTAATTGAAGGGGCTGATACTAAAAGTTGTAACATTAGAGAAATTGATTCCTTTTCAACAGTTATAATATTTTGTTTTAACCAATGAGCAGGGACTTTTAATAACAAATTTTCATCATTAGTTTCAATTACTAATTTATCATTACCACAAAAACCAACAACTTTTGATACAAAAGCACCATCAAAAACAAATTCAAGAGAATCATTAAAATCAAGTTCTTTTAAATTCTCAATATTTTGTTTAACTAAAAGATTCATTTTTTTTAAAAACCTTCTACGTTCAAAAATTCTTTTCCTATAAAGTTCAAGATCATGAATTGTGAAAGTTGCTGTCTGTCTTGCCGTATTAATTACATCAGAATCTTGAAGACTTCTCTGATGCAAAATAATTAAGTACTGAATTACTTCTTCGGGATTAGGAAAACTCTTCTTCATCTCTTCATTTAACCTCAAGATAAGTTTATCTTTCATTTCAATAGTAATAGAAGCTGACCCCTTATCAGTAACAAATAACTTAGTCCCTTCTTTTTTAATTAAACCAAAAGAAACCATGTTCTTTATTGCTCTATTTAGAGCCGAATTTGCACTAGAAGGATTCTTATACTGAAGAGAAATACGAGAAAGAAGATCAGAGTAATCTATTCCAGGATTCTTTTTAACTGTTAAAAGAACCGAGTTCTTAAAAGTCATAACAAAAAAAGAATAAAAGAAGTTAAAAAGATAATGAAAATAACAAAAAGAACAAAACTAGAAATAAAACAATAACAAAAAAATAAATAAAAATAATGAGTAAAAAATAAAAAAAATTTAATAAAAAAATTGATTAAAACAATAAAACAAAAAAACTAAACAAAAAAATAAAAAAAACTAAAAAATTAGAAAAAAAGTAAACCCGTAAACTAACTAATTAACTAGTTTTGAGTTACTTTTTTCATTCTTTTACCTAACGAGTAAGGTATTTTTGCTTTACAATCAACACATTCTGCAATAAAAGTTGGTTTCTTGTTTTGTTTTTTAACAAAAACAACATATTTGTATCTTCCCATGTATCCATGTCCAGTGTTTTTTTCGTGTCTTAAGTTACCCATAGCAAGAGTTCTACCCTTACCTGATTTGAATTCTTTTAATTTGTGTTTTGTATGCTTTTTACACTTCTTACAATACAGTCTTTTTTCTTTAGGAAATTCCATTAAACTCACCAGAATAGAAAATTTAGCCATGGAAAGCTTTTAAAAGCTACTTTTTTGCTAATAAAAAACAAAATACAAAAAAATATCAAAAATCAAAAAAAAGTTTTTTTGCGGATATCTTTATAAATAAGATTTACCTAATAATATCAGTTCTAATATATGGGTGAATTTTGTGATTTTGAAGGTATTAAATGAAACCTTAGGAAAAATAGTATTTAATCCACTAACACTCCTGCCTTTTACAGCATTAACAATTTTTGGAATTTTATTTTCAGAAATAATTTTTAGTCTTAATGACAAATTAATTACTGATTTTATATTAAACTATGAAATGCTTGAAGGA